>NZ_AYWI01000007.1:0-298972 GCF_000502535.1 Mesorhizobium sp. LNJC391B00
ATCGGTCCATTCTGTTACCTATCTATCCGGTTCGGACACCGGCACCTTCTCCCCGTATAGTGACGGGGAGAAGGGGGACCGTGTGCCTCGGCGCCCTTGCCCGCAGGGCTGGTGATTGGCGAAACCTTGGGCGCCGGCGACCTTTCTCCCCGTCACTTACGGGGAGAAATGCCCGGCATGGCAATGAGCGGCAGCGCTGGGCCGACAGTATCGCCTTCCCAGTTACCGCGTCCGCGATTTCAGCGGCAGCCTGCTTGCGCCGTCTCGTATGCAGTGCGGCGCGCCGTCAGGCGAAACGGCATGTCGCCGAGTTCGCGCTCCGACATGGTGTCGAGCACGGGATGCGACAGCGGATCGGTCACCCAATTGAGGACATCCCCGTCAGGGCGCCGCCGCGTGTAGCCGGCGGCAAAGACTTTGAGCAATGATACGATCGTCACCATCCTCGCCTCCTCGGTCTGGTTGTCTTTGCTAGAATCTGCCCTGTGTCGCCGTCTTTCAATTGAGATTTCGGCCGCGCCGGTTTAGAAAAACTGGAATGGCCATGCTGAACCGCGTCCATCTCAACGGCTTGCGCGCCGTCGAAACCGTCGCCCGCCTCGGCTCGCTGGCGGCGGCTGCCGGCGAGCTCAACGTCTCCGTCAGCGCCGTCAGCCAGCAGATCAACCGCACCGAAAAGCAGCTTGGACAGGCGCTGTTCGAACGAACGGCGAGCGGGCTGGTGCTGACCGAGTTCGGCACGGTTTTTTCCGCCCGGCTTGGCGCCGGTTTTCGCGAGCTGGCGCAAGCGGTGGCGCTGGCCGACGAGGCAAGCCAATGCACGCTGGTGGTTTCGGTGGCGCCGGCCTTCGCTTCGAAATGGCTGCTGCCGCGATTGTCGCGGCATTTCGACCGCCATCCCAACGTGCTGCTGCGCATCGACGCCTCGGTGCGGCTGGCCGATCTCGAGCGCTCCGACATCGACATCGCCATCCGGCTTGGCGACGGCAAATGGCCGGGCGGCCGGGCGGAACTTTTGTTGGCGCAGGAAGTCTTTCCGGTCTGCGCGCCGGTGATCGCCAAGAAACTGAAGTCGATCGAAGACCTGGCGCAGACCTGCGCCATCACCGACGAACGGGCGATGATCAACTGGGAGAGCTGGTTCAAGGCTGCCGGGGCCGAGCCGGTCAGCTTCCGCAAGGGCGCGCGCTTCACCGACCCGATGCTGTGCCTGGAATCGGCGATCGCCGGCCATGGCGTCATGCTCGGCTGGCAATTGCTGGCCGCCGATGCGCTGGCCGACGGCCGCCTCGTCGCGCCTTTCGGCGTGCGGGCGCAGAGCGGCCTCGGCTACTGGCTGGTGACCTCGGCGACCAAGACCGAAAGCCGCAAGGTGCGCGATTTCAAGATCTGGATCCGCGAGGAAATCGCGGCGACCGTGGCGCAGTTTAGCGCGCTGGAAAGCGCTGCCTAGGGCTGTCCGTCGCGACGGTGCTGGAAAGGACAGCCGCGCCGGCCTATGTTGGAACTCTCACTCCCGGACCAAGGCAGGCAGGATCATGACCACACATTCGCGCGGCGTTTCCGCAACGATCGACCCGGTGAAGCTCGACAGGCTGGCGGAAGTCGCCATCAAGGTCGGGCTGCAATTGCAGCCGGGGCAGGATCTGGTGCTGACCTCGTCGATCGCCGCACTGCCGCTGACCAGGCGCATCGTCGAGCACGCTTACAAGGCGGGCGCCGGGCTGGTAACGCCGATCTTCAACGATGACGAGATCACGCTGGCGCGCTTCCGCTACGGCGCGGATGCCGGCTTCGACCGCGCCGCCGGCTGGATGTATGAAGGCATGGCGAAGGCCTTTTCCAACAATGCGGCGCGGCTTGCCGTGCGCGGCGAGGACCCGTCGCTGTTGTCGGCGCAGGACCCGGCGAAAGTGGCGCGCGCCAACAAGGCGAACTCGATGGCCTACCAGCCGGCGCTGGAAAAGATCACCGGCTTCGACATCAACTGGAACATCGTCGCCTACCCGGATCTCGCCTGGGCAAAACAGGTCTTCCCCGGCGATGCCGACGATGTCGCCGTGGTGAAGCTCGCCGATGCGATCTTTTCGGCATCACGGGTCGATGTGGAAGACCCGATCGCAAACTGGACGGCGCACAATGCAGCGCTGCGCGGCCGCACAAAGTGGCTGAACGAGCACAATTTCCATGATCTGCATTTCAGCGGCCCGGGCACCGACCTCACCGTCGGGCTGGCCGATGGCCATGAATGGATGGGCGGCGCCTCGACTGCCAAGAACGGCGTCACCTGCAATCCGAACATCCCGACCGAGGAGGTCTTCACCACGCCGCATGCACGGCGCGTCTCCGGCCGTGTATCCTCGACCAAGCCGCTGTCCTACCAGGGCACGCTGATCGACGATATCTCGGTGCGTTTCGAAGAGGGCAGGATCGTCGAGGCCAAGGCTTCGAAGGGCGAGGACGTGCTGAAGAAAGTGCTCGACACCGACGAGGGTTCGCGCCGGCTCGGCGAGGTGGCGCTGGTGCCGCATTCCTCGCCGATCTCGGCCAGCGGCCTGCTGTTCTTCAACACGCTGTTCGACGAGAACGCCGCCTGCCACATCGCGCTCGGGCAGTGCTATTCAAAATGCTTCGTCGACGGCGCCTCGCTCACCCAGGACGAAATCGCCCAGCGCGGCGGCAACAAGAGTTTTATCCACATCGACTGGATGATCGGCTCCGACAAGATCGACATAGACGGCGTGCACAAGGATAGCCGCAAGGTGCCGGTGATGCGCAAGGGTGAGTGGGCGTAAGCTCGCGGAGGGCGGATGGGTTTCGACCTGACGGTCAAGCGAATTTACGAAGCACCCGCGCCCGATGACGGGCAGCGGGTGCTGGTTGATCGCATCTGGCCGCGCGGCATCAGCAAGGAGGATGCCGCGCTGACGCTGTGGCTGAAGGAGATCGCGCCGAGCGATGAATTGCGGAGGTGGTTCGGACATGAGCCGGCGCGATGGGCGGAGTTTCAGGTGCGGTATTCGGTCGAGCTGGATGGGAATAGAGAAGCGGTGGCGAAACTGCGTGGCTTGCTCGGCAAGGCCAAGGTGACGCTGCTTTATAGCGCACATGACGAGGCGCATAACAATGCGGTGGCGTTGGCGGGGTATTTGCGCTGGACGGGTTGAGAGACAGCGAACCGCTGCATACGCCGCAAGCGAAAGCCTGCACAATTAGCGATCGCCCTCCACGCGTTCGTCATCCTTGGGTCTGCGCTGCGTCGCTTCGCTCCTTGCTACGCCATAGGCTGACGAGGCAAGGCTACGCTACTTCACCACCCCTTCATAAGCCTCCGGCTTGAACCCCACCAAAATCTCATCCCCGACCTCGAGCACCGGGCGCTTGATCATCGTCGGGTTGGCCAGCATCAGCTTCCTGGCCTTCTTCTCGTCGAGCCCTTGCTTGTGCTTGTCGGGCAGTTCGCGGAAGGTCGTGCTGCCCTTGTTGAGCAGCTTTTCCCAGCCAACCTTGCCGATCCATCCATCCAGTCTGCCCACCTCTATCCCCTCGGCCCGGTAGTCGTGAAAACGGTAAGGCACATCGTGGCCCTCCAGCCAGGTGCGCGCCTTCCTGATCGTGTCGCAGGTGGTGATGCCGTACATGGTGATCGTCAAAACGCACTTCCCTTGGGCTGGTGGTCGAATCCGCCGGACAGCCTAAAACCGTCCTTCCCGCTTTGCCAGCACCCCGGTCACATCAGCCCATTTTTAGGGCTTGCCAATACTAAGGAATTTTCCTAAGTATCTTTCCATACCCGTCGACGGACCTCAGGATCGCCCATGCCAAGCCTCCACGCCCCAACTACAAGTCTCCCGCCGATCGACGGCATCTTCCGCGCGCTGGCTGACCCGACGCGGCGGCGCGTGGTCGAGCGGTTGAACCGCAGTCCGGCCTCGGTCAGCGAGTTGGCGCAGCCTTTCGAGATGGCGCTGCCTTCCTTCATCGAGCATCTGAAAGTGCTGGAAGGCTGCGGACTGGTGCGATCGGAAAAAATCGGCCGCACCAGGACCTATCAGCTGGCGCCCGAACCGCTGCAGCTCGCCGAAAACTGGCTGGCCGAACAGCGCACGCTGTGGGAGCGCCGACTCGATCAATTCGACGCCTATGTGATGAGCCTCAAGGAGCAAGAAAAGTGAGCTATCCCTTCAAGCCCGACCCCAGACTGGACCTGACTCTGGAGCGCAAGCTCGACGCGCCGCGCGAACTCTTGTGGAGCGCGATGACGGTGCCGGAGCATGTCAAGCAATGGTTCACGCCCAAGCCCTGGCTGATCACCGATTGCGAGATCGACCTTCGTCCGGGCGGACTGTTCCGGACGCGCATGCAATCGCCCGACGGCAAGGAGGTCAACGACCGCCATTGCTGCTATCTCGAGATCGTGCCGAACGAGCGGCTGGTGTGGACCGATGCGCTGCTGCCGGGCTATCGGCCCTCGGGCGAGCCCTTCATCACCGCAGTCATTTCGCTTCAGTCGGATGACAAGGGCACGCGCTACACGGCAACGGCCATCCATCGCGACCAGGCTACCCGCAACAATCATGAAGAGATGGGGTTCTTCGACGGCTGGGGCACGGTGGCCGATCAGTTGGCGCAGTATGTGAAGACCATTTGAGCTCTTCCCACTGCGGCCAGGACTTTGTCCCGGCCGCCTGGTTTTTGGGTCGTGCAGCGAAGCGCGCCGGAACCCGACGGCACCCGGGCTCAGTAGTAGAAGCGCTCTTCGGTGATCTTGCCGTTCTTGACCGTGTACAGGCCAACCTCGTCCATGGTGACCCGTTCGCCGGTGGCCTTGGGCGTTATGTCGAACTTGAAGCGCACCGCGAACTGGTCGCCGTTGACATAGGGGCCTTCGACAGAGCCGCCATGGACTTCGTGGTTCTCTTGCCACCATTCGCCCTTTTGCCTGAGAGCCTCCTTGCCACGGGCGATGGCCATCGGCCCCTCCATGGCTTCGAGGCTGACGATATCATCGGCATTGTACTTTTCACCAGCACCCAGGTGATCCCCCTGCTGGAGCATTTCAGTGAAATCCTTGGCAACATCCGCGATGGTCATGTGTGTTCCTCCTGTTCAGACTGGTTTGAAGTAGGGAAGCGCTTGCCGGCCCGCCACCTTTACCCGCACGACAGCTGACAAGGTGTGTCAGGACGATGATATAGCGCGGCTGTGTGACGACGATTGCGGCGGCGTCGGACAGCGACTTCGGTTGCAGACAAAAGCCAATTCCGCAATGCTGGGTGCATGTGCAACCTCTACAACATCACGACGACGCAAGAGGCGGTCCGCCAATGGACCCGCACATTGCGCGATATCAGCGGCAACCTCGAACCTTCGCTTGATGTCTATCCCAATCAACCTGGGCTTGTCGTTCGCAACAGGACGGATGGGGAGCGTGAACTGGCGAAACTGCTTTGGGGTTTGCCAACGCCGCCCGAGCGCATGAAAGGTAAGGCCGACTACGGCACCACCAACGTTCGCAATCCGCAATATTCGCACTGGCAGCAATATGTGGGCGTCGAGCACAGATGTGTCGTGCCGGTGACCAGCTTTGCCGAGCCCAGCCCTGCGGCGAACGATAAAGACCCGGAAACAGGAATCCAGCGAAATTACTGGTTTGCCCGTGGCGAGAGCCGGCCGCTGTTCTTCTTCGCTGGTTTCTGGATGTCTTGGCAGGGCCTGCGAAAGGTCAAGGACGGTCCCGGCGACTTCGAGCTATACGCCTTCATGACCACCAAGCCTAATGCTCTCATTGCGCCGATACATGAGAAGGCTATGCCCGTGATCCTCACCACGCCGGAGGAAACCGAGGCTTGGCTGACGGCGCCATGGTCGGAAGCACGGCGTTTGCAGCGGACGGCGCCCAACGACGCGTTGGTGATCGTTGAGAAGCCAGCCACACAGATCAAGTTCCCACCACAGGCCCCGGCCCAAGGGTCTCTGTTTTAGCCCGAAATCGGCTCTCCTCAATCGTCGTCTCGCCAGATTACCCGGCGAACCATGCGGATTTCGACAAGACGTCTGACGCGAATTTTAAGGCGTTCAGCAGCGCTTGGCAGAATGATGCCTGCATCGAGCTCACGACCTTTGCAGCGCTCGCACCGCATGTGCCGCTCCACATCCCAAAAGGGGATATCACCAACCAGCTTTGCGAGATCGCCAGGCAGATAGTGTCGAGTGATGTTGCAGTTCCGACATCGAACACGAATTAGCTGCCCGACTTCATGCGCCAAGCAGAGGGTTTGCACATTTCGGCGCGGTCGGGTGCTTAGTTCGGGCATCCCGCAAAGTAGGAATATGTTCCTTTGCGAGTCAATTCACACTTAATTCCACCTTGGCGATCTTCACAGCAGGTTAAATCCAACCGTCGATGATGGGATTGGGTTGGATCAGCTTGGCAGCATAGGGCAGTTGGCACCACGGCGCAGGCTGATATGCGCCACGTCGCCGACGCTGAATTGAAAGCCCTCGGCCTGGCGCGGCGCATCGATCACCACCGGCAATCCCTGCCCGAGCTCAGCATGCAGCCGCAGCGTGCGGCCGTGGAAGACGATGGAGTTGACGCGCGCCGGCGCGGTGCCGGCGGCGGCATCGGTGGTGGCCAGCAAGTCCTCGGGGCGAACGCCGATGGTGCGCTCAGTGCCTTCGCCGGGCGTGTCGCCGGTTTCGGATGTTGCCTCCAGCGAGAGCCCGCCGGCGGCAAAGCGCAGGCGGTCGCCATCGCGGCCGATGAAGCGCGATTGCAGCAGGTTCATCGTGCCGATGAAGCTCGCGACGAATTTCGTCGCGGGCCGGTCGTAGAGCGTGGCCGGCGGCGCGATCTGTTCGATGCGGCCCTTGTTCATGACGACGATGCGGTCGGAGATCGACAGCGCTTCGGTCTGGTCGTGGGTGACCATGACGAAGGTGGTGCCGAGCCGCGACTGCAGCCGCTTCAGTTCGACCTGCATCTGTTCGCGCAGATGCGCATCGAGCGCCGACAGCGGCTCGTCGAGCAACAGCACGCGCGGCTCGCAGACGATGGCGCGGGCGAGCGCGACGCGCTGGCGCTGGCCACCCGACAGTTCGGAAACGCGGGCGCCGAGCTTGTCGGCGAGGCCGACCATGTCGAGGGCTTCGCGGACGCGCTTTGCCTGCTCGGCGCCGGACAGTTTGCGCAGCGACAGGCCGAAGCCGACATTCTCGGCGACGTTCATATGCGGGAACAGCGCATAATCCTGGAACACGGTGTTGACGGGACGCTCGAAGGGCCTCAGCGCGGTGATGTCGCGACCATCGAGCAGCACCTTGCCGCCCGAGGGGCTTTCGAAACCGGCAATGACGCGCAGGCTGGTGGTCTTGCCGCAGCCCGACGGCCCGAGCAGCGTGATGAACTCACCGCTGATAATAGCGAGATCGACGGCATCGAGCCCGACAATGCCGCCGGGGAAAACCTTCGAGACCGTGTCCAGCCGCACCAGGGCGTCAGGCGCCATCGCGCACCTCCGAGGGTTTGGTGGTGTTGACCCAGAGGATCTGGCAAGGCTCGGTGCCGGGATTGCGGAAGGCGTGCAGAAGCGTGCTCTTGAAGGCAAAGGAGTCGCCGCTCTTCAGCACGTATTTTGTCGAGTCCACCACCAGTTCGACCTCGCCCGAGACGACATAGCCGAATTCGTGGCCGATATGCGCATAGGCTTCCGCCGTGCCGCCATCGGCTTCCACCGTCACCAAGAGGCCGGTCAGCGCCGCGCCCGGCGGCGACAGCAGCGCCTTGGCGATGCCTTCCGACTTGACCGGGAGCTGCCGCCTTTTGTCGGCGCGCACGCAATAGAGATCGTTGGCGGCTTCGTTGCCGTCGGTGATCAGCGCCGAAGGCTCGATGTCGAGCGCGGCCGCAAGCGGCCAGATCACCTTGACGCGCAGCGAAGACAGGCCGCGCTCGATCTGGCTCAGCGCACCGATGGAGACGCCGGCTTTTGCTGCCAGCTCGGCCAACGACAAATTGCGCTCCAGCCGCAGCGCCCGCACGCGCCGGCCGACGCGAATGTCGGCGTCGGCCTTTGGTTTCGCTTCAAGCATGTCCATCAGTTGGTCCTTGTTGCAGTCTTTGGCGCGGCGGCAAGACCCGCGGGCTTCAGGAGATTAGTCACAATTACCTGCCGTCGGCGCTGCCCCTCATTGTCCTGCCGGACATTTCTCCCCGTATAGTGACGGGGAGAAAGCGGCTGGTCGCAAACTCGGCGCCATTTCTGCAACGTTTGCGATTTGCGAAATCGCTGGTGACAGCGCCCCTCTCCCCGTCACTATACGGGGAGAGGATGCCGGCAGGCAGGTGAGGGGCAGCGCAACCGTCGGCGATGGATCCCTCAGCCGCCCGCCTTCACTTTCTCGAACATCTTCGCCACATCGTCGTTCTGCTTCATCGGGCCGGTGAAGATGGTGGTCTTCAGCATCACCTCCGGGTCCGCCGGCAATTGCAGCTTGTCCAGTTCGTCCTTCGCCACGCCGGCGAAGGCGGTGCTGAGCGAGCTGCCATAGCCGTAGGCCTGGATCAGGTACTTACCCGAGTCGGCGTCGAGCCGGCTGTTGATGAAGTCATAGGCGAGGTCGACGTTTTTGGCGTCCTTGAGCATGACGAAGCCGCAGGCCCAGGTCAGCATGCCCTCCTTCGGCTTCATGAACTCGACCGGCACGCCCTGCTTCTTCAGCGAGGTTGCCGACGCGTTCCAGGTCATGGCGGCGACCAGCTGGCCGCTGGCCAGCGCCTGTTCGACCGAGGTCATGTCGGTGGTGTAGTTGGAGAGGAGGGGACGCTGCTCGCGCAACTTTTCCGCCACCTTGTCCATCTGCTCGGGCGTCATGTCGAAGGGGTTTACGCCGGCCAGAAGTGCGGCAACGATCGGGGTGTCATGCACGGCATCGATGGTCGCCATGCGGCCGGCATATTGCTTGTCCCACAGAAGGTTCCAGCTCGCTTCCGGGTTCTTCACCAGATCGGTGCGGTAGAGGATCGAGGTGTTGCCCCAATCCCACGGCACCATCCAGACCTTGCCGTCGCCGGCCTGGATGTCGGGCAGGTTCTTGAACACCGGGAAGATCGAATCCCAGTTCTTGATGCGCTTGGTATCGATCGGCTGCAGCAGGCCTTCCTTGTTCCAGCGCGCCACCTTGTCGTAGCAGGGATGGGCGATATCGGGGCGGAAGCCGGCCTTGACCTTGGTGAAGGCATCGTCGTCGTCGCCGAAGATCGAGGCCTCGACGCCATCGGGATGGGCCGTCAGGAAGCTCTTGTTGAAGTCGGGCAGTTCATAGCCGGACCAGGTGAAATATTGCAGCTTGTCGGCGGCGAAGGCGACAGTCGACGACAGGACGATTGCAAGCGCGGCAAGCCCGGTGCGGGCTGTCTTTGCAGTGATCGATTTCGGGCCAGTGATCGATTTCAGCCCAGTAATTGATTTCGGGTCGAATGCCATTTCGGTTCTCCTCTTTTGTTATGGTTCAGGCTGGACTGGTGGGCGCCGNCGGGCTGTGCTCAGCCCGCGATGGCGCAGGATTTCGGCGATGCCGGCGATGATGACGGACACAGCAAGGATAGCTGTCCCCAGCGCCATCACGGTCGGCAGCGAGCGAGGAAAACGCAGTTGGCTCCAGATGTAGAGCGGCAGCGTCGGCTCGGTGCCGGCGAGGAAGAAGACGACGATGAACTCGTCGAAGGAAATCAGAAAGGCCAGCATGAAGGCCGAGACGATGGCCGGCAGCGAGAGCGGCAACATCACCCGCCGGAAGGTCGTCCAGTCGGAAGCGCCGAGATCGAGTGCGGCCTCGCGAATGGTTTTCGGAATTGCGGCAAACCGGCCGCGCATGATCACCACGGTGGTCGGCAGCGCCACCAGCATGTGGCCGAGAACGATGGCGATGCGCGACGGGCCGAGGCCGATGAGATTGACGAGGATCAGCAACGATATGCCGACGATGACGCCGGGGATCAGGATCGGCAGCCTGGAGATGGCGCTGATGGTGGCGGCGAGCGGCGAACGACCGTAGAGGTCCATATAGGAGACGGTGATGCCGCAGAGCGTGGCGCCGGCGGCGGCCACGACGCCAATGACGAGACTGTTCAAAAGCGCGTCGGACAGCGCCGGATTGCCATAGAGCGTGGCATACCATTCGAGCGTGAAGCCCTGCAGCGGAAACGCGGCCTGGATGGAGTTGTTGAAGGAAAACAGCGGGATCAACAGCACCGGCAGATAGAGGAAGACGAGATAGGCAAGCACATAGACGCCGAGCCAGCCGCGGCCATCATCTCTCCGCGCCGCGCTCATGTGCGGCTGCCGAATTTGCGGTCGGCGCCGCGTGCGACCAGCACCACGCAGAGGATGACCAGCATCACGCAGACTGAAAGTGCCGCCCCGAACGGCCAGTCATTGGCCTTGCCGAACTGCGACTGGATCAATGTGCCGATCATGGTGCTGGCGGGACCGCCGACCATGGCCGGGGTGACATAGTCGCCGACCGTCGGCACAAAGACGACGAGGGCGGCCGCCAGAACGCCCGGCATCGAATTGGGCAAGACGACGCGGCGAAACGCCGTGAACGGTCTGGCGCCGAGATCGGAGGCGGCTTCGAGCAGTGATTTCGGGATGGTGTCCAGCGCCACATAGATCGGCAGGATGGCGAAGGGCGCATAGGCATGCGCCAGCGTGACGACCACCGCCGCCGGCGTGTTGAGGAAGGCCAGCGTCGGCTCCGACCAGATGCCGCTTTCGATCAGCGCCGAGTTCAAGACGCCGTTGTAGGCGAGCACGATCTTCCAGGCGAAGACGCGCAGGAGATAGCTGGTCCAGAACGGCAGGGTCACCAGAAACAAAAGCAGGCTGCGGCGGCGGCCGGCATAGAAAGCGAGATAGTAGGCGACGGGATAGGCGGTGACGACGGTCGCCAGCGTCACCAGGCCGGCGATCACCAGCGAGCGCAGCGTCACCGTCCAGTAGAGCGGATCGGAGACCACGGTGATGAAGTTGCCTGCCGTGAAGCCGGCGCCGAGCAGCGAACCGTCATTGCCGCGAAGTGAGAGGAAGAGCACAAGGCCAAGGGCAAACAGGATCAGGAACAAGGTGACCAGCCCGCCCGGCAGCAACATGGCGAAGCGGAAGCCTCGGGACGACCCTGCCGGCGCTTCTGTTGCAACGATGCTCGACATCGGACTGCTCAACGGAAATATGAAATCGGCTTAGCTTTTTTCATATTTGTGAAACTGTCAAGCTGAATCCACGAGGCCTAGGCGACCGGCACCCAATCAGCGCTCGAAGGCGTCGAGCATCCGGTACCAGGCGATGGTCGCGGCGACGCCGACCTGGCGGAAGGCGTGGAACGGGATCGGCCGGACCGGCGACAGCGGGAACGGCAATTGATTGACATCGCCGCCCGCGAGGTAGCCCGCCATGCGTTTTCCCAGCGCGGTCATCAGGCCGACGCCCCTGCCCTGGCAACCAACCACGGCGAGCAGGCCCTTTTCCGGCTCATGGATGTGCGGCAGGTGATCCGGTGTCATCGCCACGCGGCCGAACCAGCGCTTCTCGATGACGACATCGGAGAGCGCCGGATAGAGCCGCACCAGCGCGTGCTGCAGATGCGCCCAGTCGGCCTCGCTCCTCGGCCGCGCCATGCGGCCGCGGCCGCCAAGCACCAGATGGCCGTCGGCTGTTTTGCGGTAGTAGACGAGAATGCGCCTGGAGTCGGACACCGCCTGCCCTTCCGGCAGGATCGTCGCCGCAAGGTTGGATGACAGCGGCGCGGTCGCGACCTGGAAGGAATGCAGCGGCACGATCGTTTCCGCGAGGCCCGGAAGCAGTCCATCGGTATAGGCGTTCGTCGCCAGGACAACCGCTTTCGCCCGCACCTCGGCGCCGCTTTCGGTTGAGACACGCCAAAGGCCGGCCTCCTTGCGGAGTTTCACCACCTTCTGCCGCTCGGCAATGCTGGCGCCGGCGGCGGCGGCGATGCGCGCCAGTTCCACTGTATAGGCGAGCGGATCGATGATGCCGGCGCGGCGGTCGAGCCAGCCGCCGAGATAGCCTTGCGCGCCGGTCATATCGGCGATCTCGCTTTCATTCAGAAGCCGGACATCGGCGCCACGCGCCCGCCATTGACCATCCCTGTTCGCCGCCGCTTTCAATGCGGTTTCGGTATGCGCGGCCTGGATCCAGCCCTTGCGGGTGAGCGGCACCGCCAGCTTTTCGTCGCGGATGAGATCGAACACCGTATCCGCCGCCGAGGCGGCGAAATCGACCAGCGCTTGGCCACGCTCGGGGCCGAAATGCTCGAGCAGCCATTCGGGATCATATTTCAGGCCGGGAATGACCTGGCCGCCATTGAGGCCCGAGGCGCCCTGGCCGATCTCGCCAGCCTCCAGCACCTGTACACCGAGACCGAGCCGGGCTGCGTGCAAGGCGGTCGACAGGCCCATGAAGCCGCCGCCGACGATGGCAACGTCGACCGGCGCAGTGACGAGCAACTGGAAGGCGGATGCGGTCTGCGGCTTCTGCCAGATCGGAACGGAAAACGGTGCGGGCAAGGCTTCACCTGGAGTATGCGGAAAATGAAAATACTAGTGCCAGTTTCATTTTTTTGAAAGGGCGGGCCTCATGTCAGAACCGACAATTGCCTGCGCCACGGGATAGACCTTTGGCGTGAATCCGGTGAAAGTGCAGCGGCCCAGCTGCCATCTCGATCATCAAAGGACCGTAAGCCATGACGAACCCAACGCAGCTTCCCGCCGACGGGCTCTTCATCGGCCGAGCCAGGGCAAGCGATGCCTCGCATCCGCTGGTGGTCACCGTGCGCGACGGCATCGTTTTCGACGTCACCTCGACCACCGCACCCACAGTGCGCGACATCTGCGAGATGGCCGATCCGGCCGGACACGTGCGCTCTGCCAAGGGCGAACCGATCGGCTCGCTCGACGCGATCGCCGCCAACAGTTTTCAGGCCACCCGCGATCCGGCAAAACCCTATCTGCTCTCGCCTGTCGACCTGCAGGCGGTGAAGGCGTCGGGCGTGACCTTCGTGGTCAGCCTGCTCGAACGCGTCATCGAGGAGCAGGCGCGCGGCTCGGCGGAAAAGGCCGACGCCATCCGCGCCGACATTGCCGGGCTGATCGGCCACGATCTGTCGAAGCTGAAGCCCGGCTCGCCTGAGGCGATGGAGATCAAGGCCAAGCTCATCCAGCGCGGCGCCTGGTCGCAATATCTGGAAGTCGGCATCGGCCCCGACGCCGAGATCTTCACCAAATGCCAGCCGATGGCGTCCGTCGGCTTCGGCGCCGATGTCGGGCTGCATCCTGTCTCCACCTGGAACAACCCCGAGCCGGAGATCGCCATGATCGCCGCCAGCACCGGCAAGATCGTCGGCGCGACCATCGGCAACGACGTCAATCTGCGCGACGTCGAGGGACGCTCGGCGCTGCTGCTCGGCAAGGCCAAGGACAACAATGCCTCGGCCTCGCTTGGGCCCTTCATCCGGTTGTTCGACGCAAGCTTTTCCATCGACGATGTCAAGCGCGCCACGGTGGGGCTGAAGGTCGAGGGCGAGGACGGGTTTTCGCTGGAGGGCGCGAGCTCGATGGCCGAGATCAGCCGTTCGCCCGAAGAGCTGGTCGCGGCCGCCATGGGGCCGCACCACCAGTATCCCGACGGCTTGGCGCTTTATCTCGGCACCATGTTCGTGCCGTCGAAGGATCGCGGCGAGAAGGGCAAGGGATTCACCCACAAGATCGGCGACATCGTCACCATCTCGTCGGAGAAATTCGGCGCGCTGGTGAACCGCGTGCTTCTGTCGCCCGATTGCCCGCACTGGACCTACGGCGCCAGCCATCTCATGCGGGACCTCGCCAAGGCCGACCTGATCTGATTTCGGAGCAGCGGGACGAACGGATAGCCGATAAACGTTCGCATCCGGTCCCTGTAAGCCGTTTGTTAGCGGAATCCGGGTGACTGTATCGGAAATTCGCTCCAGGATCGGGGCGCGGTCTGTGGGGGCCGAATCGCATGCTCGGTTTGCCGATGATATCGGTGCGCAATCTCGCCATGCGTTATGGCGGCGTTGTCGCGCTCAGGGATATGAACCTGTCTGTCGGACAGGGGACCATCCATGCTGTCGTCGGTGAAAGCGGCGCCGGAAAGTCGACGCTGGTGAAGGTGCTTGCCGGCGTGCTCCGGCCCAACAGCGGCACCATCCGCGTCGGCGACCAGATCGTCACCGTCGACAGCCCGATCGCTGCACGCAAGCACAGCTTCGGCGTCGTCCACCAGGGGCTCGGCCTGTTTGCCGACCGCTCGGTGCTGGCCAATCTGTTCGTCAATCGCGAGCCGTTGCGCAATGGCTTCGTCTCCAGGCGCGAAATGGAGGCACGCAGCCGCACCTTGCTTCGGCAACTCAAGCTCGACGTCGATGTCCACGCTCCTGTGGGACAACTCGGCATGGGCGAACGGCATTATGTCGAACTCGGCCGCGCAATTCTGGAAGGCCCGAGGCTGCTGATCCTCGATGAACCGAATTCTGCGCTCGACCGGCGCCAGACCGAGCACCTGTTCACCGTACTAAGTGACCTCAAGGCCAAGGGCACGAGCGTGCTCTATGTCTCGCACCGGCTGGAGGACGTGTTTGCGATCGCAGACCAGGTCACCGTGATGCGCAACGGCCGTGACGTGCTGACAAGTGAGCGCTCGGCGTTGAGCGAAGCCGATGTGATCGACGCCATGATCGGCCAGCAGCGCGGCAGCCTGTTCCCGCCTGCACTGCCGGCCAATGCCAGCACGATAAGGCCGCGGATCACGGTGGAGGGTCTGAGCGGCGGCCGGATTTCCGGCGTCAGCTTCACCGCCCGCTCCGGCGAGATCCTCGGCTTGGCCGGGCTTGAGGGGTCGGGCGTTGAAGACCTGTTCGAGATGCTGTTTGGCCTGCGCGAGGCGCAAAGCGGCAGGGTGCGGCTCCCCGACGGCTACGGCTTGCCTGGAAATCCGACCGAAGCGGCGCGGCGCGGCATCGGCCTGGTGCCGGCCAACCGCCTGTGCAACGGCCTGATGCCCGACCGGTCGCTGGCCTTCAACATAGGCAACATCGCTACCGGCGCCCGCAACTGGGGGTCGCGCCGCTACTCGCCCAAGGCCGCGATCGCCGCCGCCGCAAGGCAGATCGATGCGCTGCGCATCAAGGGCCTGCCGGACGCGCCGGTGAATTCGCTGCTGGCCGGCGATCAGCAGAAGATCGTAGTCGCCAAATGGCTGGAGACGGCGCCGCAAGTGCTGCTCCTAGACAATCCGGCTGGCGGTATCGAGTCGGCTGCCAAGCGCAAGATCTATGCGCTGATCCGGCAGATGGCGGCCAATGGCTGTATCGTTTTGCTGCGTTCGGTCGAGCCGTCCGAACTGACCAACCTCAGCAACCGCGTCCTTGTCTTCCACCGCGGCCGGGTCGCCGGCGAGCTGTCCGGCGCCGAGATGAAGCGAAGGACAGTGCTGCAACTGACCACCACCGGCGAGATGCCGGAGGCGGAGCGGCCGAAAAAGAAACTCGTGGGAGCCATGGCATGACACGATTGGATCCCATGCTACAGCTTGCCGGTTCGGCTGCCCACCCGAAGCGCAGCCTTCACCTGCCCGTCGAACTCAGGCCGCTCATCGGGCTCGTTGTCCTGGTGGCGATTACAGGCTTTGCCCGGCCGGATTTCCTCGACGAGGCCAATGTGCTGTCGTTGCTGGAAACCGCTGCGTATCCCGGCATGCTGGCGATCGGCATGGTGTTCGTGCTCGCACTCCGCGAGATCGACCTTTCCGTCGGCTGGATATTCCATCTCGCGGCCCTTCTCACCGCATTCCTTCTGGCCGCCGGCATCGACCCGTGGCTTGCCGCCCTTGCCGGCGTGCTGCTCGGCGCCGGGCTCGGCCTCGTCAACGGCCTGCTGGTGGTGGCGCTGCGACGGCCGGCCATCGTCGTTACGCTGGGCACCTTTGCAATGTTCCGGGGCCTGGCGGCGGTGGCCGTCAAGATGCAAGCGACAGCTCCGGCCAGCCCAGGCGGCGACTTCTTTGAGATCGTTCACGGCAAGCTGTTCGGCCTTGTGCCGACGGCTGTCTTTGTCTTCGTCGCAATGGCGGTGGTGCTGCACCTCGTGCTTCACCGCAGCCGCTTCGGCTACCGGATCCAGGCCGTCGGCAGCAATCCGCAGGCGGCGCTCTATGCCGGCATCCCGACAGGTGCTGTGCGGCTGCAGACGCTGGTGCTGATGGGCATCGTCTCGGGGCTGGCGGGCGCGCTGTGGCTTGGCTCTCCCGTTACCGACGTCGACCAAGGCGGCGGTTTCGTGCTGATGGCGATTGCCGCGGCGATCATCGGCGGCACCTCGCTTTCCGGCGGGCGCGGCACCGTCTTCGGTGCGGTGATCGGCATGCTGATCGTCCAGGTCATCTTGAGCGGCGTGACCCTGTTCGGCATCGACGCCGCATGGAGCCCCTTCGTGATCGGCGCGGTGATGGTGCTGGCGCTCGCGCTCGACCGGCTGGACAAGGTGCTGCGCATCCGCCAGGCCGAGCGCTTCCAGGAAAATCCGCGCGCCTGAGTTTAAGCCCCGCCTGCTTGCCGGGAAATATCTCTATCTCTTGGTTGACGCAATTCCGGACGGAAAACCGTTTCACACTTTTCCTGGAATTGCCCTCTAACTGATGCGATCTGATGGGATCGATGATGGCGCGTTGCATCGCGCCACCATCCATTGGGCGGATAGAGGCTTGCCATCGGCCGCAAAAGAAGATGCTCTGCGCATCCGGGTCGGCGCTGGCAGGAGGAGAGGATCAAGGGCATGGCCCGGATCATCGCCGGACGTGGAGGTCGTTTTTCAACATGGGAGGAAAGCAAATGCTGACGAGGCTACGATTACTCGTGCTTGGCTTGATTGTGGCGCTGGCCGTTCCGGCGGCGGCACAGGCCAAGACGTTCTACTGGATTTCACATGGCGGCCCGGCCGACCCGGTCTGGACCTACTTCCTGGCCGGCGCCAAGCAATGGGCGAAGGACACCGGCAACACCGTCAACACCTCGTTCCACAATGGCGACGTTGCCTCGCAGCAGGAGGCCGTGCGCGCCGCGATCTCGGCAAAGGCCGACGGCATCGTCACCACCAGCCCCGATCCGGGCAGCCTGATCGAAATCGCCAAGGAAGCCAACACGGCCAAGATCCCGATCATCAACTTCAACACGCCCGATCCCAAGGCAAGCTTCGACGCCTATGTCGGCGGCGACAACGTCACCTTCGGCAAGCACTGGGCGCAATATCTGGTCGACAAGGGCCTGGTGAAGAAGGGCGACTTCGTCTGGATGCCGGTCGAAATCCCCGGCGCCACCTACGGCGTCCAGGAAGAGGAAGGCATCAAGAGCGTCTTCGAACCGCTGGGGATCACCTATGAGATCACCGAAGCGACCCTCGACCAGGCCGAAGCCATCAACCGCATGGTCGACTATCTCACCGCCAACAAGGCCAAGGTCAAGGCAATCATCGGCCTCGGCGATCTGGTCACCGGCTCGATCAAGCGGGTGTTCGACCAGGCCGGCATCAAGCCGGGCGAAATCCCGGTCGTCGGCTGGGGCAACTCGCTCGACACCACCCAGGAAGTGCTGACCGGCTACGTCAATGCCGGCCAGTGGCAGGACCCGCAGGCGACCAGCTACGTCGCGCTGTCGCTGGCCAACATGGCGGCGTCAGGCATTCCTCCGGGCTTCAACGTCATCACCGGCGCGCTCTATGAAAAGGACACCGCGCAGGTCTACGACGACATCCTGTCGGGCAAATAACCCAGACCTTCAACAGTCGCGGCCGCAGCCGCGGTCGCGACTGTCTTTTCGCCGAGCCCTTCGCGTTGCGCGCTGGGCTCAGCCTTCCCCTTCCTGTCGCAGGTTATCAGTGGAAAACCGTTCGCTCATCCAACGCCTGATCGCGAGGCCGGAATTCGGGCCCTTCGTTCTGCTCATCGTCGAAATCGCGGTGTTCTGGAGCATCAACCACGATTTCCTGTCGCCGCAGAACATCTCCAACACGCTGGCCTTCACCGTCGAGCTCGGGCTGATCGCGCTGGCGATGACGCTGTTGATGACGTCGGGTGAATTCGATCTGTCGGTCGGCTCGCTGTTCGGCTTTTCGCCGGTGCTGATGTGGACGCTGTTCAACAGCGGCCTGACCTCGCTGGAGGTCGGCTTCCTCGCCGCGCTGCTGATCGCGGCCTTCATCGGCCTGGTCAATGGCTGGTTCGTCACGCAGCTGAAAATCCCATCCTTCCTGGTGACGCTCGGCATGCTGCTGGTGGTGCGCGGCACCGCGCTGTTCGTCACCGACGGCTTTCCGCAGCGGACGTGGAGCGCCGAGGGCAGCTGGCTGGCCGAAGCGCTGGTCGGTGATTTCTTCATCGGCCCGTTCCGCATCTACATGTCGCTCTTCTGGTTCATCGCGGCGGCCATCGCACTGGGCTACGTGCTGACGCAAAGCCGGACCGGCAACTGGATCCAGGCAGCCGGCGGCAATCCAGGCGCCGCAAGGGCGCGCGGCGTCAACGTCAGCGGCGTCAAGATCGGCCTGTTCGTGCTGTCGTCGGTGATGGCTTCGCTTGCCGGCGTCATCTCGTCGCTGCGCACGTCGGCCGCCAACCCCAACAGCGGCACCGGCTACGAGCTCGAAGTCATCGCCATGGTGGTGATCGGCGGCACGGCGCTGACCGGTGGGCGCGGCACCATCATCGGCACCGTGCTCGGCATCCTCATCCTGCGCGTCATGCGCAACGGCATCGTGCTGATCGGCGTGCCCGGGCTGGCCTACAACATCTTCATCGGCGCCATCATCCTCGGCATGATGGCGCTGCACTCATGGCTGGAACGCCGGCATCAGGCAGGGACCTAGAACCATGGCTGAACCGCTCATCCGCATGTCCAACATCAAAAAGTCCTACGGGCGCGTGCAGGCGCTCGAAGACGCCAATTTTCATGTCAACGAAAGGGAGATCGTCGGCCTGCTCGGCGACAATGGCGCCGGCAAATCGACGCTGATCAAGGTGTTGTCGGGGGCGGTGCCGCTGACCAGCGGCGACATTTTCATCCGCGGCAAGAAGGTCAATCTGCGCAGCACCAGCGACGCCATCGCGCACGGCATCGAGACGATCTACCAGGATTCGGCACTGGTGACGCAGCTGTCGATCGCACGCAACCTGTTCCTCGGCCGCGAGCCGATCAAACCGCCGCGCTTTTTGAACCGCATGGACCAGGAGGCGATGAACAATGTCGCGCGCGACCTGCTGAAACAGGTCGGCATCTCTAAGAACATCCCGCCGACGACGCCGATCGGCTCCCTGTCCGGCGGCGAGCGGCAGGCCGTCGCCATCGCGCGCGCCATGCACTTCGACAGCGACCTGATCATCCTCGACGAGCCGACCAACAATCTCGGCGTCGCCGAGACGCGAGGCGTGCTGAGCTTCGTGCGCAACGCGCGCGATTCCGGGCATTCCTGCATCTTCATCGCCCACAACATCCACCATGTCTTCCAGGTGGTTGACCGCATCGTCGTCATGCGCCGGGGCAAGGTGGTGGCCGACGACATCGACCCGAAGAAGACCAGCGTGGCCGAGGTCGAACGCATCATCACCGGGATGTCGGACAAGGAGATCCGCGACGCCATCATCGAAGGCGGGCCATCGCACGGCTGAACCGTCTTCGCGCCGTCTGGCACGGAAACGCATCCGCTCTAACTCGTTGTAGAGCATGACCTTTTGACAAAACGGTTCCCGTTTGTCCGAGAAAACCGGTTCCCACTTTTCGGGATCATGCTCTATGACTACAGCCATGAAAGCCACCGTTGCCGACATAGCCAGGAGCTGCGGCCTGTCGACCGCGACCGTCGACCGGGTTCTGAACAACCGGGCCGGCGCGAGCGCCGCCAACCGCCAACGGGTGATGGAGGCGGCCAAGCAGCTCGGCTATTTGCCGGTGGTCGATCAGGTGACGCTGCCGTCGCGGCCGGCGCATCTTGAATTCTTCCTGCCGATCGGCGCCAACGGTTTCATGATCGACCTCGCCGGGCACATCGAGGACTATGCGGGGCGCCTGCCGCTGGTCGCCTCGTGCCGGATCCACAATCTCGGCGGCATCTCGCCGGCAGCGCTGCAGGCGGCGGTTGAAAATCTGTCGCTGAAGGCCAATGGCGTCGGCGTCATTGCCGTCGATCATCCGCGAACGCGCAACATATTGCGCGATGTGGTCGAGGCAGGCATCCGCCTTGTCACGCTGGTCTCCGACGTTCCAGCCGCCCCGCGTTCGGCCTATGTCGGCATCGACAACCGGGTTGCCGGACGCACGGCGGCGCTGTTGATGGGGCGCTTCCTCAATGGCCGCCAGGGTCATCTGGCGATGGTCGTCGGCTCGCGTTCCTATCGCGGGCACGAGGAGCGCGAGATGGGCTTTCGGTCGGTGCTGACAGAGGAATTCCCCAATCTCACGGTCTCGAGTGCGGTCGAGATCAATGACGAACCGGAGGGCAGCTACACCGCAACGATGCAGGCGCTGCACAACGAGCCGGAACTGCTCGGCATCTATTGCGTCGGCGCCGGGCGCTCAGGTGTGGCGAGAGCGCTGCTCGAGGCCAAGCCAAAGAAGAAGCCGGTCTTCATCTGCCACGACCTGACCAAGGAAACGCGCGGCTATCTCGTCGACGACCTCGCCGATGTCGTCATCGACCAGAATGCGCGGCTGATCGCGGAGCAATCTGTGATCCGCCTGCTTGGCTCGATCGCATCCGCCGCGCCATACCTGACGAAGAAGTTCATCGAGCCACGGCTGATCTTCAAGGAAAACGTGCCGGTGCAGTGAAGTCGCGCCGTGGCGGTTTGTCCGATTTGTACGACAAGTCGGGGTAGATGCCGCAAATCTGCACAGCAGCCATGCAACTTTCATTGTTGCCGAATCATTGGGCAACTCGTACTCATCTGGGTGTCGGCCATCTACTCCTCCCAGATGCGATGCCGACGCTGAGCGCGGTGCACCTCCTCCCGCATCTCGTTCGAAATCGGCCCGCTGCCACCTCCTCCCGGCAGCGGGCTTTTTTCATTCTCAAATGAATCTAAATTAGAGTTGACGGGCAAGTTCGGAGAATAGCCAAAAGCCCCGCCGGATGATGGGGACTCCTCAACTCCGAAAGCTGGAATTCAGCGCGCCCTGAAAGAGCTGATCAGGCCTTCAGCCATGCGCACGAACTGCGTGCTGGGGCCTTGGCAGCCCATGGTCTGCACGCTGACGCGCGCCCCTTCGAACAGCAGCGACAGCGTATCGGCCAGAAGCTCGGCCTGACCGATGCCCGCATCCCGGCACAGCGCAACGAGGCGATCGCGCTGAGCGCTCTTGAGCTCCTTGATCACGCTCCTGGCGGGATGGTCCGGCTCGGTCAATTCGGCGGCGGCATTGGCCATGTCGCAGCCGCGACCGTCAGCCGCCAGGCAAGCAGCGGCCATGCGAATCCAGGCATGCAACTGGGCGAGCTTGTCGCCGGGATGCTCAGCCTCGAATTGGTCCCACATCGCGGCGCCTTTAGCCGCCGACGCGCGCAGGCACTGGACGATCAGTTCGTCCTTGGACTCAAAATGACGGTAGAGCGTCATCTTGTTGGTGCCGGCGGCTTCCGTGATGGCGTCGACACCGACGCCCTTGATGCCATGCTTGTGAAACATGTCCTGCGCCGTCTCCAGGATTCGATCCCGGGGGCGCACACGATCAGTAATGCCGTCTGCCATCGCAGTCTCCTTGTCTCCCTAAAAATTCGGTTCACCTCTTGACTAGGGTGTTACCGGTCTGTAACTATCCGAATGTTACTTACTGGTAACACCTATGTGGCCTTCCGTCAATAACAAGGCCGTGAACTGGTCCTGCCAGATCACAAAGGGTGAAAATTGCAGGTCATGCGGCTCCGGCCGGTGAAGAGATGAAAACCGGTTCGCGATCATCCGATGCGGGCCGCTGGAATGGAGACGCTCCAATGTCGCAGCGCAAGGATTTGACCATCGATGAAGCCATCCGGGATCCGATGATCCGGCTGGTGATGAAAGCGGACCGCGTCAACCCGCGCGCCTTCGAAGCGATGCTGAGGACCGTTGCCGATGAGCAGGGCCTCAGCGGCGCGGCGCCGTCTTCGTATTTTTTGCAGGACCCGGGTTCGGTGCGCGGCAGGCGGCTGTCCCGGTCTGCCCATTCTTTTAAAGAGGCCGGTTCTTCTAAAGAGGTTTGCGTGTCGTGGTAAATTATTTCATCCATCGTCCGATCTTCGCCTCGGCCATCGCCATCATCATGGTGCTCGCCGGGACGATTTGTTATTTCCTTTTGCCGGTTTCGCAGTTTCCCGACATCACGCCGCCGCAGGTCGTGGTCAGCGCGCATTATCCGGGCGCCAGCGCGCAAGTGGTCGCCGATACGGTGACGACGCCGCTGGAACAGCAGATCAACGGCGTCGAAGGCATGACTTACATGTCGTCGTCGAGCTCCAATGACGGCTCCTCGACCATCACCATCACCTTCGATGTCGGCTATTCCTTGAGCACCGCGGCCGTCGACGTCCAGAACCGCGTCTCGCAAGCGGCCTCGTCGCTGCCGGCGATCGTCAACCAGGGCGGCGTGACGATCAAGAAGCAGAACCCGAATTTCGTCCTCATCGTCAACCTGACCTCGCCCGACAGTTCGGTCGATCCGGTGGCGCTGAGCAACCTCGCCTATCTGCAGGTCGTCGATCCGCTGAAGCGGCTGCCTGGCGTCGGCGACGTGCAGATATTCGGCGAGCGCCGCTATTCGATGCGCGTCTGGCTCGACCCGGACAAGCTCGCCAATCTTGGCATCACCGCCGTCGACGTCCAGAATGCCATCTCGGAACAGAACGTCCAGGTGGCCGCCGGCAAGATCGGCCAGTCGCCGGCGCCCGCCGGCACCGCCTTCGAGATGCAGGTCAACGCCGTCGGCCGCCTGAGCGACCCCAAGGAGTTCGGCGACATCGTCGTGCGCGCCAACACCGGCACCGGCTCGCTGGTGCGGCTCCGCGACGTCGCCCGCATCGAACTCGGCGCGCTGCAATATTCGTCGTCGGCCTTCTTCGGCAAGGACCCGACGGTGGTGCTGGCCGTCTACCAGATGCCCGGTTCCAACGCGCTCGATCTGCAGCAGCACGTCAAGGACAAGATGCAGGAACTGTCGGCCCGTTTTCCCAGGGGCGTCAGCTACGCCATGCACTACGACACCACGCGCTTCGTGTCGGCATCGATGCATGACGTGCTGATCACGCTCGGTGAAGCGCTGGTTCTGGTCGTGGCCGTGGTGTTCATCTTCCTGCAGAGCTGGCGCACGACGATCATCCCGACCATCGCCATTCCGGTGTCGCTGGTGGCGACGATGGTCGTCATGGAAATGATGGGCTTCTCGCTCAACATGCTCTCCCTGCTCGGCATGGTGCTGGCCATCGGCCTCGTCGTCGACGACGCCATCGTGGTGGTCGAAAATGTCGAGCGACAATTGGAGGCGGGCCTCAAACCGCTGGCGGCGACCAAGGCCGCGATGGCCGAGGTCACCGGACCGATCATCGCCACCACCGCAGTGCTGATGGCCGTCTTCGTGCCCGTTGCCTTCATTCCCGGCGTCTCCGGCAAGCTCTACAATCAGTTCGCGCTGACGGTGGCGATTTCGGTCGGCATATCCGCCTTCAACTCGCTGACGCTCAGCCCGGCGCTGAGCGCCGCCTTCCTGCGCCATCGCGGCGAGACGCAGTTCGCCCCGTTCCGCTGGTTCAACACGGGCTTCGACAGACTGTCGTATGCCTATGCGCACGGCGTGCGTATCCTCATCCGGCTGCGCTGGATCATGCTCGGCTTGTTCGCGGCCGGCCTGGTGGCCACCTACTTCGTCTGGCAGAAGTTGCCCTCGACCTTCCTTCCGGTCGAGGACCAGGGCTATTTCTTCGTCGTCATCCAGCTGCCTGACGGCGCCTCGCTGGAGCGCACCGACGCGGTAGCCCAGAAGGCGCGCGACATCCTCCAAGCTACGCCCGGCGTCGAGATTGTCGGCTCGATCAGCGGTCTGAACTTCCTGACCAGTGCGGCGCAGTCGAACTCGGCTGTCGAGTTCGCCATCCTGAAGCCGTGGGAAGAGCGCGGCCCCGACCAGAGCGCGTCGAAGCTCGTCGCCGACGTGCGCGGCAAGCTGATGCAGATTCCGGAAGCCTTCGCGCTGTCCTTCGATCCGCCTTCGATCCC
Source organism: Mesorhizobium sp. LNJC391B00 (assembly GCF_000502535.1). Lineage (NCBI taxonomy): Bacteria > Pseudomonadati > Pseudomonadota > Alphaproteobacteria > Hyphomicrobiales > Phyllobacteriaceae > Mesorhizobium > Mesorhizobium sp. LNJC391B00. Next base: position 24,327 of record NZ_AYWI01000007.1, read on the forward strand.
GGGTATCGGCACCACGGGCGGCTTCGAATTCGTCGTCGAGGATCTCACCGGGCGCGGCAGTTCAGCTCTCAACGACGCGACGCAAGCCGTGATCGCCGAGGCGCGCAAGCAGCCGGAAATCAATCCGCAGCAGCTGTTCTCGCCGTTCTCGACCTCGACGCCGCAGTTCAACTACGACCTCGACCGCAGCAAGGCCAAACTGCTCGGCCTCAACCTGCCCGACGTCTTCAACACGCTGCAGATCTATCTCGGCTCGCTCTACGTCAACGACTTCAATCTGTTCGGCCGCACCTTCCGGGTGACCATCCAGGCCGACAAGGATGCACGTGCCGACGCAGGCGACCTTTCGCGACTCTATGTGCGCAACGCCTCCGGCGGCATGGTGCCGCTGAGCACACTGGGCAAACTGGTGCCGTTCGTCGGCCCGGAAACCGTGCCGCACTACAACAACAACGCCTCGGCCACGATCAATGGCGGCGCAGCCCCCGGCTTCTCGTCGGGCCAGGCGGTTGCCGCGATGGAACGGGCCGCCGCCACCGCTTTGCCCAGGGATTTCGGTTTCGAATGGACCGGCATCACCTTCCAGGAGCTCAAGGCAGGATCGATCGCGTCGGTCGTCTTCGGCCTCGCCATCGTCTTCGTCTTCCTGATCCTGGCGATGCAGTATGAGAGCTGGGCGATGCCGTTCATGGTGCTGCTGGCGGTGCCACTGGCCCTGTTCGGCGCCTTCGCAGCCCTGTTCCTGCGCGGCATGCAGATCGACGTCTACTCGCAGATCGGCTTCGTCATGCTGATCGGCCTCGCCGCCAAGAACGCGATCCTGATCGTCGAGTTTGCAAGGCGGCGGCGCGAGGAAGGCTTGAGCATTGTCGACGCGGCGATGGAAGCCGCGCGGCTGAGGCTGCGGCCGATCCTGATGACGGCCTTCGCCTTCATCCTCGGCGTGCTGCCGCTGATGTTTGCGACGGGTGCGGGTGCGGCAAGCCGGCAGTCGATCGGCACCACCGTGTTTGGCGGCATGGTCGCGGCGACCATCCTGTCGCTGGTGTTCGTGCCGGTCTTCTACGCGGTCATCGAGCAGCTGCGCGAAGGCCGCGTGCGCAGCGAACTGAACGCCGCTCATGACCAGGACAATAATGAACCGACTGCCGAACCAGCGCCGATGCGCCTGGCCGAAGCAGCCGAATAGAATTGGAGACCAAAATGCGTAAATGGAAAATAGCTTTGGGAACGGCCGTCGCCCTGGGAGCGATCTCGGTGGCAAGCGTCCACTTCCTCGACATGGGCAATCTCAGCCTCAATGCCGGCACGGCGGCAGCGACGGCAGCACCTGCGGCATTCGTCATGCCGGTGCCGGTGACGAGCGTGGTCAAGAAGACGATCCCGATCTACCTCGACTACGCCGCCCGCATCGAGGCGATCCGCAGCGTCACCTTGCAGGCCCGCGTGCCCGGCTATCTGCAGGAGCAGACGGCTGAGGACGGCGCGGATGTGCGCCAGGGTGATCTGCTCTACAAGATCTCGCCCGACGACTTCAAGGCGGCTCTCGACCAGGCCAAGGCCGAAGTGCAGCGCGACCAGGCGAGCCTCGACTATGCGCGCTCCAATCTCGGCCGCGGCTCCGAACTCGCCAAGAGCGGCTATCTGGCCAAGGATGGGTTCGACCAGCGTACGAGCACCTTGCGCCAGGCCGAAGCGTCGCTTGCCGTCAACCAGGCGGCGGTGCGCACGGCCGAGCTCAATTTGAGCTACGCCGAAATCCACGCTCCGTTTGCCGGCCGCGTCGGCCGCAACCAGGCTTCGGTCGGCACGCTGGTCAGCGTCGCCGGTACGGTGCTGAACACGCTGGTGCAGCTCGACCCGATCTACGTCACCTTCAATCCGAGCGAGACGGACCTGGCCGAAATCGAACGGGCCCGGGCCGCCGGCCCGATCGAGGTGGAGGTGCTGCTGCCCGGCGAGACCGAAGCCAGCCAGAAGGGCGAACTCACCTTCATCGACAACACGGTCGACCACTCGACCGGCACGATTACGGCGCGCGCCACCATCGGCAATGCGAAGTTCCCGCTGCTGCCGGGCCAGTATGTCCGCGTGCGGCTGCACATCAAGCAGCTGCCCGACGCGCTGATGGTGCCGCAGGTGGCGCTGGGTTCGAGCCAGCTCGGCAAATATGTCTATGTCGTCGGCAAGGGCAACACGGTCGACCAGCGCATCGTCTCGCTTGGCGCGACCAGCGGCGACCTTGTGGCGGTCCTCAGCGGCGTTGCCGAAGGCGACCAGGTGATAACGGGCAATCTGCAGAAAATCGGACCAGGAATGCCGATCTCGCCGTTGCCCCAGGAGAAACCGGCCAGCTGATAACCCCCATCAGCCCCGGTCCTGCGGCGCCTCCGGCTTCCACGCCGAGGGCGCCGTTTTTTTATGGAGCGCCGCACGCCGTTTTTGGGGTAACCGCAAGGCACAAGAATCCGGAACAGACATATTGTAGGATTGTCGACAATCTGCTTGTCTGTTTCCGGCTCTCGCTGGAGTGACGGAATGGCCAAGGTGGACTTCAATCCGATCGCGGATACGACACGCCGGGCCGAGATCGTTGCGCTGTTGCGGCGGGCGATCCTGACCGGCCAGCTGGAACCCGGCCAAAAGCTGAGCGAGCTGAGGATCGCCGAGCAGATGCGGGTCAGCCGCGCGCCTTTGCGCGAAGCTATGCGCGAGCTGGTGCAGGAAGGCATCCTGACCAGCATTCCCTATGCCGGCACCTTCGTCATCGATGTCACCGCCAAGGACATTGACGACGCCTACTCGCTGAACAAGGTGCTCGATGAATTCGCCATCGAGCGGACATGGAAGCTGCGCGACCAGCGCTTCTTCGATGAACTCGACCGCCGCCACGAAGCGGTGAAGCAGGCAACGCGCGCGCGCGACACCACCCGCCAGATCGAGACCGCACTGCAATTGCACGGGCTGATCTATGAATGGGCCGACAATTCGGTGCTGCTGGAAACCTGGCAGCGGCTGACCAGCCGGCTGCAGATGTACTTTGCCCTGCACCAGCGGGCCCGCAACGAGCCGGTGCCGGCCGAAGATCTCCACGAAACCTATGTGCGGCTCTTGAAGGGCGCCGACATGCGCGCTGCCCAGCGCCATGCGCGCGAGCATATCGACCTCGATTTCGAAGAGCTGCTTGCCTATGCGCGTGGCCTCGATCAGCGGAACATCGAAGGGCTGACCCTCCTCAACGCCTAGAGACAACGGACAGACAAGTGCAGATCAAAACCATCAAGGCCTATCGCGTCGTGCAGCCCTTCGTGGACGGGCCCTACCGCATGTCAAAGGGGCGGGTTGCAGACTGCTTCGACGCGGTGATCGTCGCCATCACCTCCGACAGCGGCGTGACCGGCTGGGGCGAGATGGCGCCGCTCGGCAATTTCTATTCGGCCGCGTTTCCGGCGGGAACGCGCGCGGGCGTGGTCGAGATCGCGCCGCACCTGATCGGCCAGGACCCGCGTGGCCTCGCCGGCATCGGCCGATTGATGGATACGGTGTTCAAGGGCCATCCCTACATCAAGTCGGCGCTCGACATGGCCTGCTGGGATCTGGCGGCCCGGGCCGCCGACGTGCCGCTGGTGACCATGCTTGGCGGCCGCGAGAGCGACATGGCGGAGACCTACCGCGTCGTCACCCACGGCACGCTCGACCAGATGGCGGCACTGGCCAAAAGGATCATCGCGGAAGGCTGCCGGCGGCTGCAGGTCAAGGTCGGCGGCAATGTGCATGACGACATCGAGCGGGTGAGCGCAGTCGCTTCGGCCGTGCCGAAAGGCACGGTGATTTTCTGCGACGCCAATGCCGGCTGGACGCCCTATCAGGCACGGCAGTTCGCCGACGCAACGCGCGGCATCGACTACACGTTCGAGCAGCCCTGCACGACGATCGAGGAGAACATGTCGGTGCGCCGCATGCTCGACAAGCCGATGGTGCTGGACGAGAGCGTCATCTCGCTCGAGGCGATGGTGGAAATCTATCGCCTGGGCGCCGCCGATGGGCTGACGCTGAAGATTTCGCGGCTGGGCGGCGTAACCAGGACAAGGCAAATCCGCGACGTCGCCGTCGATCTCGGTTTCATGATCACCGTCGAGGATACGGGCGGCGCCGAGATCGACACGGCGGCGATGGCGCATCTGTCGCTGTCGACGCCGGAAGAACGCCGGCTGCATGCCATCGCCTTCCATGAGTGGGTGACGGTGCGCACGGCCTCCAACGCCCCACCGGTCACCGGCAGCCACATGGGCATTCCCGACGGGCCCGGCCTCGGCATCGATGTCGTGCCCGACCTGCTCGGCAAGCCTTTCCTAGAGATCGGCTGAGATCAAGCGCAGCATGAAGCTGTCACCCCACGAATCCTCCGTGGGAGATTTGGTCCTGCAGCCATTCTCCGATTTGCGGGTTGAAATATTTTTCAAATGGAAATAGGAATGTTCAAAATGATGATTTGACGCTGCGGCGCGTCGTGACTGGAGGAAGCGATATGGCCCATCCGCAATTTGCAGCGGAACTTCTGCAGCGCGCTGAAGCCCAAGGGCCCATCACCATCGGTCTCGCCGGCGCCGGGCAGATGGGCACCGACATCGTCGTCCAGGTGGCGCTGATGCCGGGCATGCGGATCGGTGCCGTTTCCGAGGTGCGCCCGCAAGCGGCGATCGATGCCGCACTGCTCGCCGGCCATGACCGCTCCGACATCGTCCAGGCTGCGAACGCCTCTGCCATCGACCGCGCCATCGAGGCCGGCAAGATCGCTGTCACCGAAGATCTGCATGCGCTGGCCGCGGCCGGCCGCATTGATGTCATCATCGACGCGACAGGCAATCCCAACATCGGCACGCTGTTTGCGCTCGAAGTGATGAAGAACGGCAAGCACATCGTCATGCTCAATGTCGAGGCGGACATTACGATCGGCCGCTTCCTCAAGGAGGAAGCGCGCAAGGCCGGCGTGGTCTACACCGGTGCGGCCGGCGACGAACCCGCCTGCACGCTGGAGATCATCGGCTTCGCCAAGAGCCTCGGCTTCAACATCATCGCCGCCGGCAAGGGCAAAAACAACCCGCTCAAGATCGACGCCATGCCCGCCGACTACGAGAAGGAAGCGGCCGAGCGCAACATGAATGCGCGCATGCTGGTCGAGTTCGTCGACGGTTCCAAGACGGCGATCGAGATGGTGGCTATCGCCAACGCCACCGGGCTGGTGCCCGACGTGCCGGGCATGCACGGCCCGACGGCGACGCTGGAGGAACTGGCCAGCGTGCTTTGCCCGCGCGAGGATGGCGGCGTGCTGCACCGCAAGGGCGTGGTCGACTATTCCATCGGCAAGGGCGTGGCGCCCGGCGTGTTCTGCATCATCGAAACGAGGCATCCGCGCGTGCTGGAGCGCATGGTCGACCTCAAGGTCGGCAAGGGCCCCTATTTCACGATCTACCGTCCCTATCACCTGACAAGCCTTGAAGTGCCACTGTCGGCGGCGCGCGCCGTTGTCTACAAACGCGCCGACATGGAGCCCCTCGACCATCCGGTCGCCGAAGCGGTGGCGGTGGCCAAGAGCGATCTCGGCGCGGGCCAATCGCTCGGCATGATCGGCGAGAACGACTATCGCGGCTTCGCCATGACCTGGGAGGACGCCCGCGCCAAGGGCGCGCTGCCGCTCGGGATTGCCGAACGCGCCAAGGTGGTCAAGCCGGTCAAGACCGGCGACTTCCTTACCTATGAAAATTGTGTACCCGACGATTCGATGGTGATAACGCAGATCCGCCGCCGTCTAGACCAGTCGGATGGACAGTTTGTGACCAACGCCGCCTGAACCTTCGGGATCTCCCTGTGATGGACGATGTCGTTATCGGGATCGATGCCTCGACGACGGCGGTGAAGGCGATCGCCTTCACCGGCGACGGCGCGGAGCTGTTCCAGGCGCGCGAGGCCTATCCGCTGGCCAATCCGAAGCCCGGCCATTTCGAGCAGGATGCCGAACATTGGTGGGCAGCCCTCATCAGTGCGCTGAAGCAGGTTGCCGACAAGGTCGGCGCCGCGCGCGTGGCGGCAATTGCCATAGCCCATCAGCGCGAGACCTTCACCCTGATCGATCAGGCCGGCACGCCGCTCATCCCGGCGATCCTGTGGCTTGACGAGCGCGCCCGGCCTCAAGTCGCCAGGCTGTCGGCCGAGCTTGGCCGCGAGACGATCCGCGACTGGAGCGGCAAGCCGCCGGATCCGACGCCGGCGCTCTATGCCATCGCCTGGCTGGCCGAACACCAGCCGCAGGTGCTGGCCAACGCCGCCGCCCTGGTCGATGTTCATGGCTTCTTCGTTCACCGGCTGACCGCACGGCTGGTTACCAGCACGGCAAGTGCCGACCCGCTCGGCTTGCTCGATGTCGCGACAGGCGAATGGCACCCTGAGCTTGTCGCGGCTGCAGGGCTGCAGCCACGGCAGTTGCCGGCGCTGATCGGCCCAGGCGAAATCTGCGGCGGCCTTGCCGAAAGCATTGCCCAGCTGACTGGCCTCAAAGCGGGCACGCCAATTGTCGCCGGCGCCGGCGATGGCCAGGCCATGGGTCTCGGCATGGGCGTCTATGGTGCCGGCAAGAGCTATCTCTCGCTCGGCTCCGGCGTCGTCAGCGGCTGCTATTCCGGCACGGTCACCACATCGGACGCGTTTCGCACGCTTGTCTCGCCCACCGGCTCGGGCTTCATGCTGGAAACCGTGCTGCGCTCGGGCATGCAACTGGTCGACTGGATCGTGCGCACCACCGGCGCGTCTTCCGCGGCAGAACTGGAGAAGGGTGCGGTCGATGTTGCGGCCGGCGGCGACGGTCTTTTGGTCATGCCCTATTGGGCCGGCGTCATGAGCCCCTATTGGGATGGCGCGGCGCGCGGCGCCGTTGTTGGCCTTTCGCTCGACCATGAGCCCAGGCATCTCTTCCGCGCCACGCTGGAAGGCATCGCTTTGGAGCAGGCCATCGCCAGCGAGGCGATGGAGGCCGAAAGCGGCGGCAAGCCGGGAGAGATGATTGCCGCCGGCGGCGGCACCAATTCGGCGCTGCTGATGAAGATCATGGCCAGCGTGCTGGAGCGGCCGCTGTTCGTGTCGCCGGTCAACGAGGCGGCGGCCCTTGGCGCGGCCATGCTGGCGGCTTCGGCGATCGGCTGGTTCGCCTCGGCGGAAGACGCCGCCAAGGCAATGGCGGCGGCGCCGGCCAGGCGTGTCGATCCGGATATGACGCTGGTGCCGGCTTACCGGGCGCGCAAGGCGATCTACCGCGACCTCTATCACGCGACACGCGACATCCACGCGCGGCTCGGTGCGATCTGAGTTCAAGCGCAGCTTGCCTGCGTGAGGCTCCCATGCCCAACCTGCCCAGCTTGCCGATTTTGCGTCCTGCCCGGCCAATGCTAGACTCATCGGGCTCATGAAAGCAGTATTTCACCTTGCCGCCCTGCCCTGGATTGTCGCGCTTGCGGCAGCTCCGATGACGGCGCGTGCGCAGGACGAGCCGCCCTTCGAGGTCACGCTCGACATGGACAATGACGGCAGGATGGATCGGGCCGCGATCGCGGCGGATTCCGACAGCGGGCTGGCGGATCTCTCGATCTATCTGGCTGCCGGCGAAGGAAAGCTCGATCCTTCGCGCAAGCCTGACTTTGTCAAAAAGGCGCTGACGCAGGACCGTATTCTCGGGCTCGAAAGCAAGGGCAAGGGATCGCTTGTCGTCACCTCGTGCTTCGGCTGCGGCGCCAACAAATCATGGGATACAACGCTGACCATCGTCTGGCGCGGCGGTAAATTCCTTGTCGCCGGCTACAGTCGCGACTGGGACTGGAATGTGCAGAAAGCCGACGGCTCGGTCGAGACGACGCTGGGCGGTTGCGACATCAATTTTCTCACCGGCAGAGGCGTTGCCTCAAAGGACCTGGACGACGGCAAACCGGTCGCGGGAAAATTCGTGCCGATCGCACTGGCCGACTGGTCGGACGACAGTCGTCCGGAGCCCTGCGAATTCTGACCGACGCCGGACAGCGCTCAACGGTTGAGCAGGCCTTTGGCCGCATCTTCATCGGTAATGAGCACCGTAATCCTGGTGTTGGCGAGCGCCGCGCGCATGACGGCGACCTTCTCCTGACCGCCTGACACCAGGATGATGCTCGGAATATCGGACAGATCCTGCAGCGGATAGGCGCAGACGCGGCGGTTGACCTCATGGTCGACAGGGTGGCCCTCGGCGTCGATGAAATGGCACAAGAGGTCGCCGACCGCGCCGGCCGCCTGCAATTCCTCGAGTTCGCTCGGTTTGATGAAGCCGTAATTGGCGATCGGGCTGTCCTTGGAAAACGAGCCGACGCTGAGCACGGCGATGTTGGCGCGGCGCGCGCGGAAGACCACATCCTGAACGCTGCGCTGGCTCATGAAGGCATCGCGCTGTTCCGGCTTGTCGGCATAGACCGGCACCGGCAGCAGGAAACATTCAGCGCCGATCTTTTCGGCGAACTCCCAGGCGCTTTCGGTCGGGTTGAGCGGCTGCGCGTGGGTGAGGCCGCCGAGCATCGAGACGACCGTCGTCCTGGCAATCGGCCGCCTCGGCAATTCGTTGATGGCGAATTTCAGCGTCCGGCCCCAGCCCAGCGCAATGACGTCGCCGGCATTGACGTTGTCGGCGAGATAGGCGGCAGCCGCGTGGCCGATCATCAGCGGCGCGTTGCTGCGGTCGGCGGCCGACGGCACCACGACCGCCTGGCTTAGCCCAAAGCGCTGCTTCAGGCTCTCCTCGAGTTGCACACATTCGACGACACTGTCGCGAATGCGGAACTGCACGATGCCTTCCTCGCGGGCAGCCGACAGGATCCGGTGCACCTTGATGCGGCCGACGCCAAGAATCTCGGAGATGCGCTCCTGCGTCAGGCCCTCGACATAGTAATGCCAGGCAGCGCGGGCCTTCAGCTCGGCATCGGGGAAGCGCGAGGCCTTCTCATTTTCGACGGTCGCCATCTTTTGCCCTCCCGCGGCAGATTTCGGAAATCTTTTCCGCAAAGCGCCGCCCCCTGGCCTTCCCTAGGACAAACCGCCCGGTGGCGCAAACCTTCGCCGAATGGCGCAACGGCTCTTGACAATTTTCTAATGAACAGTTTAGCTGAACAAAATTGCATATCAAAGATAAATTGTTCACAGGGAGGTGCCTGGTGAACAAGAGCGGACGGCAGGCCATTGTCGTTTCGCTGACGGAGGAGACGAAGTGGCCGTGAGTAATGATGCAAGCGAGTCGAAGGCGGGCGAGTTGAAAGCCGCGCCCGGCACTCAAGGTGCGACGGCCGCGAAGCTTTCGGCGCTGTTTGCCGGAACCATGGGGCCGCTGATCGGGCTGCTGCTGCTTTGCCTGGCGCTGACGTTGACCACCGACACGTTCCTCACCGTGCGCAACATCCTCAACGTGCTCGACCAGATCACCGTGCTCGGCATCATGGCAATCGGCATGACGCTGGTGATCCTGATCGGCGGCATCGATCTCTCGGTCGGCTCGGTGCTGGCGCTGGCCGCCATGGTGATGGGCTTTGTCTCCCATCCCGACTATCTCAATCTCGGCCTTGCGGCCGGCGTCGTTGCAGCACTGGTCGTCGCCGGCCTTTGCGGACTGGTGTCCGGCCTGCTGGTGACCGTCACCCGGCTGCCGCCGTTCATCGCGACGCTGGCGATGATGTCGGTGGCGCGCGGCCTTGCCAACATGATCACCGACGGCTCGCAGATCGTCGGCTTTCCCGACTGGTTCACCAGCCTGTCGATCATCCGCCATTTCGGCTTCCTGTCGGTCACAGTCGGGGTGATGATGGTGCTGGCGATCGTCTTCGCCATCTTCCTCAACTACCGCGCCACCGGCCGCAGCCTTTACGCCATCGGCGGCAGCGCCGAGGTGGCGCGGCTCTCCGGCATTCCGGTGAAGTCGCTGACCAACTGGGTCTATGCCATCTGCGGCGTGCTTGCGGGTCTTGCCGGCATTGTGCTTGCCGCGCGGCTGGATTCGGTGCAGCCGAGTTCCGGCCTCGGCTATGAGCTCGACACCATCGCGGCGGTGGTGATCGGCGGCGCCAGCCTCTCGGGCGGCGTCGGTTCGATCGGCGGCACAGCGGTCGGCGTGCTCATCATCGGCGTGCTGCGCAACGGCCTCAATCTGCTCGGCGTCTCGCCCTTCATCCAGCAGGTGGTGATCGGCGTGGTGATCGCGCTGGCCGTCGCCAGCGACACCTGGCGGCGCAGGGCGCGATAGAGAGCGGGGCACAATTGAGAATTCGCCCGGAACGTCCGGGCGATAGACGGATCGGTCGATCCGAAACTGGGATGTTCCAAGGGGCGCGATGCGCTGGCGGGACAGTTTGACTATCAACGGAGGAAACACATGCTCACCAAACGTTCACTGCTGCTCGCCGCTGCCGCAATCATTCCCCTGCTCGGCCTGACCGACATGGCCTCGGCCAAGGAGGCCAAGAAACTCGGCCTCGCGGTGGCCAATTTGCAGGCCGACTTCTTCAACCAGATCAAGCAGTCGGTCGAAGCCTACGGCAAGGAGAAGGGCATCGAGATCGTCACCGTCGACGCCAAGGGCGATTCGGCAACGCAGGTCAGCCAGGTACAGGATTTGATCACGCAGAACATCGACGCGCTGATCTACATTCCGGCCGGCGCCACAGCCGCCACCGTGCCGACCAAGACCGCCAAGGCCGCCGGCATTCCGGTGGTCAATGTCGACCGCAACGCCGACGGCGCGCCCGGCGACACCTTCATCGCCACCAACAGCGTCGCCTCGGCGCAGGCGGTGTGCGACTACATCGCCAAGCAGGCCGGCGGCAAAGGCGAACTGATCATCATCCACGGCCAGAAGGGCACCACGCCGGAAGTGGATCGCTCGAAGGGCTGCGGCGAAGCGCTCAAGGCCTATCCCGATATCAAGGTGGTCGGCGAATTGTGGAGCGAAGGCTGGCACCAGGACGAAGGTTTCAAGCTGACGCAGGACCTGCTGCAGTCGCATCCCGATGTCTCCATCGTCATCGGCCAGGCCGATGCGCTGGCGCTGGGTGCGGCACAGGCGGTCAAGGTCGCCAATCCCGGCCACAAGGTCTGGGTCGCCGGCTTCGATGGCGACGTGGCCGCGCTCAAGGCGCTGAAGGACGGCGTGTTCGACGTCACCGCGACGCAGCAGACGCAAGGCATGGGCCGTCTCGCCGTCGATGCGGCGATCAAGCTGGTGGCCGGCGAAAGCGTTCCGGCCGAGCAGCTGCAGGATGCGACGCTGACCACCAAGGACAATGTCGAGCAGTTCATCGCCAAGCATCCGTAACGAACGGCACCGCTTAAGAGAGCACCACGATGTCTCCTGATCCTCGCCACAGCGAAAGCCCGCACAACGGGCTCTTCGTCAACGGCCTTTGCAAGAGCTACGGACCGGTCCAGGTCCTGGCCGATGCAAGCTTTGAGGTGCGGCCGGGCGAGGTTGTGGCGCTGCTCGGCGAAAACGGCGCCGGCAAGTCGACGGTGTCCAATATCATCGCCGGCTCGACCCGGCCCGACGCGGGCACCATCATCTGGCGGGGGAAGCCCTATTCCCCCGCCTCGCCTGCCGCGGCAATCGATGCCGGTGTGGGCATGATCCATCAGGAACTGAAGCTGCTGCCGGATCTGTCGGTGGCGGAAAACGTCTATGTCGGGCGCCTGCCGATGCGCGGCGGCCGCATCGACCGCGCCGAGATGAACGCCAAGGCCTCGGCGCAGTTGAAGCGGCTTGGCCTCGACGTCTCGCCCGAGCGCAAGGTGGGCACGCTGCGCATCGCCGCCCAGCAACAGGTCGAGATCGCCAAGGCGTTGACGCTCAATGCCGAATTGCTGATCTTCGACGAACCCACCGCAGCGCTCGGCGGCGAGGAAACGGAGCTTTTGTTCCAGCAGATCCGCAAGCTCAAGGCGGAGGGCATGTCCTTCATCTACATCAGCCATCGTCTCGACGAGATCGCGCAGATTGCCGACCGCGTGGTGGTGATGCGCGACGGCCGCATCGTCGCCCGCCACGAGCGGGCCGATATTCCCGTGCGCACCGTGGTCGAGCAGATGGTCGGCCGCTCGGTCGAGCGGATGTTCCCGCATCTGTCGCCACCGCGCGACGAAACGCTGCTCGAGGTCGAGAACCTGTCCTCGCCGGAGAAGAGTTTCAACAACGTCTCCTTCTCGGTCAAAGCAGGCGAGATCCTCGGCATTGCCGGGCTGATCGGCGCCGGCCGCACCGAACTGGTGCGGGCGATCGCCGGCGCCGATCCGATCTCGTCGGGCTCGGTGCGCGTTGCCGGCAAACCGGTGCATCTCAGCGGGCCAGCGGCAGCCATCAAGGCCGGCGTCGTGCTGGTGCCGGAAGACCGCAAGGCGCAAGGCGTCGTGCTCGACCAGACCATCGGCGAGAATTTGGCGTTCGGCAATTTCGACCATGTCGCGCCGAAAGGCTGGGTGTTTCCGAAAGCGGTGCAGAAATTCGCCGAAGCCGGCATCGCAAGGCTCGGGGTCAAGGGCAAACCTGGCCAGGCGGTCAGCAAGCTTTCCGGCGGCAACCAGCAGAAGGTGATCATCGCCAAATGGGTGTCGCGACCGCCGAAGGTGTTCATCCTCGATGAGCCGACGCGCGGCATCGATGTCGGTGCGCGCGCAGCGATCTACGACGTCATCGCCGACCTCGCCCGCTCCGGTATGGCGGTGGTGGTGGTCAGCTCCGACCTCGAGGAGGTGCTGGGGCTGTCGCACCGGGTGCTGGTGCTGAGCCGCGGCCGCCAGCGCGGCATTCTCGACCGCAGCGAGGCGAGCAATGTCGCGGTGATGGAACTCGCCACGAGCTGAGGACAGGAGTCGGAACAAAGCGCAGCAGGTGGTATCCTCCCAAGGACCGGACCGCGCGGGGCGCCAGCAAAAACTGGCGCCCCTTCATTTCAGGAGGGGGAACAACATGAAACTATTCGATCTCAGCGGCGACGTAGCGCTGGTAACAGGCGCCGGCAGCGGCATTGGCCAGGCCATTGCCATCGGGCTCGCCGAAGCCGGCGCCGACATAGCCTGTTTCGGCCATGCCTCGAAAGGCGGGCTGGATGAGACCGCGCACAGGATCGCCGTGCTTGGCCGCAAGGCGGTGGTGCTGACCGGGACGGTGACGTCGGAGGCCGACCTGGCGACCGCAGTCGAGCGCACGGAAAAGGAGCTCGGCGCGCTGACCATCGCCGTCAACAATGCCGGCATTGCAGGAGCCGAGGCCGCCGAGACGCTGTCGCTGGAGAAATGGCAGAAAATCTACGACGTGAATGTCAGCGGCGTGTTCCTGTCCTGCCAGGCCGAAGCGCGCGCCATGCTGACGCGGCGCAAGGGCTCGATCATCAACATCGCCTCGATGTCGGGTTCGATCGTCAATCGCGGCCTGACCCAGGCGCATTACAATTCGTCGAAGGCGGCGGTCATCCACATGTCGAAAAGCCTCGCCATGGAATGGGCCGATCGCGGCCTGCGCGTCAATGTGGTGAGCCCAGGCTACACGCTGACGCCGATGAACAAGCGGCCGGAGGTCGCCGAACAGATCAAGATCTTCGAACGCGACACGCCCATGGGGCGCATGGCGACGCCGGAAGAAATGGTCGGCCCGACCGTGTTCCTGGCCAGCCGCGCCGCGAGTTACGTCACCGGCATCGACCTGATCGTCGATGGCGGCTTTGTCTGCTGGTAGGAGAAGAAAAGTGCAGAAGCGTTTTGAAGGCAAGACTGCTGTGATCACCGGAGCCAGCGGCGGCATCGGCGCGGCGATGGCGAAGCGCTTCGCCGCGGAAGGTGCCGCGGTCGTGGTCAGCGCCATCGATGCCCGCGTCGAAGAGGTTGCCGCCAGCCTGAAAGCCGCGGGCGCCAAGGTCGCGTCGATGCGCATGGACGTCACCAGGAAGGATGAGGTCACAGCGCTTTACGATCTCGCCGAGAAGGAATTCGGCCGTGTCGACATTTCGGTGCAGAATGCCGGCGTCATCACCATCGCCCGCATCGAGGCAATGACCGAAGCCGAGTGGGACAAGGTGTTGGCGGTCAACACCAAGGGCGTGTTCCTGTGCTGCCAGGAAGCGATCGCCCGCATCCGCAAGCATGGCGATGGCGGCCGGCTGATCAACACGGCGTCGGGCCAGGCGCGGCAGGGTTTCATCTACACGCCGCACTATGCGGCGTCGAAGTTCGGCGTCGTCGGCATCACCCAGAGCCTGGCCAAGGAAGTGGCCAAGGAAAAGATCACCGTCAACGCGATTTGCCCCGGCATTATCGACACTGACATGTGGGCTTACAACGACGCCGCCTGGGGCAAGCTGATGGGTGACTACAAGCCCGGCGAGCTGATGGCCGAATGGGTGAAGAACATCCCGATGGGACGCGCCGGCAGCGGCGAGGACGTGTCCGGCCTGGTCAGCTTTCTCGCCAGCGACGACGCCACCTACATCACCGGCCAAACCATCAATGTCGATGGCGGCCTGATCATGTCGTGAACGTCAGCTCTGGCGGTTGGCAATCGCCAGTCTGAAATTCCGCAGTGCACAGGGCATCAGCCGTTGCGCCGCATGAACGTTGGTATATATAATTTCATCTCATGAAACGGCCTGGCGGGGATGGGGCTTGCCGGCCGAGACCATGGGACCTTGATGGCTCGCACGTCTGAGAGCGCCGCTGGAGCGGCGATCGATCTGTTGACGATTGCTCACGCAGCAATCCATCCGATGCCATGACGCGGGCCCGCCCGACATCACATAAACACCAAGTCGAGCAACCATTTCGCCTGCGCAAGTTGCGGCTGCGGCACTGGCTTGGTGCGAACGAGCTTGCGTAACGACCCGCCTTTCCAACACAATCAAGAAAAGACGCAAGAAGGGAACGATCAAGAAATTTCCACATGGTTTGACAGGAGAACAAGCATGTCATTTCGCAGTGTGATTTCGAACCTATCAATGGGAGCCTTGGCGCTTGCCGCCGCAAGTGCGCTTACATCACCGGTCCACGCAGCAGCACCTGAATCCAACGACCCGATCAAGATCGCGCTGTTCGACTGGACCAGCGTCAACCTCAACGCCAAGATCCTTGGCGGTATCCTCGAAAAGCTCGGCTATACCGTCGAATATCCGACAGCCGACTACCTCTCCAGCCTGACCACCGGCCTCACCAATGGCGACCTTGATGTCGGCCTGGAGTTCTGGGACACGACGGCCGGCGAAGCGATGAAGGCTTCAGACGCCACCGGCCAGACCGAGCGGCTCGGCAAGCTCGGGCCGAAGGCCAAGGAGGAATGGTGGTTTCCCGAATATATGAAGGAGAAATGCCCCGGCCTGCCCAATTGGGAAGCGCTGAAGGACCCGAAATGCGCCGAGGCGTTCTCGACAGCGGAGACGGCGCCGAAGGGCCGCTATCTCGGCGGCCCGGTAACCTGGGAAGGCTTTGACGACGAGCGCGTCGAGGCGCTGAAGCTGCCCTTCACCGTCATCCATGCCGGCACCGACGCGGCGATGTTCGCCGAGTTGGACTCGGCCTATCAGCGCAAGGCGCCGATCATGCTGTGGATCTATTCGCCGCATTGGGCGCCGGCCAAGTACAAGGGCGAGTGGGTCGAATTCCCGGAGTATACGCCCGAGTGCTACACCGATCCGAAATGGGGCACCAACCCGGATGCCAAATACGATTGCGGCAAGCCGCATGGCGAGATCTGGAAATACTCCTGGTCCGGCATGAAGGACAAATGGCCGATCGCCTACAAGGTGGCCAAGGCCTACACGATCNCACCGATGAGCTCAACAAGATGAGCGGCGAGATCGATCTTGGCGGCAAGACGCCGGAAGACGTCGCCGCCGCCTGGATCGCTGCCCACGAAGCCGACTGGAAAGCCTGGGCGCAGTGATCGCCTGACTGGAAGCCAGACCCGGCCCTGGCGGCCGGGTCTTATCTCCATTTTCCAGAAGGACCATTGGATGACGGAAGCGACTGAACCGCAGGCGGCTGGCACGCCGGAGGATGCGCGGCCGATAAAGCTTGCCTGCCGTAATGTCTGGAAACTGTTCGGATCGAACGCGGCCAGCTTCATCCGCGAGCGTAACGGCAAGGCCAGCATCGACGATGTCGCTGCCGCCGGACTGGTCGGCGCGGTGCGCGCCGTCGATCTCGAAATACGCCAGGGCGAGATCTTCATCATCATGGGGCTGTCCGGCTCCGGCAAGTCGACGCTGGTGCGCTGCATGTCCAGGCTGGTCGAGCCGACCCACGGCAAGGTCGAATTCGAAGGCAAGGACCTGCTCAAGATTTCCGACGCCGCGCTGATCGAACTGCGGCGCCATCGCATGGGTATGGTGTTCCAGAATTTTGCGCTGCTGCCGCATCTTAACGTGCTCGACAACATTGCCTTTCCCCTGAGCATCCAGGGCCAGGACCGACCGACGCGCGAAGCGAGAGCGCGGGAGGTGATCGATCTCGTGGGCTTACGCGGCCGCGAGCATTTCTATCCGCGCGAACTCTCCGGCGGCCAGCAGCAGCGCGTCGGCATCGCCCGCAGCCTCGCGACCAAGCCGGAGATCTGGTTCCTCGACGAACCGTTCTCGGCGCTTGACCCATTGATCCGCCGCGAGATGCAGGACGAGCTGATGCGGCTGCAGACCATGCTGCACAAGACCATCGTTTTCATCACCCATGATTTCGACGAGGCGATCAGGCTCGCCGACCGCATCGCCATCATGAAGGATGGTGAGGTCATCCAGACCGGCACGCCGGAACAGCTGGTTGTCAACCCAGCGACCGACTATGTCGCCGAATTCACCCGCGATGTCGACCGCGCCAAGGTGATTTCGGCGCGCAGCCTGATGCGTGCCTGCGATGGCGCCGAACATGGCGGCACGGTTTCGCCCGACGCCAGGATCGCCAGCTTCTCGGCCAGCATCGTCGCTTCGGGAAAACCGTTCGCGGTGGTCAACGGCAGCGGCAAGTCGATCGGCGAGGTGACGCCGCAAGCCGTTATCGGACTGCTGGCCGGCCTCGACAAACCGAGTGCCGGCGCATGATTGTGACGGCAAGCGCCAGCGAGACAAGAACGCCGGTTCAGCGCTGGCTGCTGGTCTGGGCGCTGGCACTTGCCGCCGTGCTCGCGGTGTTCCTGCTGCAGGACAGGCTGCCCTGGGCCGTCAACTATCCGGCCGAGGCGGTTATCCCGGTCGCCGACTGGGTCAGTGCGCTGATGCGCTGGATCAAGTCGAACTTGTCCTGGCTGACCCGCTCGATCACCGCGGTGCTCGGCGTTCCCCTCGATTTCGCGCTCGACCTGCTGGCCAAGAATTTCAAGATTGGTCACGGTGCCGATGCCTATGTCCTGCCGCGCCTGTCCTGGATCGGCGTCTGCGTAGCCGCCTTCATCGCCGGGCACGCCGTGGGCGGTAGAAAACTCGGCATGCTGGTCGGCGGCTGTTTCCTCTACACCGCGCTGTTCGGCCAATGGACCAGCGCCATGCTGACACTGGCACTGATTTCCATCGCGTTGCCGTTCTGCATCGTCACCGGCCTGTTCGCCGGCATCTGGGCGTGGCGCAAGCCATGGGCCGAGCGGCTGATCATCTCCCCTGCCCTCGATTTGATGCAGACCATCCCGACCTTCGCCTATCTCATCCCGATGCTGCTCCTGTTCGGCAACAGCCCGGTCTCGGCGATGATCGCCACCGCCATCTTCGCCACGCCGCCCATGGTGCGAGCAACGATGCTGGGTCTGTCGCGGGTGCCCTCCGAGATCGACGATTTCTCAGAGATGGCCGGCTGCACGGCGCGGCAGAAATTGTGGCGCGTGCTGCTGCCGTCGGCGCGGCCGACACTGATGATCGGCGTCAACCAGGTGATCATGCTGGCGCTGAACATGGTGATCATCGCCTCGATGATCGGCGCCGGCGGCCTCGGCTATGATGTGCTGCTGGCGCTGCGTGCGCTGAAGGTCGGCGAAGCGATGGAAGCCGGGCTCGCCATTGTGGCGCTCGCAATCGCGCTCGACCGGCTGAGCCAGGCGATCGCGCATAAGCAGGCAAAAGGCCACGTTCAACGGCAGGCGAACCAGAGCGTTTGGCGGCGCTATCCCAATCTGTCGCTGGCCATCGCCATCCTGGTCGTGACGACGCTGCTCGGCCTGTTCGTACCGGCCTTCGCGGCGGTGCCGAAGGCGATCACCTTCACCACTGCGCCACTGTGGAAGGCGGCGGTGAGCTGGGTGACGATCAACTTCTTCGACGTGATCGAAGCGTTTCGCGTGGCGCTCATCCTCAATGTACTGAACCCGCTGCGCGCCTTCTGCGAAGGCTTTCCGTGGCTCGGCGCGGTGGCCCTGCTCGGCCTCGCCGGCTACCAGTTCGGTGGCCTGCGTCTCGCCGCCCTCGTCGCCGCGCTGACCGCCTTCTGCGCCGTCACCGGCCTGTGGGAAAAGACCATGGCGACGGTTTATCTCTGCGGCATCTCGGCCTTCATCGCTTGCCTGATCGGCATCCCGATTGGCCTGATGGCCGCGCGCAGCGACCGCTTCGAAAAGATCGTCACGCCCATCATCGACACGCTGCAGGTGCTGCCGTCCTTCTGCTTTATCATTCCCGTGGTGATGCTGTTCCGCGTCGGCGACGTGACCGCCATGATCGCCACCGTCGCCTTCGCCGTGGTGCCGGCG
Source organism: Mesorhizobium sp. LNJC391B00 (assembly GCF_000502535.1). Classification (NCBI taxonomy): domain Bacteria; kingdom Pseudomonadati; phylum Pseudomonadota; class Alphaproteobacteria; order Hyphomicrobiales; family Phyllobacteriaceae; genus Mesorhizobium; species Mesorhizobium sp. LNJC391B00. Next base: position 43,078 of record NZ_AYWI01000007.1, read on the forward strand.
ATCCGCTACACCAATCACGGGATCCGGCAGGTGCCGCCGGCGCTGATCGAGGCGGCGAAGGTTTCCGGCTGCACGCCGCGCCAGACCTTCTTTCGGGTACAATTGCCACTGGCGCTTCCCGAAATCATGCTCGGCGTCAACCAGACGATCCTGATGGCGCTGGCGATGATCATCATCTGCGCCATGGTCGGCACACGCGACCTCGGCCAGGAAGTCTTCATCGCGCTGTCCAAGGCCGATTCCGGACGCGGCATTGTCGCGGGTCTCGCCATCGCTTTCATCGGCATCGTCGCAGACCGGCTGTTCAATGCCTGGACGGCGAAGGCGCGGGCAAGACTAGGATAATTGTTGAATGTCCAATCCCGGCGAACCGCCTTTTGCCGTACTCGTCTTCGACATGGCCAAGACCGGCGAGCCGGACGGGGAGCACGTAGTTTCGGGGTTTGAGACGCTGGAGGCGGCGACGTCCTACGCCATTGCGCGGGTTCGCGCCTCGGTGGAGGAGTTGCGCAAGCCCGGCATCGCCACTGCTGAGCTTCGCCAGCTCTGGCACTTCTATGGCGAAGACTGTTCGGTGCTGAACGCCGGAGTGCGCGGCAGCGATCTACTCGACGATTTCATTGCGACGCCGTCGATGCCGGCCGAATGCAACTGGCAAGTTCTCGCACCAAGGCTGCGCCGCTTCCGCGCCTCGCTACTGATCTCCAACGGCAACAACGAATCCGTCTGGGCGGGCGGCTTCTTTCGCTCGACCTACAGGCTGACGCGAGACGGCCTCCTCGAGCGCTTTGGCGACGACGCCATTGCCGCCTTCAAGGCCAAGGGGATCGAGCCGGCGGAGCCGACGAAGCTCATGGTCGCCAATTACTTCGAGCTGCCCGACCCGCCCTACCCGCCGCCAGGCGTGACGCTGCGATCCTGGAAGGTCGAGGTCGGTTTCGTCTGCCATGACGTGAAGTTCGGCGGCGACGCCGCCGGAATCTTCGCCTGGCCGCAAGAGCCCACCGACTGGGCGCTCAGAACCATGCAGCTCCTGCTGATGGCCGACATGATGGCCATGCGCGGCGATGGCCCCGACTGGGCCAACGACTGCGAGATACTAACCGCCAAAGTGACCGAGACGGAGGCGCCTCCCGACTATCCGCTGGATTGAAGTGATGATCATCACCTGCCCCGTGGCCGGCACACGCGATCTCGGCCAGGAAGTGTTCATCGCACGGTCCAGGGTCGCGGCATTGTCGCGGGCTGGCAACAACCTGCCATCAACATCATCGCGGTCGGTTTCCGACCCCTGAGCCGCGAAAGCTCAAGCACGGCTCGGATAGACGGTTTCGCCTCTTCTGGAGTTCGCCTCTTCTGGAAATGGCAGGCCGCGCTCCAGCTCTTGACTTGGCGCATTTTCGCGCGGAAAGCTGCTTCATCCTCGACCAGCCTGAGCTTGCTGCCGAATGCCCGATCAGCGCGAACCGCCTTTTACTGTCGTCGTCTTCGACAAGGCCAAGACCGGCGAGCATGTGGTTTCGGGGTTTGAGACGTTGGATGCGGCTACGTCCTACGCGATTGCTCGGGTTCGCGCCTCGGTGGAAGAGCTGCGCAAGCCCGGCATCGCAGCAGCCGAGCTCCGGCGGCACTGGCATATCCATGGTGAGGATTGCACGGTGCTGAACGCCAATGTGCGCGGCAGCGATCTGCTTGAGGATTTCATCGCGACGCCGGGGACACCGGCCGAATGCGACTGGCGGGCGCTGGCGCCACGACTGCGCCGTTTCTACGCCGCTGTGAACGTCTTCAACAACGACGGCAAATCTATCCGGGTCAGCGGCTTTTTCCGCGCGACCTACCGGTTATGGCACGCTGGCCTGCTCGCAAGATTTGGCGACGACGCCATCGCCTCCTTCAAAGCCAAAGGCATCACGCCGGCAGTGCCGACGAGAGTCTCGGTCGACCATCACTTCGAGCAGCCCGATCCGCCGCGCCCGCCGCCCAGCGATATCAGGCCGTTGCTGTCCTGGAAGGTCGAGATCGATTTCGGCTGCACCGATGTGAGGTTCGGCGCCAAAACCGACGGCGTCTTCGCCTGGCCCGAGGAGCCGACCGGCCGGGCACTCAACGACATGACACATCTGCTGATGGCTGACAGGCTGTCTATGTACGGCACCGGCCCGGAGGGCGCCTATTATAGCGAATTGGTGTGGGTCAAGGTGACGGAGACCGATGCGGCTCCCGACTACCCTCTGAATTGAAACCGGGCCGGTGCCGGCGCATTGTTTTGCATCACGCCGACCTATTCCGCCGCGACGCCCTTTACCTGAAGATAGCTTTCCATCGAGTCGTCCAGCGCCTGCAGCCAGGGCGTATGGTGCAATGGCGCCATGGTGCCGGTCATCAGCGAGCGGTAGGCGTGGTCGCGAAAGCTCATAATGTCTTCCGCCTTGTGGTGCTCCCATTCCATGAAGGTTTGGTTGACCGCCTCGACGTCGAAACCGGGATAGTCGGTCTGGTCCATCAATTCCTTGGTGTAGTCGCCCTGGAACCAGATCATCTGCTCGGCGTCTTCCAGCGTCTCTTCGCGTGCCCGCCACTTGGCGCCGTGCTCGGCCATCGCCTGTACCGACGGCAGCTTGATACGGCCCATGATGACGTCGCGGGCGAACCAAGCCTGGGCGTCGAACATGTTGAAAGTGTAGAACTGGTCCTGCATGCCGATATAGGACAGTTTCGGGTTCTTCTCCCACACGACGCCCTCATAGAGCCCGTCCGGCCACATGCGATTGGCGGTCTTCAGTTTCAGCTCTTCCGTGAGGAACGGGAAGGAATGCAGGTAGCCGGTGCACAGGATGATGGCGTCGACGTCCTTGGTGGTGCCATCCTTGAAGTGCGCCGTCTTGCCGACGACCTTCTGCAGCAGCGGTACTTCCTTCCAGTTCTCCGGCCATTTGAACCCCATCGGTTTGGAGCGGTAGCTGGAAGTGATCGATCTGGCGCCGTATTTGTAGCACTGCGAGCCGATGTCCTCGGCAGAATAGGAGCGGCCGATGATCAGTATGTCCTTGCCCTTGAACTCCATGGCATCGCGGAAATCATGGCTGTGCAGGATACGGCCGTTGAACGTCGAAAAGCCTTCGAAATAGGGAACGTTGGGAACCGAGAAATGCCCTGAGGCAATGACGACATTGTCGAACTCCTCGGAGTAGGTGACGTCGTTCGTGCGGTCATGCGCGGTGACGGTGAATTTTCTCGTCTCGTCCGAGAAGGTGACCATGCGCACCGGGCTGTTGAAGCGCACCCATTTGCGCAGGCCTGATTTCTCGACGCGACCCTTGATGTAATCCCACAAAACGGCGCGCGGCGGGTAGGATCCGATCGGGCGGCCGAAATGCTCCTCGAACGTATAGTCGGCGAATTCCAGGCATTCCTTCGGTCCGTTCGACCAGAGGTAGCGGTACATCGAGCCGTGGACGGGGTCGCCATGCTCGTCGAGGCCGGTGCGCCAGGTGTAGTTCCACAGGCCGCCCCAGTCCGACTGCTTTTCGAAGCAGACGATTTCGGGGATCTCGGCGCCCTTGTCGGCAGCCGACTTGAAGGCCCTGAGCTGGGCCAGACCGGATGGCCCCGCTCCAATGACGGCAACGCGCGTTTTCATGGCAGGCCTCCCGGTGTCATTCGATTTTTGGAATTGCTCTTACGAAACAAATTTCACTCACAGGACAGTAATTGCCTCTTGGATGCTGTCAACAGGCCTTGTGGAGAAACCGCGTTTCGCCCCAGCGGATTTCCGGAAAAACGGATGACGGCGTAAATCCTGTTCGGACACCATTCGACTTAAGGGGCTTGCTGCGCGGTTGCGTTTCTGTATCGGCACCGAATATGTTCACCTGGAGTGAAATAATCATGGGGATTCGGAGGCGAGATGGCGAAGACAAGTTCCGATTCCAAGACTGCTTCGACAAGGGCAAAGCCACCGGCAAAGGCCTCCGTGGACGGAAAAACCATCCGCGCGCCGCTGACGCAGAATCCGCACGCCATTCGCGACACGCGCGAAAAAGTGCTGGAGGTGGCGATCGGGCGCGAGGTGCGCGCCTTCCGCAAGAAGCTCGGCATCACCGTCGCCGATCTCGCCGTCGCCACCGATATTTCGCTGGGCATGCTGTCGAAGATCGAGAACGGCATCACCTCGCCGTCGCTGACCACACTGCAGGCGCTGTCGAGGGCGCTCGGCGTTCCCGTCACCGCCTTCTTCCGCCGATTCGAGGAAGAGCGCAGCGCCGTCTTCGTCAAGGCCGGCGAAGGGCTAGATGTCGAACGCCGCGGCACCCGCGCCGGCCATCAATACAATCTGCTCGGCCATATCGGCTCCAACACCAGCGGCGTCGTCGTCGAGCCCTATCTGATTACGCTGACCGAGGATTCGGATGTGTTCCCGACCTTCCAGCATGAGGGCATGGAATTCCTCTATATGCTGGAGGGCGAGGTGGTGTACCGGCACGGCAGCAACCTCTATCCGATGAAGCCGGGCGACAGCCTGTTCTTCGACGCCGACGCGCCGCACGGGCCGGAGCAACTGACGAAACTTCCGATGCGGTATCTGTCGATTATTTGCTATCCGCAGAGCGCGGGGTAGTCGGACCGCCGCAGCCCGCTCACCCGGATTGCCCCGAGGGGAGAGGAGTCTGGCGTCAGCGCTGGCGATCTCTTCTCCGCTCGGGGAGAAGGTGGCCGCGCAGCGGCCGGATGAGGGGGCCTTTAGTCCGGCCCGAACCCCGGTGACGTCGCACTGCCATCATCCAGCTTCGACAGCCATTCCACCAATGTCGGCCGATACCGCGTCAGGCCCTTGTAGGTGGCCAGCTCTTCCGGCAAATCCCGGATCACCCGGTGCAGTCGCCTTGCCCATTTCGGCTGTGTCACCAGTTCGTCCATCTTGATCAGATAGCAGCGGATCGGGAAGACGATGCCGTTCGAGCGCGGCAGGCGCCAGAAGCTTTGCAGTTCGACGCGCAGATGCACCTTGTCGCCGACATTTTCGGGCGTCACCGTCGCGCGGTCCGGGCCCCATTTGTGGTAATTCTCCGGACTGGTGTCGAGGCGCGGGTTGATGGTCATCGTCCAGTTGAGACGCCGCGCCGGCTTGCCCTGCTGGATGTTGGTGAGGAACTTCAGCGCCCTGACGAAAATCCCCTTCTCATGCGCCAGCGGCACCGGCGCGTGCCATTCGAAGAAATTCATGCCGATGTCGAAATCGAGCGACCAGTCGGCCTGAGTGGTGACCATGCCGGCGTCCATCCAAAGATTGCCGTCGCGCTGATCGAGAATGCAGAAATCACCCTGGCTCTGGCGGGTGATGTACTCCATCGGCCCGTAAGGCAGTGTCGAGGTGTCGCCGAAGGTGAAGGTGTCGTCGATGCCGAGCGGCCGGTTGATCCAGCGCCAGCGGTCGCCGTCGCGGGTCAGGGTGAAATGCTCGGGATAGCCAAGTGCCTGTTGCTCCATCAAAAGTTCGAGCAGGTCCCAGCCGGCCAGCGTCATATGCGGCAGCGACTGGCAGCGCAGCGGATCGTCGGCCAGCACCAGTGCACGGTCCTGCATCTCGGCGACATAGTGCTCGTCGACGTCGATCAGGTTTTCCAGAACGCTGCCCTTGGGGCCAACCACATGCGGCTCGATGTTGACCGCATACATGTAGGCGTCTTCGTGGAACGGGAACGGAAACCGCCTGATGTGTTCCGGGCTGTTCCTGAAGGTGAAATCGTCGCGAAACGTTTCCTTGCGAAAGGTGATGCCCAAGCTGGCCTCCTATCTTTCCAGGACCAGCGACTTGCCTTCGAAGCGCGACACGCACGGCATGATCTTGCAGCCGGAACGATGGTCTTCCTCGCTGAGCCAGTGGTCGTTGTGGATGAACTTGCCGTCATACGAGACGACGTTGGTCTCGCACTGGCCGCAGACACCGCCGCGGCAGAGATAGGGCGGATCGACGCCGGCGGCCTCGATCGCTTCGAGCAGGCTCTGCTGCTCGCCGACGCGGATGGTCTTGCCGCTAACGGCAAGTGTGACGTCGAACGGCAGGCCGGGCTGGGGTGCCGCGAAATGCTCGTAGTGCACGGTCTCCGCCGGCCAGCCGAGAGCCGCAGCGCGCTCGCGCACCCAGTTGATCATGCCGGCCGGGCCGCAGACATAGAGATGGGTGCCGAGCGGCTGCGAGGACAAGAGACGGTCGAGTTCGATGCGCTCGTCGCGGTCGTCGTGATAGAGCCGGACGCGACGGCCATAGCGCTCCTGCAGCACATCGGCATAGGTGCCGAGCGAGGCGGTGCGGCAGGTGTAGTGCAGCTCGAAATTGCCGCCGGACCCGGCGAGCTGCGCGGTCTGCGCCATGAACGGCGTGATCCCGATGCCGCCGGCAAGCATCAGATGCTTCTTTGCCCTGAGGTCGAGCGAGAACAGATTGACGGGGTAGCTGACCACCATCTCCAGGCCAGGCTTGACGCTCCGGTGCATGAACAACGAGCCGCCGCGGCCGACATCGTCGCGGCGCACCGAGATGGTGTATTCGCGGGTGTCGAGCGGCGATCCCATCAGCGAATAGGGATTGAGCCTTGTGCGGTCGCCATCGCGCATCTCGACCACGACATGGGCGCCGCCGGAAAAGGTCGGCAAAAGCTCACCGTCACGGCGGCGGAAATGGAAGCGCGTCACCAGTTCGTTGACCGGGACGACGTCGCTGACGACGACATCGAGCTTGGTGGTGCCGGTGCTCATGGGAAGACCTCCTCTATGGGAGGGATCTCCGAGCGATCCTCGGCATTTATGCAGACGCCCTGGAATGCTGCCAGCCGTCGCGAATAATGATCGCGCACCAGAAGCAGCAGGCCGCAATGCGCGCAGGTGGCCGGCTGCGTCGTCACATTTTCGGTGATGCCTTTGCAATGCACGCACTGCATGCGCCGCGCCAATGAGCCGCGATGCTCGGTCTGCATGGAGGTATGATCGATGCCGGCTTCGAGCGCCACCTGCATGGCCTGGCCGATCAGCCCTTCGGTGCCGGCGAGATAGAGGCGCAGGCCCATATGCGCGTTGGCAAGCGTCTGCTTCAGCCGGGGCAGCAGGCTGGCGAAGGTTGGCGCGACATGAAATTGCGCGGACTTCAGTGCCTCAAGAGCGGCAACGTGCTTGCCGTCGGCCCCGGGAATGAAGACGATTTCGGCGCCGTCGAAGAAGCCGGGGGGCGCCGTCCTTGCCATATCGACGATCGCCAGCGCGCCTTCCGCATCCGCCACGAAAAGATGATGCTTGCCGGGCTGCGGGGACAGGGTTCCGTAAATGGGCCGGCTGATGATCGTTTTGGCTGCCATTCTCTACTTCGTACCTCGAAACCCCTCGCTGTCGATTGTGCCTCAGCCTTTCGCCGTGCGCTTGGTCTTTTTGGGATCGTCGAAGGGCAGAGGCTGCGCCGTCGCCCTGATCGAACCGCTCTTGTTGCGGATCTCGAGCTTGGTGTCCTTGACCGCGCAGTCGACGTCGAGGCGGGCGATGCCCATCGATTTCTCGACCAGCGGCGAATACATGGCGCAGGTGACCACGCCCACCTTTTTGCCGTCGCGATAGACCGGCGCGCCCTCATCCGCGGGTTGCTTGCCGTCGAGCAGCACGCCGTAGATCTTGAAGCGCTCCTTGCCCTTGAGGCGGTAATGCTCTTCGGCGCCGCGAAAGCCGGTCTTGCCGGGGCTGACGGTGAAGTCGAGGCCGAGCTCCCACAGCGTGTCGCCGGGGCCTTCGTTCTCGAACGGATATTTCTGCGAGTTGTCATAGGGATAAAACAGCAAATAACTTTCGACGCGCAGCATATCGAGCGTGGTGAAGCGGCACGGAATGATGCCGGCGCTCTTGCCCTCGTCGAGGATCCTGTCCCAGATCGTGCCGGCGTCCTGGCCGCGGCAGAATATCTCGTAGCCGCGCTCGCCGGTATAGCCGGTGCGCGAGATCATGACGGGAAAGCCGAACAGCTGCGTCTGCATATGATGGAAATAGTTGAGGTCGCGAATGCCCGGCACATGCTTTGAGAGATAGTCGACCGCGGTCGGTCCCTGCAGCGACAGGTCGTGCAGATTGTCGTCGAAGCGCAGCGATACGTCGCGGCCGACGGAAGCGCGCTGCAATTCCTCATGGCCGGTGCCGGAGCCGTGCACCACCATCCAGGCGTTCGGCCCGGTGCGGTAGAGGATGCAGTCGTCGGTGAATTTTCCGGCCTCGTTCAGCATGCAGGCATAGGCCGACTTGCCGGGATAGATCTTCTCCACGTCGCGCGTCGTTGCCAGGTCGATGAGGTGTGAGGCGTGCGGCCCGGTGATGTGAACCTTCTTCAGGCCCGACACATCCATCAGCCCGGCCCTGGTGCGGATGGCGGTGTATTCCTCGTCGGCGTCCTTGTCGTAGGTCCAGGCGGTGCCCATGCCGCTCCAGTCTTCGAGCTTCGAGCCTAACGCGCGATGGCGATCCGCCAGGGTCGAAAATCTCCAGGATGCCGTCATCCGCAAATCCTCCGTTCGAAAATTCTATTGTGTTCCCGGCTCCCTGCGCGAGGCGGGAGCATTTGGTCGAATATTGATCGCAAACGTCCTGATGCCGCAATACCCGGAAGCAAATAATTTCATTGTCAGGCAAAATTCGCGGCTGGGGACAAACGGTTAACCCAACGTAGAATCGGCTTGACAATTGCTGGATTCGGCCCGAATTTATGAAAAAAATTTCACTCTGTTGAAAGAGGGCAGCGGGCGGCCAATTCGGGGTCGGGCGCTGGAAAAGGGGAAACCGATGTCAGACCTGCAGCAGCGCATCGAAGCGCTGTACCGTTCCGACCTGCGCGGATCCGCGCTCCTGATCATCTGCCTTTGGGCGACGATCCTCTTCGTGCTTGTCATGACATGGCCCTACATCCCGGACACCGGGATCAAGATCGTCGTCGCTATCGCTGCCGCCGCCGTGCTGATCTTCAATACGGCCGCCATCCTGGCGATGGTCAATCACTACAAGGAAGACAAGGACTTCATCTACGGTCTCGACATCAAGAACGCCGACGCGGCCCGCAACCGCAAGTCCTGAAAACAGAACGTCCTGAGGGGTAGAAGTCATGTCGCGCTACACGCCGCCGGAACAAGGCAAGGCCGGGCAGATTTTCGATATCGTGGTCGTCGTGGTCGCCATTTTCGTGGCGCTGTGGCTGCCATTGAAACTCGGCCTGGCGGGTGCGGCGAAATCCATCGACGCGCTCGATGCCAAAACCTGGGAAGCGTTGGGACAGAACCCGACCATGGCCTCGATCTGGGAAAAGCTCGGCTATACGCCGGAGACCGCGCACGACATCATCCAGAACCGCTTCCACTACATCATCGACTGGCCGACGCTGATCATCATGGCGGCGGTGCTGATCGGCTATTTCGTCTTCCTGTTCCGCGCCTCCGACCGCGAATATCGCGACGTCATCAACGAAAAGTTCGACGACAAGTAACGCCAGAGATTTTGGGGAAGCACGCTCATGTGGGTCGCACTCTCTTACGCATCGTGGGGCATCTCGGTCGTGCTTGCGCTGTGGATGCTCTACGACTGGTTCAAGATCGACACGACCTATTCCGAGGAGGTGCTGACTTCCTCGCGCGAAGGCGAGCTTGAAGCCGCTTCCGAAAAACACCGGATCTGAGTGGGGATTGAACAATGACGATCACGCTTGAACCGGCAATACACGGCGACAGGGTTTCACTGCTACGCGTGCTCGGCCCGGCCCATGTCTGGGCGCTTGGCGTCGGCATCGTGCTGGTCGGCGAATTCACCGGCTGGAATTTCTCGGCCGACAAGGGCGGCGCACTGGCGGCGCTGATCGTCTGCTGGGTGGTCGGGCTCTTGTACACTTCGGTCGCCATGATCGACTCCGAGGTGACATCGACGGTTGCCGCCGCCGGCGGCCAATACGCGCAGGCCAAGCACATTGTCGGGCCGCTGATGGCCTTCAACGTCGCGCTGTTCCTGGTCTTTGCCTACACCATGCTGGAGGTTTCGGACGCCATCCTGCTCGGCGACACCATCGTCGCCAAGGCCGGCGTCGAAGGGCTCACCCACAACTCCTTCATTGCCGCCACCATCGTCGTGCTGGCATGGCTGAACTATCGCGGCGTGCTGATGACGCTCAACGTCAACTTCGTCATCACGGCGATAGCCTATGTCTCGATCGTTATCCTGTTCTTCTCGGTCAGCCCCTGGACGCAGGGTGCTGTGCTGAAGCTCAACGAACTGGTCACCCCCGGCAATGCGCTGCCCTATGGCTGGATCGGCGTCATCGCGGCCTTCCAGTTCGGCATCTGGTACTATCTCGGCATCGAAGGCACCACGCAGGCCGCCGAGGAAGTGCGCTCGCCGGCGCGTTCGCTGCCTTACGGCACCATGGCCGGCATGATCACGCTTTTGATCGCCGCCGCCATGACCTGGTATGTCTGCGCCTCGCTGATGCCCTGGGAGTACCTCGGTATCACCTATTATCCCTTGTGGGACGCCGGCAAGCTGACCGGCAGCCCGCTGCTGGAAAACCTGTTGTTCGTCGCCACGCTGCTCGCGGCACTGGCGTCGGCCAATGGCTGTATCAACGATGCGGCCCGCGCGTGGTTCTCGCTTGGACGCGACCGCTATCTGCCGACATGGTTCTCGGCCGTGCACCCGAAATACCGCACGCCCTATCGCTCGATCCTGTTCCTGTTGCCGATCGCGCTCGCCTTCGCCTTCATCGCCGACCTCAACCAGGCGATCACCTTCTCAATCCTGTCGGGCGTGCTGCAATACACCTTCATGAGCATAAACATCATGATGTTCCGCAAAAAGTGGCCGCTGGGCACGATCCGCCGCGGCTATACGCACCCGTTCCACCCGATCCCGGCGATCGTGCTGTTTTGCCTCTGCGTGGTGACCTTCTTTGCGATCTTCCTCGGCTACGGCACGCAGCTGATCGCCATGGTCGCCTTCTACTTCCTGATCTCGCTGTGGTTCCACTTCTACCGTTACCGCTATGTGCGCCGCGGCGACCAGTTCACCATGCCGTGGCCGAAGCCGCAGGGCTATTGACAGGAGAGGGCCTGCCGGTCTGGGCGGGCATGGCGTGACGAGGTGTCTGACGTGACGACAGCATTGCTGGCCGGGGCGGTCGCCGTGGCTCTCGTCCTGCACCTCGCCTGGCATACGCGCGCCAGCCGCAAAAAGGCCAAGGCTGATCTTGCAGCCGAGGCAGCCAGCATCCGGACCGTCATCACAGATGCCGTTGATGTCTCCGATGGCACAGCCGGCGTTGTCACCTGGGCCGGCACATGGAACGGACAGCGCGTGCAGCTGCGCACCATCGTCGACACGCTGGCAACGCGAAAGCTGCCGGCGCGATGGTTGAGTGTCACGATCACAGAGCCGGTTGCGGTGCCGGCGACCTTCGACATGATGATGCGGCCGGGCTCGCCGACGACCTTCTCCAATTTCGATCATCTTCAGCATACGCTGCCGAAGGCTCCGGGATTTCCGGCTGAAGCCGTGCTGCGAACCGACCTCAGGGCGGCGCGCTTTCCGCAGAACCTGATCGCCAGCCATCTCGACATCTTTGCCGAAGGCCGCGCCAAGGAACTCTTGATCACCCCGAACGGCGTGCGCATCGTCTGGCTGCTGGCCGAGGCCGAGCGGGCGCGCTACGGCGTGTTCCGGCAGGCCGCATTCGGCGGCGCAAGGCTGGATCCAACGCTGGTCGAGAGACTGCTGACCTCGGCCTCAGTGCTGCGCGATGCCATCAACCGACAGGAAAGGCAGGTCGCATGAGCGCACCCGCACCGACAAACCCGTATCTGGTGCTCGGCGCTGCCATCGTCTTACCGGCCAGCGGCCACGTCATTCTGGGCGTGCCCGTGCGCGGCCTGCAGTTCCTGTTCTTCATGGTGATCCTCGCCTGGGTGACGGCCAAGATCGCGCCGGCCGATGCCAGCTTCGTCGGCCGCCACGCCGGCGGCTTCCTGATCTATGCGCTGTCGATCCTCGATGCCTACAGAATAGCCCGCATCCGCACCGCCACATGGATTCACAGCGCCCGCGACGGCGGCGATAGTTCACAAGGCCGCATCGAGCCGGATACGTAACTACAGGAATATTTTTTTCATACGATTGAATTCGCACGACGCATTCGATACATCATCGTCTAGTGGTAACGTCGGGAGGCTGACATGTGTGGAATCGTCGGACTTTTTCTGAAAGACAAGTCGCTTGAGCCGCAGCTCGGCTCGATGCTGTCGCAGATGCTGATATCGCTCAGCGATCGCGGCCCCGACAGCGCCGGCATTGCCATCTATGGCGCGCCTTCCAGGAATGAAGCCAAGATCACCATCCAGTCCGCGAAGCCCGAGCGCGATTTCCGCGGCCTCGACGCCGAACTCGCAAAGGCCATCGGCGCGCCGGTGAGCATAGCGGTGAAGTCCACCCATGCAGTGTTGAGAACCGCGCCCGACAAGGTCGATGCCGCGCGCGAAGCGCTGCAGTCAATCCGCCCCGACGTGCGCATCATGGGCGCCGGCGAAGCGGTGGAAATCTACAAGGAAGTCGGTCTGCCGGAAGCGGTCGTCGACCGCTTCGACGTCCGCTCGATGACCGGCACGCATGGCATCGGCCATACCCGCATGGCGACGGAATCGGCCGTCACCACTATGGGCGCGCATCCGTTCTCGACCGGCGCCGACCAGTGCCTGGTGCACAATGGCTCGCTGTCCAACCACAACAATGTGCGGCGTGAGCTGGTGCGGGAGGGCATGAAATTCGAGACCGAGAACGACACCGAGGTCGCCGCCGCCTATCTCTCCTCGCAGATGGCGCATGGCAAGAACCTCGGCGAGGCGCTGGAAGGCACGCTGTCCGACCTCGACGGCTTCTTCACCTTCGTCGTCGGCACCAAGAACGGTTTCGGCGTGGTGCGCGATCCGATCGCCTGCAAGCCCGCCGTCATGGCCGAGACCGACCAGTATGTCGCCTTTGGCTCGGAATATCGGGCGCTGACCAAGCTGCCCGGCATAGACAATGCGAGGGTCTGGGAGCCGGAACCCGCAACCGTCTATTTCTGGGAGCATTGAGCCCATGCCGGCAACCAAACTTTCGAAGGCGGCGCAAGACCAGGCGTCCCGGGTCTTCGATCTTGATGTGTCGTCGCTGCGCGAGCTCAACCAGGCGCTTCACAATCTGACGCCCGGCTCCAACGAAACGGCGTGGGAAGTGCTGCACCCGAAGGGCAGCCATTCGGTTGCGGTCGGCGTCGACCAGCCTGTCAGCATCGATGTGCGCGGCAGCGTCGGCTACTACTGCGCCGGGATGAATGACGGCGCTGCCATCACCGTGCACGGCTCGGCCGGACCTGGCGTCGGCGAAAACATGATGTCGGGCTCGATCGTCATCAAGGGCGACGCCAGCCAGTATGCCGGCGCCACCGGCAAGGGCGGGCTGCTCGTCATCGAGGGCAACGCCTCGTCGCGCTGCGGCATCTCGATGAAGGGCATCGACATCGTCGTGCACGGCAATATCGGCCACATGTCGGCCTTCATGGCGCAGTCCGGCAATCTGGTGGTGCTGGGCGATGCCGGCGACGCACTTGGCGATTCCATCTACGAAGCGCGGCTGTTCGTGCGCGGCAAGGTCGAAAGCCTGGGCGCCGACTGCATCGCCAAGGAGATGCGGCCCGAGCATATCGAACTGCTGCAGGGACTGCTCGACCGCGCCGGCGTCACCGGCGTCAAGCCGTCGGAATTCAAGCGCTACGGCTCGGCGCGCACGCTCTACAATTTCAATATCGACAACGCCGACGCGTATTGAGGCAGCATGACCTACAAGAACCCGCCGACGACGCCGCGCAAATCCGCGACCTTCGACGACTACACGCTTTCCGAAATCCGCCGCGCCGCGGCGACCGGCATCTATGACATCAGGGGCGCCGGGGCCAAGCGCAAGCTGCCGCATTTCGACGACCTTTTGTTCCTCGGCGCCTCGATCTCGCGCTATCCGCTGGAAGGCTATCGCGAGCGGTGCGACACGTCGGTCGTGCTGGGCTCGCGCTATGCCAAGAAGCCGATCGAGCTGAAAATCCCGATCACCGTTGCCGGCATGAGCTTCGGGTCGCTGTCCGGCCCGGCCAAGGAAGCGCTCGGCCGTGGCGCTACGCTCTCAGGCACGTCGACCACCACGGGCGACGGCGGCATGACCGAGGAAGAGCGCGGCCATTCCAAGCAACTGGTCTACCAGTACCTGCCGTCACGCTACGGCATGAACCCCAGGGATTTGCGCCGTGCCGACGCCATCGAAGTCGTTGTCGGCCAGGGCGCCAAGCCCGGCGGCGGCGGCATGCTGTTGGGACAAAAGATTTCCGACCGCGTCGCCGAAATGCGCACGCTGCCGAAGGGCATCGACCAGCGCTCGGCCTCACGCCATCCCGACTGGACCGGGCCGGACGATCTCGAGATCAAGATCCTCGAGCTGCGCGAGATCACCGACTGGGAAAAGCCGATCTACGTCAAGGTCGGCGGCGCCCGCCCCTATTACGACACAGCACTTGCGGTGAAGGCCGGCGCCGATGTCGTCGTCGTCGACGGCATGCAGGGCGGCACGGCGGCCACCCAGGAAGTATTCATCGAAAATGTCGGCCAGCCGACGCTTGCCTGCATCAGGCCGGCGGTGCAGGCGCTGCAGGATCTCGGCATGCACCGCAAGGTGCAGCTGATCGTGTCGGGCGGCATCCGCAATGGCGCCGACGTCGCCAAGGCGCTGGCGCTCGGCGTCGACGCGGTGTCGATCGGCACGGCAGCGCTCGTCGCGCTCGGCGACAACGACCCGCGCTGGGAGGCCGAATACAATGCGCTCGGCACCACCGCCGGCGCCTATGACGACTGGCACGAGGGTCGCGACCCCGCGGGCATCACCACGCAGGACCCCGAACTGATGAAGCGGGTCGATCCGATCGCCGCCGGACGGCGGCTGGCGAACTACCTCAAGGTGATAACGCTGGAGGCGCAGACCATTGCGCGTGCCTGCGGCAAGAACAGCCTGCACAATCTCGAGCCCGAGGATCTCGTAGCCCTCACCATCGAAGCCGCCGCCATGGCTGGCGTGCCGCTGGCCGGCACCAACTGGATACCGGGGAAAAACGGCTTCTAAAAAACACATCAAAATAAGCGAGGAACTATAATGGGGAACGATCTCGCCGCATTCGCCAAAGAGAACGGCGTCAAATATTTCATGATTTCCTACACCGACCTGTTCGGCGGCCAGCGCGCCAAGCTGGTGCCGGCGCAGGCGATCGCCGACATGCAGAAGGACGGCGCCGGCTTCGCCGGTTTCGCCACCTGGCTCGACCTCACGCCGGCGCATCCTGATATGCTGGCGGTGCCGGATCCGGATTCGGTGATCCAGCTGCCGTGGAAGCCCGATGTCGCCTGGGTCGCCGCCAACTGCATCATGGACGACAAGGAAGTCGAGCAGGCGCCGCGCAACACGCTGCGCCGGCTGATCGCGGAAGCCGCCACTGACGGCATGCATGTCAAGACTGGCGTCGAGGCAGAGTTCTTCCTGATCTCGCCGGACGGCAGCGTCATCTCCGACAAATACGACACGGCTTCAAAACCCTGCTACGACCAGCAAGCGGTGATGCGCCGCTACGATGTCATCGCCGAGATTTGCGACCACATGTTGGCGCTGGGCTGGAGCCCCTACCAGAACGACCATGAGGACGCCAACGGCCAGTTCGAGATGAACTGGGCTTTCGACGATGTGCTCGCCACCGCCGACAAGCACTCCTTCTTCAAGTTCATGGTCAAGTCGGTGGCCGAGAAACACGGCCTGCGCGCGACCTTCATGCCAAAGCCTTTCCAGGGCCTGACCGGCAATGGCTGCCACGCCCATATTTCGGTCTGGGACAAGGCCGGCAAGGTCAACGTCTTTGCCGATAACGCGATGGAACTCGGCCTGTCGGCCAAGGGCAAGAATTTCCTCGGCGGCATCATGAAACATGCCTCGGCGCTGGCCGCCATCACCAACCCGACGGTGAACTCCTACAAACGCATCAACGCGCCGCGCACCATTTCGGGCGCCACCTGGGCGCCGAACACGGTGACCTGGACCGGAAACAACCGCACTCACATGGTGCGCGTGCCCGGCCCCGGCCGCTTCGAGCTGCGGTTGCCGGACGGCGCCGCAAACCCTTATCTGCTGCAGGCCGTCATCATTGCCGCCGGTCTCGACGGCATCCGCTCCAAGGCCGATCCCGGCAAGCGCTACGACATCGACATGTACCAGAACGGTCACACTGTGAAGGGCGCGCCGAAGCTGCCGCTCAACCTGCTCGACGCGCTTCGCGAATACGACAAGGACAAATCGCTCAAGGCGGCGCTGGGTGAGGAATTCTCGTCGGCTTATCTAAAGCTGAAGCAACAGGAATGGAATTCCTATGCTTCGCACTTCACGCAATGGGAGCGCGACCACACGCTGGACATATAATCGTCCTAGCGGTGCGAGCGACC
This sequence comes from Mesorhizobium sp. LNJC391B00, assembly GCF_000502535.1. NCBI lineage: Bacteria > Pseudomonadati > Pseudomonadota > Alphaproteobacteria > Hyphomicrobiales > Phyllobacteriaceae > Mesorhizobium > Mesorhizobium sp. LNJC391B00. The sequence continues at coordinate 59,637 of NZ_AYWI01000007.1, forward strand.
TCGGAATGACCTGATGAAATATTCGATCTTCTCGCTCGCCCGTGCTGCCCTTTCCGGCCACAAGAACTGGCAGCGCACCTGGCGCGATGCGGCGCCCAAGGACCACTACGATGTGGTGATCATCGGCGGCGGCGGCCATGGGCTCGCCACCGCCTGGTTCCTCGCCAGCGAGTTCGGCATCAGAAACGTCGCCGTGCTGGAAAAGGGCTGGATCGGCTCCGGCAATGCCGGCCGCAACACCACCATCATCCGTTCCAATTACGGCCTGCCCGGCAATACCGGCTTCTACGAGCTTTCGATGAAGCTTTGGGAGCGGATGGAGCAGGACCTCAACTATAACGCCATGGTCAGCCAGCGCGGCGTCCTCAACCTCTATCATTCCGATGCGCAGCGCGACGCTTATGCGCGGCGCGGCAACACCATGCGCATCAATGGCATCGATGCCGAACTGCTCGACCAGGCAGCGCTGAAGAAGATGCTGCCGTTCCTGAATTTCGACCATGCGCGCTTTCCCGTGCAGGGCGGCCTCCTGCAGCGCCGCGGCGGCACCGCGCGGCATGACGCGGTGGTCTGGGGCTATGCCCATGCGGCGAGCGAACTCGGCGTCGACATCATCCAGAACTGCGACGTCACCGGCTTTGTCCGGGACGGCAACGGCAAGGTGACTGGCGTCGAGACGTCGCGCGGCAAGATCGGCGCCGGCAAGGTCGGCATGGCAGTCGCCGGGTCATCGTCGCGTGTCGCAGCGATGGCGGGCATGCGCCTGCCGATCGAAAGCCATGTGCTGCAGGCTTTCGTCTCGGAGGCGATCAAGCCGCTCATTCCTGGCGTCATGACCTTCGGCGCCGGGCATTTCTATGTCAGCCAGTCCGACAAGGGCGGGCTGGTCTTCGGCGGCGACATCGACGGCTATAATTCCTACGCCCAGCGCGGCAATCTGCCTGTGATGGAAGATGTCTGCGAAGGCGGCATGGCGCTGATCCCGATGATCGGCCGCGTGCGGCTTCTGCGCCAGTGGGGCGGCATCATGGACATGTCGATGGATGGCTCGCCGATCATCGACAAGACGCCGGTCGACGGGCTCTACCTCAACGCCGGCTGGTGTTATGGCGGCTTCAAGGCGACGCCCGGTTCCGGCTTCGTCTTTGCCCATCTGCTGGCGCGTGACGAAACGCACAAGGAGGCGGCGCTGTTTCGGCTCGACCGCTTCCGGACTGGCGCCATGATCGACGAAAAGGGCCAGGGCGCCCAACCGAACCTGCACTGAGGCTGGCGAGATGCGTATTGTCTGTCCCTTCTGCGGCGAACGCGAACTCGGCGAGTTCAGCTATCTCGGCGACGCCAAGCCGGCGCGGCCGGCGGCGGGTGCCGGCGAGGATGCTGTCTACGACTACGTCTATCTGCGCGACAATGTCGCCGGCGTGATGGCTGAGAACTGGTATCACGGCGGCGGCTGCCGGGCCTGGCTGAAGGTCACCCGCAACACGCTGACGCACGAGATCTCGGCGGTGCAGCCGGCGGCGGGCGCCGGGGCGAGGCAGGTGGCGAAATGAGCTATCCTGTCGAAATCGTAGCCGTCGCGAAAAGCGCCAGCCCCCTACCTCCCCCTTGTGGGGAGGTCGGACCGCAGGTCCGGGTGGGGGNCCCCCACCCCGCTGCTGCGCAGCGACCCTCCCCACAAGGGGGAGGGTAAGGGGCGGCGCCATCCTTCGCCATGACACCATATGGATCAGAGGCTGGACATCGTGACCTCTCATCGTCTCTCATCCGGCGGTCTCATCGACCGTTCCACCCCCCTCACCTTCCGCTTCGACGGCACGACATCTTCCGGCTTCCAGGGCGACACGCTGGCGTCGGCGCTGGTCGCCAATGGCGTCAAGCTGGTCGGCCGCTCGTTCAAATACCATCGTCCGCGCGGCATTCTGACTGCGGGCTCGGAAGAACCCAACGCGCTGGTCGAACTGCGCACCGGCGCACGGCGCGAGGCCAACACCAAGGCCACGACGGCCGAACTCTATGAAGGCCTCGAAGCGGCCAGCCAGAACCGCTGGCCGTCGCTGCGCCACGATGTGATGTCGGTGAACCAGCTGTTCGCACCGATCTTCGTCGCCGGCTTCTACTACAAAACCTTCATGTGGCCGGCAAAATTCTGGGAAATGGTCTACGAGCCGGCGATCCGACGCGCCGCGGGTCTGGGTCGCGCGGCGGTCACCCCCGATCCGGATCACTACGACAAGGCCTGGGCGCATTGCGATGTGGTGATCGCCGGCTCCGGTCCGGCCGGTCTCGCCGCCGCACTCGCTGCAGGCCGCAGCGGTGCGCGCGTCATCCTGTGCGAAGAAGATTTTGCGCCCGGCGGCCGTCTGTTGTCGGATGGCGGCACGATCGACGGTCTGCCGGCCGCGGAGTGGCTGTCGCGCACACTGGCCGAGCTCAGCTCGATGCCGGATGTCCGCATCATGACCCGCACGACCCTATTCGGCGTCTATGACGGCGGTACCTATGGGGCGATCGAGCGGGTCAACGATCATCTGCCGGTACCGCCCGAGCATCAGGTGCGCCAGCGCCTGTGGCGCATCGTGGCCAAGCGCTGCGTCGTCGCCGCCGGCGCGATTGAGCGTCCCATCGTCTTTGCCGGCAATGACACGCCCGGCGTGATGATGGCGTCCGCCATCCGCACCTACGTCACACGTTATGCGGCGACGCCGGCAAAGCGGATCGCGCTGTTCACCAACAATGAGGATGGCTGGCGCACGGTCGAGACGGCACTCGGCGCCGGGCTGCAGATCGCGGCGGTGATCGACGCGCGGCCTGACGTCTCGCCTGCCCATCGTTCTCTCGCTTCCAGGAACGGCTTCACCGTGCTGCATGGTTCGGTCAGCGGCGTCGGCGGCGGCAAGGACGGCGTAAGAAAAATAGCGGTGTCGCTGACCGGCGGCGCGCGCGCCGAGGTCGAGGCCGACGGGCTTGCCGTTTCCGGCGGCTGGAACCCGGCGGTCGGGCTCACCTCTTACCATCGCGGCCGGCCGAAATGGCGAGACGACATCGCCGCCTTCGTGCCGGACGGCGCGCCGCCCGGTATGGTCGCCGCAGGTGCGGCTAACGGCGACTTCGGGCTAGGCGCCTGCCTGCGCGCAGGTTTCGAGGCCGGCGCCGCAGCGGCGCGGGACGCCAGCCGGATCGGCAATGCGGGATCGGCACCGGTCGCCGACGACGAGGCGTTCTCGCTGACCCCGCTCTGGCATGTCGCTGGCAAAGGCAAGGCTTTCGTCGACCAGCAGCATGATGTCACCGCGTCCGACATCGAGCTGGCGCAGCGCGAGGGTTTTGAATCGGTCGAGCACCTGAAGCGCTACACCACGCTCGGCATGGCGACCGACCAGGGCAAGACGTCCAACGTCGCCGGCCTCGCCATCATGGCGGCGGTGTCGGGCAAATCCATTCCCGAGACCGGCACGACCATCTATCGCCCGCCGTACGTGCCGGTCGCCATCGGCGCCTTTGCCGGCCACCATCGCGACGAAAATTTCCATGCGACGCGGCTGACGCCGTCGCATCACTGGGCGGCCGAACAAGGCGCGATCTTTGTCGACACCGGCCTGTGGAAGCGCGCGCAATGGTATCCGCGCGCGGGCGAGAAGGACTGGCTGGAATCGGTCACCCGCGAGGTCAAGGCGGTGCGCTCGGGCGTCGGCTTCTGCGATGTCTCGACGCTGGGCAAGATCGATGTGCACGGCCCCGATGCCGGCGCCTTCCTCGACCGCGTCTACATCAACACCTTCTCAAACCTTGCCGTGGGAAAAGCCCGCTACGGGCTGATGCTGCGCGAGGACGGCCTCGTCTATGATGACGGCACGACCTCGCGGCTGGCCGAGGACCATTATTTCCTCACCACGACCACGGCGAAGGCCGGGCTGGTGATGCAGCATCTCGAATTCTGCCGGCAGGTGCTATTCCCCGAACTCGACGTGCAACTGACCTCGGTCTCCGACCAGTGGGCGCAGTTCTCGATTGCCGGGCCAAGGACGCGAGACCTGTTGAAGGAAATCGTCGACCCTGCCGAGGACCTTTCGAACGAAGGTTTTCCCTTCATGGGCGTGCGCGAAGTCGCTTTGCGCGGCGGCATCAAGGCGCGGCTGTTCCGCATCTCCTTCTCCGGCGAGATGGCGTTCGAGATTTCGGTGCCGGCGCGTTACGGTGAAGCGATGGCACGCAATTTGATGCTGGCGGGAAAACCGTTCGGCGTGACGCCGTATGGCACAGAAGCCCTCGGCGTCATGCGCGTTGAAAAGGGCCATGTCGCCGGACCGGAACTGAGCGGCATGACGACCGCCGCCGATCTCGGCCTCGGCAAGATGATGTCGACCAAGAAGGATTTCATCGGTCGCGTCATGGCCGGCCGCGAGGCGCTGGTGGCGCCGGACCGGCAGGTCGTGGTCGGCATCAAGCCGATCGACAAGGCGCGCCGCCTGCGCTCCGGCGCGCACATCATCCCGAAGGGCCAGACGCCCGGGCCTGATAACGACCAAGGCTACGTCACCTCGGTCTGCTTCTCGCCGACGCTCGACCAGTGGATCGGTCTCGGCCTTGTCGAGCGCGGCCGCGAACGCATCGGCGAGATCGTCCACGCGCATGATCCGCTGCGCGGTGAAGACTATGATGTCGAGCTCTGCAATCCCGTCTTCTACGATCCCGATGGAGGGCGCCAGCGTGGCTGATTTTTCCTGGGATGTTCGTAGCCCGCTCGAGCGGGCACTTGTTGTCGGGCCTTACGGCGCGAACGGCAATGTCGGCGTGTTGCTGACCGAAATCCGCAATTTCGACCTGATCCAGGTGATGGCGCGGCGCGGCAAGGCGGGAGATTTGGCCAACGCTGCGAAGGCAAGCTTCGGTGTTGCGGCTCCTGAGACACCCAAGGCGGTGCAGACTTCGGATGCGACGCTGATCTGGTCGGGACCGGACCAGTTCTTCGTGCTGTTGAAGGGCGGCAAGCATGGGACTGAAGCACTCGCCCAGACGTTCGCGTCTTCCGCTTCGCTATCGGACCAGTCGCATGCGCGAGTGCTGATCAGTATCTCCGGTACCAAGGCGCGGGCGATGCTGGGCAAGCTGTCGTCGATCGATCTGCATCCCGATGCATTTCTGGTTGGGGCGGCTGCCGCGACCTCGATGGATCACACCAGCGTCACGCTCTGGCGCGGGAATGACCGGCCGGATGGGCAGGCGGTGTTCAACGTGCTGATGTTTGCGACATTTGCTGAAAGTCTGTGGCACACGATGCTGGATTCGGCGGCGGAGTATGGTGTCGAGATCGGGCATTCCGAGGATTTGGCGTAGCGCTTGTGCGCTTCTTCCTTCTCCCCTTGTGGGAGAAGGAAGATCGGCGCGTTAGTGCCGAGACGGATGAGGGGTGTTCCAGGGTACGCCAACGTCTCACCGCTGGAACACCCCTCATCCGTCGCCTGCGGCGACACCTTCTCCCACAGAGGGAGAAGGGGGAGCCAGCCTTGCCAAACGCAACTGCGCTGCTATTCTTGCAGCTAAAGTAATTTTACACACAGGCAAACTTGTTTCTCGAACCGCAAGGCTGAGATGAGCCAGTCGCCCTACCCTTCAGTGACAGCCGGGCCGCCCCGGCCAAGCCTCATCCTGCGGCCCGGCCAGATCGCGCTGCCGCCGGGCATGGAGCGGTATGCGGCCCCCGGTAACGGCGCGGTGCTGATCGATATCGAGGCCGGCGATACATTTGCCATCCGCAATGTCGAGGGCGGCCAGGCCTGCGAGCTTTTGGCCTGGGACAAGTCAGGCGCCACCGACCCCGCCATCTTCGGCGAAAAGTCCAATAGCAATGCCGCCGGGATCAAGGCGCTATTGGCCGAGGGCGACGATAGCCTCGCTTCCGTGCGCCGCGGACTCGAGCGCCGCCAGGTGCAGCTTGACCAGGCCAAGGCGGTGCGCGTCTTCGGCGGCGCCACGCCGGCAGGCACCGAGCAGGCCTTCACCGTCGCGCGCGATGGCGGCTTGCTGATTGCAGCGCCTAGCGGGCCGATGCTGGTCGACGGCCACGACACGGCAACGCCGCTCACCGTCATGGTGCGCCGCGCCACCGTGCGCCTGAAGACAAAGTCGCAGCTGGCCGATCCGCTTGCCGATCCGGTGCTCGATCTGCGCGTCCATTCGGCGACAGCCGAACCCTATTTCGTCAAGGCGGGCGACTACCTGCAGATCATCGATGTCGACGGCCGCCAGTGCACCGATTTCCAGTGCTTCTCGGCGCGCAAGCTGGACAAGGGGCTGGACCATCCGCTCGACGTAACGACCACGCGCACGCTGATGGGGTCGAGCTACCCGATGCCCGGCCTTCACTCGAAATATTACGACCAGGACATGGAGCCGTTGGTCGAGGTTATCCAGGACACATGCGGCCGGCATGACGCGTTCGCGCTGGCGTGTGCCGCCAAATATTACGACGACATCGGCTATCCCGGCCACACCAACTGCTCGGAGAATTTCAACCGCGCGCTGGCCGACAAGGGTGTCACCCCACGTGCCGGCTGGATGGCGATCAACTTCTTCTTCAACACGGCGATCGACGCCCATGGCGTCATGGTGTCGGATGAGCCGTGGTCGCGCGCCGGCGACTATGTCCTGCTCAGGGCGCTCACCGACATCGTCTGCGTCTCCTCCGCCTGTCCCGACGACACGACACCGGCCAATGGCTGGAACCCGACCGACATCCATGTGCGAACCTATTCCGGCCAACACAAATTCTCGCGAGCGATCGCCAGACGCATGACGCCCGATTCGGAACCGAAAATGACCCGCGAGACCGCCTTCCATTCAAGCTTCGCCAAGCACACCCGCAACTTCGTGGAATACCGGGGTTATTGGCTGGCCAATTCCTTCGCCAAGGAAGGCGCCATCGCCGAATACTGGGCCTGCCGGCAGGATGCCGTGATCATGGACCTGTCGCCGTTGCGCAAGTTCGAGGTCACCGGCCCGGATTCCGAGGCGCTGCTGCAATACACGCTGACCCGCGACGTCAAGAAGCTCGGCGTCGGCCAGGTCGTCTATTCCGCCATGTGCTACGAGCATGGCGGCATGATCGACGACGGCACGCTGCTGCGGCTCGGCAAGGACAATTTCCGTTGGGTCGGCGGCGACGACCTGTCCGGCGAATGGCTGCGCGACACCGCGAAAAAGCTTGGCCTCAACGTGCTGGTGCGTTCCTCCACCGATCAGATGCACAATGTCGCTGTCCAAGGGCCGAAGAGCCGTGACATTTTGCGAGAGGTGGTCTGGACCTCGCCGCTGCAACCGTCGATCGACGAACTCGAATGGTTCCGCTTCGCTGTCGCGCGCATCGGCGGCGGCAATGGCATTCCGGTCGTGGTGTCGCGCACCGGTTATACCGGCGAGCTCGGCTACGAAATCTGGTGCCACCCACGCGACGCCGAAAAAGTGTTCGATGCCATCTGGGAGGCCGGCCAGCCGCACGGGCTGAAGCCGATGGGCCTGCAGGCACTCGACATGGTGCGCATCGAAGCCGGGCTGATCTTCGCCGGTTACGAATTCTCCGACCAGACCGACCCGTTCGAGGCGGGCATTGGCTTCACCGTACCGTTGAAGGCCAAGACCGACGATTTCATCGGCCGCGAGGCTCTGATAAGGCGCAAGGAACATCCGCAGCACAAGCTCGTTGGCCTCGACATCGACAGCAATGTCGCCGTCGGCCATGGCGATTGCGTCCATATCGGCCGCGCCCAGATCGGTGTCGTCACCTCGGGCATGCGCTCGCCGGTGCTGAACAAAAACATCGCTCTGGCGAGGCTTGACGTCACCCACGCGGCAATCGGCACAGAGGTGGAGATCGGCAAGCTCGACGGTCATGCCAAGCGGCTGCCGGCGCGCGTCGTGGCCTTCGCCCACTACGATCCGCAAAAGACCAGGCCGCGATCCTGAGGGTTGCACCCCCGGCCCTTCGCAGGCTCAGGGCGTTCGAAGCTCGAAAGCAATTGGCTTTCCGTCCGCTACCGCGGACCGCTTCTCACCCCACAAGGGGAGAAGGACAAAGCGAGCGTTTCGCAACCGTGATGTGCACGACGCCACAAATCACTTGACGTGAAAGCGCGCCGGATCAATCTTCACTGTTAAGAAAAAAATACGACTGAGTGGAAACACTGGAGTCGTGCGGTCATGTACCGGGGAACAAGCTTCGCGAAGCCGAGGCATCACCGGCCGGGAACACAAAATGGGGAATTCAGACAGATGAGCACGATTACCACTGCCCTGGAGCAGCCCGCTGAAGGCAAGCTGCTCCGCAACATCGACTGGCGCGGCGCCTTCTGGGTGGCGAGCGGCGTTCCTGCCCTTGTCCTGTTTTCGATCGGCGGCATTGCCGGAACGACGGGAACGCTGGCCTTCGGGATCTGGATCGCTTCCATGATCATGGGCTTCCTGCAATCCTTCACCTATGCCGAGATCGCCGGCCTGTTCCCGAACAAGTCGGGCGGCGCCTCGATCTACGGCGCCACCGCCTGGCTGCGTTATTCCAAGTTCATCGCGCCGCTGTCGGTGTGGTGCAACTGGTTCGCCTGGTCGCCGGTGCTGTCGCTGGGCTGCTCGATCGCCGCCGCCTATATTCTCAACGCGCTGGCGCCGGTGCCGCTGTTCACCGAGGCGTCGCCGGATGTCGTCGCCTATATCGCGGCGCACGCCGGAACGGTGCCTGCCGACGCCATCGCCGCGGTGACCGCGGCGACCACGCCGGCGATCCGCAACTGGACACTGTTCAGCCACACGCTGGGTCCTGTCTCCTTCACCCTCAATGCCACTTTCTTCATCGGCGCGGTGCTGATGCTGATCATCTTCTCGATCCAGCATCGCGGCATTCTCGGCACCGCCAATGTGCAGAAGTATATCGGCCTGCTGGTCATCATCCCGATGCTGATCGTCGGTGTCGTGCCGATCGTCACCGGCCAGATCAACTGGGCGAACTTTTCGCCGCTGGTGCCGCTGGCGGCGGCTTACGCGCCGGAGCCCGGCTCGTGGAACATTGCCGGCTGGACGCTGGTGCTGGGCGGCATGTTCATCGCCGCATGGTCGACCTATGGTTTCGAGACCGCCGTCTGCTACACATCGGAGTTCAAGAACCCGGGCACCGACACGTTCAAGGCGATCTTCTATTCCGGCCTGCTCTGCATGCTTCTGTTCATCCTGGTGCCCTTCACCTTCCAGGGCGTGCTGGGCCTCAACGGCATGCTGGCGACGCCGATCGTCGACGGCTCGGGTGTCGCCGATGCACTGGCCGGCATGGTCGGGGGTGGCGCATTGATCCACAGCCTCTTGGTGATGCTGATGATCCTGGCGCTGGTGCTGTGCATCATGACGGCAATGGCCGGCTCGTCGCGCACGCTCTACCAGGGCTCGGTCGATGGCTGGCTGCCGCGCTATCTCAGCCACGTCAACGAGCATGGCGCGCCGACGCGCGCCATGTGGACCGATCTTGTCTTCAACCTGATCGTGCTGGCCATCGCCTCGGCCGACGCGACGAGCTTCTTCTTCATCCTCGCCGTGTCGAATTGCGGCTACATCATCTTCAACTTCCTCAACCTCAATGCCGGCTGGATCCACCGCATCGACAACGGCCACATCGTCCGGCCGTGGAAGGCGCCGAGCTGGCTGCTCGGCCTCGGCGCCATCTTCGCCTATGTCAACGCCATCTTCATGGGCGCCGGCGCCAAGGTGTGGAACCCGATGGCGCTGTGGGCCGGCCTGATCACAGCCGCCTTGATCATCCCGGTGTTCTGCTACCGGCACTACGTCCAGGACAAGGGCAAGTTCCCCGACCACATGCTGGCCGACCTCGGCATGGCGGGCGCAGACCTCTCGGTCAAAAAGGCAGGCATGCTGCCCTACCTGACGCTGGTCGCCGGCCTGGTGGTGATGCTGCTCGCCAACTGGTACTTCGTCATCTGACAGTGATGGCTTGAAAAGAATGAGCGCGCTTCGGCGCGCCCGTTTCTTTTTGTGGCAGACGTCAGCCGGCCTTGCGAATGGCCGCTTCGGAGCCTTCGAAGAACCGGTTCGGCGGACGCTTCAGGCCGAGATTCTCGCGCAAGGTCGTGCCCTCATACTCGCGCCGGAAGAGCTTTCGCCGCTGCAGCTCGGGCACCACCTTCTCGGCGAAGTCGTCCAACCCGGCGGGCAGATAGGGGAACATGACATTGAAGCCGTCTGACCCTTCGGCAAACAGCCATTCCTCCATCGAATCGGCGATGGTTTTCGGCGTGCCGACGAAAGCAAGGCCGGAATAGCCGCCGAGCCGCTGCGCCAGCTGGCGGACGGTCAAATTCTCCCGGCGCGCCAGTTCGATGACGCGCTCACGGCCGCTCTTCGAGGCATTGGTCTCGGGGATTTCGGGCAGGGGCGCGTCGGGATCGAAGCCGGATGCGTCGTGCCCTAGCGCGATCGACAGCGAGGCAATGCCGCTCTCGTAATAGACCAGGCTGTCGAGCTTGGCGCGTTTGGCCTGTGCTTCCTCGACACTGTCGCCGACGATGACGAAGGCGCCGGGCAGGATCTTGATGTCGTCGCGCGAACGGCCGAGCTTCTCGGCCCGGCTTTTGACATCGGCAAAGAAGCGCTGCCCGGCCGCCAGATCGGAATGGGCGGCGAAGATCACCTCCGCCGTTTCGGCTGCCAGCTGCCGCCCGGCCTCAGACGCGCCGGCCTGGACGATGACCGGCCAGCCCTGCACCGGCCGCGCAATGTTGAGCGGGCCGCGCACCGAGAGATGCTCACCCTTATGGTCGAGCACATGCAGCTTCGCGGGATCGAAATAGAGCCCGCTCTCGGCGTCGCGGATGAAGGCGTCGTCGGCAAAGCTGTCCCAGAGGCCGGTCACCACATCGTAGAATTCCCGCGCATTGTGATAGCGCTCGTCGTGCTCGACATGCTCGTCGAGGCCGAAGTTCAGCGCGGCGTCGGGATTGGATGTGGTGACGATGTTCCAGCCGGCGCGGCCGCCGCTGATATGGTCGAGCGAGGCGAAGCGACGGGCAATGTGATAGGGCGCGTCGAAGGTCGTCGATGCGGTGGCGACAAGGCCGATATGATCAGTGACGGCGGCGAGCGCCGACAGCAGCGTGAACGGCTCGAACGAGGTCACCGTGTGGCTGCGCCGTAGCGCCTCGATCGGCATGTTGAGAACGGCCAGATGGTCGGCCATGAAGAAGGCGTCGAACTTCGCCGCCTCAAGCGTCTGCGCGAAGCGCTTCAGATGGGCGAAGTTGAAGTTGGCATCGGGATATGAGCCGGGATAGCGCCAGGCCCCGGTGTGAAGACTGACCGGACGCATGAAGGCGCCGAGCCGCAATTGCTTATTGTCTACCATGGGATGATCACCTGATGCGAATGAGCGTTGCCGCTCCGATATGTAAGCAGGATCGGACGGCTTTGCCGTCCTGGAAAGGAATTCTGTTTTGCAAAACCGGCGCCGCGAAGCATTTTCATACAGGTGGCCGTTCAACCTATTTTGATGAACCCGCCTGGTGTTGAGATACTTGCCTGGGTGCTCGATGCCACCGGCAAGGAGAAAGCCAGAACGCCGCACGTCAAGCGTACGGCGTTCCAGCATTTTCCAAGGAAGATCCTGTGCCCCAGCAGCGCCTACTCGGCGGCCAGCGCCAGTGGCGGCCTGTCATTGTCCTGCACCGCCTCATCAGCCGGCTTCCTGCCTTTCTTCGGCTCGCGGCCGAAGAACAGCGCGTAGCCTGCCGGCAGCACCAGGATGGTGAGTACGGTGGCGACGAGGATGCCGCCCATCATGGCGTAGGCGAGCGGTCCCCAGAACACCGCACGCGAGATTGGGATCAGCGCCAGCACCGCCGTCATCGCCGTCAGCACGATTGGCCGGAAACGGCGCACGGCCGAGCCGATGATGGCCTCCGATCGGTCCATCCCCCTGGCGATGTCCTGATCGATCTGGTCGACCAGGATAATCGAGTTGCGCATGATGATGCCGAGCAGCGCGATGACACCGAGGATGGCGACGAAGCCGAACGGCGCGCCGCTGATCAACAGAGCCGCCGCCGCACCGATGATGCCGAGCGGACCGGTGGCGAGCACGAGCATCGCCTTGCCGAAATGCTGCAGCTGGATCATCAGGAGCACGACGATGACGGCCAGCATGATCGGCGCCTTGGCGGCAATCGAGGCCTGGCTTTCGGCGGAATCTTCCGCACCGCCCTGGATCTCGATCTTGTAGCCGGGCGCCAGGCCGGCGCGCATGCCCTGCATGTCATTGTAGAGCTTGGTGACGACGTCGTTCGACTGCACGCCATCCGGCAGCGTGGCGCGCACCGAGATGGTCGGCAGGCGGTCGCGCCGCCATTCGACGCCCTGCTCGAGCACCGGCACCACCTTGGCCACCTGCGACAGCGGCACGAAGCCGCCGAAATCGGTCGGGATATAGACCGAGTCGACCGAGGACAGCAGGCTGCGGCTGGCGTCCGGTTCGCGGGCGACGATGGAAACCGTCTCCTCGCCATCACGGAAGTCATCGAGCGGCGCGCCGGACATCGCTGCCTGCAGCATCTGGCGGATGCGTTGCGAGGTGACGCCAAGAGCACGGGCGCGGTCCTGGTCGATGATCAGCTTCATCGCCGGTACCGGCTCCAGCCAGTCGTCATGGACGGCGCCGAGCAGCGGATTTTCGGCGAATTTCGCCTTCACCTGGTCGGCGATGCGGCGCACCTCCTGGCGGTCCGGACCCATGATGCGCATCTGCACCGGCCAGCCGGTCGGCGGGCCGAGGAACAGACGGTCGACCTTGGAACGGATCGAGGGGAAATCCTGCGCCAGGATTGAGCGCAGCTTGAGGATCAGCCGCTCGCGTGCCGGCTCGTCATTGGCCATCACCAGAAGCTGCGCATAGTTCGGATTGCGCAATTGCTGGTCGAGCGGCAGGAAGAAGCGCGGCGCGCCTTCGCCGATATAGGTGGCGATGAAGCGCTTGTCCTTGTCGTCCATCATCCGGGCTTCCAGCGCCTTGGCCTGCGTCTCGACTTCCTTGATCGAGGTTCCCTCAGGCAACCAGAGATCGACGAGGATTTCCGGCCGCGAGGATTGCGGGAAGAAGTTTTGTGGGATGAACTGGAACGCCCACAGGCTGGTGGCGAAGGTGACCAGCGTCATCACCAGAACGATGATGCGGTGGCGCACCGCCCAGCCGACCGTGGCGCGCAGCCGCCGGTAGAAGCCGGTGTCGAAGGCGTCATGATGGTTGCCGGCATGCTTGCGCTGCTTGAGGATCATGTAGCCCAGCCACGGCGTGAAATAGACGGCGACGAACCACGACACGACGAGCGCGATGCCGACGACATAGAACAGCGTGCGCACATATTCGCCTGCGGTCGAGGCGGCGAAGCCGACCGGGATGAAGCCGGCGATGGTGATCAGCGTGCCGCTCAGCATCGGGAAGGCGGTCGAGGAATAGGCGAAGCTCGCCGCATCGATCTTGACCAGCCCCTCTTCCAGCTTGCGCTCCATCATCTCGACGACGATCATGGCGTCGTCGACCAACAGCCCGAGCGCGATGATCAGGGCGCCGAGCGAAATGCGCTGCAGATCGATGCCGAGCTCGTACATGATGGCGAAGGTGGCGGCCAGCACCAGCGGAATGGCAATGGCGATGACCAGGCCGGAACGCCAGCCGATCGACAGCAGCGAGACAGCAAGCACGATCAGCAGCGCCTCGCCGAGCGCCTCCATGAACTCGTTGACGGCGTCCTTGACAACCTCGGGCTGGTTGGAAATCTGGTCGACCGCAACGCCGTAGGGCAGCGCTTCCTCAAAGCGCTTGTAGGTCGCCTCGACATCCGTGCCGACGTCCCTGACGTTAAAACCCTTGGCCATGACGACGCCGACCTGGACGCTTTCGTGGCCGTTGAAGCGGTACTTGCGCTGATAGGGATCTTCGAGACCGGAACTCACGGTGGCAATATCGCCAAGACGTGTCACCTGACCACCGGCGCGCAGGCGCAATTCCCTGATGTCGGCAGCCCTGGTGACATCGCCCTCGACCGAGATGCGCACCGAGCGCAGGCCGGTGTCGACGGAGCCCGCCGGATCGACATTGTTCTGGCCCTTGATGGCGTTCTGCAGGTCGGTCAGCGTCAGGCCGCGTTCGGCCAGGGCCTTGGACGAGACGTCGATATAAAGCTTCTCCGGCTGGTCGCCGATGATGACGGCCTTCTCGACGCCCGGCGTCGTCAGCAGCATGTCGCGAGCCTGGGTGGCGAATTTCTTCAGCTCCGGATAGCTGTAGCCGTCGCCGCCGATCGAGTGCAGGGTGATGAAGGTGTCGCCGAACTCGTCGTTGAAATAGGGCCCGAGCAGGCCTTGCGGCAGGTCGCCGGAGATGTCGCCAACCTTCTTGCGCACCTGGTAGAAGGCGTCCTTCACCTCCTCTGCATTGGTGTCGCCCTTGATCTGGACGGTGATGATGGCGCTGCCGGCGCGGGTGTAGGAACGGACGAAGTCGAGGTGCGGCGTTTCCTGCAGCTTGCGCTCGATCTTGTTGACGACCTGGTCTTCCATCTCCTGGATCGAGGAGCCCGGCCAGATCGCCTGGACGACCATGACGCGGAAAGTGAAATCGGGGTCTTCCTTCTGGCCCATGCGCATCAGGCCGAGCGCGCCGGCAATGATGATCAGACCGAACAGGAAGCGCGCGATCGAGGGATGGCCGATGGCCCAGCGCGAAAGATTGAAAGGCTGCTTTTCAGTGCTGTCGGTGGTGGTCATCGGCGTCAGTCCAATTCGTTGATCGTGCGCGCATGCGCTTTGCATGCAGCTAGGATATTCCGATGCTGGCTTCCGGGCGGCGAGGCTTTCCGAGCGGAGAGACACTCATCGCGGTGGGACGCGCGGATCGATGCGGGGGAACTCGATCTTGGCGTCTCGACCATCGGGCGCTCGCCGCCCGGAAACCCTGAATTCGCTTGCCCAGCCCTTTCGCCGAAGCGACGATCAAGCCGGCTTCATGCCTGCGGTCAGCGCAGGGCCTTTGCGGCATCGCCTTCCGCAGAGGCGGCCTGGACCGCATCGCCGGCCAGCTTGACTTTGAGATTCTCGGTCATGAACTGGGTGCCGGCGGCAACGACGACATCCCCCGGCTTGAGCCCGTCGGCGACGCTGACGCCGTCGGCGGTGAACTCCGCAACCTTGACCAGGCGCTCGTGCACCGTCTCGCCGGCGCGGTCGACGGTCCAGACAATCTTGCGACCATCCTTTTCCGCAAGCGCGCTAAGCGGGATCGACACCATCTCCTGCTTCTTGGCCACCGAGGCCTCGATGTTGGCGGTCATGCCGAGCAGCACGCGCGGGTCGTCGGGCAGCGAGACGCGGACGGCAAAGGTGCGCGACTGCTGGTCGGCGCTGCCGGCGACTTCACGCACTTTGCCGGAGAGCGCCAGCGCGTCATCGGACCAGAAGCTGGCCTTGACGTCCTTTCCCGGCTTGAAGGCGGCGATGTCCATTTCGGGAACCGCGATCAGCACTTCCTTTTCGCCGTCAACGGCAACAGTCATCACAGGCGTTCCGGCGCCGACCACCTGGCCGACATCGGCCGAGACCGCCGTGACGATGCCGTTCTCGCTCGCCTTGAGATCGGTGTAGACGACCTGGTTCTGCGCCTGGGCAAGGGTAGAGCGGGCGGCATCGCGCGTCGCTACCGCCTGGTTGTAGCTCAGCGTCGCCTGTTCGAGCTGCGACTTGGAGGTGAAGTTCTTGGCAAAAAGCTGTTCGGCGCGCTTGCGGGACAGATCGACCGTCTCGACCTGCCGCTCGGCGGCGTCGAGGCTGGCCTTGGCGCTCTTGACCGACAACTCATAGTCCGTGGGATCGATACGGGCTAGCACATCGCCTGTCGTCACATGCTGGCCGATGTCGACCAGGCGCTCAGTGACCTTGCCCGAGATGCGAAAGCCGAGGTTCATTTCGGTACGGGCTCGCACCGAGCCGGAATAGGTGAGTTCGCGACTCTTTTCGGCCTGGCCGATCTCGACCACCTTGACCGGACGGATGATGTCCTGGACCTCGGTCTTCTCCTGGCTGCAGGCGGCGAGCCCGAGCGTGGCGACGATCAGGCCGGCGACCGGCAGCTTGCGGATGATGGAACTGGACAAAGACACTTTCGTGCTCCCGACTGGAGATGAACGGTCGACACCGGCGCCCGGCGGGCGGCGGCTATTACTTCAGAGCCTTGATCGCGTAATCGATGAGATCGTCGGGCATCGCCCGATTGGTCTTGGCAAGGCACTGCGCCACCATTTGCGGGTGGCACAGAATGACGGTGGCGGCGCCGAAGCAGCGCGATGCGATGACCGGATCCTGGTCGGCAAACTCGCCGGCCTCGATGCCCTCGCGGATGACCTCGGCAAACAGGTCGTGAATGCTGTCGATATGCTTGTCGATGACGCCCCAGTCGCGCTCGAGCGCGACGATGACCATTTCGTGGACCTTCTGGTCGTCGAGCATGACTTCCAGCGTCATCTTGTACTGCGCATGCACGTAGCGGCGCAGCCGCTCCTCGGCGCTGATCGGCAACCGGGAAATCTCGTAGGCCATGTTGTAGCTGGCGAGGAGCATGCGGCCGCAGACGGCCTGGTGGATTTCGACCTTGGAGGCGAAGAAACGGTAGATGTTGGCCGGCGACATGCCGAGTTCGCGGGCGATGTCGGCGACATTGGTCTTGCCGTAACCATAGTGCCGGAACAGGCGTTCGGCACAGTCGAGAATGCGGGTGACATTCTCCTGGCGGGTGGAGTCGGCCATTATGCTGGCGGCTTCGGACATGGCTCTCTGTCGATTTATGAGTGATGAATTTTAACTTTCGTCAGTCGTAAATCGAAAAGAGGGAAGTGTCAATGCGAATTCGACGTACGCGTATAATTTGGTGACGGATGGTGACGGAGGGGTGCGCGAACTCGACCTTGCGTGCCGTTGCGCTCTGGAACTAAGATACCTTTGCCATTTCCCGCAGCTGAAACTTCTGGATCTTCCCCGTCGATGTCTTCGGGATCTCGGCAAAAATCACCGCCTTCGGCACCTTGAAGCGGGCGAGCAGCGCGCGGCAGTGTTCGATGATCTCGGCCTCGCTTGCCACCTTGCCGGGCTTCAGCTCGACATAGGCGACCGGCACCTCGCCCCATTTGTCGTCTGCCTTGGCGACGACGCCGCAGGACGCCACGGACGGGTGTTTGTAGAGGGCTTCCTCGACCTCGATCGATGAAATGTTCTCGCCGCCGGAGATGATGATGTCCTTGGAGCGGTCCTTGAGCTGGATGTAGCCGTCGGGATGCATGACACCGAGGTCGCCGGAGTGGAACCAGCCGCCGGCAAAGGCCTCTTCGGTCGCCTTCCTGTTCTTCAGATAGCCCTTCATGACGATGTTGCCGCGGAACATGACCTCGCCGATGGTCTCGCCGTCGGCCGGCGTCTTCTGCATCGTCTCCGCGTCCATCACCGTCAGGCCTTCGAGTGCGGCATAGCGCACGCCCTGCCTGGCCTTTCTGGCGCTGCGTTCGCCCTTGTCGAGACCGTCCCAGGCGGTGTGCCATTCGTTGACGACCGCCGGGCCATAGGTCTCGGTCAGGCCGTAGAGATGGGTGACGGCAAAGCCGGCATCGGCCATGCCTGACAGCACGGCTTCCGGCGGCGGCGCGGCAGCGGTGTTGAAGGTAACGGTCTGCGGGAAGTGGCGCTTGTCCTCATCGCTGGCGTTGATGAGCACCGACATGACGACCGGCGCACCGCAAAGATGTGTGACGCCGTGGTCGGCGATGGCATCGTAGATCGGCTTCGGCCGCACCCAGCGCAGGCAGACATGGGTGCCGGCCTGGACGGCCATTGTCCATGGGAAGCACCAACCATTGCAGTGGAACATCGGCAGCGTCCACAGATAGACGGCGTGCTTGGCCATGCCGGCATGGATGGTGTTGGTGTAAGCCATCAGGGCAGCGCCGCGATGGTGGTAGACGACGCCCTTCGGATTGCCTGTCGTGCCGGAGGTGTAGTTGAGCGAGATGGCGTCCCATTCGTCGTCGGGCATCGACCAGGCGTAGCCCTGGTCACCGCCGGCGACGAACGCCTCATAGTCGATCGCGCCGATGCGCTCGCCCTTGGGATAGGGTGCATCGGCGGCATAGTCGGGATCGTCATAGTCGATGACCAGCGGCTTCACCTTGGCCAGTGCCAGTGCCTGTTTGACGACAGCAGCGAATTCGCGGTCGACGATGAGCACCTTGGTCTCGGCATGGTCGAGCTGGAAGGCGATGACAGCTGCATCAAGGCGGGTGTTGAGCGAATGCAGCACCGCCTTGGTCATCGGCACGCCGAAATGCGCCTCCAGCATCGGCGGCGTGTTCGACAGCATCACCGTGACGGTATCGCCCTTGCCGATGCCGCGCTTCGACAGCGCCGAGGCCAGCTTCAGCGAGCGCCGCCAGAAGGTGCGATAGGTGATGCGCTGGCTGCCATGGATGATGGCGACATGATCGGGATAGGTGCTTGCCGCCCGCTCCAGATAAGTGAGCGGCGTCAGCGGCTGATGGTTGGCGGCGTTCTTGCCGAGATCCTGCTCGTAGGGACTGCCCATCCCGTGCTCCCCGAATTTTCATTGTTGAGAACTTCTAACCACAGGTTCCCGCCACGTCACCATCGGCGATTCCCGACCGGGCACATTTGGCGCAATGATCGTCCAGATTCGATGGGCAAAGAGGTATCGTGTACCCACGCCAGTTTGACTTTTGTCGAGAGGCGTGAATAATGTCAGCCGAGGAGACGGCATGGCGATCCGACCGGCAGAACAGCTTATCCACAAGGCCGCATGGCTCTATTATGCCCATGGCCTGCGCCAGGACCAGGTCGCCAGCCAGCTTAACATCTCCCGCGCCTCGGTCGCCATGTATTTGCGCAAGGCGCGCGAGACCGGCATCGTCAACATCTCGACCTCGACGCAGCTGTTCACCGACGACGTGCTTG
The DNA here is from genome assembly GCF_000502535.1 of Mesorhizobium sp. LNJC391B00. Lineage (NCBI taxonomy): Bacteria > Pseudomonadati > Pseudomonadota > Alphaproteobacteria > Hyphomicrobiales > Phyllobacteriaceae > Mesorhizobium > Mesorhizobium sp. LNJC391B00. Next base: position 78,684 of record NZ_AYWI01000007.1, read on the forward strand.
CGCGCCAGCTCGAGGACGCGCTCAAGCTTGATGCGGTGTGGATCGCGCCGGAGAATGCCTATGTCGTCGACCCTTCGACGGACGTTGCGGTGCTGGCGGCGGGCGTCTTTCTCGAACTGGTCAAGAAGGGCGACCGGATCGGCGTCGCCTGGGGCCGCACCGTCTACACCATCGCCGACGTCATGTCCTATGCCGACCTGCAGGACGTCACCGTTGTGCAGCTCTGCGGCAATCTCGGCGCGCCCTACTCCTACCGTCCCGACCAGTGCACGATGGAGATCGCCCGGCGGCTCAACGCCAAGGGCCTCAATTTCTACGCGCCGCTGGTGCTGACGACGGAATTGCTGGCGCATGGGCTGCGCGCCGAACCGGTGATCCGCGAACAACTGGCCGATATTGCCAACTGCGATCTGGCGCTCTATTCGGTCGGCACCGTCGATGGCGACAGCCATGTCGTCAAATGCGGCGCGCTCAGCCCCGGCGAGATGGGGCTGTTGCGCGAAGCGGGCGCCGCCGGCGTCGTTGCCGGCCAGATCATCGATGCCGCCGGCAAGGCGCTCGACTGCAGCTACAACCGCCGCGTCATCTCGGCCTCGCTGTCGTCACTGCGCCAGATCGAAAAGCGGCTGATGGTGGTGCAGGAAGACAGCAAGTTCGAACCGCTGCTCGCAGCACTCGCCGGCGGACTCTGCACGCATCTCGTCGTCGGCGCCAGCATGGCGCGGCGGCTGCTCGACCATGCCGGAGCCAGTGCGGGGGCAAAAAAGGCTTCCTGACCAACGAAATCCCAGCAGCAGGCGCATTGTCATCAAGGCGTCGCGGTACTCCTGTTCACAGCAACATCAAAGACAGCAAAGCGGACATGGCGAAATGAAGAACCTTTGGAATGACGGCGACGCGGAAAGACTGGTTGCCGACTATGCGAAAAAGGGCGTTGCCCGCGACCTCGCGTTGCGCGTCTACACCACCCGGCTGCTCGGCGGCGAGCCGCGGCTGGTGCTGCATGGCGGCGGCAACACCTCCTGCAAGACCAAGGCCACCGATCTCGTCGGCGACGAATGGGACGTGCTGTGCGTCAAGGGCAGCGGCTGGGACATGGGCGTCATCGAACCGCAGGGCCTGCCGGCGGTGAAGATGGGCCCGCTCTTGAAGGCGCGCGCGCTTGCCAGCCTCGCCGACGAAGATATGGTGGCGCTGCAGCGCGCAAACCTCATCGATCCCGCCTCGCCCAATCCGTCGGTCGAAACGCTACTGCACGCCTTCCTGCCGCACAAATTCGTCGACCATACGCATTCGACCGCGATCCTCGCCATCGTCGACCAGGCGGACAGCAAGGCGCTGATCAAGACCGTGTTCGGCGACAAGATGGGGTACGTGCCCTACATCAAGCCGGGCTTCGACCTCGCCAAGGTGGCCGCCGATGTCTACGACGCCGACCCCAGCGTCGAAGGCCTGATCCTCGACAAGCATGGCATCTTCACCTTCGGCGACGATGCCAGGCAGGCTTACGACCGGATGATCCACTATGTGAACGTGGCCGAGGACTATGTCGCCAAGCACGCCAAGCCGCAGCCGGCCAAGGTCACGCTGCCGGCAAAGCTGGCGACGCCCGCGGCAATCGCGCCCATGCTGCGCGGCGCGGTGGCGGTATCGCGTGACGAAGGCCGCTTCGATCGCATGATCAGCGACTTCCGCACCTCGGATGCCATTGTCGATTTCATCAATTCGGCCGGCATCGCCGACTATGCCGCACGCGGTGTGTCGACGCCGGACCTGTCGATCCGCATCAAGACCGGGCCGATGGCAGTTCCGGCGCCAGACGCCGACAAGGCCGGCGACTACAAGGCCGTCATCAAGAGCCATGTCGAGGCCTTCGCCAGCGACTATCGCGCGTATTTCGAAACCAACGACGCGCTGGACGACGTCGAGCGCACCATGCTCGACCCGATGCCGCGGCTGACGCTGGTGCCGGGCCTCGGCATGTTCGGCCATGGCCGCACGCTGAAGGATGCGAAGATCGCATCTGATGTCGGCGAGATGTGGATCGAGGCGGTGCGCGGCGCCGAGGCCGTCGGCAGCTTCCATCCTCTATCGAAGGCCGACCTCTTCCCGCTGGAGTACTGGTCGCTTGAGCAGGCCAAGCTCGCCTCCAACAAGCCGAAGCCGCTGACCGGCCAGGTGGTGCTGATCACTGGCGGCGCCGGCGCGATCGGTGCTGCGACGGCAAAACTGTTCGCCGCCAATGGCGCGCATGCCGTCGTCGTCGATCTCGATGCGGCCAGGGCGGCCGAGGCGGCAAAGGCAGCCGGCAACAATTCGATCGGCGTCGGCGCCGACATTACCAACCCGGCCGAGCTGCGCGCCGCCTTCGACAAAGCTGTCGCTGTCTATGGCGGCGTCGACATTCTGGTCTCCAACGCCGGTGCCGCCTGGGAAGGCCGCATCGGCGAGCTCGACGATGCCCTGCTGCGCAAGAGTTTCGAGCTCAACTTCTTCGCCCACCAGTCGGCGGCGCAGAACGCGGTGCGCATCATGCTGGAACAGGGCACCGGCGGTGTGTTGTTGTTCAACACCTCCAAGCAGGCGGTCAACCCGGGTCCGAAATTCGGCGCCTATGGTGTGCCGAAGGCGGCGACGCTATTCCTGTCCCGGCAATATGCGCTCGACTACGGCGCGCACGGCATCCGCTCCAATGCGGTCAACGCCGACCGCATCCGCTCCGGCCTGTTGACCGACGCCATGATCGCCAGCCGTTCCGGCGCGCGCGGCGTGTCGGAGAAGGAATACATGTCGGGCAATCTGCTCGGACAGGAGGTGACGGCAGAAGACGTGGCGCAGGCCTTCCTGCACCAAGCATTGGCCGAACGCACCACCGCCGATGTGACGACGGTCGACGGTGGCAACATCGCCGCAGCGCTGCGCTAGACATAGACCTGGAGCGGTTCATCGTTCACCAAAACGACGAACCGCTCTCCCACCTGAAGGACTCCAGGCGGAGAACTGCTTTTGCAGGTCGTGCTGAAAAACTGCTCGAACTGGTCAAAATCCACTCCAATCCTTGGCCTATTGCTCGACCACTTTAGGGCGCGCCTTGTGTTTCGCATGCGAGCTCCGACCCTGATCCTTGGTGGAGTTGTCGATGGCTGCGAAGAGACTTCGTGTCGGCGTGCTGTTCGGCGGGCGCTCCGCCGAGCATGAGGTTTCGCTGCTTTCGGCAACCATGTCATGCGTACTCTGGATCGGCGAAATACGACTCCGTTCCCACCTTCGTCACCCGCGAAGGCCAATGGCTGCTAAGCGATTTCAAGGACGGCGCGCTGGCGACACCGTCTGATGGGACGCAGCTTTGCCTGCCGCCGGGCGGGCATGGCGGATGCTGGCGATCCCGCCAAGGGCGCCGCATGACCTGCCTGCCATCGAATATGGTGTTCCGGTGCTGCACGCCTGCATGGCGAGGACGGCGCGGTGGCTGGTGCGCGTCGGGCGGTCATGATGCAGGGGCAGATTCCTAACAGATATTGTTAGATCTTGTTGGCTGCATTATAATGTGGGTATGAAAAACGAACCTATGCGCACCCTCACCATATCCCTTACCGCGCAGCAGATAGCTCGCCTGCAAAGCGCTATCGAAGGTGGCGGTTATGCTTCCAACAGCGAGATTGTCCGCGACGCCCTGCGCTTATGGGAGCAGCGCGAGGAATTGCGCACGCTCGAACTCCAGCACTTGAAGCGGGCCTATGCCGACGGGATGGGCAGCGGCAAGCCAGTGGCTGTCGACCACACCGAGTTCATTCGCAGCCTGAAGGCAGAACGCCGCGCCCGTGGCTAGCCATCGGCTCACACCGCGCGCTTCGCAGGATTTGCGAGACATCTGGCACACCATCGCCGCCGACAATGAAAAGGCAGCAGACAGACTGTTGATGCGCATTTTCGAAAGACTGGAGCTGGCGGCGCAGCACCCCAAGATGGGCAGCGCACGGCCCGAGTTAAGCGCAACGGCCCCGCGTGCTCGTCGAAGACCGCTATATCATCATCTACGAGCCGCAGCCCGATGGTGTTATCGCTGTGGCGATTGTCCCCGGGATGCGCGATCCAGACCATTGGTTGTAGGCCGGCAGGCTTACCATCAATATGAAAAGAGCGGCCCATAGCCGCCCTTCGCATCTATCAGACGACCGATCCTACTTCGCGTTCGGGTTCGGCATCCAGGCCGGCATGGCGACATCGGCATGGGCGAATTGCGGCAGCTTGGCCGACAGGTCCTCCATGTTCTTGATGTCCTTGTCGATCAGGTCCTTCTGGGTGATCAGCGTCGGCGGCACGACGACGTTGTGGCCGGGATCTTCACCGGCGAGCAGCTGCGCCAGCGCGCGCACCGAGACCTGGCCGACGACGGCAGGGTTGGTGGCGGCGGTGGCGGCCCAGGCGCTGTCGGTCTCGCGCATGGCCGCGATGTCCGAGGTAGAGATGTCGGCGGAGTAGATCTTGATCTTCTTGTTCAGCCCCGCCTCGTCGACGGCGATCTTCACACCCTTGGCGAACTCGTCATAGGGCGCGAACATCACATTGATGTCGGGATGCGCCTGCAGCACCGAGCGCGCCTGGTTGGCGACCGAGTTGGCGATCGGGTTGTCGAGCGTGCCGAACATCGCGACTTCCTTGATGCCGGCATGTTTCTTCTTCACGTCGACCCAGGTCTCGTTGCGGCGGTCGAGCGGCGCGATGCCAGCGACATAGACATAGCCGGCGTTCCAGCTCTCGCCATTGTCCTTGACCGCCTGCTCGAGCGCCAGGCGCGCAAGGTCCTTGTCGGACTGTTCGATCTGCGGGATCTTGGGGTTTTCGACATTGACGTCGAAGGCGACGACCTTGATGCCGGCATCGACCGCGCGCTGGGCGGCGTCCTCCATCGATTCCGTCAGGCCGTGCTGGATGATGATGCCCTGCACGCCGAGTGCGATGGCCTGGTCGACCATGTCGGATTGAAGGGCGGCGTCCTGGCGGCTGTCGAGCACGCGCAGATCGATGCCGAGCGCCTTGGACTGGGACTCGACGCCCGAGAGATAGGCCTGGAAGAAATCGCCGGTCGAGAGATAGCGCACCAGCGCGATCTTGACGCCGGGCTTGTCGAACGGCGCCGGCTTGTCGGCGGCAAAGGCCGGGACCTGCATCAGCATTGTTGCGCCGGCCAATCCGAGCGCGACCTTCCCCAAAAGTCGTCTTGTGATGTTCACGTTCTTTCCTCCGTTTGTTGAACCCAAAACTGTCCCGGCAGCCATTCTATCTCCTGCCCCGGCCGGAAAGGGCGAAGGTAAAGACAAGGGCGACGACGAGAACCACGCCCTTGACGAAATCCTGCGTGTAGTAAGGCGCGTTCATCATCGTCAGGCCTTGCAGCAGGATGCCGACGAACAGCGCGCCGATGGCGGTGCCGAAGGCGTTCGGCTTGGCGGCGCCGAGCACCGCGTAGCCGATCAGCGCCGCGGCAACCGCATCGAGCAGCAGATTATTACCCGACGCGATGTCACCGCGTCCAAGCCGTGCGGCCAGCAAAATCCCGCCGATCGAGGCAAAAACTCCTGAAATGACGTAGGCCCAGATCTTGTATGCCTTGACAGGCGCGCCGGCGAGTTCGGCGGCCCGTTCATTGCTGCCCACGGCATACATCATGCGGCCGAAGCGTGTGTATTCGAGGAAGAACCAGATCAGCACGGCGAGCACGATCAGCACGACCACCGAGACCGGAATGAGGTTCGGGATGAAGAAGTCGAAGCGGTGGCGGCCGAGCGCCAGGAAGGCGTCGGAGAATTTGCCGTTGGCGACCGAGCCGTCCGGCATTGTCATACCGGTGGCGATGGAGCGTCCTTCAGTCGGGATGCGCTGCAAGCCGACGAGCAGGAACATCATGCCGAGCGTCGCCAGCAGATCGGGCACGCGCATATAGACGATCAGCCAGCCATTGATGAGGCCGACAAGGGCGCCGATGAGCAGGCAGATGAGGACAGCGACGACAACGTTCTGCTCCAGCACCACCATGACATAGGCAGCCGCCATCATGGCCGATGTGGCGACCGAGCCGATCGAGAGATCGAAGCCGCCGACAACCAGTGTGGCGGTGACGCCCAGCGCCAGCACGCCGGTGATGGCGACCGACTGGAAAATGAAGACGGCACTTTGCGGCGAGACGAACCCGTCGGCGGCGATGGCGAAATACGCGATCAGCCCGAACAGAAGCACGATGAACCCGTAGCGGATAGCGTAATCGCGCAGCGTCATTCAGCGCCCGCCGTCAATACCCAACTCAAACCCGTGCACTCCATTCCAACCCTCAGTTCTTCAATCATCGTGGCTCAGGCCGCACTGTGCAACGGCCCGCCCGCGACTTCGGCCAGCAGACGGTCGAGATCGACATCGGCGTTGCGGTGTTCGCCGACGATGGTCTGCTCGGACATCACCAATATGCGATCGGCCGTCTCCAGTGCCTCGTCGAGTTCGGTGACGAACAGCAGCGTGGCGCGGCCATTGGCGCTGGCCCTCAGCTTGGCGGCGATGTCGCGCCTGGCGGAGATATCGACGCCCTGGAACGGTTCGTCGAGAATGAACAATCGGGCGTCCTGCGCCATCCAGCGGGCCACCATCACCTTCTGCTGGTTGCCGCCCGACAGAGTGGTCATCTCGTCCTTCTCCGAGCGGCAGACGATGCCGAGATCCTCGATCTGCCGGCGGGCAATAGTGCGTTCAAGGCCGCGTTTGAGAACTGAAAAGCGCGACATGCGCTTGTGGAAGGGCAGGCTGATGTTTTCCTGGATGTTGAAGCCGCCGACGATGCCGTTTTCGCCACGGTCCTTGGCGACCAGAAACACGCCGGCGGCGATGGCTTCGCCGGTCGACGCGGGCGCATAGGGCTTGCCATATAAAGTCATCGTACCGGACAGCGGCTTGCGCAGGCCGAACAGCGTCTCGGCGAGCGCTGTCTTGCCGACGCCGACGAGGCCGGTAATGGCAACGACCTCGCCGTCGCCGAGAGTCAGCGAGAATGGCCGGGCACCAGGGGCGATGCGGAAGGCATCGACGGTCAGGATCGGCTCGGCAGAACTCCTGGCTTCGATGCGGTCAAGATGGATCTTGCGGCCGAGCATGGCGTTAACGGCGCCCTCATAGTCGAGAGGCTTGCTGTCGAAGATGCCTGAGATGACGCCATCGCGCATCGAGACGATGCGGTCGGCCAGCCGCCTGATATCCGACATGCGATGCGAGATGTAGAGGATGGCGACGCCCTGCTCGCGCAAGCGGTCGAGCAGCGCAAACAGCCGGTCGGCCTCGGCGCTGGACAGCGACGAGGTCGGCTCGTCGAGGATCAGCACTTTCGGCTGGTGCGCCATGGCGCGCGCGATGGCCACCATCTGGCGATCGGCCAGCGACAGATCGCTGATGCGGGCCTTGAGGTCGATGGCGAGCCCCATGCGGTCGGCCACCGCTTTGGCTTCGCGGCGCACCCGGCCGGGGTTGAACAGCAGCGGCGCGCCCTTGCCGCTCAACCTATCCAGCGTCAGATTGGTGGCGACATCGAGATCGGCGACGACGCCGTCATTGATGTTTTGATGCACGGTGACGACGCCTGCGCGGATCGCCTCGGCCGGCGTGTTCGGCGCGAAATCATGACCGGCCAGGTGCATGGTGCCGCCGGCATGGTCGTAGACGCCGCTGATAATTTTCACGAGGGTGGACTTACCGGCGCCATTGGCGCCCATCAGCACGGTGATCTCACCGGCATGCAGTTCGAGCGAGACGCCGCCAAGCACCTCGATATGGCCGAAGGACTTCCTCAGCCCGTCCACGCGGAACACGGCATCATTGCCCATTCGTTTCCTCCCTGACCATGACGCTATGGGCTACGTCATCAATTGTCAACTCGATTGACAATTGCCAGTCAGCTTCCTAGCTTGGCCTCACCGCCATCGCTCCACTATGATTGAGCGAGCAAGCGGGAGGGTGAGGAATGACTGCGAAATTGCCGTTCGAAGCACTGTCGGTGGAGACGCTTGCAACGCGCCTCGGCACGAACGAAGCGCTGTGCGCAAAAATCGGCCCCGATACCGGTGCCTGGAAGGTGCGCGAGGTCGGCGACGGCAATCTCAACCTCGTCTTCATCGTCGAGGGCGTGTCGGGTGCGGCCGTGGTCAAGCAGGCCCTGCCCTATGTTCGCCTCGTCGGCGACAGCTGGCCGTTGCCGCTCAAACGCTCCTTCTTCGAGTATCACGCGCTGACGCGGCAAGAGGCGCGCGCGCCGGGTTCGGTGCCGGCGATCCTCCATTTCGACGAAGCCCAGGCGCTGATCATCATGGAATATCTGGCGCCGCCGCACATCATCCTGCGCCGTGCCCTGATCGGCGGCCGCGAGTTGCCAAATATCGCCCGCGACATCGGCCTGTTCATGGCCCGCACTTTGTTCCGCGGCTCCGATCTCTCCATGCCGACCAAGGACCGCAAGGCCGACCTGGCGCTGTTCGCCGACAATGTCGAGCTCTGCGGCATCACCGAAGACCTGGTGTTTTCCGATCCCTATTTCGACGCCAAGCTGAACCGGCACACCTCGCCGCAGCTCGACGGCCTGGTCGCCGAGCTGCGCGCCGACCGCGACCTCAAGGTCGAGGCGCAGCGGCTGAAGCATATCTTCGCCGCCAACGCCGAGACGCTGCTGCATGGCGACCTGCATTCGGGCTCGATCATGGTCACCGACACCGAGACGCGGATGATCGATCCGGAATTCGCCTTCTACGGTCCGATGGCCTTCGACGTCGGCATGCTGCTCGCCAATTTCTGGATGTCCTACTTCTCGCAGCGCGGCCATGAACACAAGGGCAAGCGTGACGCCATGCGTGCCTATCTGCTCGGGGTGACCAATGACACCTGGACGGTGTTCCGCGCCGAGTTCTCGCATCTATGGCGCACCGAGCGCACCGGCATGCTTTACCAGAAGAGCCTGTTCGAGGATCAGGGCGACATTCTCGCCTCGGAGCAGGCGCTCGACCATGTGCTGCACCAGATCTGGACCGACCTCTTGGGCTTTGCCGGCATCGAGGTGCACCGGCGCATCCTCGGCCTCGCCCACAATGCCGATTTCGAGACCATCGAGGACGAGGATCTGCGAGCCTCCTGCGAGGCCAAGGCGCTGAAATTCGGCCGTCACATCGCCGTCAACCGGCGCCAGATTCACGGCATGGACGAGGTCAATAATCTGGCCGCTTTGATCGAACGGGAGAGCAGGATTTGAACGTCGGCGAGCGCCACTACCGCACCATCTGGCTGAGCGACGACCAGCGTTCGGTCGAGATCATCGACCAGCGCTGGCTGCCGCACGAGTTCCGGGTCGAGACGATCGGGAGCGTTGCCGGCATCGCCACCGCGATCCGTGACATGTGGGTTCGTGGCGCGCCGCTGATCGGCGTCACCGCGGCCTACGGCGTCGCCATCCAGATGGCGGACGATCCGTCTGACGAAGCGCTCGACGCGGTCTGGGAGACGCTGCACAAGACGCGGCCGACTGCGATCAATCTACGCTGGGCACTGGACGAGATGCGGCGGTTCCTCAGGCCGATCGTATTGGGACAGCGCGCGGAGGCGGCCTATAAGCGCGCCGCGGAAATCGCCGACGAGGATGTCGATCTCAATCGCGCCATCGGCGAGAACGGGCTTGCCATCATCAAGGAGATCGCGGCACGCAAGAAGCCGGGCGAGCCGGTCAACATCCTCACCCATTGCAACGCCGGTTGGCTGGCGACGGTCGATTACGGCACCGCCACGTCGCCGATCTATCTCGCCGTCGAGGCCGGCATTCCGGTCCATGTCTATGTCGACGAGACGCGCCCGCGCAACCAGGGCGCCCAGCTGACCGCCTGGGAGATGGCCGGCCACGGCGTGCCGCACACGCTGATCGTCGACAATGCCGGCGGCCATCTGATGCAGCGTGGCGCGGTCGACATGGTGATCGTGGGCACCGACCGCACCACGGCCAATGGCGACGTCTGCAACAAGATCGGCACCTATCTCAAGGCGCTCGCCGCCTCCGATAATGAGGTGCCCTTCTACGTCGCTCTGCCCTCGCCGACCATCGACTGGACAGTGGGTGATGGCCTCACCGAAATCCCGATCGAGGAACGCTCCGGTGACGAGGTGTCGCTGGTCTGGGGCAAGACGGCGGACGGCAAGATCGCGCAGGTTCGGGTTTCGCCCGAAGCGACGCCGGCGGCCAATCCGGCGTTCGATGTGACGCCGGCACGGCTGGTGACGGGGCTGATCACCGAGCGCGGTGTGGCCAAGGCTTCGCGCGAAGGGTTGAAGGCGATGTTCCCCGAACGCGGATAATCTCCCCCCTTGAGGGGGAGATGTCGCCAAAGGCGACAGAGGGGTCGGCGCGTCCTGACGCGACCTCCCAGCACCGACAGATGATGCTAGCGCTCCAGTCGAACCGACCCCCTCTGGCCTGCCGGCCATCTCCCCCTCAATGGGGGAGATTAGCGCCTCACCGGCTGGCTACCGGATTTCAGCCCTGCAACAAGAATTGCGGCCTCGATGGCCGCTGACGGTTGCGGTTCTGGCGAAATCCGGCCAGAAGCATCTAGGCCGGCAATCGGCCGGCCCGCGACGTTGCGCTTGAAACCAGATATGGGAGACTATTGGGTGGCTCGCATAACACTGAGACAATTGCTCGATCACGCCGCCGAGTACGGCTACGGCGTACCCGCTTTCAACATGAACAATATGGAACAGGGCCTCGCCATCATGGAGGCGGCCGAGGAGACCAAGTCGCCGGTCATCCTGCAGGCCAGCCGCGGCGCCCGCGCCTACGCCAATGATGTGGTGCTGGCCAAGCTGATCGACGCGCTGGTCGAAATCCACCCCGACATTCCGGTCTGCATGCATCTCGACCACGGCAACAACGAAGCCACCTGCGTCACCGCCATCCAGTACGGCTTCACCTCTGTCATGATGGACGGCTCGCTGAAAGAGGACGGCAAGACGCCGGCCGACTATGCCTACAATTCCGGCATCACCCGGCGCGTCGTCGACATGGCGCATTGGGGCGGCGTGTCGGTGGAAGGCGAGATCGGTGTGCTCGGTTCGCTTGAGAGCGGCGGCGGCGAGCAGGAGGACGGCCACGGCGTCGAAGGCGCCATCAGCCACGACCAGCTCTTGACCGATCCGGAACAGGCGGTCGAGTTCGTCAAGGACACCCATGTCGATGCGCTGGCAGTCGCCATGGGCACCAGCCACGGCGCCTACAAATTTTCGCGCAAGCCAGACGGCGCGGTGCTGGCGATGAACGTCATCGAGGAAATCCACCGCCGCCTGCCCAACATGCATCTGGTGATGCACGGCTCGTCCTCAGTGCCCGAGGACCTGCAGGAAATCATCAATAGATATGGCGGCCAGATGAAGCCGACCTGGGGCGTGCCGGTGGAAGAGATCCAGCGCGGCATCAAGCACGGCGTGCGCAAGATCAACATCGACACCGACAACCGCATGGCGCTGACCGGCGCCATCCGCAAGGTGCTTACCGAAAACCCGTCGGAGTTCGATCCGCGCAAATATTTGACGCCGGCCATGGCTGCGATGCGCAAGCTGTGCAAGGAGCGCTTCGAGCAGTTCGGCACCGCCGGCAACGCGCAGAAGATCAAGCCGCTGCCGGTGGCCGAGATGGCCAAGCGCTACAAGTCGGGGAGCCTTGATCCGAAGTTTGGGTGAAGTCCCCTGGCGCCTCTTCCTTCTCCCTTGTGGGGAAGAAAGAAGAGCTATTGACATAAAAAAGGCCGGGCGCGAAAGCGGCCCGGCCAAAAGAAGGTCAAGAACCTTCAGAGGGGAACACCGCTCGGTGGAATGGGAGGAAACCGCCGAACGATAATTCCTATATGCGCGTATTCGCCGCATATGGCGACGAACGGCTTTCTAAAACAACGCGAGATTCGGAAATTTCGTTCTCGTTTTGAAAGATTTCAGCCGGTGAGGCGTCGGTTTCCAGAAGATCGGCATAGTGCCGGCGCGCCACGTCGGGATGCGAGCGCAGGCGGCTCTTCAGCACATTGGTGCCGACATTGCGAAACAGCGGGTTGTCGGGATCGCTGGCCGGCCCCCGCGCCTCGGCCGCTACATCCTCGGGCAGGTCGAGCAGCGGAATCGTGGCGTCGAGCCGGGCGCTGAAGAAGAACGGGACCGAGACGCGCTCGACGCCGGCCGGCGGTGTCACCACACGGTGGACTGTCGCCCGGAGATAGCCGTTCGACGCCAGTTCGAGCAGTTCGCCGATGTTGACCACCAGCGTGTCGGGCAGCGGATCGACGTCGACCCAGGCGCCGTCATATTCGACCTGCAGCCCCTTGTTCTCGTCCTGCAGCAGAAGCGTCACGAAACCGCCATCCTTGTGCGCGCCGACGCCCTGGTTGTCGCCGGTGGCGTCGCGGCCGGGGTAGCGCACGATCTTCATGCGATGGTTGGGCTCGGCCCGGTAGATCGGATCGAAGGCGTCCTCGGCCTGGTCGAGCGACAAAGCGAAGGCCCTAAGCAGCCGGATCGCCACCGCGGTCGCCTTGGCCTGCCATGCGAGCAGCGCCGGCTTCAGCTCGGGCAGCGTGGCCGGCCACTGGTTGGGCCCTTGCAGCCGCGTCCAGGCGGGCACGCCGGGGCCTTGTTCGATGGCCGCGCGTTCGACGCCGATGTCGAGCTGTTCGCGCCAGTCGGCCTTGCCTTTGGTCAGCTCGCCGCCGGCGCGCGTGTAGCCGCGGAACTGCGAGGACTTGACCATTTCAATTGCCAGTTTGTCGGCTTCCGGCAGGGCAAAGAAGCGGCGCGACGCGTCGAGCACTTCTGCGGTATCCGCAGCCGATATGCCGTGGCCGGTCAAATAGAAGAAGCCGACATCGCGCGCGGCCGTGCGCAGGTCGAAGAGAAACGTTCGCCGTTCCGAAGCGCCCTGCTCGAGGCGGCCGAGATCAAGCACGGGTACGATCCTGGGCATGGTCAAGCTCCTTGTTTCGCTGTCACGGTGGCACGCAGGCCGGTCCGATCAAAGCAACGCGCAATCCAATCTCGGCCCCGATAGAGAAAGCCGACGCTGCGTTTGGCAGCCTGCCGGCAAATAACGTTCGTGGCCGCTCATCCGCGCCGGTCCAGCCTGGCGACCAGCCGGTCGCCGACCCACTGGATGCCGCAAACGAGAATGATCAGCAGAATGACCACGGCGACCATGACGCTGGTCTCAAAACGCTGGTAGCCATAGCGGATGGCGAGATCGCCGAGCCCGCCGGCACCGATGGCGCCGGCCATGGCCGAAGCGCCGATCAGCGTTACCAGCGTCACCGTGAAACCGGCGACGATGCCGGGCAAAGCTTCGGGCACCAGCACCTCGCGGATGATCGTCCAGCGGTTGCCGCCCATGGCGCGCGCCGCCTCGATCAGGCCGCGATCGACCTCGCGCAGCGACACTTCGGCGATGCGGGCATAGTAGGGCGTCGCCGCAATCGACAACGGCACGATCGCCGCCCAGGTGCCGATCGAGGTGCCGACGATCAGCCGCGTCACCGGGATCAGCGCCACCAGAAGGATGATGAAAGGCACCGAGCGGAAGCCGTTGATGACGGCGCCGAGCGCGCGGTTCACCCACAGGCTTTCGGCAATGCCGCCGCGCTCGGTGGCAATCAATGCCAGGCCGAGCGGCAGCCCGAAGACGAGCGAGATGAGGCCCGATGCCGCCGTCATCAGGACCGTCTCCCAGATCGAGCGCAGCAGAAGTTCAAACAGAACCGGCGACATGGCCAAGCACCTCCACCCGTGCGTCGCGGGCCTTCAGGAATGCGATTACTTTCGACAGATGTTTCGGATCGTTGCCCGCGACCGCAAGGAACAGCGTGCCGACCGGCTGCTGCTGGACATGGTCGATGCCACCATGGACGAGGCGGAACGGCCCCGGCACCGCCACCGCAAGATCGGACAGCAGCGGACCGCGCGCGGCCTCACCTGCGACGTCGACCCTGAGGATGAGCTCGGCGCCGCCTCCGGGAGCAAGCCGGCCGGCAATCTCGGCCGGCAGTTGCGGGCGGATGCCGCCGAGCAGGCTCCTGGTGATTTCGGAACGCGGCTCGGCAAAGACCGACCACACCGGGCCTTGCTCGACGATGCGCCCGGCATCGATCACCGCGACGCGGTCGGCGATCGAGCGGATCACCTCCATCTCGTGGGTGATGAGCAGGATGGTCAGGCCGAGCTGCCGGTTGATGTCTTTCAGCAAGGCCAGGATGGAGCGCGTCGTCTCCGGATCGAGCGCTGAGGTCGCCTCGTCGGACAGCAGCAGCGCTGGCCGCGCGGCCAGCGCCCTGGCGATGCCGACGCGCTGCTTCTGGCCGCCCGACAGCGAGGACGGATAGGCCTTCGCCTTCTCCGACAGGCCGACGAGGTGGAGCAATTCGGCGGCGCGCGCCAGCCGTTCGGCCTTTGGGCGGCCCTCGATCTTCAGCGGCAGCGCGACATTGTCCTCCACGGTCTTGGCCGACAGCAGATTGAAGTGCTGGAAGATCATGCCGATGCGACGCCGCAGCGGCTGCAATTCACGCTCGCCGAGCCGGCCGATCTCGCGGCCCTCGATGAAGACGTCGCCGGAGTCCGGCCGCTCCAGCCCGTTGAGGCAGCGGATCAGCGTCGACTTGCCGGCTCCGCTGCGGCCGATGATGCCGAGGATCTCGCCCTTCTTCACCGTCAGCGAGACGCCGTCGAGCGCAGGCGTCGCGCCAAAGCGGCGCTTGAGGTCGACGAGGCGTACGACATCTTCTTGCCCGGCCGATATATTGACCGGACCGGATGCCTCGGCCGTGACGTGCTGGTTCATCTCACTGTCCGTTTCAACGCTCGACAAATGCGACAGCGGCCCGCTCAACAGCGGGCCGCCTGCTCCTGACAACCAGGCGCCAATCAATAGGCGCTGATCCCGGTGCCCTTGTAGACCTTGTCGAACTCGGCCTTGACCGCCTCGTTCTGGTAGGACGCGACCATCGTCTTCACCCACGCCTCGTTCTCGTTGCCGGATTTCACGGCGATGAAGTTGCGGTAGGGGTTGTCGGCCACTGGCTCCTGGGCGATGCGGTTGTCCGGGCCGAGACCGCTCTTCAGCGCCCAGTCGGTGTTGACGACAGCCGCGTCGAGATCCTCGACCGAGCGGCCGACAATGCCGGCGTCCAGTTCCTTGATGACGACCTTCTTAGGGTTCTCGGCAATGTCGGCGGTGGTCGCCAGGATGCCGGTGCCGTCCTTCAGCTTGATCACGCCTTCGTTCTGCAGAACGCGCAACGCGCGGCCCTCATTCGAGGGGTCGTTGGGCAAGCCGATGACGGCGCCTTCGGGCAGGTCGGCAACCTTGGTGTATTTCTTGGAGTAGAGGCCGATCGGCCAGACGCCGGTGTAGCCGACGCGCACGATGTGGTACCCTTGGGTCTTGATCTGGTTGTCGAGATAGGGCTGGTGCTGGAAGGCGTTGGCGTCGATCTCGCCGCGCTCGAGCGCCTCGTTGGGCTGGGTGTAGTCGTTGAACACCACGGTCTCGACGGTCAGGCCTTTTTCGGCGGCCTGGGCGACGACGACGCGCCAGACATCCTCATCCTCGCCGCTGATGATGCCGACCTTGATAGACTTCTTGTCCTCGGCGAAGGACGGCGTCGGCTGAGCCAGACCGGCAAGCGTGACGGCCGAGGCAAAAAGTGCCGCAAGGGCAGCTCGCCGGCTGATGGCTGAAAAAAGAAGAGAGCTGGAAGCGTTTCCGCGTTCGGACATTGTCGATCCCTCGTAATCCTGAAGTCATTGCGGCGAGGTGGAATACCAAGCCTTGACGACATCATCGGCAATGCTGCTTGCCGGATCAAAGAACCGCATTTCTTCTCAAACACGAAGCCGGGAATATTCTCTCAAAGATTTCGCAATTGCGAGAACGGTCACGCCGGACCGGTCAGAATGTCTCGACAAAGGGCCGCAGCTCGACCTCGAAGCTCCAGGCGCTGCGATGCTGGCGATGGGTCGCGAGATAGGTCTGCGCGATCGCATCGGGCGACAGCTGGCTGTCCGGTCGCTCGGGCTTCGTCCCGACCGGCTCGATCTGGCCGTCGATAATGAAATGGGCGACATGGATGTTCTTCGGGAAGAGTTCGCGCGCCATCGACTGAGCCAGACCGCGCAGGCCGAATTTCGGCATGGCAAAGCCGGCGGAGTTGGGAAAGCCCTTGATGCTGGCGGAGGCGCCGGTGAAAAGAATCGAACCGGAGCCGCGCGCAAGCAGCCGCCGCGCCGCTTGCTGGCCGACCAGGAAGCCGCCATAGGCGCCGACAAGCAAGGCTTGTTTGACCGCATCGGGATCGACCTCGGCGATCGGGCCGCGCGTGCGGCCGCTGGCATTGAAGACGGCAAGGGCCAGCGGGCCTTGCTTGTCGGCGGCGTCAAACAGGCCGGCGACGGAGGCCGGATCGGCGACGTCGGTTTCGACGGCCAGCGCGCCGGTTTCCCCGACCAGCGCCGCGAGTTTGGCCGTGTTGCGGGCGGCCAGCACCACAAGATAGCCTTCCGTGGTGAGAAGGCGTGCCAAAGAGGCGCTCAGGCCCGCACCCGCGCCGGCGATCACTGCGACTTCGGATGCCATGTCGTTTCTCCTTGGCGATGACGTGTTCGTCTCATAGCTGGCGTCTTGAGCGGCGAGACGCAAGAACGGCGTTGCTCGATTTTCGCTGTTCGGTGAAAAACTCTGCCGGCAGGTTCGGAGCAATCGACCGCGGCCAGGGTCTTGCCTGGCGAGACAATCCGTCCGACAGGTGATTGCGTTGGAATCGCAAACGGTGTCGCAAGGGAGTCGACCGTGGAACCAATCTGGGCCGTCGGCCTGATGACCGGCACCGTGCTTGACGGCAATATCGACGTGGCGCTGATCAAGACCGATGGCGAGCGGATCGCCGATTTCGGCACCTATACGCTGGCCCCCTACCCCGCAGCGATCCGTGCCTTGCTGGAGGAGACGCTGCGTCAGGCCCGGGTGTGGAATTTCGACGGGCCCGAGCCGGCGATCTTTGCCGAAGCCGAGGAGGCGCTGACGCGGGCGCAGTCGGCGGCGGTGAAGGACCTTGTCGAAAGCTACGGCCTAACCATAGGCGATATCGGCGTGGTCGGTTTTCACGGCCAAACCGTGCTGCATCGTGCCCCGCAACCCGGGCGGCGCGGCGATACGCGCCAGTTGGGCGATGGCGCGCTGATGCATTCCATTTTGGGCGCCAAGGTCGCCTATGATTTCCGCTCGGACGATGTGCGCGCTGGCGGCCAGGGCGCACCACTGGCGGCTGCCTACCACGCGGCGCTTTTGAGGGAAGCCGACGCCAGCGGGGACACCGCTGTGCTCAATCTCGGCGGTGTCGGCAACGTCACTTGGTGGGACGGCAAGGACAACATCGTCGCCTTCGACACTGGCCCGGCCAACGCGCCGCTCAACGATTTCATCAAGGCAAACGGCCTCGGCGAGATGGACCGCGACGGCGCACTGGGCGCGGCCGGCACCGTCGATGAAGTGCGGCTGGCCAAATTGCTCCAGCATCCGTATCTGACCAAGCCCTATCCGAAATCGCTCGACCGTTTCGACTTCGGCGCCGCCATGGCCGACGGCCTCAGCGCAGAGGATGGGGCGGCGACGCTGACGGCCTTCACCGTCTCGGCCGTCGGCAAGGCGCTCGATTTGTTGCCGCGCCGGCCGAAGCGCCTAGCGGTCAGTGGCGGCGGCCGCCGCAACCCGACGATGATGGCGATGCTGGCGAGGCGCGCCAACGTCGAGGTGGTGCAGGCCGAGACACTGGGCTGGAAAGGCGATGCGGTGGAGGCCGAATGCTTTGCCTTCCTTGCCGTGCGCGTGCTGCGCGGCCTGCCGATCAGCTTTCCCAGCACCACCGGCGTGCCGCGGCCGATGCAAGGCGGGCGGCTGGCAGGTTAGAGCTTCTTCTGCAGGAAGATGCGGCTGCGGCCGATGGGAAAGTCAGGCAGCTCGCCGAAACGCCGGTAGCCTTGCCGCTCATAGACTTTGGCCGCTGTCGGATTGAACGTGTCGATCCAGGCGGTCTGGCAGCCCCGGGCGACTGCTTCGCGCTCGGCAGCGTCCAGCATGTCGCCGGCCATATGCTGGCCGCGCAGGCGTTCGTCGACCCACAGCCATTGCACATAGAGCCAGCCCCAGGCGGTGTATCCCGAAATGCCGGCGACGACAGCGCCGTGCTCGTCACGAACGAAGACCGCGATCGGCTTGCGGCCGGAGGGGCCGACATCGCCGTCATTGAACGCCGTCAGCCGCTCGGCCAGGAAGGCGAGGTCGTCTGACGAGGGGTCGGCAGTGGTTTCAAGCGTCGTCTTCATCCGGGCGGGGCTCGCATGGCAAGCCAAGCTCTAGCGAAGGACGGGATGAGGACGCAAGCTTTACGGCTTGATGGGCGGCGGCGACCGCCATGACCCCGCTGCTGCCGCAACCAGCATCAGCACGGCGGCAACGATCGCGCAGATGGCAAAGCCGAATGTCGAATAAAGCGGCCCGAAGCTGGTGGTGCCGATGAAGACGGCGAGGTAGGTGACCGAACTGTTCAGGCCCATGATGGTGCCACGGCGCGACGGATCGAGCGCGGTAAGGCGCATCACCAGCACGTTCAGGCCGAAATGATTGGCAAGGCCCCATATGGCGATCATAGCCAGGATCAGCACGAAATTGCTGCTTGCGAGCGCGATGGCGACATAGACGACGGCGACCAGCAGATAGGCGAAGGGCATGACGCGCCGCGCGCCGATGCGGTCGATGACGCCGTCGAGGAAGGCCGCGGCGCCGAAGCCGGCGCCATAGGCGAGCGCGGCCAGCGCATTGGCGCTGACGGGCTCGCCCAGATCCTGGTGCAGATGATCGCCGAGATAGCCGTAGACGCCGTAAAAAGCGGTCATGAAGGCGGTGCAGGCGATGAGCAGCGGCACGATCCCCGGAATGGCCAGCGCAACGAACGGCGACGGTGCCGGGCCGCTCTTCCTGACGTCGCTGAGCGAGGTCATCGACAAGGCAGCAAGCGCAATGGCGGAAAGCACCGCGACGGCGGCGAAGACGGCGCGCCAGTGCACGAGATCGGCAAGCACGGCCGACAGCGACACGCCGGCCACCATGGAGACCGTCCAGCCGGTCAGCACGACGCCGATCGTGCCGCTTTCGCGGCCGGGCGGCGCAATTGCCGCTGCACTGGCATAGATGGCCGGCATGGCGACGCCGGCGGCGATGCCGGCGACGGCCTGGGCCGCGACCAGCATGATCACCGTCGGCGCCAGCGCGCTGGCGAGAAGCCCGACGGCCAGAAGAAGCAGCGCGCCCTGCAGCATGCGGCGGGCGCCGACGCCGTCGATATAGCGGGCGAGGAACAACGCGCTGGCCGAAGTGCCGAGGCCGAAGGCGGCCGACGCGGCCATCACCGCCGGCACGCTGGTGCCGAAGGATGCGGCGACTGCCGGAGCAATTGGACCCAGGACCAGCGAGTTCGAGCCGATGACGGCGATGCAGCCGGTCAGGAGATAGGCCAGCGCCGGGATCGGCTGATGGAGCGTTGCAGCTTGATGCGCGTTCGTCATCGGGTCATAATGGCCGAACTGAATTCCGCGACAACAAGGAATTTCGATATGGACGAAGAAACAGATGGGGTTCTGCAGAACAAGGTAGCTCCCCGAGAGCTCGACGCAATCGACCGAAAAATATTAGGCGTGCTGGTCGAGGATGCGACGATCAGCTACGCCGAACTTGGCGAACGCGTCTGCCTGTCGCCGCCGGCGGCGCATGAGCGGGTCAAGCGCCTGCGGCGCAGCGGCGCCATCCGCGGCACGGCTGTGATCATCGACCCGAAGGCGGTGAAAAAGCCGCTGCTCACCTTCGTGCATATCGATACCAAGGGCTGGGGCAAGACGCCGGAGCTGATGGCCGTTTCGCAATATCCTGAGGTCGAGGAAATCCATTCGGTGGCCGGCGACACCTGCCTGCTGCTCAAGGTCCGCACCGAGGACACCAGGGCGCTCGAAGGCCTGCTGGCGCGTCTCTACGAAACGCCCGGCGTCACCTCGACGCGAAGCTATGTCGTGCTGTCGACCTATCTCGAGCGCCCGGTGCAGCCCGAGATCACGGCGCAATGGCCGACGCCCCGGCATATGGCCACGCCGTTGTACTGATCTGCGCTATCTTCGTCTTGCCGGGGCCACAACAATCCTTCACAAACGGCACCCTATATTGATGCCAGGCATTGATTTGGGGTGACGAGAGGCGCGGCTTGGAATTCGAACTGAAAACCATCGAGGCGCTGGCCCCCGATCAGGCGTCGCTAAGCGCCGCCTCGAAGCTCACCAAGCGCTCGAACTGGCCGCGGCTGGAGAAGAACGAGCAGCAGGCGCTGATCTGGGGCGAATGCCAGGGCTCGGGATCCAACCCCTATCGCACCGTCGTCGACACCGGCGACCACGGCTACAAATGCACCTGCCCGTCGCGAAAATTTCCCTGCAAGCACACGCTGGCGCTGATGTGGATCGCCGCCACGGCGCCGGCCAGCTTCACATCAGCCGAAACAACGCCGGAATGGGTCAATGACTGGCTTGGCCGGCGCAGGAAGAGTGCGCCCCCGCCGGTCGACGCAAAGTCTGGCAGGGGCGCGTCTGGCAAGAGCATTGGCGAGGCCTCGCAGGCAGAGGAAAGCACCGTCGATGACGCCGCCGCGACGGAGCGCCGCGAGACGGCGCAGCGCAAGCGGGCGGAAGATACGCGCACCGCGGTGGCAGGCGCGCTGGACGAACTCGACCAGTGGATTGCCGACCAGCTGCGGCTCGGCCTTTCCGCCTTTGCCGACGCCAGCAGCGAGCGCTGCCGCCGCATTGCCGCCAGGCTGGTCGACATGAAAGCAACGGCGCTTGCGGGACGCATCGACGAAATCCCGGCCCGGCTAATGGCGCTGCGCAGCGAGGAACGGCCGGACGCGGCGATCCGCGAACTCGGCAAGCTGGTTTTGCTGGCCAAGGCCTGGCGCTCGGCGCCAGACGATCCCGAATTGAAGCGGCTGGTGTCGGCATCCGAAACCCGCGACCAGGTGCTGGCCAATCCCGATGCAAGACAGGTCGACAGCCAGTGGGAAGTCATCGGCGAGAAGATCGAGACCCGCCGCGACGGCCTTGTCAGCCATTCTACCTGGCTGCTCGACCTGAAAAGCCCGACGCCGCAATTTGCGCTGCTACTCGATTTCTTTCCGGCCTCGGCCGGCCGCCGCTCTGCCGCGTTCACACCTGGCGACCGGTTCGATGCAAGGCTGGTGTTCTATCCGTCACGCCAACGGCTGCGGGCGCTGGTAGCGGAGCGCAAGGGCGATGTCGTGTCGGGCGCCTGGCCGGATTTCGGCCTCGGCATTGTCAAGGATCCGCTGGCGGCGCATGCGGCGCACCAGGACGCAGCACCCTGGTCGACCGATAGCCCGCTGATGCTGCCTGCCGGCGCGATCCTGCTCGATGAGCGCGGCACCGCCTGGTGGCAAGCGGCGCACGACCCGCAAGGGATCGCCCTGCCTGTCGCCGGAACCGTCGATCAAACCGTGCTCGGTCTCGACCTTTCGGCAACGGCAGCCCTGTGGAACGGCGCGCGGCTCGATCTGCTCGCCGCGCAAAGCGGCTTCGGGAGGCTCGATCTGTCATGAACGAGCTCGAGCAAACCGGCCTGGCGACGATGCGCGACTGCTGGATCACCGGCGGAACTGCGTTCGATCTGGCGCCAGCCGCGTGGAAGGAAATCGCCGGCGGCGCAAGCCCGGACGAACGGGAGCGGCTGTTGCTGGCCATCGCCGCGCAGGCGCTCGATGTGGGCTTAAGGCCAGCCGCGCCGAAGTCGCTGAAGCGGCGCCCGCCGCTGCCGAGGCTTGGCCTGCCGCTGCTGCCGGAGCGGTTGCGGCCGCTGTTGCGGGCTGCCTTGAAGAACACCGCCGATGCGCGGCGCAAGGCGCGCGTGGCGACGCTCGTCGCCGGCCGTGGCTACGTGCTGCATCCGATGGACTGGATGCCGTCGGCATCAGACCAGAACAGCCCTGACATCTATGCGCCGTGGATCGACTGGCAGGCCAGCGTCGAGGGGCTGAAGATTGCGCCGCAGGAGCAACTGACGGTGCAGAACTGGGATGACTTTTACCCCGCCGCGCGCCGTATCGCGTTGACCGAGATGCGCCGTCGCGATCCGGCCACGGCCCGCAGCCTGATGGAAGCGAAGGCGCCCGGCGAGCCGGCGGAAGTCCGGCTGGCACTGATCGAACTCATGCATTTCGGCCTGACGCCTGAGGACGCGCCGTTCCTGAAAAGCCTGGCCACTGACCGCTCCGGCAAGGTGCAGGAACTGGCGAGCCGGCTGCTGGCGAGGTTGGGCGAGCACGGTCGTGTTGGTGGCGGTGCCGACGATCCCGTTGCCGAACTTGCCGCCTTCATCGCAGAAGGCAAATCCGGCTTTATCCGCCGCCGCACCACCTACACGCCGGCAAAGCTCAAATCGCCGGCGCAGGAAAAGCGCCGCGCCGAACTGTTCGAGACCTGCAATCTGGTCGACCTTGCTTCCCGATTTGGGGTCAGCGAACCCGATTTCATTGCAGCCTGGCAGTTCGGTGCCGACAACAATGCGGACATCCAGATCTCACGAATGGTCGCAGCGTCGGGCAGCGACGCTGCAGTAACGCAGATGGCCGACACGCTGATCGCCGAGGGTGGCAAGCCGGCACTGTTCGTGCTGCACCTGACACCGCGCCTGGATAGCCGCAGGAAGCGTGTCCTGGTCAGACTGATCCTGAAAGATACGCCGCAGTATGTTAGCACGCTCACCCTTGCCGAGGGCTTCGAAGCCAACTGGCTGGATTGGCCCGACCTGACGAACGGCCAGAGCTTGGCGGTGTTGCGTTCGGCTGTCGCCGGCAATGATGACGCGATGAAGCGAACCGTCGACGACCTGTTGGAAACTTTGGGCTTTCTGGCCACTGCGGCGACAGCGGAAAAATTGATCGAGCATGTCGTTGCGGCCGGCATGCCGCCGGCGGCAGCCTCGCTCGCTTTCCTGCGCCTCAACGCGGCCCTGACGGGAACCAACCCATGACAATCCGGAGAACAGCACCATGAACGCAGCCATCCGCCTCCCCGTCGAGCAGGCCTATGCCGCTGAACTGCAGGCGCTGGCGCGCAATGACGACAAGCAAAAACCTGCGGGATGGAGCCTGTCGCCAAAGGCCGTTCTGACCTACCTGCTCGGCGGCAAGGCAAGCGACGGCACCGTGATATCGCCAAAATATGTCGGCCGCCGCCGGCTGATGGAAACGGCGGTGGCGACACTCGCCACGGACCGCGCGCTGCTGCTGCTCGGTGTTCCCGGCACCGCAAAATCCTGGGTGTCGGAACATCTCGCCGCCGCCATCATGGGCAATTCCACGCTGATCGTGCAGTGCACGGCCGGTACCGACGAGAACCAGGTCCGCTACGGCTGGAACTATGCGCAGCTTTTGGCCAAAGGGCCGAGCCAGGAGGCGCTGGTGCCGACGCCGCTCTACCGCGCCATGGAGAGCGGCAAGCTATGCCGCCTGGAAGAGTTGACGCGCATGGGCTCCGATGTACAGGATACGCTGATCACCGTGCTGTCGGAAAAGATGATGCCGATCCCGGAACTCAACACGTCGCTCTATGCCCAGCGCGGCTTCAACATCATCGCCACCGCAAACAACCGCGACAAGGGCGTCAACGAGCTGTCCTCGGCGCTGAAACGCCGCTTCAATGTGGTGGTGCTGCCGCTGCCCGAGGACATGGCGGAAGAGGTGGCGATCGTCTCCAAGCGGGTCGACGAGATGGCCGGCGGGCTCGACCTGCCGGTGCCGAAAAATGTCGGCGAGGAGATCGCTCGAGTGTTGACCATTTTCCGCGAGCTGCGCTCGGGCGCAACCGCCGACGGCAAGGTGACGCTGAAGACGCCTTCGGGTTCGCTCTCGACCGCCGAGGCGATCGCCACCATGGTCGGCGGCCTCAGCCAGGCGGCGTGGTTCGACAGCGGCAAGCTCGGCGCCGAAGGCCTCGCCGCCAGCCTTGTCGGCGCCATCGTCAAGGACCCGGTGCAGGACAAGGTGGTGCTGGAGGAATATCTCGAAACGGTGCTCAAGAAGCGGCCGGACTATGCCGGCTATTACGCGGCGCTGAACGCAGCGATCTGAGGTCATGAGCGACGTCGCCTATTTCGGCATCCGCCATCACGGGCCGGGCTCCGCCGACAGCCTGGTGCAGGCGCTGCGGGACTTGCAGCCGGTCGCGGTGCTGATCGAAGGGCCGAGCGACGCGTCCGCCCTGCTGCCATTGCTGGCGCGCCCGCAGATGCAGCCGCCGGTGGCGCTGCTCTGCTACCCCGAGGACGATCCGGCCGCGACAAGTTTCTGGCCGTTCGCCGAGTTCTCGCCGGAATACCAGGCGGCGGTGTGGGCGGTGGAGAACAAGGCGGCATTGCGGTTCATCGACCTGCCGTCATCGGCACGGTTCGCGGCACCGGCAACCGACGACACCGACAAAACGGCTGACGCCGACAAGCCCGAACCCAAGGACGAAACCGGTGAGGATGGCGAGCCTGCATCGCATCGCGACCCGATCGGCACGCTGGCTGCGGCCGCCGGCTATGAAGATGGCGAAAGCTGGTGGGCCGACATTATCGAGCAGAATCCGCAGCCGGGTCCAATCTTCGCTGCCATCACCGATGCGATGACGACGCTGCGCGACGGCGAAGGTGCGATCGCGCCGTTCGAGGCCAAGCGTGAAGCGCATATGCGATTGGAAATCGCCGCCGCGCGCAAGGAATTCGCCGGACCGATCGCCGTCGTCTGCGGCGCATGGCATGTGCCGGCCCTGCAGGCCGCGCACACGCAGAAGAACGACCAGGCGCTGATCAAGGGAATTGCCCGGCGCAAAAGCATCATGACATGGGCGCCATGGACCGGGCCGCGTCTTGCGCTGGGCTATGGTTATGGCGCTGGCGTCATCGCGCCCGGCTGGTGCAAGCATCTGTGGCGCACACGAGGGCGGCGCGACGCCGCGACGCTGTGGCTGGCGACGATCGCGGCGGTGCTGCGGGCGAAGGGCCATCAGGTGTCGACCGCGTCGCTGATCGAGGCCGAGCGGCTTGCGCGCACACTGGCTGCCATTCGCGAGCGGCCGAAGCCCGGCTTCGAGGAATTGCGCGATGCCGCGATCGCGGCGCTGTTCAACGGCGAAGCGGTGCTGTGGGCGCTGGTCGAGGCCGAGCTGCTTTTGGGCGCGGATGTCGGCGAGATTCCGCCCGACACGCCGCTGGCGCCGCTGATCGAGGACCTGCAGCGCAACCAGAAGGCGGCGCGGCTGAAGCCGGAGGCGCTGGAACGCGAGCTGTCGGTCGATCTGCGCAGCGAAAGCGGACTGTTTCGTTCGACATTGCTGCACCGGCTGAACGTGCTTGGCGTGCAATGGGGCAGGCTGGCCGACGCCGGCCGCAGCCGCGGCACCTTTCGCGAAAAATGGACGCTGGCCTGGGAGCCTGAATATGCCGTGCGCCTGGTCGAGAACCTGATCTACGGCCCGACTATCGAAAAGGCCGCCAATGGCCGCCTGATCCAGATGCTCGGTGCGGCCGCGAGCCTCGATACGCTTGCCGCCCTTGTCCAGAGCGCCATTACGGCGGATCTGTCGGAGGCCGCGAGCGCCGGCCTTGTAGCGTTGGAGGCGCGCGCAGCGCACAGCAGCGAATGCCTGGAGATGCTGGCCTCGGTGCCGCCGCTTGCCGACATCATCCGTTACGGCGAGGCGCGCAAGACCGAAACCAACCGGCTGTCCGGTTTGTTGGAACGGTTGATCGTCGAGGGCGCGATCGCGCTGCCCTATGCAGTGCGCGACCTGGACGAGCAGGCCGCCACCACGCTGGTCGGTGCTGTGCGCAAGGCCGACACGGCGATCCGGCTGGTCGAGCCCGGCGAAGACGTGCTCGATGCATGGCGCAACGGCCTGACCGGCGTGCTGGAAGGTCCGCGCTCGACGGCGCTGCTCGCCGGCTGCGCCGCGCATCTGCTCTATGAAGCCGGCCAACTGCCGGCAGAGGACGCCGCCGGGCTGCTCGGACGCAGGCTATCGCCGGGGACGCCGGTCGCCCAGGCAGCGGGGTTCTTCGAAGGTTTCTTCAGCACTGCCGGCCAGCGGCTGATCTACGACGAGGGCCTGCGCAGCGCCGTCGATGGGTGGCTTAAATCGCTCGACGAGGACGCTTTCATCGCGCATCTTCCGTTGCTGCGCCGCGTCTTCTCCAATCTGGACTCGATGGAGCGGCGGCGGTTGATCGAGGCCGTGCTCGGCCGCACCGCAAGGTTGCCGGCCGGCCTGACGCCGGCGCCGGATGGCGGCGAGGGCTGGCGCCGTCACCTGGAGCGGCTTGGGCCATTGCTGGCGGGCGGAGTGTGACAATGGATGACGAAGCCGAAGTGCCCGAACCCGGCCCAGCATCCTCCGATAGCGGGCGCGAGCGCCGCTGGCGGCTGGCGATCGGCGCCGATGACGAGGCTTCCTCCGCCCTTTCCAGTGATGACAAAAAACTGTCTTCGGCGCTCGATGCGCTTTACGGCGACGGCGCCAATGCCGATGCCGACCCGCGCAAGCGGCGCGGCGGGCTCGGCCGCTCGGCGCCACGCATGGCGCAATGGATGGGCGATATCCGCTCCTTCTTTCCCGCCCAGGTGGTCCAGATCGTCCAGAAGGATGCCTTTGAGCGGCTGAACCTGAAGCAGATGCTGATGGAGCCGGAATTCCTCAAGGCGATCGAGGCCGACGTCAACCTCGTCGCCGACCTGATCTCGCTGCGTTCGGTGATGCCGGCCAAGACCAAGGACATCGCCCGCACCATCATCGCCGACATCGTTGCCAAGCTGATGCAGCGGCTGGAGCAGAAGACCGCCGAGGCGATCCGTGGCGCGCTCGACAAGTCGCGACGCACCAACCGGCCGCGCCAACGCGACATCGACTGGCCGCGCACCATCTCGGCCAATCTTCGCCACTACCAGCCTGAGCACAAAACCGTCGTGCCGGAAAAACTGGTCGGCTTCATGCGCAAGCAACGCCGGCTGGTCGATCTCGACGAAGTGGTGCTGTGCGTCGACCAGTCCGGCTCGATGGCGAGCTCGGTGATCTACGCCTCGATTTTCGCCGCGGTGATGGCGTCGCTGCCGGTCGTGCGCACCAAGCTGGTCTGTTTCGACACGGCCATCGTCGACCTGACCGAAGAGCTCAGCGACCCGGTCGAGGTGCTGTTTGGCGTGCAGCTCGGCGGCGGCACCGACATCAACCAGGCGGTCGCCTATTGCGCCGACCGCATCGAGCGGCCGACCAAATCGCACTTCGTGCTGATCACCGACCTCTATGAGGGCGGCAACGGCCAGGACTTGCTGCGGCGCCTTGCGGCGCTGGTCCGGTCCGGCGTCAATGTCATCGTGCTGCTGGCGCTGACCGATCAGGGCCGGCCGGGCTATGATCCGGCGATGTCGGCTTCGGTCGCGGCACTTGGCATACCGGTCTTCGCCTGCACGCCGGACCTGTTTCCCGACATGATGGCGGCGGCGTTGCGGCGCGAGGATATCGGCGCCTGGGCAGCCGGCGCCGACATCAAGCTGATCCGCGCCGAGACGGAGCCGAGCAGTCAGGCCTGACTATTCGAACGAATAGGCAAACCCGTCAGTGGAAGCGCTGACGGTCACCTTGGTCATCTTCTCGCCGTCGAGCGACCGGTTCAGCACGCCGCGGCTGAGTTCCGGCAACAGCGTGTTGGTGAGGATGGCGTCGATCATGCGGCCACCGGACTCGATTTCGGTGCAGCGCGCCTTGACCAGCGCCATGACGCCGTCGCCGATCACCAGTTCGGCGTCGTGGCTGGCGCGCAGCCGCCGCCCGATCTTGCCGAACTGATGGCGCGTGATGGCCTCGATCATCGAATCCGAGAGCGGATAGTAAGGGATGGTCACGACGCGGCCGAGGAACGCTGCCGGAAAGACTTTCAGCAGTGGAGCGCGCAAGGCTGCATCGAGGCCGTCGAGCCCCGCCCTCACCGTGCCGTTTTGCGTCCGCTCCATGATGACTTCGGAGCCGACATTCGATGTCAGCAGGATCAGCGTGTTCTTGAAGTCGATGCGTCTTCCCTCGCTGTCATCCATCATGCCCTTGTCGAAGACCTGGAAAAAGATTTCGTGGACGTCGGGATGCGCCTTCTCGACCTCGTCGAGCAGGATCACCGAATAGGGTTTTCTGCGCACGGCCTCGGTGAGAATGCCGCCTTTGCCGTAGCCGACATAGCCGGGAGGCGCGCCCTTGAGCGTCGAGACGGTGTGGGCTTCCTGGAACTCGGACATGTTGATCGAGATCAGGTTCTGTTCGCCGCCATAGAGCGTCTCGGCCAAGGCCAGGGCCGTCTCGGTCTTGCCGACGCCGGAGGGGCCGCAGAGCAGGAACACGCCGACGGGCTTTTCCGGCGCTCCGAGCCCGGCGCGGCTGGTCTGCACGCGCTTGGCGATCATCTCCATGGCGTGATCCTGGCCGACGACTCGTTCGGACAAAGTGTCGGCGAGCTTGAGCGCCTTTTCGGTCTGGCTGGACAGCATCCGTCCCGTCGGGATGCCGGTCCAGTCCTGGACCACGGCAGCTACCGCATTGCGGTCGACCGACGGCAGGATCAGCGGCGTCTCGCCTTGCGCCGTGGCAAGCTCGGCCATGAGTTCACGCAGCCGCGCCAGATCGGCGACAGGATCTGACGGCGCAGCTTCGGCAGCCGGCGCTTCGGTCTCGGACGCTTTGGCCTTCGGCTTTTCAGGCTCGGACGTTTCGGCCTTGGGCGGTTCAGCCTTGGGGACCTTGGTCTTTTCTTCGTCCGGCGCTGCTGGTTCGGCATCGGCCTCAGCTGCCGCCACCGCATCTAGCGGGACGCCGTCGCCGCGCAGCCGCGCGCGCAGTTCGAGGATCTCGGCAACCAGCGCCTTTTCGCGCTCCCAGCGCTCCTCGGCGGCGGCGAGCATGGTCCCGGTCTCAGTGAGCCCGGCCTCGACCCGCGCCTGCCGGTCAGTTACTTCGATGCCGATCGCTGCCTCGCGGCCGATGATGCCGCTTTCGACCTCGAGCGCCTGGCGGCGCCGCAAAATGTCCTCGACCTCGGCCGGCGTCGCATGCTGCGAGATCGCGACCCTGGCGCAAGCCGTGTCGAGCAGGCTGACCGCCTTGTCGGGCAATTGCCGCGCCGGGATGTAGCGATGCGACAGGCCGACCGCCGCCTCGATCGCCTCGTCCAGGATCTGCACCTCGTGATGCTGTTCGAGCACGCCGGCTACACCGCGCAGCATGAGCACGGCCACCGCTTCCGACGGCTCGTCGATCTTGACCACCTGGAAACGGCGGGTCAGCGCCGGGTCCTTTTCGATGTGCTGCTTGTACTCGGCCCAGGTCGTTGCCGCGATGGTGCGCAGTTCGCCGCGCGCCAGCGCCGGCTTCAAGAGATTGGCGGCATCGCCGGTTCCCGCCGCACCGCCGGCGCCGATCAGCGTGTGTGCCTCGTCGATGAACAGGATGACCGGCGTTTCGGATGACTGAACTTCGTCGATGACCGCCTTCAGGCGCTTTTCGAACTCGCCTTTGACGCTGGCGCCGGCCTGCATCAGGCCGATGTCGAGCATGCGTACGCTGATACCCTGGAGTGGCGGCGGCACGTCGCCCTGGGCGATGCGCAGGGCAAAGCCCTCGACCACCGCAGTCTTGCCGACGCCGGCCTCGCCGGTCAGGATCGGGTTGTTCTGCCGGCGCCGCATCAGGATATCGATGATCTGCCGGATTTCCGGATCGCGGCCGACGACCGGATCGATCTTGCCGTCATGGGCGCGCTGGGTCAGGTCGGTGGCGTATTTGGCGAGGGCCGAATCCCCGCCCGGAACCCGCCGCGGCGCCTCGGCAGTGGGAGCCGCGGCGGCAGTGGCGCCGGCTTCGAGCGAGCCCTCCACCACCTCGGCAAAGCGGGCGATGACCGCGTCGGCGTCGATCTTGTCGAATTCGCCGCTGATCTTCGACACCAGGCCTTCCAGCACCGGCGTCTTCAGGCAGGCGAGCACGATATAGGCGCTGCGGACCTCCTCCATGCGGAATTCCAGCGTCGCCAGGTTCCAGGCTTCCTGGATGGCGTGGAAGATGTGGTCGGAAAACTCCTCGATCGAGGTGGCGCCGTAGGGCAGCTTGTCGACGGCGCGGGTCATGTCGCTGGTAATCCGGCTGGCATCCAGCCCGGCATCGGCAAGGATCATCTGCACATCCGAGCGCTCGGACAGCACCAGCTGCTCGATGAAATGGACGAGTTCGACGTAAGGATTGCCGCGCAGCTTGGCGCTGTCGGCGGCGGCCTTGAAGGCGCGCAGGCAGACCGGATTGAGCTTGCCAACCAGTTCCTTGCGTTTGAAACCCTTCGACGACCGGCGCTGTTCCATCGAACGTGCTCCTGCAATCTGCCCGTCGACAGCCTGCCACATAAGCAGCCGCTTGACAAAGCGCTTGATGCAGCCGGCCTTTTCCCTTTGTGGAGAGTCCCGCGCCGCCAAATGCAGACAACCACGATTTTTTCTAATCCTATGCGATGCGCTTCACATACGAGGTTGGCCAGGCACGCCATGAATTGCGCCATCCGAGACGCAGTTGCACCGACATTCATTAGCGCTCGTTAACTTTTGAGCGGATGGCGAATTGTGGGAATATGCAACCGTGTGCTAACGTTGGGTCACGTACGGTTTTAGAGCCGGTCGCCGGGGGTATCTGTGATCGATCTCGCACTCTGGCTTGCTCCGCTGGACGGTGAAAATCCGTCAGGCGAAGACTTGCGCAACGATCCGGCTTTTCATGAGCTGGAGCGGCTCACGGAGCCGCAGGTCAAGGTCGTCCATGACGGGCGCAACAAGCCAGCCGCGCAATCGACCATTCCGGTCGACTGGCCTGCCGTGCTCGGCAAGGCCGAGGAGTTGCGTTCGCATGGTCGCGACCTGCGCCTGCTCGTCATTGTCGCCCGGGCGCTGGCCAATGAAGAGGGATTGGCCGGACTGGCACAGGGCCTGACCCTGATTGCAAGGACCTTCGAGACGCATTGGGAGACGATGCACCCGGCGCTGCGGGCCAGCCCCCAACCACGCGAGGCCGCCTTGCGCCGCCTCAACGCGCTGGCCGACCTGCAGAACGGCCAGGAAGGCCTGCTGGCGAACCTCAGGCAGATGGTCTTCTTCGCGCCGCGTCCCATCGGGCCGATCAGCGGACGCGATCTCGAACAGGGTGCGCTCGACGATCGCGTCATGCTTCAGGAAGCGGCGTCGGGATTGAATGCCACGGAGAAGGCAGCACTGGTCAGCGCGCACGGACAGCTCCTGAACCGGGTGGGCAGCGGTTGTGCCGCCCATCAGGACCAGGCCGGTGAACAGATGACGGCGCTCATCGCCGGGGCGCACGCAGCGATCGAGGCGCTCGACGCGGTCGATGCGGCGCTGAATGCCCGCCTTGACAGCAACGGGGCCGCCGTCCCGGACCTGAAACGATTTTTGCAGCGCGTGCTGACGACGCTGGAACGCAATACGGCGGTCGAGACCACGGAAGAGGCAGCGACGAAGGGGGCGGCCAGCCCGGCTGCTCCCCCGGCAAGCCCGGCCGCGCCGGTCAGAAACGGTCATGGAGCCGAGACGATGGCAAGCTACGCGGAGACCGGTGCGGGGCTCCCGGACAGGATTTCCTCGCGCGACGATGTGGTGAAGTGCCTCGACCTTGTGGTCGCGTTCTACGACCGCACCGAGCCGTCGAGCCCGATCCCGCATCTCGCCCGCCGGGTGCGCAGGATGGTGCACATGGATTTCGTTGAACTGATGGAAGACCTCGCCCCGTCGGGGCTCAAGGAATTCCGGCTGCTCGCCGGCGTTCCCGACGCCAAGAAGACTGCCCAGAAGGATGAAAGGTAGCAACACATGCCAGCCGAAAGCAAAGCGAAGGTCATCGAGCGAAATCGCGCCCCGCGCGTGCAGATCGCCTACGATGTCGAAACCTACGGCAGCCCGACGACGATCGAACTGCCGTTCGTCATGGGCGTGATGGCCGACCTGTCGGGCGCATCGCAGACCAGGGAAGCGTCCAAGACGGTGCTCGACCGTTCCTTTGTCGAGACCGATGCCAACCGCTTCCCCAAATTCATGGAAGCGCTGGGACCCAGGGTCAAGGCGCGGGTGAAGAACACGCTGCCGCAGGCCGAGGGACAGGAGCGCGACGAAGAACTGGCGCTCGACCTGACCTTCACCAAGATGGGCGATTTCGCCCCCGACAAGATCGCCGAACAGGTCCCGCAACTGGCCGAAATCCTCAAGATGCGGCGCCAGCTCGAGGAGCTGCTCGGCTTCATGGACGGCCGCGTCGATGCCGAAAAGCGCATCGCCCAATTGCTGAACAACCAGCCGCTGCTTGGCCAGATCGCCGCCCAGGCGCTGTCCGACGACAAGGGTGAGGAATAGATCATGGCCGAACAGCAAAAGACCGCAGCATCCGTCGCCGAGGCCGAGGCCGTCGATCTCGGCGAATTCAGCCAGCTCTTGGAGAAGGACTTCAAGGTCAAGAAGGACGACAGCGAGAAGCTGCAGCAGCTGGTTCGCAACCTGGCTCTGGCGGCGCAGTCGCGCTCCGAGACGACGACGATTTCGTCCAACTCGATCAAGTCGATCAAGTCGTTGATCGCCGGCATCGACAAGATGCTGACGACCCAGGTCAACGAAATCCTGCACGCGCCGGAAGTGCGGCAGATGGAAGGCACCTGGCGCGGCCTCTGGTACCTCATCAACAACACCGAGACGGATCAGAAGCTGAAGATCCGGGTGATGAACATTTCCAAGGAGCAGCTGGCCGATACGCTCGAAGACTATGAAGGCCAGATGTGGGACCAGAGCCCGATCTTCAAGAAGGTCTACACCGACGAGTATTCGATGCTCGGCGGCGAACCGATCGGCTGCGTCATCGGCGCCTACGAGTTCTCCAACCACCCGCGCGACGTCGGCCTGTTGCGCAACATCTCCGGCATCTGCGCCTCGGCGCACACGCCATTCATCGCCGCCGCCTCGCCACGGCTGTTCCGCATGGACAGCTGGCAGGAACTGCCCAACCCGCAGGACCTGCAGCAGATCGTCTCCAACCCGGCCTACGCCTCGTGGCAATCGCTGCGCGAGAGCGAGGATGCGCGCTATATCGGGCTGACCATGCCGCGCGTGCTGGCGCGGCTGCCCTACGGCTCGGAGACAGTCCCGGTCAAGGGCTTCTCCTTCGAGGAGGAAGTGCAGGGCGATCACAACAAATATGTCTGGATGAACGCTGCCTTCCCGATGGGCGTCAACATCAACCGCAGCCACAAGCTCTATGGCTGGGGCACCCAGATCCGCGGCGTCGAAAATGGCGGCACTGTGCTTAACCTGCCGGTGCACTCCTTCCCGACCGATGACGGCTCGATCGCGATGAAATGCCCGACGGAAGTCGCCATCGACGACCGGCGCGAGGCGGAACTGGCCAAGCTCGGGCTGATGCCGATCCTGCACCGCAAGAACACCGATCTCGCGGCCTTCATCGGCGCCCATTCGCTGCAGGACGATGAGACGCGGGCGGGCCGCCTGGTCGACCCCGACGCCCAGTCCAACGAGCGGCTCTCCGCCAACCTGCCCTATCTGTTCCCGGTCTCGCGCTTTGCGCACTACCTCAAGGCGATTGCGCGCGACAAGGTCGGATCGTTCAAGGAACGCACCGACATGCAGATCTGGTTGACCGAATGGATCAACCGGTACGTGCTGGCCAACCCGGCCTTCGCCGACGACAAGGCGCGCGCCAAGCGTCCGCTTGCCGCCGCCGAGGTGCAGGTCGACAGCGTGGAGGGCCGGCCGGGCTACTACAACGCCCGCTTCTATCTGCGCCCGCACTACCAGCTGGAGGGCATCAATGCCTCGCTCAGGCTGGTGTCGGAATTGCCGTCCGTGAAGACCTGATTGCAGCAACCAAACCTTTGTTTGAAAGCGTGGAGAACGAAAATGCCCACAATGAAGATCGACGGTTTTCTGAAAGTTCCGGATATCAAGGGGCCCAGCACGCGCGACGGCCATGACGACGAGATCGAAATCCATGGCGTCGATTACAAGATGGTCGCGCCCTACGACCCCAATTCCCTCTCGCGCCGAGGCCGCGTGTCGATGGGCATGATCAAGTTCACCAAGCACTACGACAAGGCCTCACCCTATCTGGCCAAGGCCCTGTTCGAAAACAAGGCGCTGGACGAGGTCAAATTCTCCGCTCGGCGGACCATCGACGGCGAGAGCAAGGACTATCTGGTCGTTACCCTGACCGACGCCTCGATCATGGAATACGACATGTCGCAGGCCGATGATGAAGCCGACCTGATCCAGGAGGAAGTCTCCTTCGCCTACAAGAAGATCAAGTTCGTCTATGACGACAATGACGAAGCCGAAATGGATGTCTATGTCGGCAAGTGAGGGGCGAGCAAAGCGCCCTGCCGCCGACAAGGTACAGGCGGGCGGTTCACGGGCCAAGCGCGAGGCGGTACAGCCTTCGCTGTGGGACCGCCTCGTCAACGACCTGCCGGGCCTGAGCTCGGAGATAGACGGGCTCAGGCAGGCTCTGCAGGAGGAGCTTGGCGCAGAGCGCCTGGACGAGCTGCTGGCAGACGGACCGAGGCGCATCGACGCCGATGACGCATTGAACCCCGATCAGAAGCGCCGGCTGCACCGGCTGGCGTTTCAGAACCGGCACCGTGGCGAGCTTGAAAGCCGAGGCATCGTGGTGTCGCCCGATGTGCTGCGCGAGGCCGTGCGGCGCGACATCGAGGCGCTGTTCAACACCGAGCGTTTCGAATCCGCGCCGCTGCTATCCGATCTCGAGGCCGAGCAGATGACCGACAGTCCGACATCGCTGGCCGACTTTCCGGAGGTGCGCCGCAGCGTTGTCAATTATGGCGTGCCGTCCTTCTCCGGCCGGTCGTCGCGCGACTTCGATCGCGATGTTCTGGCACGCGAGATCCGCGCCGTGCTCGCCGCATTCGAGCCGCGGCTGAAGGAGAGCGCGACGAAAGTCACGGTCAACCTCGGCGACAAGACCGGCCTGAAGATCGAGATCGACGCCGTGCTGATCATGACGCCGACGCCCGAGCGCATGCGCCTGCGCACGACGATCAATCTCGACAACGGACTGGCGCGCACCGAGTTCAGGGAAGCCTGAGAGATGGACCGGGTCTTCGTAGAATATTACGAGGAGGAACTGTCCCACATACGCGGGCTGGCGGCGGAGTTCGCCGACATGCATCCGGCGGTTGCCCGCAATTTGTCGCTGGATACGGTGCCGTGTCCCGACCCCTATGTCGAGCGGCTGCTCGACGGCGTCGCCTTCCTCGCCGCGCGCACGCGCCTGAAGGTGGATGCCGAGCGCTCGCGGTTTTCGCGCAGCATCCTCGACGTGCTTTATCCCGATCTCGTCACGCCGGTGCCGGCAACCGCCATGGTGGTGCTGAAGCCCGGCCAGCAGGTGCAGACAATGCTTGCCGGCCACGTCGTCAAGCGCGGCACGCGGCTGGTCTCCAGCCTGCAGGCCGGCCTGTCGACACGCTGCACCTTCACCACCGCGCAGGACATGACTCTGTTTCCGATCGCGATCAGTTCGGTCGGCTATTTCCAGGACCGCAGCGCGCTTGCCGCCGCCGGCATCGGCCTGATCGCCGGCAAGGCCGGCGAAGCGGCACTTCGCATCACGCTGGCGCGGACCGGCAAAGGCAAGCTCGACGAACTGGCGCTCGACCGGCTCGACTTCTATTTCGCCAACCGCACCAAGGCGCCGCTAATCTTCGACGCCATCTTCGGAGTCTGCTCTGGTGTCGGCGCTCGACCGGAAGGCAAGACCAATCCATTGTCGCCGCTACCGCCGCCGGAGATGGTCGGCATTGCCGATGCCGAGGCGCTGATGCCGCGCACGCGGCCGACCTTCGAAGGCTACCGCCTGCTGCGCGAATATTTCATGATGCCCGAGCGCTTCCATTATGGGCGCGTCACCGGCTTGCTGCCGGTCGTGCGCAAATGCCAGGCCGGGCTCGAAATCATCTTCCTGTTCCGGCGTCCGGTGCCCGAACTCGCCGATCTGACGCCGGCGGATTTCGATCTCTTCGCCACCCCGATCATCAATCTCTTCGAGCGCGAGTGCAACATCGTCGAGCTCGACCAGCGCAAGACACGCCAGGTGCTGCATGCCGACCGCACGCGGGCGCGCGACTTTGAAATCTACCGCGTCATCCGCGTCGAAGACGCCGATGCCGAGGGACCCGACGCGGAGATACCGGAACTCTTCAGCCTTGGGCAAAATCGCGGCAGCGGCTGGGTCTATTCGACGGAGCGGCGGCCGCGCCGGCCGACCGAGGACGAGCGGCGCCAGGGCGTGACGCGGACCTCCTATGCCGGCGACGACGTCTTCCTGGCGGTTTCGCGCCCAGTCAACAGTCAGGCCAACCGGCCGCTCAAGCGCGTCGACGTCGTGGCACTGTGCACAAACCGCGATCTTGCCATCCTCGACGACACGCCAACGCTGACGCTGGAAGCGGGCGACCCGGTGGAATCGGTCAGGCTGCTCGGCGCGCTGCGTTCGCCGCAGCCGGCCATCCCGGCAGCGCTGCCGACCGGCGCCGACAGCGAGTCGCGCGCCGACGACCTGGCCTGGCGGCTGGTCTCGCAGCTGGCGCTGAACTTCCTCAGCCTGGCCAAGGAAGGCCGCGGCGTCGATCCGCTGCATGCGCTGCTCGATCTCTATGCCGAACGCGGCGATCCCGGGCTTGCCCGCAATGTACGCTCGATCGTGCGCATCGATTCGCGCGCGGTGATCGAAAGGCTGGCGATCGAAGGACCAATGTGTTTTGGGCGCGGCACGGAAGTGACGCTGCATGTCGACCAGTCGGTGCTGGCTGGGCAGAGCACCTTGCTGATGTCGGGGCTGCTGTCGCGGCTGTTTGCCCGTCATGCCGGAATAAACGGGTTCGTGCGCACGCGCACGCGATTGCTCCAGAAACAGGAGGATGTGCCATGGCCGATGACGCCCGGCAATCGCTACCTGATCTAGAGCGAGCCGCAACCCTGTCCGAGAGTTTCGACTTCTTCGAACTGCTGCGCCGACTCGAGCGGCAAGGCGGCCTGTTCGGCCATTCCGGCCGGCCGGACCGCGAGCCGGCAAGGCTCGGCCAGAATGTGCGGCTGTCCTTCGCGGTGCAGGACGTTGTGGATTTCCGCGAGCCGACCGACAAGTCGCCGGCGCGGGTGACGGTCAACAATCTCGGCCTGCTCGGGCCTGAAGGGCCGATGCCGCTGCATCTGACGCGCTGGGTGCTCGATCGGCTGTCGCAGCGCTGGTATGCGGGCGCCGAGGCGCGGCAGACGAGCGACACGACCTTCGTCGATTTCGTCAACATCCTGCAGCACCGGATGATCGCGCTTTATTATCGCGCCTGGGCGGATGCGCATCCGGCCGTGCAGGTCGAACGCGGTGTCGGCGGCCGCGTCCGTTCCATGCTGGAAGCGATGGCCGGCATCGGGCTGCCGGGCACGCAGGACGCCGAACTCGATGCGGTAAAGCTTCGCCAGGCCGCCTCGCTCGCCAGCCAGGTCGACGGTCCCGAGCGGCTGACCCTGTTCCTGGCCGAAGCCTTCAAGGTTCCGGTGGTGCTGAAGGAATTCGTCGGCGCCTGGATGACCATTCCCAAGGCACTGCAGAGCCGGCTTGCCGGCAGCTATGCCACACTCGGCCGCAGCGCCACCATCGGCCCGCGCAGCTTCAGCCGGCAAAGCCGGATCGAACTGCGCATCGGGGCGCTCAGCTATATCGACTACAAGGCGTTCCTGCCCGGCGGCGAGCGGCTGAAGTTGTTGAAGCAGGCGGTGCGCGACCTGATCGGCGAGACCATCGATGTCGATCTCAGGATCGTGCTTGCGGCAAAGGCAGTGCCGCCGGCAAAGCTCGGCACCGTCCAGCTTGCCCGCACCACCTGGCTGGCGCGACCGGTCGAAAAGGGGGACGCCGACGACATGCGGTTGCGGACCATCGTCGGCTGGCGGGAAGAGGTGGCGGCATGAGCCTGCTTCTGACTCTCGAACAGGGACCACGCGCGCAAGCCACGCGGCAGGCGCGGCTGGACGAGGGCGAGCTGGTAATCGGCCGCAGCGCCGACGCCGACTGGCAGATCAACGATCCCGACATGTTCGTCTCGCGCGCCCACTGCAAGATCACCAGCAAGCAGGGCGGCTATTTCGTCACCGATACCTCCAGCAGTGGGTTGTTCATCGACGATGCCGCCAGCCCGCTCGGCGCGGGAAATACCGCGCGCCTGCAAAGCGGCATGCGACTGCGACTGGGCGACTATGTGGTGTGGGTCGATTTGCAGACGGCGAAGACCGAGGCGCCGGCCTCCAGGCCTTCAGCGCCTGCCAGTAAGCCGGCGGCGTCGCGGGCGCCGGTCAGCCTCGGCGGCGACGATTTCTTTTCGTCCACCACGGAAGAAGAGCCGGGACGGCCACGCCCTGCCAACCTGCCCGATCCGTTCGAAAAGCCGGTGCCCGGCGCATTCGCGCGTGCGCGGTCCGATGAACGCAGCTCGCAGGCGTTCGACGATCCGTTCAGCCTCGACCCTGTGGCAACGCCGGTGGCCGAGCCCACTGACAGAAACGGCGCCAAGCCATCGTTCGACGATCCCTTCGGCCTCGACTCCGCGCCGCTGTCGAGAGAGCCGAGCAGATCCAATCCTGAGAAGCTGCCGGCCTACGATGACGGGTTTGGTTTCGGCCCTGCCGGGTCCACCAGCCTCGACGCCGGCGTGACGGATGGCGGTGCAACCGATGCGCCCTCGCCTGCCCCCTCTGCAGCGCCCTGGGATCTGCCAGTCCGCGCGGTCGAGCCATCGCCACCGCAGCCACCGCCTCCCCCGTCTCCACCGCCACCACGCGCTCCTGTCCGCCAATCCGCGGCGCGGCCGTCAGCCGGACCGTCGGACGCGGAATTGCGCGCCGCTTTCCTGCGCGGCATGGGCATGGACGAGGCCGATTTTCCCGGCGGCGATCCGGTGGCCGACATGGAAAAATTCGGCCGCGAATACCGGCTGATGATGGAAGGCCTGATGCAGCTTTTGCGCAAGCGCGCCGAAGAGAAGGGCAATGCCCGCGTCGCTCAAACCGTGGTTGGCGCGTCCGAGGTCAACCCGCTCAAATTCCTGCCTTCGGTCGACGATGCTCTGGTGACCATGCTGGCCGAGCGCAGCCCCGGTTTCCTCGGCGCCGAAGCGGCGATCAAGGACGCGGTGCGCGATCTGGCGCAGCACCACGTTCGTGCCTGGCGCGGCGTGCAAGGCGCGCTCAAGCGCATGATCGACCGCTTCGATCCGGCGGCGATCGAGCAGGAATTGAAGTCGAGTTCGGCGATCGGCAATCTGCTGACCGGCGGGCGCGGCGCCAAGCTCTGGGAATTGTACCAGAAACGCCACCGTGAAATCGCTCACAGCGCCGAGACGCGTTTTCTGGGCGAGATCGGCGCTGATTTTCGTGATGCATATGAGGAGGACTGAGACATGATCGACAGACGCCAATTTATCCTTGCCATCGGGGCGACGGGACTGCTGACGGCTTGTCAGAGCGGCCCGCCCAAACCATCCGTCATCACAGTGAATCTTGCCGGCGGCGCCGGAATGAACCCGGGACCGGGCGGCGGCGACAGGCCGGTGACGGTGATGATCTTGCGGCTGAAAAGCACCGGCGCCTTCAATTCGGCCGACTATTTCGCCCTGCAGGGCGGTGCCGGCTCCGCACTTGGCGGCGATCTCATCGGCTCCGACACGATTTCCGTCGGACCCGGCAAGACCGCATCGAAGACCATCACGGTCGAGCCGGAAGTGGCAGCACTCGGCTTCGTCGCGCTGATCAGGGAACCCGGCGGGCGCAACTGGCGTACGACCAAATCGGTTTCGCCGGGATCGAAGTTCACCGTCAATGTGAAGCTCGGCAGCGGCGGCATTTCCGCCTAAAGCGCGTCGCGTTTGAACGCGATCCAGGCGACGCGCTTTAGGTCTTTGTTTTTATGCATGTCGTTCTCTCAAAACCGTGACCACTTTTGAGCGACATGCATTGGGCGGCGAAATCCGCAAAGCCGCGCGAGGCGATGAGCAGGAAGCAGAGAGTGTCGGCATGAGCGATGCAAACAGGGTGCTGTGGTCGGAGGGGCTGTTCCTCCGCACCCAGCATTTCCAGCAACAGGACCGCTTCTTCGAAGCGACGGTGCGCGGCGTCTTGCAGGCCGGGCACCTGCATACGTTCGGCTTCCGAACGCTGACGCTCGATCAGGCACAGCTCGATGCCGGCCAGATCTCGGTGCTCTCGGCGCGTGGCATCTTTCCCGACGGGACGCCATTCGCCATCCCCGAGACGATGGATGCGCCGCGGCCGCTGGCGGTGACGCCGGAAATGGGCGCGGGACCGGTGCTGATCGCGCTGCCGCTCGAACCGCCCGGCGGCGTCGGCTTCGACCCCGCTCACGCCGAGCCGTCCGGCGCACGCTATCGCGGCCGGATCGTCTCGGTGCGCGACGCCGTGCATGGCGGCTCCGATCCTGAGGAAATCGAGATCGCACGGCCGCAGGCGCTGTTGCTGGCGCCGGGCACGGCCGTCGGCGGCTACACCGCGCTGCCGGTGGCCGAACTCAAGGGCGTGCGCGCCGATGGCGGCGTTGCCTTGGACGACACCTTCCTGCCGCCGACCTTGGTCATCGGCGCGGCGTCCTGGTACAGCCGCCTGCTGCAGGAAGTGGTCACCGGCCTTGACCAGATCGCCGAGGCGCATGGCAAGATGGTGCTGGGCGGCCCCGGGCGCAGCGTCGAGGATCTTCTGATCCTCAATTTGGTCAACGCCGCGCGGCCGCGGCTGGCCCACATGCTGGCGCAGGATGTCTTCCATCCAGCCGAGGTCTATATGGAGCTGGCCGGTCTCGCCGGCTCGATGGCGACCTATGGCTCGAGCGCAAGACGGCTCGGCGAACTGCCTGCTTACGACCACATGGCGCCAGGCCCGGCCTATTCGGCGCTGGCCGACGCGCTGCGCTCGCTGATCCTCAGCCTGCGCTACATCGAGCCGAAATCGCGCGCCCTGCCGGTCATGCGCCATGCCACCAATGTGTGGAAGATCCGCATCGACAACCCGAAACTTCTGGTGGCGAGCCGCATCGTGGTGCGGATCGGCTCCGAACTGTCGGAGGATGCCTTGCGCAAGATTTTCGTCAACCAGGCGACCGTCGGCTCGGCCAGCGAATTCGAAGGGCTGTGGAAATCACGCCTGCCCGGCATTCCGTTGAAGCCCCTGCATTCACAGCCGCGCGAAATTCCCTATGACGGCGACCGGCTGTGCCTCGAACTCGACCAGAAAAGCGAGCACTGGGCCTCGCTGCTCGAAGCGCCCGGTTTTGTGATCGGCGTTTCGGGCGTGCTGCCCAGCGAACCGCAGGTCGACTGCTACTCGGTCAACAGGTGAGATGATGAGCAGGGACGATCCATTCGGACTGTCCGAGGATCGGGAGCGGACGCGCATCCGCCTGAGCGGAGCGCCAACACCCCGCGCCATGCCCCTGCCGGCGTCGGGCGGCGTCACCGCGAAGCGCTCCGGGCGGGCGCATCCGAACGTGCTCGTCAATGCCTTCTCGCCTTTGCTCGAATTTGCACCCGAACTGGAAAACGCGCAGCCGCCGGAGAATCCGGAAGCGCTGCGCACGAGGCTGCTCGATGAGCTCGTGCGCTGCCGCGACGCCACAATGGCGCAAGGCTCGTCGCTGGAGCGAGCCGACCAGGCCGCCTGGCTGGTAGCGGCCCTGCTCGACGATCTGGCGCTGAACACGCCCTGGGGCGGCGCCAGCGCATGGCCGCGCCAGCCGCTGGTGGTGATGCTGCGCGGCGACGTCGATGCCGGCGCGCAGTTCTTCGCCCGTCTCGAAGACCTGGAGCGCCATCCCAATCGCGACCGCGAAATGCTGGAGCTGCAGTATCACTGCATGGCGCTCGGCTTCCGCGGCAAATACCGCGTGCCCGGCCGCTCCGGTGATCGCTCGCTCAATGCCGTGCGCGTGGCGGCGGCGCGTTTCCTGCGCGACAGCGACGCCGAAGGCGCGCCGCTGTCGCCGAACTGGAAGGGCGTGATCGCCTCCGACGAACCGCAGCGCTTCATCGTGCCGATCTGGGTGATGGTTGCGGCAGCGGCGGTGATGGCGACAGCCATCCATATCGGCCTGTCGATGAGCCTGAGCAGCCAGGCGGTCGAGCTTTCGGCGCTGGTTCGCGCCTTGCCGCCGCCGACGCGTACGGATGTCACCCGCGCTTCGCCGAAGGTCGACGCGCCGCCGCCGGTGGCCGTGGATTTCGCGCTGCTGCCGGAATTCCAGGCGGCCGCGCCGGATGAGCTCAAGAGGGCGCTGAGCGGCACGGAGAGCGTGTCGCTGGCGCGGCTGGTCATCCAGGCCTCCAATCCCGAACTCTTCCAGTCGTCGCGGGCGCAGCTGACAGACGGCTTCGATCCGCTCATCGCCTCGGTCGCCAAGGTGATCCTCGAGAACCAGGAGCTGATCGGCGATATCACGGTGGTCGGCCACACCGACGGCGTTCCCTTGCAAAAGACCAACCCACTGTCCACCAACCAGCGGCTGTCGGAAGCCCGCGCCGCGGAAATTGCCGATATCCTGATTCAGAACGGCGTGCCGAAGGAGCGCGTGCGCTCCGAAGGCCGGGCCGCCACCGATCCGGTGGCCGACGACGGCACACGCGAAGGCCGGGCCTTGAACCGCCGCGTCGAAGTGCTGGTCGAAAAGAGGCTGTGACATGTTCATCCTGCGCTTCCTCTGGGCGGTCCTGACTTCGCGTTTCCTGTGGACGCTGATCGGCCTGGCGCTGCTGTCGCTGATCATCTGGGTATTCGGCCCGATCGTACGGGTCGGCGACTATGTGCCGATGGCGTCGCAGACGGTGCGCATCGTCATCATCGCTCTTCTGGTGATCTTCTGGCTGATTTGGCTGATCGTCGCGCAGCGCCGCGCGATCCGCGCCAACCGCATGTTCGTCGCTGAGATTTCCGCCCCGGTCGAGGAAAAGCGGCTCAGCCCGGGCGAGGAAAACGTCGCCGCGGTCGGCGCCAAGTTCCAGGACGTCATGGTCGAGTTGAAGCGCCGCAAGCTCGGCGGCCGCAAGTTCCTGCGCGAGATGCCGTGGTATGTGATCGTCGGCCCCCCGGCGACCGGCAAGACGACGGCCTTGCGCCAATCCGGCCTCAACTTTCCGATCGACCTCACCGACGATCTGCAGGGCATCGGCGGTACGCGCAACTGCGACTGGTTCTTCTCCGAAAACGCAGTGATGATCGACACCGC
Source organism: Mesorhizobium sp. LNJC391B00 (assembly GCF_000502535.1). NCBI lineage: Bacteria > Pseudomonadati > Pseudomonadota > Alphaproteobacteria > Hyphomicrobiales > Phyllobacteriaceae > Mesorhizobium > Mesorhizobium sp. LNJC391B00. The sequence goes on from NZ_AYWI01000007.1 coordinate 122,250, forward strand.
CGGCCGCTATGTCCAGCAGGAGAGCCAGCCCGATGTCGACGCCGTGGAATGGCTGGGCTTCCTCGACCTGTTGAAGAAGCACCGTGGCCGCCGGGCGCTGAACGGCGTCATCGTTGCGCTTGGGATCGACGCGCTGTCCGAGGGCGACGAAGCCGTCAAGGCGCATGGCCGCAAGATCCGCAGGCGCCTGGCCGAGCTCGAGGAGCGGCTGGAAATCCGCTTGCCGGTCTATCTCATGCTGACCAAGGCCGATCTGATCAGAGGCTTCGAGGCCTTCTTCGGCGGCCTGTCGACGGCGGCGCGCGAACAGGTGTGGGGGACGACCTTCCCACTCGACGCGCGCGTCGACGCCAAGACGATCGCGGGCGAAATCACGACGCTGTCGAGGGAGCTGGAAAAGCGGCTGGTGCCGCGGCTGGAGGACGAGGACAAGCTGGCCGAACGGGCCGAGATCTTCCGCTTTCCCGCACAGCTGCAAAGCCTGTCCGAGCCGATCCAGGTGCTGGTCGAGGCGATGTTCGGCGAGAGCCGCTACGAGGAGGCAGCCTGGCTGCGCGGCCTCTATCTGACCTCGGCCACCCAGGAAGGCGCGCCGATCGACCGGCTGACCGCGGCGCTGGCCTCCTCCTTCGGCCTGCCGGCACGACGCTCGATGCCGGCGCAGCGTTTCGAGAAGCGCAGCTTCTTCCTCAAGAACCTTCTGACCGAGGTGATCTTCAAGGAGGCCGGGCTCGGCACCTTCGATCCGCTGGCGCAGCGCCGCCGCAGCTGGATCTGGCGCGGTGCCGCTGCTGCCAGCGCGGCTGCGGCCATACTCGCCGGCGGCCTGTTCACCTGGTCCTACTACGACAATCGCAACGCCATCGCCGCGCAAGCCGGCCAGTTCGAAGCGCTGCAGGCGCCGCTGACGTCGACCGCGGCGACGCCCGCCTCGGTGCTGCAGCCGGCGATGGACGTTGCCCTGACCGCCATGGACGAAGTCGTCAATGCCAGGACTGCGCCTCCGAACAAGGCGCAGGACCTGCTCGGACCATCGGCTTCGGCCGAGATGATGCGGGCGCAGACCGACACCTATGACCACGCTCTGCGCAACGTGCTGGAGCCGCGCATGGTGGCGCTGCTCGAAGCGACCATGTGGCGGCAGATCCGCGATCCGGACTTCATGCTGGGGGCGCTCAAGACCTACCGCATGATGACCGGCCTGTCTCAGATGGACTCCGACTTCGTCGAGAATTGGTGGGTGAACGACCTGCCCGAATTCGCGCCGGCCGCGCCCTTCCTGACCGCCGATGCGGAAGAACACCAGCTGGCAGCGATCCGCCGCATGGCGGTCGATGATAGCTACATCAAACCCGACCAGGCGCTGGTCGCCGAAGCGCTGAAAACGGTCTGCACGATCTCGCTGCCGGCGCGGGCCTACAAGCAATTGCTGGCCGATCCGGCGGTGGCCGGATTGAAGGAATGGATCCCCGCCAATTTCGCCGGGCCGAACGGCGCCAAGGTGTTTTCGCGACGCTCCGACAAGACGCTGCGCGTCGGCATATCAGGCGCCTTCACCTATGACGGCTTCCACGATGCGATCCTCGACCGGGTCGAGGATGTCGCCGCCCAGGCGGCACTCGACCGCGCCGTGTTTGCCGGCGGCTGCTCGGAAAATTCCGAGACGTCGGTGTCGGCGCTGTCGGAAGATATCCTGAAGCTCTACTACGACGACTACATCGCGCAGTGGGACAGTTTTTTGCGCGACATGCGGCTGGCGCCGCTCAGCGACCTCAACATTGCCAGCGAGAATCTGAAAGACCTTTCCAGTGCCGATTCCGCGTTGAAGCGGCTGTTGACGGCGGTGGTCCAGGAGGTCGACCTCACCCGCTCGGACGACGCGCCGGCCGGTGACGACAAGGCGGCGGCGAAGGGCGGCTCGAAACTGCTGGGCAAGCTCGGCAAACTGGGCAAGATCGTCAAGACCGGCGCCAAGCTGTTGCCGCGCGCAGGATCGGCCAGCGAAGTCGACCTGACCGGCACGCTGGTGGCCGAACACTTCAAGCCGCTCAAGAGCACGATTGCCGAGGTCGACGGCCAGCCGCCGGCGCTCGATGCCGCGGTCGTTGCGCTGACGGCGCTGTCCAATGTGCTGCAAACGGTGACCGCCAATCCCGACCCGCAGGACGCGATCAAGAAACAGGGCGGGCTGGCCGAACTGACCGGCGCCGTCGCCCGCCAGGCACAGATCCTGCCCGACCCGGTCAACACCTGGCTGAGCGGCATTGCCGGCGACACCAGCGGGTTGACGCAGAAGGCCGTGGCCTCCGAGCTCAACGCCATCTGGCGCGCCGATATCCTGCCCTTCTGCCAGGCCGCGCTCAACGACCGCTATCCGTTCAGCCCAGACAGCGCCGTCGACGTCAATGTGCGCGACTTCGCCCGCCTGTTCGGACCGGCAGGGATGATCGACGGCTTCATCAACGACCATCTGATCAGCTATGTGGACACCTCGGCGCAGCCTTGGAAATGGCGTGCCGATTTCGGCCTCGACCCATCGGCGCTCGCCGCCTTCGAGCAGGCGCGGCGCATCCGCGACGATCTCTTTCCCGGTGGTCAAGGCCCGGTGATGGCGTTCACGCTGGAGCCGACCGACCTGTCGCCCAACGTCACCCGCGTGACGCTCAACCTCGACGGCCAGAACCTGGTCTATTTCAACAATGCGACGCGACCTCAGCCGATGACGTGGCCCGGCAAGGACGGCACCGGCGTCATCTCGCTCGCCTTCCAGCCGATCGACGGCTCGCCCGAAATCATGCTCAACGAGACCGGCAGCTGGGCGTGGCTGAGGATGCTGCGCGGCGGCCGCTTCACCGGGACGTCGCTGTCCGATGTCTACAGCCTGCGGCTGGGGACGAAAGGCATGTACGCCGATTTCAAGCTCAAGGCGGCGAGCGTGGAAAATCCCTACAACCTCCAGATGTTCAAGAAATTCTCATGTCCGCCGCAGATCTGAACACCGGCTTCTTCGGCAAGATTCCGGCGACCGGAGATTTCGTTGCCGTAAACCTGCCGCGGACCTTCATCGACCGCTGGGACCGCTGGATGTCGATGGAGTTGCGCGAGAGGCCAGACGAGGGGGAATTGGATTCGCGTGTTTGGCGCTTCATCGTCAAGAGCGGCATTTTCGGCGACCGGCCCTGTGCCGGCGCATGGCGCATGAGCGAGGACCGCGTGGGACGCCGCTATCCGTTCGCGATCATCGGGATTGGGGCTACACCGGCACCTGACGATGCATGGTTCGACGGCGTTGCGTCAATCGTTGATGAAGCGGTCGAATTGCAGAGGACGCAGTCCTGGATAGCCGAAGGCTTGGCCAACCTTGCCGCGCCCAGCAACAGCCATGGCGATCCGAACCGGATTGGCTTCTGGCTCGACGACTGGTCGGTGCATGAGTTCGCGTTCTCGGATATTCACGACCTGGCGGCCAACGCCCTGCCGAAAATGCGCGCCCCGCGCCCTGAGACGGAATAGCTCTGATGGGCAGCACAGTCTTTGCTGAAGGCATGGGCTTCTTCCACAAAGGAAGCGGCGGCAAGGGCGTGGCGCCGGGAGATGTGTGCTTGAGCCCGCCTTCCCCGCCGGCAGGCCCGGTTCCGGTTCCATACGTCAACATGCTGTCTTCCAGCGATCTCACCAAAGGCAGTAAGAGCGTCAAGATCGAAGGCAATCCGACCGCGCTCGAAAGCTCGTCGGAGGTTGCGACCAGCACCGGCAACGAGCCGGCCACCCAAGGCCTCGGCGCGGGGGTCATAACGCACAAGATCAAGGGCAAGGGAGTGTTCAAGCTCTGGTCGTTCGTCGTCAAGGTGGAGGGTAAGGGTGTCTGCCGCCATGGCGACACCATGGAGCAGAACACGGCAAGTCCACTCCCGAACACCATCGATACCGCCGCCTTGGTCAACTTCCGCAATGCTCTTCTGGTGAAAGAGAAGAAGAAATGCACGACCGATTATTGCTACGACGATCATTACACCCAGCCAACAGGCCCGCAGAAAGCCAAGGTTCAGAACCGGCCATGCTGGGAATGCAAACGTAACCTTGACAGGTTGAAGAAACGCACGACCGGCAAGAACAAGACCGCGATCAAGCGACTGGAGGCCAAGGTCAACCGGCAAATTTCGGGGAAGGAAGCCCCGCTGATCGCCGATCACCAGCCGACGCAGAAGGCAGCGTGGTACGCGGGTGGATGCAATATAGAGATCGTCCCACAAGGCTTCAAGGATGCGATGAAAGCGCTTTACGTCAGGCCGCATTGCTCCAGCCACAGCAACAGCCAGCCGGGCCGGCAGTCGAAGGTGGACAACAAGGCGATTAGGAAGTTCATGAACGCTCGGGGGATCTAGGCGATGAGTGCAACGGGTTTTGCCGATCTCGACGCTGACTATACGGCGATAATCGATGCGTGGACCGCAGAGCTCCACGCCGTCATGCCGGCGATCGAGGAATGGTGGGGCGCACTGCAGCAGCGCCTGAACGCCTCCGGTGAGAACATAGCCAATCTGCATTGGCCCGCCGGGCTGGTGGCCCATCCACGGATTCTGGCGATCTACCGCAAGCACTACTTCAAGGTTCACGGCCTGAACCTTGAACGGTACGCCCGACAGACCGATGATGACGACGAGGACGATGAATCGAACTGGGGTGAGGATGGCGACGAAGCGGACGCCAGCGGTCCCGTGCCGCCCAATCTGCTGCTGGTCGAAATGATGTCCGAATACGACACGGAACTATTCAAGTACTTCAAGTACTTCGTCTATGTCCCGATCGGCGAGGATCCATCTCTCGAAATGTGCTGAGGCTAGAAGAAGATGGCAATGCGGATTGATCATAGTGTCGAACTCGGCCTGAACCGGCTTCTCAACGCACCCCAGGACGTTGTCGGTCCCGATCATGGAATCCGCCTTTCGCGCCGCGAGGCCTCTGCTGCCTATAGGTCCCTGTTCAAGGCCTACCTCGCTGACTTGCAGGAGACGTTCGAGGTGGCTTCCGAGATCTGGGAAGCTGGCCTCGACGAACTGGTCGATGGCGGCCTGACCGTCAATCAAGCGATCACGGCCCAGCTGGATGATGCAGCGGCCGGCCCGGCGAATCATCCGGCGGTGGTGTGGCTCGTGCGGGAATACTGGCTGCGATGCGTTGCGGTGGGGGAAACGCTGCCCGCGGCCGACCGCCTCGCGCCTGAGGTGTTCCTGCTGCAATGGGTCGTCGATGAAGGCAACAAGGAATATGTAGAACTGCTGACGGCCATGCCCTATTGGCCGATCGGGCTTGATGAAAACGGCCGGTGGTGCTGAACGATGGCCTTCGATGTCTGGCTGGAAAACAGGACACCCTTCGCCGCCGCGACGCACGTCCAATTGAATGCTGACGGCCAAGAAACTCTGATTGTCATGCTATCGGCAAGTTTCACGGCGACGGATGAAGGAAAGGAATTCCAGCCAGCGGCCGAACAGGTGCCGGTGATCTTTGGCGATGAGCCTTTTGGCGATCCGGCCCTTTCATCGACCCGCTACGAAGCGGACATCGCGCCCGTCAAGCCTGGCGCCGAGGTGATCGTGAATGGCGTCGCGCACGCGCCGGATGGAAGGCCGGTACGCGAGATGCAGGTTGGCCTGCGTGTCGGTAACTCGATCCGCAAGGTATTGCAGGTCGTCGGGGACCGGATCTACGACTCCGGCGGCTACAGCGCACCGGCGCCTTTCCGGACCATGCCGATCGTCTATGAACGCACCTATGGCGGCACTTTGGAAGACTTGCGCACGGACCAGCGCAACCCAGTCGGCGTGGGGTACCATAACGCCCGGTCTGCAGATCCTGCGGTCAGAACCGAGGCGCCCAACGTCATGTATCCGGGCGAAGCGCAAGCCCGACCTGGGGAATCCCTGAGGCCGGCGGGATTCGGGACGATTGGCCGGGGCTGGCAACCGCGCCTGGCTTTCGCCGGAACCTACGACAAGGCTTGGCTCGAATCCCAATGGCCGCTCGCTCCCAAAGACTTCGACACGCGGCATTATATGTGCGCCCCAGCCGATCAGCAGATGGCCGGCATCGGCAACGGCGAGGATATCACGGTGATCGGCATGACGGCTTCGGGCAGATGGGATTTCCGCCTGCCGCGCATCACGGCCCCGCTTCGGCTCATTTATGACGATCGTGTAGAAGAAAACGCGTTCAAGCCTGACACCGTGCTCATCGAGCCTGACTTGAAGCGCGTGACCCTTAAGGCTCGTTTGGCAGTGGTAATCCGGCGCAACGTGCCGGCGCTGCGGGAAATCGCCTTCGGCCACATTTCTCCTGTTTGGATCAATGCGCGCCGCAAGCGAAAACTCTATCTCAATCTTCTCGGCGGCGACGGGGCCCTGCGCGATCGCTCGGCGTGGCAGCCGTGAAGCGGCCGCTCTACATCTCGGTTGGTGGCGCCGTCACGCCTGCTGGATTGAACGCGCGCCAGACCATCTCAGCCATTCGCGCCAACCTGTCAGCATTTCAGGAGGTGCCTCTTTCAGAGCCGTTTCCCACCACACAGATCGTGGCACGCATTCCAGCCAAGGCGGGCCTGCGACGCAATGACGGGGTATGGCTCGCCAGCATGGGCGCCCGCGCTCTCAAGGAGGCAATGCTCGACAACAAGGCAACGCCGGACCAGACCGCTGTTCTGCTCGCGCTGCCGGAGAGTTTCCGCGACCATCCGGCGTATGAAGAGGTCGAGCGGGGGCGCCTTTTGAATGCCATTTTCGAGCGATGCGGCCTGCGCTTCAATGCCGGCTCGCGGGTATTTGACGGCGGTGCCGCAGCCAGCGCCGGACTGCTCGACTATGCCGGCGACATGCTAGAATCCGGGACCGTCGCGCAGGTGCTGCTGGGTGGTGTGGACAGCCTCGTCAACGGGACCGACATTGCGCGCTTGATGCGAGCCAATCGTCTGAAATCCGAAAACAATGCTCAAGGGGCAGTCCCTGGCGAGGGCGCTGTCTTCGTGCGCCTGACGCGAGCGCCGGGGAGCGGGCCGGCTGCAATGATTTGCGGGGCGGGCCTGGCTCAAGAGATCGACAGCGTTCTTTCCGAACGCCAGAGTCAAGGCCGTGCGATGGTGGCTTCGCTGCTTGCTGCCTTCAGCGGGTCCGGACCCAAGGAACCCGATATCGAGTTCCTTGTCAGCAATGGAAACGGGGAACGGTACAGCGGGCTCGAACAACTGGTCGGTCGCTCGCGCTTCTACCGCACGCACCGCGAGATATTCCCGACAGCCTACCCTGCGATGACGGTCGGCGACATTGGAGCCGCTAGTGCGGCACTTGTTCTGATGCTGGCGGCCGACAGTTTTATAAGCGGTTACGCGCCGGGCCGCGTCGCAGCCTGCGAGCTTGCATCCGAGGGTGGCAACCGGTCGGCGATCGCGCTTACCGACCTCCGCCAACGCTGAACGGAGGGACAAGCCTTCCCTCGGCGAAAGCGATCACATCCACGCCGGGAACTTGCGTGTCCTGCGCCAGTCTGCCAGCGGCGCCTCGGGCGTGGCGATTGCCGCGCGCAACGCATCCACCCTGAGCCTGCGCATCGAACGGAACAGACGATGGTTGCGCCCACCGCGCCCTTCGTCCCACCATGCTTCGACGCGATCGGCGGCCGGCAGCGAGCTGTCGTCGAGTTGGGCAAAGCCCTCGCCAAGAACAGCTGGATCGGCAACGAAAAGGTCGGTGTCGCCGAAGTCCACCTCGAACAGATCGCGAAGTGCTGCACCCGCTGCGGATGCCAGTTCCGGCTCGCGCATCTTCTCGATCAGCCACGGCACCACCGCTTGGTCGCCGAGCAGCCCGATCGATGCCGTGGCCGCGATGCGCAAGACAGGCTGTCCGAGACGTGATTGCAGCCAGGCCTTGCCGGCCTTCGGCGGCGTCGTCAGCAGGCGCAACTCGATCGCCGCCTGCGCATGGTCCGTCTCCGTCAGCACGATCTTGTCGATCACCGAGTGCGCGGACCGAGCCTCGCCAAGCAGGCAAGCAGCGAAGGCGGCCGCAAGACGTTCTTTCGTTGTCTCGCCGTCAAGCCCAGCCAGGACTTCCGGAAGCAGGTCGCGCCGCCTGAGCACGCCGGCGAGCCGGACGGCGCGCCAACGCACGTTCGCATTGGAATGGCTGGCCAGATCATGCAGGCGCTGTCCCGGATCGACGCGATGATGCCAGAGCGCAGATAGCCCAAGACAGCGCAGCCGCGCGTCGCGCGTGTCCAGCCACTGCGCCACGAACGGGCGCAGGTTTTCGCCCGGCGTGCGCGCGATCGCGGCAGACAGGCTCGATATGCCGGCGTCACCTAGGCTTGCGCCCGCGTCGATTGCAGAGGTCACCAATTTGGCATCGCTCCAACGCATTGCCAGAGTGCCAAGCACGAAAATCTCGCCCGGTTCGGCGTAGTCGGCGAAGCGCGCTTGAGCAGCTTCCCAACCGGCCTTGCCGGCTGCCATGAGCCCTTCGAGATTGGCTTCGAGACGCTGGTCGATGCGGCCGATATCGGTCTCGTCGAGGATTGGACCGTCGATCTCCAGACGACGTCGAAGCCACAGGAACGCCGCGTCCTCGGCGTGTTGGTCCACGATCGCCGCAATGGTCGCGATGCTGTGCATCGGCAATGCCTCAGTTAAGATGCACGGCCCCGCCGCGGATGCGGTTGGTGCCACTGGCCTGGCTGGTCAACTGGGTGCCACGAATGGTCACGCGTCCATTCTTCTCCAGAATGATCGATGCCAGGCCGCAGCGCAGTTCAATGCGCTCATCGCCGTTGATGACGACACGTTCGCCGTCGCGGACGACTTCGAGGCTCCTGCCGCGGGGCGCAGGATCGACGATGCGCCCGACCACCAGCGGCCGCGCCGGGTCGCCGCCCTCGAAGAGCAAAGCCAGTTCGGATCCGACGGCCGAAACGTCCAGCTCCGTCAGGCTGCGCGCCGCTATCGCGGTCTCGCGCGGATTGCCGACGAAGACAACCAGCGGCGCCCCGCCTTGGAAGCCGATCAGCAGGCCGATCACGACGCCGTCGATACGCTCCAGCACTTCCATGATGATGCCCTCAATTGTTGTTGATCGTGCTGCCCTTGACGATCACCTCGCCGTCGGCCTTGACGGTGATCTTGCCGCTGCCCTTGAGGGTAATATCCTTCCCATCAGCGACAATGGTGCCATCCTTTTTCATCGTGATCGAGGCCGAACCGCATTTGAGCGTGATCGAGTCGGCCGCCTCGATCATCAGATTCTTGCCGACCTTGATCACACTGTCTTCGGCTATCTGGATTCCGCTGCCTTTGCCGACCTTGAGCGCGTGCCCGCCGCCGACATCGGTTGCGTCGTCCGCAGCGATTTTTGCCGACCTGCCCTTGCCGATCTGCGACGACTGTGCCCCGCCGATGGTGAAACTCTGATCGGCGCCAACATTGACGCTTTGCGCCGCCGCGATGTTCCAGCTATCAGCCGCGCCGATATCGTGGCTCTGCGCAGCACCTACGGTGACCGACCGCGTCGCACCGATCGTGTTCGTCTGCGGACCGCCCACAGTTCGGGTCTCGGATGCTCCGACCGAATCGACCCGCGCCGCGCCAACAGTCACCGTCTGCACGATCGCGACGGTCTGGGTGTGGTTGGCGCCGATCGTCTCGGTCGAGTTCGAGCCGATGTTGATCGTCTCATCGACCCCCACCGTCAGTGAGCGGTTCTTGCCCACCGTCTCGGTGTCGTTCGACCCGATATTGGTCGTCTGGTCGACGCCGACCTTGACCGTCTTGTTGTTGCCGACGTCCTCGTCGAGGTTGTGGCCGACGGAGTGCTTGGCGTCGTGGTCGATGCGGTCGGACTGGTCGTGCTGGACCAGCTTCTGGCGATCATTCTTGATCAGAAGGTGGTGGTCCTTCTGCGCCTGGAAGTTGACCAGCTCCGAGCCGGCCTTGTCCTCGAACATCAGTTCGTTGTAGCCGCCACCGCCCTTCGACGAGTTGGACTTCCAGCCGGACTGCGTGGCGTTGCCAGGCAGTCCGTAGGGCGGCATCTGCGAGGCGTTGTAGACCCGGCCGGTGATGATCGGCAGGTCCGGATTGCCTTCGATGAAATCGACGATCACTTCCTGGCCGATGCGCGGGATCTGGATGAAGCCCCAGCCGCTTCCGGCCCAGGTCTGCGACACCCGCACGAAGCAGGAGCTCTTCTGGTCCTTCTTGCCGAGGCGGTCCCAGTGGAACTGCACCTTCACCCTGGCATATTTGTCGGTGAAGATCTCCTCGCCGGACGGACCGACCACGGTCGCCGTCTGCGGCCCGCGCATGATTGGCCTTGGCGTGATGCGCGGCGGCCGATAAGCGACTGAGGTCGGCGCCACACCGAGCACCACCTTGAAATTCTCGCCATCGGTGTCGACGCCGGCGCGATAGCCCGGATCGAACAGCCGGTACTCGGCGCTGATCACCAGATACTCCTTGTTCTGGTCGTCGCGCGGAAAGCCGTCGAGCTTGAAGGTGCAGCCGGAGAACAGGCCGCGCACGGTGCCGACAGCGGCAATGCGCATATGCGGCGCCTGGATTTCTTCGCGCCTGATCGCCGCCAGGCTGTCGCCGCGCCCGACTTCCAGATGCGCGCCGGGGTGGCGATAGTTCTCGCCCGCGGCCTGCTTGTGGCCGAAGGGCTGCGCCGACTTCGCCATCAAATCGGCGGCGGGTTTTTCGAAGTCATAATCGGTGTGGGCATAGGCGCCGGGGCGCACCGCGCTGCCTGGAATCCAGTCGGTGATGTACTCGACGTCGCGGCGCGAGCCCTGCCCTTCGAACTGATAGAGCACCGTCTCATAGCCCGGCGCTGGCTTCAGCTTGCTCATGGCGTCGGCCAGGATCAGCGTGTGCTCGCCCTCGGCATGCTCGAAGAAGTACATTATGCCTTCGTGCTCGAGCAGCCGCTGCACGAAATCGAGGTCGCTCTCGTCATATTGCACGCAATATTCGCGCGGCGGATAAGAGCCTTGCAAGCGCTTTTCGAACTTGGCGATGCCGCCATATTTAGAGAAAATCTCCTCCACGATCTCGACGGCGGTCTTGTCCTGGAAAATGCGGCAGTCGGTGGTATTGCCGAGGAACCACAGCCACGGCCTGACGACCGCCTCATAGTGAGCCAGCCGATCTTCGATGCGGGTAAGGCGAAACTCGGCGATGAGGCCGCTGAACCAGCGCTTGGGGTCGGCCTCGCCTTCGATCGAAACGGCGCCGCCCAGCATCTTCAGCGGGTCGACATCGGCATTGGTCGAGACAAATCCAACGGTGTAGGCAAGGCAGCGGCTGATCTCGTCGCGGCCGACGAGATGCGTAAAGGTCAACAGCTCGGCGCCGACCGGCGTCTGCACAAGCGCGGCGCGTTGTTCACTCGGCATGGGTCGTGCCCCTCCTGAGCGCTAGTGTGGCAGGTTCGAAGCCCTTCTTGTGTTAACGACCTCACGTTCAGGGATATTTCGCAACTTGCCACCCAAGCCATGTTGAGCCTACCACATGTTCTATGGCAGACCAAAGAGGACAAGCGGCAGGCCGTTGCTGTTTGCGCCGCTTTCGCCAGTGTGAAACGCCGCTCTCCCGCTGTGCCCGCAAGCTGCTAGACTGTGGCACATCGGATCAATGGAAACGGCAGCGGTCGACGGTCCATAGCGCATGTTCATCAGTCTGCAGATCAGCAATGTCGATGTCCTGCCTGCCGGGCTGCCGCCCGGCTACGCATCGCGCGACCGCGGCTTCGAGATCGGGCGGGAGAACTGCGCCTGGACCTTGCCCGATCCGGACAAGTTCATCTCCGGCCGACATTGCGAAATCCGCTACGAAGGCGGCGCCTTTTTTCTCCACGACGTCTCGCGCAACGGCACATTCGTCAACGGGTCGAGCCAGCGCCTGACCGGCCCGCATCGGTTGGCGCAAGGTGACCGGCTCCGGATCGGCCGCTATATCGTCTCGGTGTCGATCGATGACGGGAACCCAGCCTTCGGTGGCCATGGTTCGACGCAACGGCAGATGCCTGGTGCCGGATCCTTTCCAGACCATGTCGCATCGCCACGGTCACCGACCGCGCCACCCGCTTCGGTCTCCAGCCGGCCGCAGCAAGCCGACGAGATCCTGCGCGCGATTGCCGCCGGCGCCGGCATTCCGCCAGAGGTGCTTTTGCTGCGCCAACCGCAGGAGGTAGCCGGCGAGATCGGCGCGGTGCTGCGCATCGTCGTCGACGAGCTGGTGTTGCTGTTGAAGGCGCGCGCCGCTGCAAAAGTCCTGGCCAAGACCAGCGATCGAACCATGATCAACGCCGCCGACAACAATCCGCTGAAGTTCGTGCCCGGGACCGACGAAATCCTCGACATCATGTTCGCGCGGCGTAGATCCGGCTATCTTGATGCCCGGCACAGCATCGAAGACGCTTTCCACGACCTCAAGACGCATGAATTCGCAACCTTCGCCGCCATGCAGGCGGCGCTGTCGCGGTTGCTTGACGATCTGTCGCCCGAGGCTATTGCGAAAAAACTGCCGCCATCCTCCTTTGCCTCGAAGAAAACGCGCGCCTGGGACGCGCTGGTCGCGACCTGGCGGGCCAAGGAGGAAGCGCACGAGAACGGCATGCTGGACATATTCCTCACCTATTTCAGTGAAGCCTATGCCAAGGCCGCCAAACAGAAGACCGGCAAGGGCTAAGCCCGCGCACCGCTGAAGACACCGTGAAGGCCGACCTAGGCACCGGCCGGCGACCAAAATTGCGCCGGGTTTCCATCGCAACCTTCTGAGACTACGATCACATACGGCAATTGAGCACGCGGGTACGGTTGGTCGACCTCGGGGGTCTGCGGCACATGTCATGTCACGGCGAGAAGCGTCCTGCGGTCCGCGTTCGCGCGGACATGGCGCTGTGCGTCGCGCCGCGCGGGCGTAGAGGCAGGGATCGGCGATGAGCTCGAAGGATGATCCTTTCGATCCGACCGGCAAAACCGTCATCCGCCCCAGCCGCCCCAATCCCGGCCGCAAGCAAAAGACGGTTCTCGCCCGCGATGCGCCGGCCCCCGGCAGTACGGTGATCGCCCCTGCCAGCGTCCCGGAACCCACGATTTTCGATCCCAACGCCGGCCGCCAGCCGCCGTCCGACGTCACGGGGACGGTGATCTATCAGGGAACGCCCTTCGCCAACGCGCCGGCCGATCGGCCCGTTCACGGCTCAGCCGGGACGGCGGGGAAAACGCCATGGGATGCGCTGCTCGGCGCCAGCGATGCCGTCGATTATGGCGCGGCCAACCCGATCGTCGCTGCCGCGGCGCCCTTGCTGATACTGCTTGGGCATCTGCGGCTGATGGCTGTCGAAAGACCGGCCGAGCCGCTGGCGCAGCATGTCGCCGGCCTGATCGAGGATTTCGACCGCAAGATCGCCAGGACCGATACCTCGGAAGAGGATGCGCGCATCGCCAGCTATGTGCTTTGCGAAACCGCCGACGATATCGTCGCCAATCTGCCCGGTTCCAGCCGGGATGCGTGGGCGCAGCACGCCATGCTGCAGCGCTTCTTCCAGGTCAAACCCACCGGCGCCGGTTTTTTCCAGGCGCTGAACACGGTGCTGGCGACGCCGGAACATCATCGCAATCTCATCGAGCTGATGCATGTCTGCCTGTCGCTTGGCTTCGAAGGCCAGTATCGCGGCCAGCCGCGCGAGAGCCTCGAACGGGTCCGCCGCGACGTCTACGAGACATCAGCCTATTTCCGCGTCCTCGGTGACGACGACATCTCGCCGCGCTGGCAAGGCTTGTCGGTCACATCGGCGCAAGGCTCCAGGCGGGTTCCGCTCTGGGGCATAGCCGCTGCAACCGCGGCGGGCTTGACCGCAGCCTTTTTCACGCTGCGGGTCCTCATCACCAATGATGGCGAGGCTGTTGCCGGCGAGTTGCTGGCGCTCAATCCGGCGACGCCGGTCACCATCGAGCGCACCGGCTTCGTCCCGCTGACCGAGGAGGTGAAGGTCGCAGCGCCAACGACGATTGCGCAGGTTGATCGCATCCGCACTGCCTTGGCCAAGGAGATCGAAGCCGGCGGCGTCAGCGTCGGCACCAAGGGTGATTTCATCATCGTTGAAATCAGTAACGCCCTGCTGTTCCAGTCGGGACGAGCCGAGGTCAAGCCGGAGTTCGAGCCGGTGGCCGCCAGCATCGCGGCGGCTCTCGATGCGGAGCGCGGGCCAATCCGGATCGTCGGCCACACCGACAACGTCAAGCCGAAGAAGACCAGCGCCTTCAAATCGAATTTCGACCTCTCCGTCGCCCGTGCCCAGTCGGTGGAAAAGATGATCGCAGCGCATTTCAGCGATCCGTCGCGGACAAAGGTCGAGGGCAAGGGCGAGGACGAGCCCATCGCCGACAATGCAACGCCGGAGGGCCGCGCCAAAAACCGCCGTGTCGATGTAATGATCCCGCGGGAGGAGACGCTGTGACCGGCTGGCTGCTACGCATCTTCAGCGCGCTCGCGCTCGCCGGCTTTGCCGCCGCGGTCTGGTACGCCGGCCCGTTGATCCGCTTTGCCGGCGCCCGGCCGTTGGATCCCATCTGGCTGCGGGCAGCGATCATCGGCATCGTCGTCGGAACGGTGGCGATCATCTACGCAATCCGGTTCCGGCGCAGGCGCAAGGCGCAGAAGGCGCTGGAGGCCGCCATGGCCAGCGCCGAGGATGACGGCAGCGATGCAAAGATGCTGGAAGCTCGCATGAACGAAGCGGTCGCGACGCTCAGGCAGTCGAGCGGCAAGCGCAACTTCCTCTACGACGTCCCCTGGTACATCGTCATCGGCCCGCCGGGCGCCGGCAAGACCACCGCGCTGGTCAATTCCGGCCTGAACTTTCCGCTGGCCGGGTCGGGCCAGGCGCAGCCGGTGGCGGGTGTCGGCGGTACGCGCAATTGCGACTGGTGGTTCACCGACGAAGCGGTGCTGATCGACACGGCCGGGCGCTACACGACGCAGGATTCCCATGCACGGACCGACAGCAAAAGCTGGCTGGCGTTCCTGTCGCTGCTCAAGCGGCACCGGACGCGCCAGCCGATCAATGGCGTCATCCTGGCCATCAGCCTTTCCGATCTGATGGCGGACAGCGAGCAGGCGGCCCGTGTCGCCGAAATCCGCAGCCGCCTGCAGGAAATCCACGAGGTCCTGAAGGTCCGCTTTCCCGTCTATGTGCTGTTCACCAAGGCCGACCTAGTCTCCGGATTCATGGAATATTTCGGCGGTTTCGACGAAGCACGCCGGCGCAAGGTGTGGGGCGCGACCTTCCAGACCGCCGAGCGCGGCCTGAACATGGTCGCAGAAGCGCCAGCCGAATTCGACGCGCTGGTGAAGCGCCTGACCGAAGAGATGAGCGAGCGGCTGCAGTCGGAGACCGATCCGGTCGCGCGCATCGCCATTTTCGGCTTCGCCGCGCAGCTCGGTGCGCTGAAAGGCCGGATCGTGAATTTCCTCGAGGGCGTTTTCGAGCCGACGCGCAAGCAGCTGAACGCCCCCCTGCGCGGCCTGTATTTTTCTTCCGGCACGCAGGAAGGCACGCCGATCGACCAGTTGCTGGGCAGCATAGGCCGCAGTTTCGGCAGGAATGCCCAGGCGCATCTTTCCGGCACCGGCAAAAGCTTCTTCCTGCACGATCTGTTGAGCCGCGTCATTTTCGCCGAGTCCGGCTGGGTGTCCTATGACAGGGCGGCCGACAGGCGCGTTGCGATCGCCCGCTACGCCGGCCTGACAGCGATCGCGGCCATAGCGATCGCCGCGCTTGGCGTTCTCGGCCTGAGCTTTACGACCAACAAATCGCTGGTCGCCGCGACCGGCCAGGCGGCAGGCCAATACCGCGCGACAGCCGCGCCGCTGCTGGCCAGCACGACGGTGTTGGATGCCGACCTCGAAACCGTCATCGGCGCGCTCGATGCGCTGCGCGGCCTGCCGGCCGGCTACGATACGAGAGACCAGCCCACCCCGGCCACGGCGACGTTCGGCCTCAGCCAGCGTGAGCGTATCCTTTCGGCCTCCGAGACCGCCTATCGGCAGGGGCTGGAGCGGATGTTCCGCTCGCGCCTGCTGTTCCAGCTCGAACGCACGATCGAGGCCAGGATGGCCGATCCGATGGCGCTGTACGAGCCGTTGAAGATTTACCTGATGCTGGGCGGCAAGGCGCCGAAAGTGGATGACGAGCTGGTCGTCACCTGGCTGAAGCGGGACTGGGAACAGAACCGCTATCCCGGCGCCCACAATCGCGACGGCCGGGCGCAACTGGAGAAGCATTTGCGCGCCATGCTGGCGCTCGACGATGACCAGGATCCCTCGTTCGAACTCAACCGCGCGCTGGTCGAATCCGCCCAGCGCTCGCTCGGCCGCATGAGCCTTGCCGATCGCGCCACCGCGCTCATCCAGTCGGCCACCTATGCGGCGGCGCTGGACGATTTTTCGGTGTCATCGCAAGCCGGCGCGGAGGCGCCGATGCTGTTCGAGCGCAATGACGGAAACGATCTCGCCGGCCTTCGCGTCCCCGGTCTCTACACCCATGCCGGCTTCGACTTCTATCTGGCGCAACTTGCCAGGAGCGCGCAGGCGCTGGTCGACGATCAATGGGTGATCGGCTCGAGCGGCGAGCAAGGCGGTTTCGACCAGGAATTGCTCAAGCTCGGCCCGGAGCTGCTCGATCGCTATGGCAAGGGCTTTGCGGCGGCGTGGAACGAGGTGCTCGACAGGTTGAAGTTCAAGGCAATGGCCGCCGACAAACCGCAATATCTGGCGCTGTCCGCAGCGGGATCACCGAGTTCGCCGCTGATGCAGCTGTTCGAGGCGATCGCGCGCGAAACAGCTTTGACGCAAGAGCGCAATCCGGCTGCGCCGTCTCAAGACAGCGGCCAGGAAATCGCGGCACGCGCCAAGGGCCTCGCCCGCATCGGCATCGAGCTTGCAGCGCGCAAATCGCAGAGCAGGGCCGGGACCGCCTTTGTCAGTACGCAGAACCAGGATCCCGGCGCCAACATCGAAGCCCAGTTCCGGTCTTTCCAGGCTTTGGTGGCCGGGGCGCCGGGGCAGCGGCCGCTCGACGCCCTGACCCAGAATTTCCGCGAAATCTATCAGAGCGTGCGGCTGGCCGCCGATGTCCCCGCCCAGACGGACCAGGCCAACGCCAATCTGCAGCTGCAGATATCGACTCTACGCGCCAACGCCTCGCGGCTGCCGAAGGCGCTGGCCAGGATGGTGAGCGCGGCGGCGGACGATTTCGAGGGCACCGTCGCCGAAACATCGACCACGCATCTCAACGAGATGCTGGAGGAGACCGTCGGCCGTCCGTGCGAAGAGATGATTGCCGGGCGCTTTCCATTCGCCCCCGCCGGTACCGACGATGTCGCCATGGCGGATTTTGCCAGGTTGTTTTCTCCGGGCGGGGTTCTCGACCGGTTTTTCGCGCAGAACCTGGCGTCGCTGGTCGACATGAGCGGCCAGGACTGGGACTGGAAACAGGACACCAGGTTCGGCCGCAATCTGGCGAAATCGACGCTGAAGAACTTTCAGCTCGCGGCACAAATCCGCGCGGCTTTCTTTCCGCTCGGCGGGCCGGTGCCGTCGATCAACATCACCTTCACGCCGCTGTCGCTGCATGGCGATGCCGACATGGCGCTGCTCAATATCGACGGCCAGGTGCTGCAGGCCACCCAAGCCGGCAACACGCCGGGCCTGATTCCGTGGCCGGGCAAGACCGGTTCGGCCAGTCTCAGCCTGACGCCGGAGCTGCCCGGCCGCGAGTCCGCAATCAAGTTCGACGGTCCCTGGGCGTTGAAACGATTGCTGGACAAGGGGCAGGTCACCGCCAATGGCGACAGTCTCGAAGCGCATTTCCTCATCGGCGGGCGCGATGTCGCCTACACGATCAAGACCGGGGAGGACGGTAATCCGTTCACGCTGCCGGCGCTCTCCGCGTTCAGCTGTCCGAAGGCTTTCTGATGGGGAA
This sequence comes from Mesorhizobium sp. LNJC391B00, assembly GCF_000502535.1. Taxonomy (NCBI): domain Bacteria; kingdom Pseudomonadati; phylum Pseudomonadota; class Alphaproteobacteria; order Hyphomicrobiales; family Phyllobacteriaceae; genus Mesorhizobium; species Mesorhizobium sp. LNJC391B00. Next base: position 140,282 of record NZ_AYWI01000007.1, read on the forward strand.
TTGCATGGCAGGACCAGCGATTGCAGGACGCAGAGACAGCGGCGGCACCACACCGTCCGTCATCAGCGGCTTAGATTTCGATACTCTAATGAATGGGGCTGTGGCAGACTGGCCAGGCACGTCAGCCAAGGCGTTGCGGAGCGTAGGCAAGTGAACGATGCCGCCTTTGAGAGCTACGGCGTGAGCCACAAGGGCTGCGTGCGCGACCACAATGAGGACAGCTTTCTGGTCGAGCCGCGGATCGGCCTCTGGGTGGTGGCCGACGGCATGGGCGGGCACGAGGCCGGAGAAGTCGCTTCGGCAAGCATTGTCGAGCATCTGGCGACGATCGGCATCGCCAGTTCGGCGCCGGATCTGCGCGCCCGCTTTGAGGATCGGCTGAACCGGGCGCATGCCGAGATCCGCCGGATTTCGCGCTCACGCGGCGTGACCATCGGCTCCACCGTTGCCGCACTGCTGGCCATGGACGGCAGGTTCGCCTGCCTGTGGTCGGGCGACAGCCGCGTCTATCTCGTGCGCAACGCCGCGATCTCGCAGATTTCGCGCGACCACACCGAGGTCCAGGAACTGCTCGACAGCGGCGCGATCAGCGCGGCCGAAGCGGAGAACTGGCCGCGCCGCAACGTCATCACCCGCGCCATCGGCGTCAACGACGAAATCGCCATCGACTTCCAGCAGGGAGAGACCCTTGCCGGCGACATTTTCATCCTCAGCACGGACGGCCTGACGGCGCATGTCAGTGACGCGGAGATTGCGGCTGCAGTGCTCTCGGCAGCGCCGCAGGCTGCCTGCGAAAAGCTGCTTTCCATGGTGCTTGAGCGCGGCGGCACGGACAACGTCACCATCGTTCTGGTCAAGATCAGAGACAAAGGCAATGGCCTGTCCCGAGCAGAAGGCCGTGACCGATGAGCTCCGACGACAAGACCCGGCTATTGCCCAACATGGCGGATACCAGCGTCGGCACGCAGCTCAGCGGCATCTACGAGCTCGACGAACGCATCGCGTCGGGCGGCATGGGCGAAGTCTATCGCGGCCACAACATCCAGACCGGCGATCATGTCGCGATCAAGATCGTGCTGCCGGAATTCGCCCGCGATCAGACGATCCTGTCGCTGTTTCGCAAGGAAGCCTCGATCCTCAACCATCTGTCGCATGACGCGGTCGTGCGCTACCACGTCTTCACCATAGATCCCGGCATCGGGCGGCCCTATCTGGCGATGGAATTCGTCGACGGCCAGTCGCTGTACGACGTCATGCGCGGCGGGGCGATGGCGACTCCGGATGTGCGCAAACTGTGCCACCGGCTGGCCTCGGGCCTGAGCGCCGTGCACCAGGCCGGCGCCATCCACCGCGATCTGTCGCCCGACAACATCATCCTGCCGGGCGGCCGGGTCGAGCGGGCAAAGATCATCGATTTCGGCATTGCGCGATCGGCCGCGGTCGGTGGCGAGACGCTGATCGGCGGCAAGTTTGCCGGAAAATACAATTACGTCTCCCCCGAGCAGCTCGGGCTCTATGGCGGCGAGGTCAGCGAACAGTCCGACATCTACAGCCTGGGGCTGGTGCTGGCGGCGGCGCTGCGCGGCAAGCCGATCGATATGGGCGGCTCGCAATACGAGATCGTCGAAAAACGGCGGACCGTCCCTGATCTCTCCGGCATCGATGCCGATTTCAGGGACATTGTCGAAGCGATGCTGCAGCCTGACCCGGATGATCGACCGGCCAGCATGGCCGAAATCGCCCGGTTGACGCGCGACGACAGCGACGCAACCTTGCCGCCGGCATCGCTCGCGCCCCGGCCCGGTCTGCCGCGAACCGGGCAGACCGCAGGGCCTGTCTCGAAGGTCGGGGACTCGCCGGCCCAAGGCTTCGGTTCGGCCCCGCCAAGCGGCACGGCGGAGCCGTCTTTCGTGCCGCACGTGCGCCCGGCGCACCTGTCGCAGCCGAAACCGGCTGCTGAAACTCCCAGACGAGCAAGCACACCGCCGAAGCGTGCTACTACAGGCAGAAATCTGACGATCGCGGTGCTGTCGGCGGTGGCCGTGGTATCGCTTGGAGGGCTCTATGCATCGGGTATCGTGGGATTCGGAGACCGGCCTCGCGTCACCGACACCGGCAAGCCGCTCCAACCCGAACTGACAAAGCCGATCGTCGCTGACAAGCCCGTTCCGGACACTGCGCCGGTCGAGAAGACGGTGCCAAAGCCGCAACCAGCGGAGACTGCGGCTGAAGATCAGGCCAAAGTGCCGGTCGAGCCGCAGCCGACGCCACCAGTCGCGTCGAGCGCTACGGCCCCGCTGCCGGCCGCACCAATCGACAAGACCGTCGCGCTGCAACCGCCATCCGGCCCGTCACAGTCCGATGCCGCGAAGAACCCCGAGCCTGTCAGTCCGCCGGTAGAGCCCAAGGCGACAGCGCCGGCCACGCAAACACCTGAACCAACGGCCGAGGCACCCACGCCCACAGCACCGGCGCCGCAACCCACCGCTCAACCGCCCGAGCCCAAGGCGCAGGCGCCTGAACCGACCGCGCAGGCGCCCAAGCCGGACACGCAGGCGCCCAAGCCGGACACGCTGGCCCCCAAGCCGGACACGCAGGCGCCTGAAACGACCGCAGAGCCCAACCCAAGCCGGCCCAACATCGCCAGCGGCGAGCAGGCCGACAAGTCCGCAGAGCCCGACATTGCCATGAACGTGCCCAAGCCGGAGGTGCCGCCACCGGCCGATGCGGCCGCGGAGCGGGTCACCTGGGTACGCGCCTTCAATGGTGGTGATTGTTTTTTTGCGACGGTGACGTCGGCCGCCGACAAGGGCGTCGCGATCGAGGGCTTCGGCACGTCGGTGCCACCCTTCGAACAGTTGCTTGGGGAATTCCAGGCGAAGTTCCATGTCGAGCCGGATATCAGCGTCCGCCTTATCCAGCCCCCGCAATGCGGGATCACCGGCTTCCTGCGTTTCATGGGCGCGAGCACGGCCGACAGGCCGCAGCTTGTCCTCGACCAGACATCGGTGCCGGACGGCTCGCCGATCGACGGCACGCTGATGACGCATGGCGGGCTGGTGTCGAGCGTGTTCCTGATCGACCACAGGGGCATCGCCTTCAACCTCGACGATCATGTTGTCGTACAAGCCGACAAGGCGACCTTCTCGATCCCGATCGGGCTCGGCGCCGCCGACAAGGCGGCAGGCAAGGCGTTGCCGCAGATCATCATGGTGATCACCGGGCCGCAGGACATTAAGGCGGCGGACTTCACAACGCCGACGCCGGCCTCGGTGCTGTTGCCCAGGATACTCGACGAGATCGGCGCCAGGAGTTCGGCATTTTCGGCGACCGCCAAATATTTCCGCCTCGGCGGCTAGCACCGACGCCGATGCAACGTCGTCGCCGAGATCCCGTCCTGCTTGCCCGGAACGTGCGGGTGAAGCTCGCCGCGAGCGCGGTCGCGACGCTGTTGCTGGCGCTTCTTTCCACCGGGCAAGCGCGCGCCGAATTCACCGTCTGCAACCAGACGCTCGATGTCGTCAATCTTGCCGTCGGCCAAAAGGTCGACGATGCCGACCAGACCGATGGCTGGTGGACCATCGGCGCCAATCAATGCGTCAACGTCATCCGCGAGGAGCTGACCAACCGCTACATCTACATCTACGCGACGGATGTGTTCGGCCACGCCATTCTGGCAGGCTCCACCGACATGTGCATCGAGCGGCGGCGGTTCTCGATCCGCGGCATCGATGAATGCTGGCAGCGCGGCCATATCGCGGCGAAGTTTCTCGAAGTCGACACCCAGGAACAGGTGCGCTGGACCTTCTTCCTGACCGGAAGCGCGCCGTGACGCACAGCATCGACACCAGCTTCAAAGCAAAGAAGCAGGCGCGCGCCGCGCTGCGCAGGCGCAGGATCTGGCTCGGGCTGGCGGCTGGCCTGGCGACAATCGTCCTCGCCGCGATTGCCACCGGCTTCTATCTTACCGCCGACTACTGGTCGTTCGGCGACGAGGACGAGGAACTGCATGCCGTCGAAGGCTCGGACGACGTGCCGGCCGACGCATCGGTCTACGTGCCGGCCATCATCGACCTTGCCGGCGACCCGATGTGGATCACACTGGCGCCGGAGGCCGGCGCCGCGAAGAGCAGCGGGATGCCGCGCCCGGCGGAGCTCGACCAGGCCGGTATCTCCCCTCAGATCATGGTTCTCTCCGACGTGATGCTGAGCGCCAGCGAAAAATTCATGACGACGATCCCCTCGACGCAAGAGGATTTCGCTTTCTTTCAGGCGCAGCGGAAGACCGCGGTCGCGCCACCCGCCGAACCCAGCGATCCGCAGAATGACCTGCAGAACGATCTTCAACCATCGCCCGGCGCGGACGGGGCTCCGGCGGCCTCCGGCCCAGCTCCTGACCCGCAAGCCGCTCCGGGTGCATCGGCGGCGGCCGATGACCCCGAGGCCGGCTGGGGCGAGACCATCGATGAGGGCGAAGCAGCACTCCCCGCCTTTCAGAAGACACCGGTCGAAAACAACACCAGCGTTGCCACCGTCAGCTCGGAATACCAGCGCTTCGAGGCGACCCAGGACATTTTCGTGAAAATCCTCAACGACCGCAGCCTGGACAGCGTGGCGCTCGATGCGCATTTTTCCGCCGACGACGCAAAGCTTGCCGGCGAGGCGCTGAAGGCGCTGTTCGACAAGGACGGCCTGCAGCCTGGTTATGTCGTGGCGATGCGCGGCTTCAGGCCGACGCGCGAGACCACGACGATGTCGCTGATGCAGGTCTCGATCTATGCCAGGAACGTCTTTGTCGGCACGCTGACACGCAACGCGGCCGGTGCCTTCGTGTCGGGCGTCGACCCGTGGGTGCGCGAGGACCTGTTCAATTATTCGGGCGCCGAGACCGAAGGCACGCAGAAACGGCAATACCGCCTGCTCGACGCGATCTATTCGACGGCGGCCCGCAACAATGTGCCGAGCGGCATCATCGGCGAAGCCATCATGTATCTGTCGCGGGGACAGGATCTGGATGCTTTCGCCAGCGAGGACCAGCGTCTTGTGCTGATCTATTCGCAGACGCCGCGCGGCAAGAACGAGACCGACGGACGGGTGCTCTATGTCGGTATCCAAGGCACGCAAAAGAGCTTGGATTGTTTCGTTTTCCAGCAGAGCGACGGCCAGTTTTCCTGCGTCTCGGGCGATGACCAGGTGCGCTCGCTGACGGTGGCCAACGGCATGGTGACGCCGGTCAACGGTGTCATGACGTCGACCTTCGGGCCGCGCAAGCATCCGATCCTGGGCGTTGTTCGCATCCACAAGGGCGTCGACTGGGCAGCACCCGTGGGGACCCCGATCGCAGCAGCCTTCGACGGCGAGATCATCTTCCAGGGCGACGGCGGCGGCTACGGCAATGTGGTCAAGATCGCCCATGGCGGCGGCCGCGAGACGCGCTACGCGCATATGTCGAAATTCGCCATTGCCAGCGGTGTCGGCACCAAGGTGAAGGCCGGCGACATCATCGGCTATATCGGCACCACCGGCCTGTCGACCGGGCCACATTTGCATTTCGAACTCTATCAAAGCGGTCAGGCGATCGATCCGCTCGGAACAGTGACCGCTGCAATCGCCGTCACTTCCAGCGATCCCGCCGTCGAAACGCTGACCGACCGTATCGTCCACGTCGAATCGGGCGGTAGCGCGCGGGCCAAGAACCCGCTGTCTTCGGCGACAGGCGCCGGCCAGTTCATATCCAAGACCTGGATCCGGATGATGAACACCTATCGTCCCGAACTCGCGCGATCGCTGTCGACCGCAGACCTGCTCGCTTTGCGCTACGACGCCACCATCTCGCGTGAGATGGTGCGCAATCTGGCGCGCGAGGGCGAAGCCTATCTCAAGGCGCGCGGCCATCAGATTACCGCCGGCCGGCTCTATCTCTGCCATTTCCTCGGCATGGAAGGCGCACATCAGGTGCTGGCGTCGCCGGGATCGGCGCAGTTGAGCGCCGTGCTCGGCTCGTCCGTTATCCAGGCCAACCCGTTTCTTGCCGGCAAGACCGCCAGCTACGTCGTCGACTGGGCGGAACGGAAGATGGGCCGCAAATTGCCGACGCCCGCCACCACCGATGCGGGCCAGCCGACGACGACGGAAGTCCGCCAGACATCGCCGGAGTTCGAAAAATACAAGCAGGCGATAACGGCACTGGTCGGCTCGATCCAAAATACTCTTGAGCCGGGCTAGAGCTGGCAGTTCGCCCCGGCTTTCGCCAAGCCGATTGGTTCTGAGGCCGGCGAATGGTATGTTTGCGGATATTTGGGAAGGTTTTTGGGTCCTTGTGAACCAAAACTGTGGCTGGGATCACATACGCCCAACAGCCATTTTGGCAGAAGCGATACAGTCGCTGGTGAAATTTAGCATGCGCAGCCATCAATAACGCGCCCCATTGGGGCGGAGGGCCGATCCCATGAAAGCGTTTGCCGTCCTTTTGAGCGGATTTTTTCTGTTAATGCTGACCGCGCTTGGCACCGTCCAGGCGGCGGCGCCGGATGCCGGTGGCGTCAAACGCGTCGCGCTGGTCATCGGCAACAGCAAATACGTCCATGCCGTCGAATTGCCCAATCCGGCCAATGACGCGCATCTCATCGCATCGACGCTGCGCAATGCGGGCTTCGAGGTGATCGAGGGCGTCGACCAGGACAATGCCGGCATGCACAGCCTGATCAGCAAATTCACCGAGCAGTCCTACGATGCCGACCTCGCCGTCATCTTCTATGCCGGCCACGGCATGCAAGTCGACGGCAAGAACTTTTTGATCCCGGTCGACGCCGAACTGACGTCACCTGCCTATCTCAAGACCCGCACCGTCCAGATCGACGACTTCATGGCCGCACTGCCGCCCGACCCGGCGGTCGGCGTCATCATCCTCGATGCCTGCCGCGACAATCCGCTGGCACGGACACTGGCGGCCTCGATGCCGAAGACCCGCTCCACCGCGCTGGGCACCGGCCTGGCGCCGATCGACCCTAAATCAGAGGGCGTCGGCACCGGCGGCATCCTGATTGCCTATGCCACCGACCCGGGCGCCATCGCCTTTGACGGCAACGGCGTCGACAGCCCCTACTCGACCGCGCTCGCCAGGCACCTGACCGAACCCGGCGTCGAGATCCAGAGCGCGCTGACGCGGGTGCGCGGCGAAGTGGCCGAGACCACGCAAGGCCGCCAGCGGCCATGGCACAACGCATCGCTGGGCCGCGAGGTCTTCCTTGGCAAACCGGCCGCCGAAGCCGCACCGATGGTAAAACCGGCCGCCGATGACGCGAACGCCGTGGCAGCGCCCGCTCCTGCTCTCGTCACCAGCGAACCGCCTTCGTGGGAAGTCGAGCAGCGGCTTTGGGACGAGGCCTCGAAGCGCAACACCGCGCCATTCTACGAAGCCTATCTCGAACAGTTCCCGAATGGCCGCTTCGCCACGGTGGCGCGGCTCAACATCGATGCGCTGAACGATCCGAAAGCCCAGGAACGGCAGGTGGCAGCGCTCGATGCCGACGAAGCGAACTCGGGTTCTGCCGTGCGCACCTCGGTCGGCATTTCGGACGACATGAAGAAGGTGCTGGGCACCGAGGCGACGGAGAACGCGATCGGTCTCGATCGCCAGGGCCGCATCGACCTGCAATTGCGCGTCGAGGCGCTGGGCAACGAGCTTGGCCGCGTCGACGGCAATATTGGCGCCAAGACCCGGCAAGCGATCGGCGACTGGCAAGAGGGGAACGGGCTGCCTCCGACCACCTTCCTGACGCGCGAGCAACTGGCGTTCCTGGTTATCCAGACGGACCCGATGATGGAGGCCGTTCGTGCCAAGCACGAGGCCGACCAGGCCGGAGTGGACAAGCAGAAGAAACAGGTGGTGCAGAAGGCCCGCACGCTGAAGCCGGTGGCGGAAAAGCCACGCAAGAAGCAGTACGCCCAGAAGCCGCGCCGACAACAGCAGTTCGTGCAGAAAAGGCGCAACCGAGAGGTCGTGCGCGAGGATGAACCGCCACCGCGGGACAACAATGATTTCCTGACCAAGGCGCTGATCTTCGGCACCGGCGTAGCAGTCGGCGGCGTGCTCAAGAACTGATCGATCACATCGAACGACAAAAACGCCGCGTGTCCGTTGGACGCGCGGCGTTGATGGCCGGAAGACGCAGCCGGCGAAGCTACTGCGCCTTAATCCGCATCTCGACCCGGCGATTGACAGGATCGTAGGGGTCGGGGTTGCGTGGATTGGCCTCGCCGAGACCGACCGCCTTGATGCGGTTGGCTTCGATGCCGTTGGATTCGAGGAAGGCCGTCACCGACTGCGCCCTGCGCTGCGACAGGCCTTCATTGTAGGTCGCCGAGCCGGATGCGTCGGTATAGCCTTCGACGACGAAGGACAGCTTGCTCAGCCGATCGTCCTTCAGCGCCTTGGCGAACTCGTCGAGTTCGCTGCGCGCCTTGGCGTCGAGCTCGGACGAATCCAGGCTGAAATTGATCAGCATATCGAGGCGGGTCTTCTCCGGAGGCTTTTCTTTCTGGCTGGTCTTGCTCTTGCACTCGTCCTCGGTGCCGACACAAATCCCGCGTGCCGCGCCGTGATCGATAGCGCCGGCAAAGAACTTCACAATGTCTTCCGATTTCTGAAGTGGGTCGGCATAGACGTGCGTCGAGAAAAGCACGGTCGCCAATGCCAAGACTGAAATGTGCCGCTGCATAACGGTTACTCCCGTTTCGAGCATCCGATTTTCACTCAGGCCCGATCCATGGATCCGGGCCAACTCTTCCTGTTCGACAATGATCTGTCGAGATCACGGTCGGCTGTGGAATATACCAAACCGTGAGGCGTTTGTCTGTGAACAACGTCATGGACATGTGGTGGTCGACAGACTTGACCCGCGCCTCGCAGGCGGGTTGAGTGAGGGCTGGGGGGAGGATAACAGCAGCGATGGTCAACGGGCTTCGATTCCAGACCGCACGCGATCTCTTCGCCGCGAACACGGCTGTCGCCCGGGACATGACGGCTGTTCCGACCGACCAACCCTCGCTCGAGTTCTGCCGCCGGCTGATGGCCGGGCGCATCCCGGAGGAAGCGATTACCTTTTGCGCCTATCTCCTGCCTGACCGGGCCGCAATCTGGTGGGGCCATGAGTGCCTGGGGCATCTGACCGAGCTGCTCGAAGAGCAGGACCTCGCAACGCTGGCACTGATCCAGGAGTGGGTCGGCGACCCCAACAATGCAACCCGCCGGGAGGCTGTCGCCGGGGCGGCGATGACGCAGCAGCACACGCCTGCCGGCTGGATCGCGCTAGCGGCGCAACGGCACATCAATGGCCTGACGCCGCAGACCAACGGGTCGAGGCTGCGGCCGCTGCCGGCTGCGCATGCCGTCAATACCGGCATACTGGCCGGACTGGCGCGGGTTGCGGTGGCGGACCGTTTCTCCGTGCTCACCGCCTTTGTCGAGATGGGCATCCATCTGGCCGAAACCGAGGCGCTGCGCCGAGCCTGATTGCTCTGGATCGTGATGAGATTTCATTGAAATCTGATCCAACCCATTGTTGGCGGTCTCATTTGCAGCCGTTTTGCGCCCATTTGCCGAGTGCCACCTTGAAGCGCGTGCCCAGCGGGTGTTGCAGGCGCAACACCGAGACATCATTGACGTAGGTCTTGGCCTGGTCGCACAGCCGCTCCTCGGTCCATTGATGACAGTTGCTGCACTGGTTGTCCCAGACGGACTTTTCCAGGCCCTCGACCGGACTGAAGTGCGGCTTGCCCTGGATGAGTTGGGCGATGCTCTTGCCGTCGATCGCCGGGTCGCCGAAATTGACCGGAACGTCGAAAAGGACTGGCGCGTCCGAGCCCAGCTTCGGAATTTCCTCACGCAGCTGTTCCAGCGCCTGCTCGCCGGCGTCCGCACCCGGCGGATTGGCGGCCGCGCCGGTGCGCGCCTGCGTATCGCCTTCGGGCGCAGCCGCGCCGGAATCGCCGACGATCAGCGGCGCCTTGAGATCGACCTTGTGAAGCACGACATCGGTGGTCAGCGAAACGTTGATCCAGGGCCGCTGGCGTCCGGCTGTGGCCTTGAACACATCCGACGTAACCCGGTTCATCGCCTCGGTGATCGAGACGTTGACCTCGCCGATATGGGCAAGCAGCGCCGCCGAAAATGGCGAGTGCTCGCCCGGTCCGTCATAGGCGAGCTGGTTGGGACTGGCAGCGAAGGCGACCAGCGTGCCGGCGCCGCCATTCTCGATCGGTATTTCGGCAAGGCCGCTGCTTGCCGTGCTGTCGCCGCCAGTCTCCTTGGCAAGCACATCGGCGAGCGGGTTGTCGCGGCAGGCGTCGAGGAACACCAGCCTGATGCTGGTCTCGCGCGACATCTGCCGCAGGATGAAGTCCACCTGCACGGCTTCGAAGTCGAGCGAGGTCTCGTCCTCCAGCGCCGCATCGACAGGCAGCAGGTAATTCCTGCCCGAGACCTGCAGGCCATGACCGGCATAGAAGAACAGCGCGATATCGGCGCCACGCACCTGCCGCGCGAATTGCGCGATCTTTTCCTGCGTCTGCGCCTTGGTGAGATCGAGGCCGGAGACGATTTCGAAGCCCAGCCCCTTCAGGCGATCGGACATTGCCTGCGCATCGTTCACCGGATTGGGCAGCACCGGCGCGTTCCGGTAATGGGAATTGCCGAGCACCAGGGCGATGCGGCGTTCGGCACTGGCCGCGGTCATGGTAATGGTCATGGTCAACGCAAGCGCCAGCACGGCGAGGCCGATGCCGCGCATGAAGTTGCCGCAACTTGCAATCATGTCCAAACGCACCGGATTCCTTTTCGGTTGACGGGCCTTCTCAGTTAAGGACCGGCTCAGTTGGAGAGCGGCGTGGCGGAGAACTCGATCCGCCGGTTCAGCGCCTTGTTCTTCGGCGTATCGTTCGGCGCCACCGGCTTTTCCTCGCCATAGCCGGAAGCCGTGATCTGCGCCGATGGAATGCCCGCAGCGATGATCGCGTCGGCGACCGCCTTGGCGCGTCGTTCCGACAGGTTCTTGTTGGCCCTCGGCGAGCCGTCGGAATCGGTATGGCCCGAAACCTCGACCTTCAGTTTCGGACATTTGCCGACGACGCCGACCACCTCGGCCAGCAGCGGGCGGCTCTTTTCATCGAGCCGAGCGCTGGCTGGGCGAAAATAGACGGCGCCGGTGCGCGACAGCACCTCGAACCTGTTCAGGCATTCATCGTCGCTGAAGGACGTCTTGCCTGCATCTGTGGCGACCGGCCCGGCATCGGCTGGGGCTGCGGCCGCGACGGCAGGCGTGGCCGCAGGCTTGGCGCCATCAGCGGTGAAGACGAAGTCGAACGACACCGAAGCCGTCGGGACGATGCTGCTGACATTGGCCGCCTGCTGGAGTTTTTCGATGTTGGGCAACAGGCCGAAATCCTCGACATGCACGGCGACCGGCGCCTCCGAGGCGATCGACACCATGCTGTCGGTGATCATGGTGACCACGACATTGGCCTCAAGGTCCTTGTCGACGCCGTGCAGGCTCAGGCGAAACGGGATATGCGCGCTCATGCGCCGTTTGGTGGCGAGATCGGCAAAAGCGGCGGGATCGACTTTCGCCGTCACTTCCGCCGTCGGGAATTTGAAGGTTTCGAAGAACAGGAAGCGCATGCGGACATTGCGAAGGTCGATACCGGTGTCGACCGAGTTGAGGTCGAACGTGACCTTGGCGGCGCCATCCGATGTCAGCGTGCCCGAGAGGTTCCTGATCTTGTTGGTTTCGACAATGGTGTTCTTCTTCACCGATTGATAGGTGAGTGTCGAATTCGCCGGATCGAGCGTCCAGTTCAGCTGCGCGTTGGCCGCCTGCGGCGCAAGCAGCAACAGACCGAACACCACGACCACCAGAGCGGGCNGCGGGCGGACGCCAGCGCTGCGACGACTTTCCATGCCTTACTAATCCGACGACCCCGAACATGCATGTCCCCCGTGACAACACATTTCAGTTGCGATGACGGCGGTCGAACGCCGTGACCTCAGCCAGCATAGAGCGTTAGCCGCGGCTTAGCGAGTAGCGGAGGCGTGATATCGCCGTTGCTTGCTCGGACAGGCCCCGGTTACCGGCTGGCCCACAACGCCCCGCGCTCGAAGATGGTGCGCATTTGCGGGACGGAAAACTCATCCGCGGTGTGGCCGAGCGCGCTGAAGAAGACGCGGCCCTTGCCGTAGCGGCGCTTCCAGACCACGGGCATGACGACGCCGTCGATGAAGTCGAGATGCTCACCGCTGAACGTCGTCGTCGCCAGCACCTCGTTGCTCGGGTCGACATGCATGTAATACTGCTCGGAATGGTAGGCGAAACCCCCGATACCCCTGACGATCGGATCGTCGCTGATGATGTCGACACGGTAGTCGATGATGTCGCCGGGGTGCGCGACCCATTGGCCGCCGGTCATGAACTGATAGTTCGGCTCGTTGCGAAAACTGTCGCCCATGGTGCCGTGGAAGCCGGCAAGGCCGGTCCCGCCGCTGACGGCGGCGGTGAGGTTTTGCAGCTCCGGTTTATCGATCGTCGACATGGTGATCACCGGCACGATCAGATCGATGGCCGGGAGCTGCGGATCGGCGAGCGCGGATGTGCCCTCTTCTATCCGCACCTCGAAGCCATGCCCGGTCAATATCTCGCTGACGACAGCGGCGCTGCGAGCCGGCGTGTGGCCTTCCCATCCGCCCCAGAAAATCAGTGCCGTCTTGCTCATGCTCGTCTCTCCTTTGGTCGGCAATATTGATAGGCAAGCGGAACGCTTTTGTCTTCCTTCCATGATGGGCATTCTGGGACGGGCATTTCTGGTCGGAAATCACGACCCGGCGATGAATTCCCGTGGATGAGGACCGATTGGCCGCGCTGGCGTCTTGTTTCAATACCGGGCTGCACTCAAATCAGCTGTCTTCGCGTTTGCGCAGACATCGGTCCGATGCGCCCGCAACCAGCCGGAGCCTTCCGGGGAGACCGCTTTATGAGTTTCGACCAGACGACTGTCGCCGCCTATCTGGAAGTCATCACCATCAACCTTGTGCTCTCTGGCGACAATGTCGTGGTGATCGGCATGGCGGCCGCAGGCCTCGCCAAGGCGTTGCGGCAGAAGGCGATCATCGCCGGCATTGCCGCGGCGGCGGTGATCCGCGTCGTCTTTGCGGTGATCGCGGTGCAACTGCTGGAAATTCCGGGGATCATGCTGGTCGGCGGCATGCTTTTGTTCTGGGTGTGCTGGAACATGTTCCAGGAGTTGCGCTCGGCCGGCGACGGCGAGGACGTCGACACTGAAGCCGTAGCACTTGCGACGGCGCGGCCGGCCAAGGCGCTGCGCACCGCGATCCTGCAGATCGTCGTCGCCGATGTCTCGATGTCGCTGGACAATGTGCTGGCCGTGGCGGGCGCCGCCGCCCACGACATGAATGCGCTGGTGTTCGGTCTCATCCTGTCGGTGGTTCTGATGGCGGTCGCCTCGACGCTGGTGGCGGCGCTGCTTGCCAGGTATCGCTGGATCGGCTGGCTCGGTCTGGCAATCATCGTCTATGTCGCGGGAAATATGACTCTGGACGGCGTCGAGCAGATGAGAACGGTCGACTTACACGCGCTGCTCTCGCCAGTTGCAAGCTAGATTCTCCTGGCGATCAAATGATATCGAAAATCCGCCCTGGGTTGAGAATGTTGTGCGGATCGAACGCCACCTTCAGCCGGCGCATGGCTGATATTTCGGCGTCGCTGCGCACGAGGTTCAGCCATTTCTTCTTGTCGAGGCCGATGCCGTGCTCGGCCGAGACGGCGCCACCGCATGCCGCCACGCCGCGATAGATGATCTCATAGGCGGCCGCCGGTTCCGTGGTGTCGACCTGATAGTGCAGATTGCCGTCGCCGAGATGGCCGAAGACGTAGATCTCGGCGCGGCTGTCGACGGCGTGGATCGCGGCTTCGGCGTTGCGCAGGAAACCCGCCATGGTCGCCAACGGGATGCTGATGTCGACGCCGATCATGCCCTCGATCGCAAACAGGAAGCGGTTGGCCTCTTCGCGCACATCCCATAGCGCACGGAATTCGCGCGGCGACTGCGAGACGACCACGTCGGCGACGATGCCGTCCTCGACCGCCTGCATCAGCACCGAAGCGAAACGCTCGCCGTCCAGCTCGGCCTGGTTGCCCTGGATCTCGGCCAAAACATAAACCGGCGCGCCGGCAGGCAGCGGCGCCGGCGCGGCCATGCCGGCAATCATGGCGCCGTAGAGCGGCGAGAAATTCACCTCATAGGCTGACAGCAAGGGACCGAGCCGCTGCTTGAGCAGGTCGAGCAGCGCAATGGCCGCCCCCAGCGAGCCAAGCGCGCAGAATGCGGCAACCTCGGTGGCGGGCTTGGGATGCAGCCGCAGGCAGGCGCGAGTAGCCACGCCCAGCGTGCCTTCGCTGCCAATGAAAAGCTGGTTGAGATCGTATCCCGAATTGTCCTTGGCCAGGCCACGCAACGAAGTCAGGATCGAGCCGTCGGCAAGCACGGCCTCCAGCCCCAGCACCTGGGCGCGGTACATGCCGTAGCGCAGCACGCGAATGCCGCCGGCATTCGTGGCGATGTTGCCGCCGACCGTCGCCGTGCCGCGCGCGCCGATATCTACGCCGAACATCAGGCCGGCTGCATCGGCCGCTTCCTGCACCATTTGCAGCGGCGCGCCGGCTTCCGCGATGATGGTTGCCGCGGCGCGGTCGGGCGCTTCGACCGCGGTCATGCGCTCCAGCGACAGCACCGCTTCGCCCGGCTGCACGCGCGCGCCGCCGGCCAGCCCGGTGCGGCCGCCATGGACGACTAGCTTCTGGCCGATACCACTGCATAGGCGCAGGATTTCGGCGACGTCGGCGGCGTTGCGCGGACGCAAGACCAGTTCGGGCTGGCCGCCGCCCTTGCCGGAGAGGTCGTCGCCATAGCGCGGATCGATAGCATCGCCGATCACAATCGCGGCGGCATCGAGCCGACGATATAGCTGGGAAAGAAGCCGATCGATCTGTTGTGTCATGGTGCCTGGACTTTTCAGCGCTCTTTGTGACCGAGACTTTGATGCGCGACAATTTTCGCGTCAATTGAACAAATTTACGCACGGTATAATCTGTCATTGCGCGTTGAACCCACTGACGTTTCCTGTAAATTTCGTCTGCCGTTGCGTGGCGGACGCGCCGGCTGCAGGACCGTGGGCAGCGTCAAGGGATGACCGAGGTTCTGGCGCGTGCCAGACGAGGATTGAATGCCAATGACGCACAAGACGATGGAGGATTTCGCCCGCTCCTGCGGCGTCTCCAGGCCGACGCTGTCGAAATATTTCGACGATCCGACCAGCGTCAAGCCGGCAACGCGCAAGCGCATCGAAGAGGCGTTGCGGTCGTCCGACTACCAGCCCAATCTGTTTGCCCGCAACCTCAACCGCAAGCGCACCCGCGCCATCGGCATTGTCGTACCGACGGTCACCGATCCCTTCTATTCCGAAATGGTCAGCCGCATCGAGCTCAGGCTGCGCGACGAGGGCTACTGGCCGATCGTCATCTCCTCGCATGGCTCAACCGAGCTCGAAATGGAGGCGACACGTACCATCCTGTCGCTGAAAGTTTCGGGCGCGCTGATCGCGCCGCTCGGCTTGCGCTCGGACCGGCGCACGCTGGAGAAGCTGACCCAGACAATGCCGGTCGTCTATTTCGACACCTATCTTGAAGGCGGCACGCCCTTTGTCGGCAACAACAATGCCCAGAGCGTCTCGACCATCGTCGACTATCTCTGCCGCTCCGGCGACGCCCCGGTCTATTTCGACATCCCGCATGTCAATCACAATTCGCCGGAGCGCCTGAACAGTTACGTCGCCGCGATGCGTCAACTTGGCCAGGAGCCGGTGGTTATCGGCAACACCCGAGACTACACATGGGATTTCGAGCGCATCGGCTACAAGCAGATGGAACAGATGCTCGGGGCCAGCGGCCTGCCGGGCAAGACCAGAGGTCTGCCCGGCAAGACCGGGGGTCTGCCCGGCAAGACCGGAGGTCTGCCCGGCAAGACCATACTGTGTGCGAATGACCGCCTGGCTTTCGGCGTGATGGCGGCAGCCTTCGCGAAAGGGCTGAAGATCGGCCGCAAGGCCGATTGCGACCTGCGTATCGCCGCCCATGACGACCATCCGCTGAGCCGCTACACCTGCCCCGCACTGACCACCATCGCGCAGGATTTTGCCGCCATGGCGGGGCGCAGCGTCGAGACACTGCTCGCTTTGCTCAACGAGGATACGGCAAACGTCGCGCCGAAGGTCAGCCTCGACGCCGCCCTGGTGATGCGTCAGTCCGCTTGAGCCTTTCCAAAGGCAGGATCGAAGCTTCGCCACGCGGCAATGGCGGCGGCAACCGCCTGTCTCGCTGCCGGGCCGTGACGGCCCATCGAGACGAAGCCGTGGATCTGACCGGGCCAGTGTTCCAGCACGACCGGCACGCCAGCCTGCTGCAGACGCCTGGCATAGGCCTCGCCTTCGTCGGCGAGGATGTCGTGACCGGCGATGGCGATGAAGGTGGGCGGCGCACCGGCGAGGCTTTCCGCCTTCAGCGGTGAGGTACGCCAGTCGCCGATGTCGGCGGCATTGCGGACATAATGGTCGCGGAACCAGGCCATGGTCGAGGCGGTCAGGCCAAAGCCTATGGCGAAGCGCCGATAGCTGTCCGTCGTCTGCCCGGCATCGGTGTTGGGATAAAACAGCAGCTGCGCTGCCGGCGGATTTTTGTCCCCCCGCGTGAGCAGGCCGAGCACCGTGGCGAGATTGCCGCCCGCGCTGTCGCCGGCAACCGCGATGCGGGCAGCGTCGATGCCGAGTTCGTCCGCGGCGCTTTGCATGTAAGCAAGTGCCGCTCGGCAATCCTCTATTGCCGCCGGGAATTTGTGTTCCGGCGCCAGCCGGTAGTCGACGGAAACGACGACAGCGACTGCCCCGTTGGCGAACCAGCGGCAGATCTCGTCATGCGAGTCGAGATTGCCGATCACCCAGCCGCCGCCATGGAGATAGAGCAGCGCCGGAGCGCCTGCCGAAGGCGCGCCCTGCCCAAGATAGATCCTGAGCCTAAGTGGTCCGCAGGGTCCGGAGATGATGCGCTCATTGAGTGCCGCTACCGGCTCACGCTCGCCTTGCAGGTTTGGGAAGCCCTCATTGTAGGCACGGCGCGCCTGTTCAGGCGTTCCCGTTTCGAACGGCGGCGCGCCGGCCTGGCTGCCGAGTTCGAGCACATGCCGGGCCTCCGGATCGAGTGTCGGCAGGGACGGTGGCAATGTCACGGACGAACCTCCCGTCAGGCAAGCAGGGTTGCCGCTTCGTCTTCGCCAAGCAGCGGCGGCTGGTCGACCGTGCCGTTGACGGCAACCGAGCCGCGGCTTTCGCCGGAAGCCAGGATCGCCTCCATGATCTCCAGCACCTGCAGCGCCAGCTCACCGGAGGCGCGCGGCTTTCTGCCCGTGGCCAGCGCGCGCGCCAGATCGGCGACGCCGAGCATGCGGTAATTGGCGCGGTCGGGCGCCACATAGGGCCAGTTGCGGGCGCCATACAATTCGCTCTCGCTGGCGAAATCGGCCCAGTCGGCGCCACGTTCCGACAGCGAGACCGTGCCGCCGAACGTGTCGGGATCGGGTAGCCTGAGCGAGCCTTCGGTGCCGTGCAGTTCAATGGGATGGTTGGAGTGTCTGAAAACATCCCATGAGGCGCCGAAGGTGACGGTGGCGCCCGAGCGGAATTCGAGCAGCGATATTATGTTGGTCGGCGTGCCGACCTTGAACGTCGTGTTCTTGAACGGCCCGTCGGCCGTGATCAGCCTCTCCTCCTGGCCGCGCGTCGCCATCGCCATGACGCGCTCGACCGGCCCGAGCAGATTGACCAGCACGGTCAGGTAATAGGGACCCATGTCGAACACCGGACCGCCGCCGGGCTGATAATAGAATTGCGGATTGGGATGCCAGTGCTCCATGCCCCGTCCCATCATGAAAGCGGTGCCGGTCACCGGCTTGCCGATGGCGCCGTCATCCATCAGCCGGCGCGCGCGGCGGCCGGCTGCACCCAGGAATGTGTCCGGCGCCGAGCCGATCAGCAGGCCGCGCTTCGCGGCCTCGGCGACAAGCCGGCGGCCGTCGGCGGCGGAGGTTGCCAACGGCTTTTCGGTGAAGACGTGCTTGCCCGCCGAAAGCGCCGAGAACGAAATATCGAAATGCGCCGCGGGGATTGTCAGGTTCAGCACGAGGTCGATATCGGGGTCGGCCAGCAGCGCGTCAACGCCGAGGGCGCGGATGCCGTATTCCCTGGCGCGCAGCTCGGCCATGTCAGCGGAAATGTCGGCGCAGGCGCGTAGCTCGACACCACCAAAGAGCGCTGCATTGCGCAGATAGGTCATCGAGATGTTGCCGCAGCCGATGACACCGATGCCGAGCTTTGTCTCTGATTTTCCGTGCATTTCCAGCTTTCCTCCGAAGCCAAGGGCATGCTGCGCAACCGTTGCAGTTCCCACGACCCCCCGCAATCCGCTATACAGGACTTTAAATGTTGACGCGCGTAAAATTTTTATAGAGCTTATGAGAATTCTGGCGTGCACTGGGAGGCCGCCAGCGTGAGGAGGAGAACATGACCGGCATGAAAAACGGCCGACGGCCGCTGCGAAGCCCGTGGCTCATGCGCGCTTTCCGTCGCGCATCAGAGACCGGGATGGGTTCAGGCATAGATCACCTTGGCCCCGATCCTATCAAGCTCGCTGCGTATTGGACCGGGCAGGCCATCGTCGGTGATCACCACATCGACGGCCGACAGCGAAAATGCCTTGGACGTCCCGCTGACGCCCCATTTGCTCGAATCGGCGAGCAGGACAACGCGCCGGGCCATGCGAACGAGGTTTCGCTTCGTTCGCGCCATGTCTTCGTTCACGTCGACCACATCCAGTGACGAGTCTATCGCATGCGCTCCAACAAAGACCTGATGCGCTACCAGGCCGCCGAGAGCCGTATCGGCATCGGTGATCAGCGTGCTCACCGTGTCGGGATAGACCCGGCCGCCGATCATATGAACGTCGAGCCCGGGACGATGCATAAGATGCTGCACGATATTCATGGCCGTGGCCGCGACCACGACATTGCTGAGCGGCGGTAACTGCATGGCAAGCTGCATCAAGGTCGAGCCACCGTCGAAGATGATCGACTGGTTGTCCTCGAAAAGGTCGAGCGCCGCCCGGGCGATGCGCTTCTTTGCGTCGAGGTTCGTTTGCATCCGCCGCGCGAACGCGGCCGTCGTCGAATCGGTGGTCCGGGTCACCGCCCCTCCACGGGTCTTGGTCAGCAGTCCCTTGCGGTCCAGTATTTCGAGGTCGGAGCGCACCGTGACCTCCGACACGCCAAACCCGTCCGACAGGTCCTTGATGCGAACCTGTCCGCTGCGTTGCACCTCGCCCAGGATCGATTGGCGTCTCTGCTCCGACAACATTGCCCGGCCCTTGCCTGCCTGCGCCGAGCAATCGCGCCGGCCTCGGCTCACCTTACCGGAAATATGCAGATTCGAAAGCTTTCGAAAGATTGTTTTTCCTTTTTCTTTCGGAAACACTGGATCGAGCTTTTTTAAATCAACCGATCAGGGAATTTTGGACTCATGAGCCTAGGAACCAAGGTGCGTCTCGCGCGCCTCTTCTCGCATCCATCGGGGAACCTTTTTGGCGGCGCGGTCGACCACTTCGTCGGCTATGGCGACGTGCGCAAAGGCGGCCTTGCCGACCTGCCGGGTGCGCTCGCACGCGTCATGGCGGGCAAACCCGACTACGTCAGCATCCAGCCTGGCACCGCGCGCCATCTGTGGCCGCAATATGCGGGCAAAGCTTCCCTGGTGATTCAGGCGGGCTGCTTCACCGCGGACGATCGCATCAGCGAGTTGATCGCAACGCCCGAGGACGCGGTGCGCGCGGGGGCCGATGCGTTGGCCGTGGCCATTCCGGTGCGCGGCGCGACGGAGGGCAAATACATACGCTGGCTGACCGATTCGGTGAATGCAGCAGCCCGCTACGGCATGCCCGTGGTGGCGCATATCTACCCTCGCGATTTCACCGACGGAGCAAAGATCGTCTTCACCCCCGACGAGATCGCCTATGCGGCGCGCATCGGTTACGAGTCCGGCGTCGACGTGATCAAAATCGGCTACACCGGCGATTTCGAGTCGTTCCGGGAGACCGTCCGGACCTGCCCGGTGCCGGTTGTCATCGCGGGCGGTCCAAAGACCGATACGCTGCTCGGCGCGCTTCAGCAGACGGCGGACGCCATCCGTGCCGGCGCGCACGGCGCCGTGGTCGGCCGCAATCTCTGGGGGCACGGCGATCCGGAGAAGGCAGCGCTTGCCTTTCGCGGCGTCATCCATGACGGCCTTTCGGCGCAAGACGCCCTGGCGAAGGCGGGTGCCTGAACGATGCCCACCATCCCCTCGATCCTCGGCTTCGGCGCTATTGCGATCGACGACATCGTCTACGTCGATCAGCCATTGTCGGCGGGCAAGGGTAAGGTTCTGCAAAGTACCCGCGCCTTCGGGGGAAATGTCGCGACGGCGCTGGCCGCCGTCGCGCGGCTCGGCGGAACCGCCGGGTTCGTCGGATGGCTGGCCAGTGCCGCGGACGACGCGGTGCAACTCGATCTCGTGGCGAGCGGTATTGAAACCGCATTCGCGCCGCGCCATCCCGACGCGCGCCCGGTGCACTCGCGGATCACCGTCGGCTCGGACGGGGAAAGGTTCATCGCGTATGACGACGATGCGATGCTGGGCACCGCTCCGGACTTTCCGGACGATATCCTCAGCCGCGCGACCGTCCTGATCGTCGATAGCTATGCGACCGGGTCGCTGGATGTCGTGGCTCGGGCTCGCGATCTCGGCCTTGCGATCCTCGGCGATATCGAATGGAGCAGCGGCCCCGCCACGGAGCGGCTGATCGCGCTCTGCGACCATCTCATTCTTCCACTTAGCTTTGCACGGACTGCCACGGGGCGCCGATCGCCTGCCGAGATGCTCGATGCCTTGTGGTTGTCATCGCGATCCGCCGTGGTTCTGACCGATGGAGGCAGGGGTGTGTACTATCGCGGCCGTGAACAGACAGGTCTCTGGCACCTGCCCCCGCACCGGGTTGCGGTCGTCGACTCCACAGGCGCGGGTGACTGCTTTCATGGCGCCTATGCCCATGCGTTGACGCGCGGAGCCGACACCGCGGGCCGGATCGCATTCGCGGCCGCGGCGGCGGCCGTTTCGATAACGGGGCGTGGCGGGCGCGAGGCGCTTCCGACCGAGGACCAGGTCACGCAACTCCTGGCATCGGCGAACGCGCCGTCAGCAGTCGACCTGAAAAATGCGCATGTGGATGCTGGAGCATGACCTGAAACGATCCGACGAAACATTTCGCAGGCGAACACAAGCCCAGGAGAATCATAAAAATCAGGGCTTATACTTGTGGAGGGAGGAATATGGCAGAAGTCATTCTCGAGAAGATCTGCAAAACCTACGGCAACAGTTTTCGCGCAATCGACCAGTTGAACCTGTCGGTCAAGGACGGCGAGTTCTTGATCCTCGTCGGGCCTTCCGGCTGCGGCAAATCCACGGCGTTGCGAATGATCGCGGGGTTGGAAGACATCACCAGCGGCAGCCTTCGGATCGGCGGGGTCGACGTCGTCGACATGCCGCCCAAGGACCGCGACATCGCGATGGTGTTCCAGAGCTACGCGCTCTACCCGCATATGACGGTATCCGAAAACATCGCCTTTTCGATGCGGCTGGCAGGCAAGCCGAAGGCCGAGCGCAAGAAGCGCGTGGACGAGATCGCCAAAACTCTTCAGCTGACGTCTTTGCTGGACAGCAAACCCGCGAACCTGTCAGGCGGGCAGCGTCAACGGGTTGCCATGGGCCGCGCCATGGTGCGCGAGCCGGCCGCCTTTCTCATGGACGAGCCGCTTTCCAATCTGGATGCGAAACTGCGTGTGCAAATGCGCGCCGAAATCACCAGCCTGCAAAAGCAGCTCGGCGTCACGACCATTTACGTGACCCACGATCAGATCGAAGCGATGACGATGGGCGACAGGGTCGCGGTGCTGAAAGGCGGTGTGCTGCAGCAGGTCGACACACCCAAGAGGCTCTATGAATCGCCGGTTAACGCCTTCGTTGCCGGCTTCATCGGCTCTCCTTCGATGAACCTTTTCGAGGCGACCCTGAAGGGCGGCGAGCTCGCTTTTCGCGACTTCGCCGTCCGGCTGCAGGATGCAGCCTTCGTGCGCAGGCCGGCCTTGAGGTCGTATGCGGGGCGCAAGGTCGTGTTCGGGATCAGACCGGAGGATCTTTATGACAGCAGCCTTGAATCCGGTCGCAAGTATCAGACGATACCGGCCAGGGTGACCTCGATCGAGGAACTCGGCTCCGAACAGATCGTCCACATGAACATCGACGCGGTCCGGGTGGACTCCGGCGATCCGGATGCGGTGGACGATTTCGGCCTGGCATCGAACGCGGTGGCGAGGTTCGAGCCGATCAGCGCCGTCCGCTCCGGCTCGGAAATCCGGTTGGCCGTGGATGATGCCAAGTTCCATTTCTTCGATCCCGAAACGCATCTGGCGATCTGAAGATCTGCGGAAGACCGCGGGCGGGAGCGAGGTGCCTGCGGAAGATACAAGAAGGCTTCTGAATGAACAGACGACCGTCCGCATTGTGCGGCCGATCTTGAAGAAGGAGGAGAAAATGATGTTTCGGATACGACCCGCGATGCTGAAAATAGCCGCGGCCGCATGGTTGCTTGGTGCAACCGGCGCCATGGCGGACACGACGCTGGAATTCACCCAATGGTGGGAGCCCGAATTGCCGGCGGGATCGCTCAGGGCAATCATGAACGACTTCGAGGCTGCAAACCCCGGCATCAAGGTGACGCTGGTCAGCGGTCCCTATGCGACCACGCGAGACCAGATCTCGGTCGGCGCCGCAACCGGAACGCTCAGCGACGTCGTCGGTCTCGACGGCGCCTGGGTGAACAATCTGAACGCGCAGGGTGCGCTGGCCGACATGAACCCGATGATGGATGCGAGCGGGTTCGACAAGACCCAGGTCGCGGATATCATCAAGGTGGACGGCAAGGCGGTGATGTTTCCCGTGGCTTCGTTCGTCTATCCGGTCTTCGTCAATCTGGACCTCGCCGCCCAGGCAGGCGTGACCAAGCTGCCGTCGACCCGCGCGGAGTTTCTCGAAGCCGCCAAGAAGATGACCCATGCCGACAAGAACCAGTATGGCTGGGTGCTGCCGCTGTCGCTGCAAACGCCGTCCGGTGTCCAGAACGACCTGATGTCGTGGGTCTGGGCCTCGGGTCAATCGATGATGGTTGAGGGCAAGCCGGCTCTCGAGGGCAAGCCGGTCGTCGATATGCTCACCTTCGTCAAATCGCTGAACGACGCCGGCGTCATCTCGCCCGGCATTGCCACCAAGACCGAGCAGGAAAAGGTCGAGGAATTCGTCAACGATCGGGTCGGAATGATGATCGACTCGCTCGCGCATGTGAATCTCATCCGCAAACGCAATCCCAAGCTGAACTTCGACCTCATCCCGGTCCCAGTCGTGGCGGACTACAACGGCAAGCGCGGCCTTCCCTATGCCTCCTGGGGCATCGGCATCTCTGCCGCCTCGAAACATCAGGATGAAGCCTGGAAGCTCGTCCAATATCTGATGAGCGAGAAGGTGAATGCCAAGCTCGTGTCGCTTGCAAATGCCTTCCCGGGCAACGTCAACGCCAAGCCCGATTTCGTGACCTCGGACAAGGCTTTCGCCAAGGCTTTCGAAATCTTCAAGACCGGCTATCTCGCCAACGAGTTCACGGGCCTGCCGGTGGCTGAAGACCTGATGACCCAGTTCGACGTGGAGGCTCAGAAGATGCTTGCCGGCGAGCAGTCTCCGGAACAAGCCGCAACCAACGCTCAAAAGGGCTGGACGGCGAAATTCTGAGCGGCCCATTGCTCGTTTGCTATCTTCCACCGGGTGGCCCGGCCTCGGCCAGGCCACCCGTCAACAACGGATCGGCAATTTGAGATGGACCTGTTTTTGAAGCGCACCTTCCTCTTGAAGGCACATCCCAGGGGTCGCACATGACCGGGCAGAAGCGCTCCCACCATCGACTGAAACGAGCGGTCGCACCCTATCTCTATCTGTCACCCTCGCTCCTCATAATCGGCCTTTTGATGCTGCTGCCAATGGTGACGGTGATTGGCTATTCGTTCCAGAACAGCGCGGTGCTGCGTCGCGACCCGTCCTTTGCCGGATTGAAACACTACCAGGCGATCTTTGCCGATCCGGTGTTCTGGGCCTCGCTGTGGCACACACTCTACTTCACCTGCATGAGCGTCGTCTTCCATATGACCATCGGCATGCTCTTCGCACTCATGCTGAACAGCGACCGCATCAATCCTACGCTGCGCAACATTCTGCGCGTGCTGTACATACTGCCCTGGCTGTTCACCGCGGTGATTATCGCGGTGATCTGGCGCCTTCTGCTCGAGCCGAATGGTGTCGTGAACAGTGTTCTCATGCAGATGGGCATCATCGGTTCCAAGGTCGAGTGGTTTTCCTCGCCCGCGACCGCGCTGCACGCCGTCACCTTCGCCAACATCTGGGCGGGCTACCCGCTTTTCATGGTCAGCCTGCTCGCAGGCTTGCAGGGCATTCCCAAGGATTTCTACGAGGCCGCCGATATCGACGGCGCGAAGGCCTACCAGAAGCTGATCTTCATCACCATTCCGCAGCTGATGCCGATCATCATCAGCATCTCGCTGCTCGACTTCATCTGGACCATGCAGGTCTTTCCATTGATCTGGATAACGACGGGTGGCGGTCCGATCTACTCGACCGAGGTCCTCAGCACCTACACGTACAAGCTGGCGTTTTCGAGCTACAACCTATCGCAGGCCTCGGCTAGCGCCGTGGTCATCCTGCTGATCTCTCTCGGCCTGACGCTGTTCTACATCCGCTATCAAAAGGCTCGGTAGTCACATGAGGAAAGGGCACACGCCGAAAGACAGGCTGATCACCGCCGCGCTCCATGTCGCGCTTGCCGCAGGGCTCTTTTTCGCGGCCTTCCCGATCTACTGGATGCTGAGCAGCTCGTTCAAGTCGAATACCGAAATCTTCGCCCTGCCGCCAACCGTCCTGCCGAAGGCCTTCACGCTGGAAGCGTATGCGGCCATTCTGGGCGACCCGGTAAAGCTGCGCTTCTTCTTCAACAGCTACTTCGTGGCCGGAGCGGTGACCGTGCTGACGGTGCTGATCGCCTTGCTGGCGGCCTACGGGTTCAGCCGTTTCAATTTCCGCGGCAAGGGCAGCCTCAACACGCTCATCATCAGCACGCAGACGATCCCGCCGATCACGCTTTTGATCCCCTTCTTCGGGCTTGTCGTCTCGTATGGCATCTTCGACACCTATGTCGCGCTGATCCTGACCTATCTGGTGTTCACGCTGCCCTATGCGATCCTGCTGATGACGGGATATCTGAACACCTTGCCCCGCGACCTCGATGAAGCGGTGGCTGTCGACGGCGGCACCAGTTGGACCGCACTGTGGCGGGTGATCGTCCCGATTTCACTGCCTGGTATCGTGGCGACGTCGGTCTACACCTTCCTGTTGTGCTGGAACGAATTTCTCTTTGCGCTGACACTGACGAAGTCGACGTCCATGCGCACCGTCCCGATCGGCATCCAGTTGTTGATGGGGCAACACGCATTCGAATGGAACCAGATGATGGCGATGAGCGTGCTCGGCTCGCTGCCGCTCCTGGTCATCTACCTGGTTGCCCAGAGGTTCTTCCTCGCCGGCATGACCGCAGGCTCGGTCAAGTAGGGTATCCCTCCAACGGAGGTGGATCAAGGAATGAAAGGATGACCGTGAAAGACCTGAAAGTCGGCTGCCAGACCTTTACCTGGGAAATGCTCGGGGACCGCTTCGCCGGCGGCCCGGACGATCTGCTCAAGGCGATTGCCGATGGCGGCTATGCCGGCATCGAGATCACCGACACGATGATCGGCCGCTATGCCGGCAAGCCGGCGGAGTTCGCGGCCGCGCTGAAATCATCCGGACTGACGCTCGTCTCCTTCGCCTTCGGCTCGAAGAGCGGTTTCACGCTCAGGGATGAGATCGGCGCCGACCTCGAGACCGCCAAACGCTGGATCGACTTCGCCGCCGCCTTTCCCGGCGCGCTGGTGTCGATGGGCTCGGCCACGATCGTTTCCGACGGGCCGCGCGACGGCAAGTTTGCCACCGCCGCCGAGGTCTACAACAAAGCCGGCGAACTCGGGCGCGAGGCCGGCGTCCAGGTCGCGGTGCATCCAAGCTCGCATCACAACACGCTGCTGTTCGACCGCGCCGACTACGACCGCATCTTCGGGCTGCTCGACGCCTCGCTGGTGGGCTGGGTGCCCGACACCGGCCACATCTTGCGCGGTGGCCAGGACATGGCGGATACGCTCACCACTTATCGCGACCGCATCCGCTATGTGCATCTGAAGGATGTCGACGCGAATGGAACCTGGGCGATGCTGGGCAAGGGCGTCTGTGACACGGCGAAGGTGATCGAGATCGCTGGTGCTGCACCCAATTTCAACGGCTGGCTGGTGCTGGAGGAAGAGTCCGAAACGGCCGCCGCCGACCCTGCCGGCGCCGTCAAAACCAACCGCCAGACAATGCGCGGCTACGGAGCCTGAGACGATGACGACGAACAAGCCCCTGTCCGGCCCCGCCGCATTTGCCGCCCTGCCGCGCAACCGGCTTATCGGCGAGTTTTCGCTGTGGTCGGCCGACCTCGCCAATATGGAGCGCGATTTGAAGCGCATCGAGACCCATGCCGATGTCCATCATATCGACGTCGCCGATGCCCGCTTCACCCCTGGCTTCCTGTTCTTCCCGGACCTGGTGGCGCACATCGCCAAGCTCACCGCAAAGCCTATCCATGTCCATTTGATGGTCGAAGCCGAGATCGTCGAGGAACAGACGCGCCAGTTCATCGAGGCCGGCGCCGACCTGATCAGTGTGCACGCCGAAAACGGCGAGACCGGTCTGCGCGCCGTGAAACTGGCGCGTGAACTCGGGGCCGAGGCCGGCGTGGTGCTGCGGCTGGAAACACCGGTCGCGGCCGTCACGCCCTTCCTGCCGGAAGTGGCATTCGTGACGCTGCTCGGCACTTCCATCGGCGTCAAGGGCCAGAGCCTGTCGGAGCAGGCGTGTCCGCGCCTGATCGAGGCGCGCGCGCTGATGCGCAAAGCCGGCCGCGAGGCCGACATCGTGCTCGCCGCCGATGGCGGCATCCGCCACGAGACCGTGCCCTTACTGCGCGCCGCAGGTGCGGAGACCGTGGTGCTGGGCTCGCTGGCCTTCGGCGATCCCGACCTTGCCCGGCGCATGGCCTGGCTGCACGGGCTGGAGGTCGCCGCCTGATGACCAAGCTTGCGCTGGCCTTCGATCTCGGCGGCACGGCGCTGCGCGGTGCGCTGGTCGAAAGCGATGGCCGCATCGTCGCTCATGCTTCAGCGCCGACGCTTGCCGGTGCGGGATCGGAGGCGGTGATCGGCCAGATCGTCGCTCTGGCAGGCACGCTGCTTAGGGAACACCCGCAGGCAAACGTCGCCGGCATCGGCGTCGGCGCGCCGGGACCGCTCGACCCCAAGGCGGGCATCGTGATCGCGCCGCCGACGCTGGCCGGCTGGCACGACGTGCCGCTGATCGACATTCTGGGGCAGCATTTCGGCCTGCCGGTGCGGCTGGAAAACGACGCCAATGCGGCGGCGCTCGGCGAATGGCGTTTTGGCGCCGGACGCGGCAGCGGATCGCTGGTGTTCGTGACCGTATCGACCGGCATTGGCGGCGGCGTTGTCGCCGATGGCCACATCTATCACGGCAGGCGCGGACTGGCGGCTGAGATCGGCCACATGACCATCACCGGCGAAGGCGACCGCTGCTTCTGCGGCGCCATCGGCTGCTTCGAGGCTGTCGCATCGGGAACCGCGCTTGGCCGCCGCGCGACGCGATTGACCGCGCCCGGCGACGGCTCGCTCTTACGACGGCTGTCAAATGATGGCGACGTCTCGGCCAGGCATGTCGTAGAGGCTGCCAAGGCCGGCGACGCCAACGCTCTCGACCTGATCGAGGCGGAAGCACAATGGCTGGGCATCGGCTTCACCAATCTCTTGCATCTCTATTCGCCCGATCTGATTGTCATGGGTGGCGGCCTTTCCAACGGGTTCGACCTTCTGGCACCGTCGATCAGAGCGGTCATCCAGCAGCGAGCGATGCCGGCCTATCGCGACGTGCCGGTCGTGCAGGCTGAACTCGGCGACCGCGCCGGTCTGATCGGCGCCGCGAGCCTGATCCTGCGGGAAGGCGAACCGGGTGCGCCGCTGGCGATGGCGCAGGACGACAAGGACAGAGGCGCGACCGCCGATGCCACGGAGGCACGCCATGGCTGAACTCGAGCTGCGCGGCGCGCGCGAAGATGGTGAATGGTCCAGTTTGAATGCAGCGCCAAGGTCCCCGAAGAGGACCCCTACCCTTCGCGATTCCAGCTGGCGTATTTTCGGATCGTTTGCCGCTTGTCTTCCGACAAGCCAACAAGGAGATTCTCCTCGAGATAGCCTTGCCGGATGAGATTGGCGAAGACCTGTATTAGCTGTGAATAGCGATAGTCGAACATCTGGTCGATCTTCCGTCGCTGCTGCCGCAGAAAGTCTTCGACATCCCATATTTCGGAAGGGGTTGCCGCAACGTGGGCCCTGCTCTTGAGTTCAGCCAACGTCTTGTCGAGCGCCACTTTCAGCGCTGCGTCATAGGCAGTGCGGGCGACTTTCTTTTCGGACGGAGACCATTTCTCACCAGCGGTCATCGACTGTCTCTATCGTGTTCGCGGCGGCCGTCATCCGGTAACCCTGGGACGCAGGACCCCGCCTTTGGGACCAATCTACTTTCCGCAATGGTGATCGTTGACCTTGTTCAGCGCATTCGCGTCCGGCCCGACCCGGTCGTAAGAGCACGGGCCGGCCGCCGTGGTGATCAGCATTTTGTCATAGTAGCGCGGGCCGCCGAACAGGGCGTAGATGAGGTCGCGATGGGCGGGGACGTAGCGTTCGGGTTCTGGCTGACGATGGCGATGCTTGTCCTTGGCGACAGCCGCTGTGGACAGGCTGCAGCCGACAGCGAGAGCGAGCATGCAGGTCACAAAGATCTTGGTGGTCATCGGCAGTACCCTTCTGACGGTTCGGAATCGCAGCATATCCAAAAGCGCCTGCCGAACAAAGGTTCCCTCGCCGGCATTGCCGGCCGGTGCCGAAATCAGCCCGCACTGCGCGCGCGCCGCCGTTCGGCTGCAACCAGGAGGTCGACGAAAGCGCGCACCTTGGCCGGCCTGAAGCGCGCCGGCGGGAAGACGGCATGGATGCCACCGGACGGCAAGGTCCAGTCCGCGAACACCCGCACCAGCCGGCCGCGCGCAATGTCGTCGGCGACACTGTAATCCGGAAAGATGCCGAGGCCGATGCCGGCCAGCACGCAGGACAGAACGCCCGGTGTCTTGTCGCAACTGACGACAGGATTGAGTTCGGCCAGCACCGTTTCCGTGCCCCTCGAGAACAGCCATTGGCCCACCCCGCGCAACTGGGCGTTGCCGACCCAGGGCAGCGACTTCGCCTGCCTGGGCCCGGCATTCCCAGGCAGCATCTCGGCCAGTTCCGGGCTGGCGACAACGAATTGCTGCAGGCTGCCCAGCCGCCGTGCCAGATTGCTGGAATCGGCCAGCCAGCCGACGCGGATGCCAAGATCGATCTGCTCGTCGACCAGGTTGCTGACCGCATCGTCGAAGATCGTCTCGACCCGCATTTTCGGGTATTTTCTGATGTAGGCGGCGATGGTCGGCGCCACCACCTTCTCGCCATAATCGAGCGGCGCCGTCAGCCGCAGCGTCCCCGTCGGCTGCGCCGCTCGCTGCGAAATGTCGCCATAGGCTGCCTCCGCCTCGCGCAGGATGATCGCGGTCCGGTCATAGAACAGACGACCCTCTTCGGTCGCCGTCACGCGCCGGGTCGTGCGCCGCAGCAGCGTTGCACCGAGCTCTTCTTCGAGCTTGCCGACCTGATGGCTGACCACAGCCTTGGCAACGTCGAGACGGTCGGCAGCGGCCGTGAACGAGCCGGTCTCCACCACCGTGGCGAAGTAGACAAGCCGATTGAGATTGAGGAGTTCGGTCACAGGCCGCTCATTGTCTGATTTTATCGGACAGTTTGTATGATTGATCGCCATTTTTCGCAAGCGGTCCAGCTGTCATCTATCGGGCAACAGAATGAGGCCGCCATGACCAATGCAACCCTAACCTATCTTTTCGACCCGCTCTGCGGCTGGTGCTATGGCGCCACGCCGATGCTGGATCGACTGGCCGCCGGCGGGACCGCGCTCCAACTGCTGCCGGTGGGGCTTTTCTCCGGTGCCGGCGCGCGGCCGCTGGATGCAGGTTTTGCCGCCCACGCCTGGGACAATGACCAGCGCATCGCGCGGCTGAGCGGACAGCGCTTCAGCCAGGCCTATCTCGACAATGTGCTCAATGTCAGCGGCACCTTGCTCGATTCTTCCGCTGCCACCATGGGCATCAACGCCGCCGGGCTGGACGACTGGCGCCAGGAACTTGCGGCACTGAAGGCGATCCAGCATGCCCGCTATGTCGACGGTCGCGATATTGTGACGGTTGACGGCGTCGCCTCGGTACTGACCGACGCCGGCATGAGCGACGCGGCAAAGCTTTTGAAGGCGCCGACGCAGCCGTTTCTGGCGAAGCATGACGACCTGGTCAGCCGCGGGCGGATGTTGTTCCAACGGCTGCATGCCAATGGCGTTCCCGCGCTGGCGGTGATCGGCCAAACGGCGCCGCGCCTGATCGGCGCCAACGCGCTGTTCGGCAGCTACGACAATCTCGTCGCTCACATCGAGGCGGCGTAGTCCCAGAAATTCTCCCCAGACGAAATTCTCCCCAGACGAAAGGAAAATCCCCATGAAAATCGCACTTATCGGCGCGTCCGGCCAGGTCGGCTCGCGCCTGCTCAAGGAACTCTCCGATCGCGGTCACAGCATCACCGCCATTGCCCGGCATCCAGACAAGATCGCGGCACTTCCGGGCGTGATTGCCAAGAAGGGCGACGTCTTCGACAAGGATGGCCTTGCCGCCCTGATCAAGGGTCATGACGCGGTGATCTCCTCGGTGCATTTCCTCGACAGCGATCCCGATACGCTCATCGCAGCCGTGCGTGCTTCCGGCGTCAAACGCTACCTCGTCGTCGGCGGCGCCGGCAGCCTTGAGGTTGCGCCCGGCAAGCGCCTGGTCGACACGCCGACCTTCCCTGATATCTACAAGGCCGAGGCGCAGAAGGGCGCCGACTTCCTCGACACGCTGCGGACGGTCGACGATCTCGACTGGACCTTGCTGTCGCCTTCGGCGCTGTTCGTCGCCGGCGAGCGCACCGGCAAATACCGCATCGGCAAGGACACGCTGCTGACGTCAGACAAAGGCAGCAGCATTTCCTTCGAGGACTATGCCATCGTCATGGCCGACGAGATCGAAAAGCCGGCGCATATCAAGCAGCGCTTTACCGTCGGCTACTGAGCGCACTTCATTGACAGGCGGGCCACTCGACGGAGTGGCCGGCGCCGGTTCCTATCGACGATAGTGCCATCGGAGCCTCCGATGGCACTATCGCTTTCTTCCGTTTCCACTCCTGCCGCCGGTCTGCGAACTCTCGCCCGGAGCGGTTCAGGACAGGAACGGAAACATGGCAGACATCGCAAAATCGAAAATCATTATCGTTGGCGGCAGCTCCGGAATGGGGCTGGCGTTGGCAAGGCGGTGCCTGGTCTCAGGCGCCGAAGTCATCATCGTCGGCCGCAGTGAAGCCAGGCTCAAGCGTGCCGGCGAGGCGCTGCAGAACCCTTCCGCTTTGAGCGCCGTCGCGGCCGATATCGCCAGGGAGGATCAGGTCGCTGACCTGTTCAAGCGAATTGGCCGGCTCGACCATATCGTCAGCACCGCCGCCGACATCGAAGGCGCCTATGAGCTATTGCCTTCAGTCGACCTGAAGGCGGCGCAGCGGGTCGTCGAAAGCAAATTCTACGGGCCGCTGCTGCTCGCCAAGCATGGCGCGCCGCAGCTTTCGGCCAACGGCTCCATCACCTTCACCTCAGGCATTGCCGCCTACCGGCCGGCGGCGCGCGGCTCGGTCGTTGCCGCCGTCAACGCTGCGCTGGAAGGGTTGGTGCGGGCGCTGGCGGTCGAGCTGGCGCCGGTCCGTGTCAACGCCGTCTCGCCGGGCTGGGTCGACACGCCGATCTGGAGTTTTGTGGCCGGCGACAAGAAGCACGAGACGCTCGATGCAATGGCCAGGCGCCTGCCGGTCGGCCGCGTCGGACAGCCGGACGACATTGCCGATGCCATCGCCTTTCTGATGGGCAACGGTTTTACGACAGGGACGGTTCTGCATGTCGAGGGCGGTCACCGGCTGATCTGAGCGCAGCGAAATTCCTGGCCGCGGCCGCCAGCAGCAGTTTCAGCGCCGGCGGCTGGACGCGCCGGCGGCGCCAGATCATGACCAGCGACGCCGTGCGGGCCGGACCCGGCCATGGCAATTCGACGATCTCGCCGCGATCGAGCGCGTCGGCAACGGCCAGCCGCGGCACCAGGCTCACGCCGACACCAGTCGCCACCAGGCCCCCAATGGCGCCGATGCTGCCGACTTCGGCGGCAAGTTCTGGCGCTGCAATCTCGGCAAAGGCAGTGTCGAACAGATGCCGGTAGACGCATCCGGTTTCCGTCACCACGAAACTCATCGCGGCGAGCGCGGTTAGGTCGTTCTGTCGCGATGCGGCCGCATGCTCAGCTGATGCGACAAGGACCAGCGGCTCGGCCGATATCGTGCGCCGGGCCAGACGTTCGTCCAGACCGCCCTTGTCGAAACAGAAGGCGACGTCGATCTCGCTCTCTTCGAGCTGCCGCAGCAGGGCATCGCTGCCGGCGATTTTCAGCCGCAGACCGATCTCCGGGTGGTCGCCTCGAAAGGCCGCCAGCCATTGCGGAAGTCTGACGGTCGCAATCGTCTCCAGCGCGCCGACCGTAACCGTTCCGGCGGTCATTCCCGTCGTTGACTCGACGGCAATACGCGACTCCTCCGCCAGTTGCAGAATCTCTTCCGCATAGGGTTTCAGCGCGTCGCCGGCCGTTGTCAGGTCGAGGCCGTGGCGCGAGCGGATGAAGAGGACGACACCAAGTTCGCTTTCCAGCGACTGGATCTGGTCGCTGACGCTCGACTGCGCCAGATGAACCTCCCGCGCTGCGCGGGTGATGTTGCGGTGCCGCGCCACGGCGAGGAAGGTCTTGAGCAATCGTGGGTGCATGCCGTTTCCGGATCTGTCTCTGTTCGACATTTCGGGCTTGGCTGGTCCATTTGCAACCCTGTTCCATTTGCAACCCCGGTCCATTTGCAACCCCGGTCCATTTGCAACCCATTGACGCCGGCGTCATCTGGTTGCGGCAGACCGAAGGGCCAGAATTTCGCGGCAATGACCCGCAAGTTTTCCCACGGCCGGCGCGGTGGCCCAAGAGATCGCCTCTGGCAGATCGCATCGTACGTATGCTCTATGCCAAGCTGATTTCCAGCACCGATGGAAGGACCGACATGCCCCGCCCGCAAGGAACCATCGCCCCGATCCTGACGCCGTTCGAGAACGATGGCCGCATTGCCCGTGACCTTTGGATCTCACACGCCAAATGGGCGCTGGGCCAGGGCGCGCATTTCCTGTCGCCGTTCGGCACCACGGGCGAGGCGCTGTCGCTCTCGCTCGACGAGCGCATGCAGGCGCTGGAATGGCTGGTTGCATCAGGCATTTCGCCGGGGCGCATGATGCCCGGCACCGGCGTCACCGCACTGCCCGAAACCGTCGAACTGTCGAAGCACGCGGTCGGCCTCGGCTGCGCCGCCGTGATGGTGCTGCCATCGTTCTTCTACACGGCCGCCGGGGACGATGGCCAGGCGCGCTACTACAGCGAGCTGATCGAAAGGGTGGCCAACCCGGCGCTGAAGATGATCCTCTACCACATCCCGCAGAACTCCGGCGTGCCGGTAAGCCCTGCCCTGACCGCCCGGTTGAGCGCGGCGTTTCCAGAGACGGTCGTCGCCTACAAGGATAGCGCCGGCGACTGGAACAACACGGCGGCGGTGATTGCCGCCGCACCCGACGTCGCGGTGTTCCCCAGCTCGGAGGCGCAACTGACCAAGGGGCTCGCCAGTGGTGCTGCGGGCTGTATCTCCGCGACCGTCAATCTCAACGCTGCGGCCATCCGCGCCCTCTACGACGCGACGATCGCTGGCCAAGACGTCACGGAAGCGGACGCCGCGATCAGGGCGTTCCGCAAGGTGATCCAGGATGCAGGCCTGATCCCGGCAATGAAGGCCGTGCTGGCGGTGCGCTCCGGCGACAAACGCTGGCTCAACCTGCGCGCGCCGCATGAGAATGCGACGCTGGAAAGCGGCAAGGCGCTGCTCACTGCGCTCGGTCCCGCAGCCGATCACATTGGCCGAGGTCACGCATGATGGCGGTTGGCGCAACCCACATGCTCGCATCTTTTCAATCGGCCTAAAGTGACGAGCCTGCCGCCTCTAACGCCGACACGGGCTTAAGCGGTCGCGGACGATCAGCCCCTTTCAGGCACAGTGCGATACCGCCATTGGCCCTTGAACGGTCAAAATCGAGGCGTACCATCGCGGTATCTGAAACTGAGTCTGTTTTCATTCGTCTGGGCTAATGTCCGGATCGGATTGGGTATTTTCCTTGGCAATGGATGCAACCCGCGGCGCAGCGATGCGCGGCAAATCGTTTGCCCATGTGGCGGAGGCGTCCTGGGGCAAGGGCCTCAGCACGCTGCTGCGCATCGTGCGCATGACGCTGCGCCATCCTTGGCAAGTTGCGATCACCATCGCCTCGACCTTCATTGCCGCGACGCTGCAGCTGTTCATCCCGCGCCTGCTCGGCCACGCCATCGACCAGGCGCAAGGCGTGATGGCTGGAGGCGGCGGCGCGGCGGCTGAGCAGGCGCTGTGGACGACGGCGATCACCTTGCTCGTCGTCAGCATTCTGCGCGGCCTCTTCACCATGGCGCAGAATTATTATGGCGAGGCCGTTGGCCACCGCACCGGCTATGAGCTGCGCCTGGCCTTCTACGAGAAGATCCAGCGGCTGAGCTTCTCCTTCCATGACCGGGTGCATACCGGCGACCTGATTACGCTTGGCCTGCTCGACCTCGACGGCGTGCGCATGTTCTTTTCCACCGGCATATTGCGCGTGGTGCTGCTCGGCGTGCTGATCGGCGTCGGCTCCTATCTCCTGATCAGCACCGATCTCGAGCTCGGGCTGCTCAGTCTGAGTTTCGTGCCGTTCGTCGCCTGGCGCTCCTCGGTCACACAGCTCAGGCTGCGCAGCACCTGGCTGACGCTGCAGGAGCGGCTGTCAGTGCTGAGCCGGGTGATGGACGAGAACCTCGGCGGAATCCGCGTCGTGCGCGCCTTTGCGGCGCAGCGGCATGA
This sequence comes from Mesorhizobium sp. LNJC391B00, assembly GCF_000502535.1. Classification (NCBI taxonomy): domain Bacteria; kingdom Pseudomonadati; phylum Pseudomonadota; class Alphaproteobacteria; order Hyphomicrobiales; family Phyllobacteriaceae; genus Mesorhizobium; species Mesorhizobium sp. LNJC391B00. Next base: position 175,964 of record NZ_AYWI01000007.1, read on the forward strand.
GCTGGAAAAATTCGACCGCGCCAAGAAGTCGGCGCTGGAGCTTGCCGACCAGCGCGTCGACATCCGCGTCTCTAACACCAGCGCCATGAATTTTTCCTTCCTGGCGGCCATGGGCCTGGTGCTGTGGTTCGGTGGCCAGAAGGTGATCGCGGGCCAGATCAGCGTAGGCACGCTGGCGCAGTTCCTCACCTTCATGACCATCCTGCAGATGCCGGTGCGCCAGCTCGGGCTGATGGTCAACTCGTTCGCCCGCGCCTCGACCTGCGGCACAAGGCTGTTCGAACTGCTTGACGCCGAACTTGACATCGAGGATGCGCCTGATGCCAAGGATCTCGTGGTCACCGAAGGCTTGCTGCGCTTCGACAATGTCGGCTTCCGCTACGCGGGCGCCGGCGGCCGGCCGGCGCTGTCGGGCATTTCCTTCGAGGCCAGGTCCGGCGAGACCGTCGGCATTGTCGGCCCGCCTGGCAGCGGCAAGTCGACCATCGCGCATCTGATCCCGCGCTTCTACGATGTGACGTCAGGCGCGATCACCATCGACGGGCAGGATATACGCGAGGTCACGCTGCAATCGTTGCGCAAGGCGGTCGGCGTCGTGCAGCAGGACGCCTTCCTGTTCACCACCTCGATCGAAAACAACATCGCCTATGGAAATCCCTGGGCGCGCGAGACCCGCATCGGGCAGGCGGCTGAATACGCCCAGTTGCACAATTACATCATCGGGCTTCCGGCCGGCTACACCACGGTCGTGGGCGAGCGCGGCTCATCGCTTTCCGGCGGCCAGCGGCAGCGCCTGACCATCGCCCGCACCCTGATGCTGCGGCCTTCGGTGCTGGTCTTCGACGATTCCACCGCGGCTGTCGACGCCGGCACCGAGCAGCGAATCCGCACCGCGATGAAGCGCTTCGCCAAGGACCGCGTGACGCTGATCATCTCGCACCGGCTGAGCTCGCTGATGCATGCCGACCAGATCCTGTTCGTCGAGAATGGCCGCATCTCCGAGCGCGGCACGCACCAGGAATTGTTGGCGCTGGGTGGACGCTACCGCGCGCTTTACGACCTGCAGCTGCGGCCGGACGACGATTTGCCGGTGGCGGTGGGAGCCGCATGATGTCGACACAGAACGACGACCAGAAGGAAGACACCAGCCGGCGGCCCACAAGGGCCGTCGTCGGTTCGCACCGCGACGAGGAAGAGGTCTTCGGCAAGGTCTACGATCCGCGCATCGTGCGCCGCATCTGGAGCTTCGTGAGACCGTATCAGGGCCGGATCTTCATCTCGGTCGCCGCCGTTTTGGTGTTCACTCTGACGCAATTGGCGATCCCGCTGGTCATCCGTTACGCCATCGACCACGGCATGGCGGCGGGCAAGGCCGACAGCTCCGTCATGAACTGGGCGATCGGTGCCTTCGCCCTGATCATCCTGATCAACTATGCCGCCAGCTATATCCAGGAAAGCGTCGTCGGCAAGGTGGCCGAGAATGTGCTGTCGGATTTGCGCCGCGCCATGTTCAGCCATCTGCAGCGCGTCTCGCTGAGCTTCATGGACAAGACCGAGGTGGGCCGGCTGATGTCGCGCCTGCAGGGCGACGTCAATTCGATGCAGGAATTCCTCGAGACATCGGTCATGTCGGTGGGCGACATCGTGCTTCTTTTCGGCATTGTCAGCGTGCTTTTGTGGCTCGATTTTCGTCTCGGCCTGTTGACGCTGTCGACCATGCCGGCGCTGTTCATCGTGCGCCTGTTCTGGCTGCCGCGCGCCAAGGTCGCCTTCATGGCCGCGCACGAAACCAATTCGATTGCCAATGGGGCGCTGGCGGAAGGCATCCATGGCGTGCGCACTGTGCAGAGTCTCGAACGCCAGCACGTCAATTTCGACCTCTATGACGAGAAGGTGCTGGCCAATCTCAGGGCTCACCTGACCTCGGCCAAATATGCGCAGGTGATGGTGCCGATCGTCGACACGCTGACCGGCATTGCGATGGCGACGGTCATCGTCGTCGGCGGTTCGATGGTGCTGTCGCACAGCCTCGACATCGGCGTCATGGTGGCGTTCCTGTTCTACATCCAGCGCTTCTTCGACCCGATCCGCTCGCTCACCATGCAGTACAGTGTCATGCAGCGCGCCATGGCGTCGGGCCAACGCATCTCCGAAGTGCTGGACGTGCCGGTCGACGTTAGCGACAAACAAGGCGCGGTGGCGCTGACGCGCGACATGGACGGTTCGGTCGAGTTCAGGAACGTCACCTTCGGCTACCGGCAGAACCAGCCGGTGCTGAAAAACATCTCCTTCCGCGTCAATCCGGGCGAGACGGTTGCGCTTGTCGGCCCGACCGGTTCGGGCAAGTCGAGCTGCATGGCGCTGGTGCACCGCTTCTATGATGTCTGGTCGGGCGAGGTGCGGGTCGGCGGCCACGACGTGCGCGACGTGACGCAGGATTCGCTCGGCGACCAGGTGGCGATGGTGTTGCAGGAGCCATTCCTGTTTTCCGGCACGGTGCTGGAGAACATCCGCTACCACAAGACATCGGCTACCCGCGAGGAGGTGGTGCGCGCGGCGCAGGCCGTCGGCGCGCACGACTTCATCGAGCATCTGCCCGATGGCTACGACACCGAGCTCGAACAGCGCGGCGGCAATCTCTCGCTCGGCCAGCGTCAGCTGATCAGTTTTGCACGCGCACTGGTCGCCGATGCGAAAATCCTGGTGCTCGACGAGGCCACGGCGAGCATCGATTCCTACACCGAGATGCTGATCCAGAAAGCGCTGGTCACGCTGCTGGAAGGCCGCACCGGGCTGGTCATCGCGCACCGGCTGGCGACCATACGCGGCGCCGATCGCATCATCGTTCTACAGAACGGCGAGATCGTCGAAAGCGGCAACCACGAGCAGCTGATGGCGGCCAAGGGCCTCTATGCCAGGCTCTACAACATGAACTACGCATCGTTCGACGATATTGCCGAGGAAGACATAGGCGCGCCGGCCGGCAAGGCGACGTGAGCTGCTGCCGGTTCGGCTCGACTGGAAATGGTGCGGGGCCAAAACTCGTCGTCGACCAATTCGGCTTTCAGATGCCGACACGTTTCATCTCGCCTTCCAGCGTAAGCCCGGCGTCACGCCTGCCGGCGCGTTCGGGTGGACGAGCCGCCGGTCGCCTTGAGGGCGATCCCGCCTAAATTCTGAATTCTACGCGCCGCCCAGCGCGCGCGATGGCACGCGCAGCTTGCGCCTGAACCTCAGCAAACGCCGTCATGATGGCTTTCGTTCCTTAGCCGTCGGATGAAAATCGCCGGGGAACAGGAAGGCTTGCTGGGAGTTTAGTTCTTCGAGCCGCGCCGTGAACGGCGCGGCAGCGAAGGAGACGGCATATGGGCCTGGGTACCATTCTTATTATCATCCTGATCATCGCGTTGCTCGGCGGCTTCAGCGGCCTCGGCGGCGGCCCGTTCTACGGCACTGGTTACTATGGCGGCGGTGGCCTCGGGCTGGTGCTGATCATCGTGATCATTCTGGTTGTTCTCGGGCGAATATAGCGTCGCCATTGGCGGCCGCCGAGTTTCTACGGCGGCCGCGTTTTCGCCTGACATCGAGGTTTGAAGACATGGCAGCTGAAGACATTGCTGGTCCGGACTGGGCCGGCGTCGGCGCGAGCGAGAGCGAACGCGACGAGCTGGGATATCCTAATGGTGGCACTATCCGAAGGCGGCGGGCGTAAGCTGCAGACCCCGACACCCGCCTGGCGGCCGTGGCGTTCATCGAGGCGGATCGGACGCTTCGAGAAACCCAGGACGGCGACGAGGCGGGTCCGGCCTTTCTCGCTATTGTCGACAAGGGCAGCATCGGCCTGAAGGCCGCAATGGCAGGCACGCCTTACGCCTGAACGCGGTCAACCCGCCGTAACTCCGCCAGCAGAAACACCACCAGCACGCAGCACAGCAGGCCAAGCGACAATGGCAGTCCCTGATGTCCGGTCAGTTGCATCGCCAGCCCGGCCACGGGTGAGCCGACGATGCCGCCTACCCCCCATACGAACGCGAAGGCGGCATTGCCGGCGATCAAGGCTTGACCGGTGAAACGCTCGCCGAGCTGGATCAGCGACAGCGTGTAGATCCCGAACGAGACCCCGCCCCAGACGAAGAAGAGCGGCCAGACAAGCCATGTAGCGAAGAGCAACGGCAACAGCAAACAACCGGCCAGGCAAGCCAGGACACAGAACAGCATCATCGGCTTCGAGCCAAACCGTTCGGCGGCGCGCCCAAGCACGACCTGCAGCACGGCATTGCCGGCGATGAAACAGGTGATGAGCGAAGCGATGCGCTGCTCAGTGCTGCCGAGCGCGGCACCATAGACCGCGAACAGCGAAAGCAGGACTTGCTCGAAGGCGGCAGCCGTGAAGACTGCGAACAAGAGCAGCGGCGCCAGCGCGAAGAAGCCGCCGACCGACACCGCTTCGCCCTCACGCGGCATGTCGGGCAGGCGTGGCGCGACGGCAAGCACGATCAGGCCGCAGACAAGGAAGGCCGCGCTGCCGATGATGAAGGGTGGCCATCCTTGCGTGCCGACCAAGCCTAGCGACAGCGGGCCGAGGCCAAAGCCGGCGGAAACGATGGAGGAGTATAGGCCCATGATGCGGCCTCGGCGTGCGGCGGGTGTGATCGAGACCAGCCAGGTTTCACTGATCACGTAAAGCGGATTGGCAAAGAAGCCGAGCAGGAAGCGCAACGGCATCCAGGCCCATACATCCTGCGTCCAGGCAATCGCGATCAGGACGGTTGCTGCCAGGATCGAACACACAACCGCAAAGCGCGCCGCGCCCACCCGCCGGACCAGCGCCGGCGTGAAGAGCGACGATATAATGAAACCCAGAGGCGTCATCGCGGCCGAGAGGCCGATGAGGCCCGGTGTCGTCCCTTGCCGTTCCAGGATGAAGCTGAGCAGCGGATACGTCAGCCCCTGTGCTATGGCGAACACCGTAACTGTCGCGATGATGCCGGCCATCGCGGCCCATGCGATGTGGTTCTCCGGCGGTGACGTCGCGTCTTCGGCGCTCATGCCGACTTCGAAGCAGGATCGGCACGTTCCGGCAAGTGCAAATGCCGGCAAAACGCCGCGGTACGCCCAAACAGGCGGGCGGGTCTTATCCGCGACATCAGCTCACACTTGCCAGAAGCGTTTGACGATTTCGGCCTCGAGCTGGCGTCTGGTCAGACCGATATCGTCGATCAGGTGCGGATTGGCCTCCGCCATCTGCTTGAGGTCCCAGCGAAAGCGTATCCGCTCGCGCCAGGCCGCGATCATGCCCCGCGGGCCCGTCGGACGCCGGCCCGATGACACCGCCTTTTCCGGCAAGGCTGCACGAGCAGAAGCAAGGGTATCGTTCATGGCAACCTCCATTCGGTTTGAGGAGCGACAGCCCTCGGCTTGCAAGAGGTTGAACTCTGCCGCATGCGGACGGCGCCGTAATTAAGCCCGGCCAAATAGTTCTCAAAAGTTCCAAACCGGCTAGAGCACCTCGCCGTTTCATGGAAACGGCGAGGTGCTCAACTCTTTGTTTTGACGCCATACGTCCGTGAAGCGCTCCGCCGCGCTTTCCCGTGGGAAAACCGCCTTCACACCTTTCCTGGAATTGCTCTATAGATGCGCGTTATGCAGGGATCGCGCTTTGCCTTTGGTCCGTTCGTGCTTGATCCGGGTGCGGGAACGCTCCTTCGGGACCAAGTTCCCGTAGCCGCCGGCCACCGCGGACTGCAGCTGCTGGCGGCGCTCGTCGCCCGGCCCGGCGAGATCGTGGCCAAGGCCGAGTTGATGGATGCGGCATGGCCAGGCACCGCCGTTGAGGAAGGCAACCTCACCGTCCAGATTGCGCAATTGCGCAAGCTGCTGGGTCCGGCCACGAACGGCGGAGAATGGATATCGACCGTTCCGCGCGTCGGCTATCGCTTCACCGGCGCCATCGAACAGCTCGGCGACGAGAAGCGACAGGCTTTGCCGCTGCCTGCCAAACCGTCGATAGCCGTGCTGCCCTTTGCCAATTTCAGCAACGACCCCGAGCAGGAAGCCTTCGCCGACGGGTTGACCGAAGACCTGATCACCGACCTGTCGAGGATCGGCGGCCTGTTCGTCATCGCGCGCAACTCGACCTTTGCCTACAAGGGCAAGGCGGTGGATGTGCGCGAGGTCGCCAGGGAACTTGGCGTGCGCTATCTCTTGGAGGGCAGCGCCAGACGCGCCGCCGGGCGCGTGCGCATCAACGCCCAGCTGGTCGACGCGCTGAGCGGCGAGCATTTATGGGCAGACCGCTTCGATCGCGGCCTGGAAGATATCTTTGCCGTTCAGGACGAGGTGACGGCCAAGATCGTCGAGGCGCTGCTTGGCCGGCTGCGCGCGCCGCTGCCGCGCAATCGGCCCCGAAATCTCGAGGCCTACGATCTGTGCGTGCGGGCCCGCAACCTGATCGACGTCTCGCCGGAGACGGCGCGCGAAGCGCATCTGTTGCTGACGCGCGCGCTTGCGCTCGATCCGGACTATGCCGAAGCCTATCGCTGGCTTGCCATGAACCACTGGATGGGATGGGTGCATTGGGGAGAGCCCATTGAGCCTGCCCGCGGCCTTGCCCTGGAACTGGCGCGCAAGGCTGTGGCGATCGATCCCAACGATGCCGGCTGCCACTGGGTGCTTGCCAACCTGCTTGCCTATGAGCGCAGATTCGACGAAGCGGATGTGGGATTTGCCAAGGCGTTCGAGCTCGACCCGAACGAGGCCGATGCCTGGGCGACATTGTCCGACATCGCGGTCCTGGCCGGGCGCGTCGAGGAGGGCCTCGACTATATCAGCAAGGCGTTCCGGCTGAACCCGTTTCCGGCAAGCTGGTACTATCTGACGCTCGGCCAGGCGCAATATGCGGCGCGCGACTATGAAGCCGCCGTCGAGACGACGCGCCGGGACGAGACGTATCGGACAAGCTCGCGCCGTTTCCTTGCGGCAAGCCTTGCGCAACTCGGCCGGATCGACGAGGCGCGCGCCGAGGTCGACCTGTTCCTCGTCGCGAACCCACATTTCACCACCCGTCACTGGGTCGAGACGGAGCCGTTCCGCGACACTGCCACGCTCGACCATTTCGTCGATGGCTTCCGAAAGGCCGGCCTTCCGGAGTGACGGACCGGCGTGCTCGATCGATGCCAGGCACCGTCGGTTGCGGATCAATCCTGCCAATGTTTGCACGTCGCGAGGCCGCTCGACCGATCTTGCTTCCGCGAGCAGTCATCCAACAGCGATTGCAGCGAAGCGGCGCGCGAAACCTCTGTCACGGTGAAGCCGGCTGGAACGGCCACGATCGATCCGGCCACGGGTGAGCGCTGGGTGGCGGCTGGCGACTGCCTGTTGCGCTCTCGTCTGCAATGCCGGCATCACGGTCGCCGTGGGCAATGATCGGCTTGCCTCATTGAGCTTTTAGCGACGCGCTCCGACAACTCGCGATGATTTTTCTAGATGCCATTTGTCGAAGCACAATCTTTTCCGAAAGCCGGTTTCCACTTTTCGGGACCATGCTCTAGCGGCTGTCTGTTTCTTGTTGCTGGCGCGATCGGAAGTCACCCGCACAACCTGGTTATCTGAGCGCCCTTTAGCTTTCCTTGTTTGAGGTCGGCGGCGGGAGTAATAGTCGCCAAGGAATTGCGAGGAGGAAGAGATGACGCTGAACTTCGACCCGAAGGCGAAGGCCACGGCGTTGTACCATGGCGAATTCCGACCGATGTTCATTGGCGGCAAGTGGGTCGCCGCGCAGTCCGGCCAGGGCATGCAGGCACTCAATCCGGCAACAGGCGAGGTGCTGGCGACAGTGCCGCGCGGCGGGGCTGCCGATATCGACTCGGCGGTGGCCGCCGCGCGCGCGGCCTTCGAAGGCCCATGGTCCAAATTCTCGCCCTACGAGCGGCAGTGCGTGCTGCTCAGGATCGCCGATCTGTTCGAGACGCATTGGGAAGAGCTCAGCGTTTCCGACACGCTCGATATGGGACTGCCGATCACGCGCACGCTCTCCAACCGGCGCCGCGTCATCGGCATGCTGCGCTTCTATGCCGGCATGGCGACGGCGCTGCATGGCGAGGCGATCGACAATTCGATTCCCGGCGAGATCGTCACCTTCACCCGGCGCGAGCCGGTGGGCGTCGTTGGTGCGATCATTCCCTGGAACGCGCCGACCGCCGCCTCGATCTGGAAGATCGCGCCGGCGCTGGCGACAGGCTGCACCATCGTGCTGAAACCGTCCGAGGATGCGTCGCTGACGCCGCTGCTGATCGCGCAACTGATGCAGGAAGCCGGCGTGCCCGACGGCGTCGTCAACGTCGTCACCGGCACCGGGGCCGAAGCCGGTGCGCGGCTCGCCGAACATCCAGACGTCAACAAGATCGTTTTCACCGGATCGACGCTGACCGGCCAGGCCATCGCGCGGGCAGCCGTGGCCAACCTCAAACGCGTTTCACTGGAGCTCGGCGGCAAGTCGCCGATCATCGTCTGCCGCGACGCCGACATCGACAAGGCTGTTCCGATCGCGGCGATGGCGGTGTTCGTGCATTCGGGCCAGATCTGCATTGCCGGCTCGCGGCTGTTCGTGGCGCGCGAAATCCATGACGAGTTCGTCCGCCGGCTCGCCGATTTCGCCGGCAGACTGCGGATCGGCCATGGCATCGAGGCAGAGACGGAAATCGGACCGCTCATCAATGCCAAGCAGGCAGCCAAGGTGGAGGGCTATATCAGGGCCGGCAGCGACGAAGGCGCCGAACTGGTCGCCGGCGGCTCGCGGCTGACCGGCGAGCTCTACGATGGCGGCAACTTCATTGCGCCGACGGTCTTCGGCGCCGTGTCGGACCAGATGACCATCGCGCGCGAGGAGATTTTCGGCCCGGTCATTTCGGCGATGCCCTTCGACTCGCTCGACGAAGCGGTGGCGCGTGCCAATGCGACGCCCTATGGCCTGGCCGCCGGCATCTTCACGACACATCTGGGCACCGCGCACAAGCTTGCGCGCCGCGTCAAGGCCGGCTCGGTCTGGGTCAACATGTACCATGCCATCGACCCGGCGGTGCCGTTCGGCGGCACGAAGATGTCGGGTTATGGCCGCGAGGGCGGCATCGAGCATCTGCACGAGTATCTGGAGACCAAGTCGGTCTGGATCCAGACCGACTGATATTCGCGCGGCGTACTCTGCGAAATCACGATGAAACCACAAGGGCCAGGACGGCGGCGCAGTCACCGGCTTTGACCAGGCCGGGGAAATGCCGCGCCGCCAGAATGCCGGACATTTTTGCCTTGATCTCCTGCGGAGCGATGCCGGTGCGGCCGGTGGAATGGATGCGCGCCAGCACCGAGCCTTCTTTCACAGGCTCGCCGAGATCGACCATGGTCTCGATCATGCCGTCGTCCTCGGCGAAGGAGAAACAATCGCCTGACGGCATGTCGAGCCACTGAGTTCTGCCCTTCTCGACCGCACCATCAACAATACCGGCATGGCGCAGCACATTGCTGATGCCGCGCCGCGCGATCCGCACGGTCTGGGCACGCGAGGTGCCGCCGCCGCCAAGCTCGGTGCTGACGAAGACCTTGCCCATTTCCTCGGCCGCCGTGTCATACATGCCGACGGAGTCAATCTCGATCATGCGCATCGAGAACGGGGCCGAGAACGCGGCGACCGCGTCGAAGGCTTTCTGCTCCAGCGCCTTGTCGGGCACCGTGTGGGCGGCACAGAAGGGCACGAAATCCAGCGTCCTGCCGCCGGAGTGGAAATCGAAGACGAGGTCGGCGCGCGGCAGCAGTTCGCGTTGAAAGTAGTCGGCGATCTTCTCGGTCACCGTGCCGTCGGGACGGCCGGGAAAGCTGCGGTTCATATTGCCCTTGTCGATCGGCGACGTCCGCGTGCCGGCGCGGAAGGCCGGATAGTTCATCGCCGGCACGATGATCACCGTGCCGCTGACCTGTTTGGGATCGAGCGTGCGGGCAAGATCGTAGAGCGCCAGCGGCCCCTCATACTCGTCGCCATGGTTGCCGCCGGTGAGCAGCGCGGCCGGCCCCTTGCCGTTGCGGATGACGCAGATCGGGATCATCACCGAACCCCAGGCCGAGTCGTCGCGGCTGTAGGGCAGGCGCAGGAAACCATGTTGCACGCCGTCCTTGTCGAAATGGACGGTCGGCGCGATCGGAGATGGGCGGAGGCTAGGCATCGGGCTCAATTCTTCACCACCAGTTTGCGCGGTACATTGGCCAGGCACTCTACACCGGTTTCGGTGATCAGGATGGATTCGGTGATTTCCAGTCCCATCGTCTCCAGCCACAGGCCGGTCATGAAATGGAAGGTCATGCCGGGCTTGAGTTCGGTGCGGTCGCCGGGGCGCAGGCTCATGGTGCGTTCGCCCCAATCCGGCGGATAGGACAGGCCGATGGAGTAGCCGGTGCGGTTGTCCTTGACGATGCCATATTTCTTCAACACGGCGAAAAAGGCGTTGGCGATGTCCTCACAGGCATTGCCGGGCTTTGCCGCCGCCAGCCCCGCCTCCATGCCTTCCAGTGTCGCCTTCTCGGCATCGAGGAATTCCTGTGTCGGCTTGCCGAGAAAGACGGTGCGCGACAGCGGGCAATGGTAGCGGTTGTAGCAGCCGGCGATCTCGAAGAAGGTGCCCTCGCCCGACTTCATCGGCTGGTCGTCCCAGGTGAGATGCGGCGCCGAGGCGTCGGCGCCCGACGGCAGCAGCGGCACGATCGCCGGATAGTCGCCGCCGACGCCATCGACACCGCGCGTGCCGGCATCGTAGATCTCAGCGACCAGATCGCATTTGCGCATGCCTACTTCGATCTTGTCGACGATGCGCTGGTGCATGGCTTCGACGATCCGAGCCGCCTTGCGCATATAGTCGATTTCAGTCGGGCTCTTCACCGCGCGCTGCCAATTGACCAGCGCTGTCGCGTCGACGAAGCGGGCGTTGGGCAGGTGCTTCTGCAACGCGGCGAAGGCGGCAGCCGAGAACCAGTAATTGTCCATCTCGACGCCGACGGTCAGCTTGCCCCAGCCGCGATCACTAAGCACGCTTGCCAAAAAATCCATCGGGTGGCGCTCGGTCGACTGCACGTAGTGGTCGGCATAGCCGACGATGTTGTCATGCGCGAGATAGGCGGTGCGCTTGGCGCCATTGGCATCCTGGCCGCGGCCGTACCAGACCGGCTCGCCCGATGGTGGCACGATCACCGCCTGATGCACATAGAACGACCAGCCATCATAGCCGGTCAGCCAGGCCATGTTGGATGGGTCGCTGACAACAAGCAGATCGACGTCTTTCACCTCCATGGCTTTTCGCGTCTTGGCGAGGCGATCCGCAAATTCGCCACGCGAGAATTTCAGGTTCGGTTGCATTGTTCTTGGTCCTCGTTTGTTGGGCCTTGCGGCCAGCATCAGCTTTCAAAAATGGTTCCGGCATTGGCCGCCCGCGCCCGGTTGCGAGCGAGCGTGGCGATCGCCGTATCCTGCACGCCGGTGCCGGTGAGGTCGGCGATGGTGATGTCGCTGGGTGAGCGCCTTCCGTGCCGTTCGCCGGCGATGATCTGGCCGAGTTCGGTGACCGCGGCATCGGGTCCCATCACGCCCGATGCGATGGCGTGATGCAGTTCTCCCAGACGCCGTGTCTGCTTGGCGCTGTCGGCGACATAGAGATCGGCCATGCGCAGGATCGCCGGCGCGATCTCGTTCTTGTGTTCGGCATCCGCGCCCATGGCGGTGATGTGCTGCCCGGCAACGACAAAGCCGGCCTTGATCAGCGGCTCGGTCGACGGCGTGGAGGTGACGATGATGTCGGCGCCGATGGTTGCTTTGGCTGCATCCGGCTCGGCGCGCACGAGAATGCCGAGCTTTTCGCGCAGCGCGCCTGCGGCCGTCTCCGCCTTGACCGCATCGCGCGCCCAGATACGTGCCTCGGCGATCGGCCGCACCAACATGAGTGCTTCGAGTTGCAGCCCGGCTTGCACGCCGGCGCCGAAGATTGCGGCGACGGACGAATCCGGCCGCGACAGATGCTTCGCCGCGACGGCGCCGGCAGCAGCGGTGCGGACATCTGTGAGATAGCCATTGTCGAGCAGCAGCGCCTCGACCACACCGGTTCTTGCCGAGAGCAACACCATCATGCCGCCCCCGCTGGGCAGACCGAGCTTCGGATTGTCGAAGAAGCCCGAGCTAATTTTGACGGCGAAACCTTCTATTCCTGGCACATAGGCGGACTTCACATCCACCTCGCCGCGCTGCTCGTGAATGTCCAACCGCAGAATCGGCGGCATCGCCACCGGCAATGTGGCGAGCGCGCGGAAAGCGTTTTCGACGCAGGCGACCGCGTCGAGATCGAGCGGCACGATTGTGCGCAGTTCCTTCTCGGTGAGGATGGTCATCGGACTCATGTGTCGCGCTCCGTACTAGCGCGCACCACGAAGGATAGTGTTCCGTCACACCCCCCTCTGGCCTGCCGGCCATCTCCCCCGCAAGGGGGGAGATTGGACTGCACTCCTGCCTTCGCCAATCTCCAGCGCAGCAAGAATAGCGACCGCATCGAAGCTGCCGATCTCCCCCCTTGCGGGGGAGATGTCCGGCAGGACAGAGGGGGGTGGGCGGGAATTCGGCGTGGGAGAGTTTTCATGCCGCGCGCTCCGCGATTGCGTCACCGCAGACGATCTTGCGATGCGTGTTCATGTCGATATTGCGGCCCGAGAGAAGAACGACCACCGGCCCGGTCGCCCTGACCTTGCCGACGAGTAGCGCAGCGATGCCGACCGCTCCGGCGCCTTCGACGATCTCGCGCTCCTGTTCATAGGCATGGCGGATGCCGGCGGCGATCTCGTCCTCGCTGAGCAGGATGACGTCGTCGAGCAGATCGCGGCACATGGCGAAGGTCAGCCGGTTGCCGAGACCGATGCCGCCGCCGAGCGAATCCGCCAGCGTCGGCAGTTCTTCCACCTCGACCGGGCGACCGGCATCCAGGCTCGCCTTCATCGCAGCACCACGCGCCATCGAAACGCCGATGATTTTTGTCCCGGGGCTGACGCCCTTGACGGCGGCGGCGATGCCCGAGGCGAGTCCACCACCGGAGAGTTGCACCAGGACGAGAGCGGCATCCGGGACCTGCTCGATCATCTCCAGTCCGAGCGTGCCTTGCCCGGCGATGATGGCCGGGTGGTCGAAGGGCGGCAGCATCACCAGTCCCTCCTGCGCCACCAGCCGTTCGACCTCCTGCTGCGCCTCGTCCTGACTGTTGCCGATGATGCGGACATCCGCGCCAAGCCGACGGATTTCGTCGAGCTTGTTGCCCGGCACCAGTCGCGACATGCAGATCACCGCACGCATGCCTTCGAGCTTCGCAGCATGGGCCAGCGCACGGCCATGATTGCCGGTCGACGCCGCGACCACGCCGCGCGCCTTCTCCTCGGCGCTCAGCGAAGCAACGGCATTCGAGGCGCCGCGCAGCTTGAAGCTGCCGGTGGTCTGGCGGTGTTCAAGCTTGAGGTGGACGGGGATGCCCAGTCGTTCGGAAAGGCTGTGAGATAACCCTGTCGGCGTGCGTTCGATTTTGCCGGCAACTCGCTCCCGGGCGGCACGAATATCGTTAAGGGTGACTGTCGTCATGATCGTCAATCGCGCGGCAAAGGCAGCGTCATCAGACGGCCAAATTCGGGATGCGACGTCCCGTCGCCACACAACCGCAAACAATTCCAGGCGCTGGCCTGATTGCTGGTGACGACCGGGCGGTCGATCGCCTGTTCCATGCCGGGAACCGCGAGCGCTCCGCGCAATGCGGTGCAGGACACGAACAGTGCATCGGCCTGCGCATGCGTCGCCTCACGAGCCAGGTCGACGATCGCTGCCGGCGCAATGCGCGCCATCTCGCGATCGTCCTCGAAACCGAGACAGGTGAAGCTGAGGATATCGAAGCCACGTGCGGCGAAGTAAGCCGCCATCGGCCTGGAGGTTTGGACGGTGTAGGGGGTGAGGATGCTGATCTTTTTCGCGCCCAGCACCTGCAGCCCGCGCAGGCCGGCCATCGGCGGCGTGACCACAGGAACACCCGGCTTGGCAGACTGGATTGCGGCCTCGATTTCAGCGTCGCCAATCACCACCGAGGCCGAGGTGCAGGAGTAGCAGATCGCGTCGAGGTTTTCGTCGGGCAGGATCAGCGCCGCGCCCGCCGCAAGCTCCGGCTGCATCTTGCGCAAATTCTCCGGCGTAGTTGGATTCTTGTAGGGAATGCGCGCGACATAGACGCCGACCCGCTCGCTCGCCACCATGCGGCGAAAGTCCGGCTCGCTGGTGTGGTCGGTGGCAAGGATGATCAGGCCGACGCGCTTTTCCAGCGGACGCGCGTCGAGCGCCGGCATTGTCGGCGTCAGCCTGATTTTGGGCAGCGGTTTCATCTTGAGAATTACCTTTCGATCTTGCCGTAGCGATGTTCCAGCCAGCGCAGCAGCACGACCGAGAAGAGGCTGATGACGAGGAAGAAAGCGCCGACCAGCGTGATCGGCTCAATGTAGCGATAGTAGGTGTTGGCGACGCTCTTTGCCTGGTTCATCAGCTCCAGCACGGTGATCGCCGACAGCAGCGGCGTCTCCTTGAACATGGCGATGAAATAGTTGGCCAAAGCCGGGATCATCGGTGGGATCGCTTGCGGAATGATGATGTTGGTCCAGGTCTGCGTGGCGCTCAGATTGCAGGCCTTGGCCGCCTCCCACTGGCCGCGCGGCACGTTGTCGATACCGGCGCGATAGACTTCCGCCGTGTAGGTGCCGTAGTGCAAGCCGAGCCCGATGACGCCGGCGACCAGCGGCGGCAACAGGATGCCGAAATCCGGCAGGACATAGAAGATGAAATAAAGTTGCACCAGAAGTGGCGTGCCGCGGATGAATTCGGCCGCCCAGCCGACGGTGCGCGACAGGACCTTGTTGGGCGAGCGTCGCGCCAGCGCGATGCCCAGACCCACGATAGCGGCCAGCACGGAGCCGAGCAGCGTTGCCAGGATGGTGATCTTCACGCCCTGGATCAGCGTCGGCAGGATCTCCCAGACGAAGTTCCAGTCCCAATCCATCAGACGCGCACCCCGTCGAGGCCGCGCGCCATGCGGCGTTCCAATGAACGCACGCCCCAGGAGATGATCAGCGCCAGGGCGAAATAGATGATCAGGATGGTGGTGAACGGCGCCAGCGTGTTGCCGGTCTGCGAGCGCACGACCTGCGCCTGAAAGGTGAGATCGGCGAGCGAGATCAGCGACACCACGGAGGTCGCCTTGAGCAGCTCGATGGCGTTGTTGCCGAAGGTCGGCAGCATGACCAGCAGCGCCTGCGGCAGGATGACATGGCGCATACCTTGCCAGCGGCCGAGGTTGAGCGCGATGCAGGCTTCATATTGTTCGCGGCCGACCGACTGGATGGCGCCGCGTACCACCTCGGCCGCATAGGCGCCGACATTGAGGCCCAGCGCCAGCACACCCGCCTGCAGCGGGGTCAGTTCGAGGCCGATCAACGGCAACACGAAATAGGCAAAGAACAGCTGCACGAAGATCGAGGTGCCGCGGAAGAATTCTATATAGGCGGTTGCAAGCCAACGCAGCGCGAAGAAGCGCGACACGCGGCCCATGCCGGCGAGGAAGGCCATGATCAGGGCGAGCACCGACCCCATCAGCGTCAGCTCGATGGTGACAAGCGCTCCCTGCAATATCAGGCCGAGGTAGCCGGACCACTGGGTCATTCGGGTTCCAACGTTGGCGGTTAGCTTCCTTCTCCCCGTTCACGGAGAGAAGATGCCAGTCCACCCTCCGAAGCTGCAGCGCAGCTGCTGCGGAGGACGGGCAGGCAGATGAGGGGCAGCGCTAAATTCTCAGAACCTGGCGCCGCCCCTCATCCGGCCCTTCGGGCCACCTTCTCCCCGTGAACAGGGAGAAGGCAAAACGGCGCTATTTCGCCGCGCAGAGCTTGTCCCGCGTGGTCGACATCGCGGCTGCGGCCGAGAAGCCGTAGGGCTCGATGATCTTGGCGAACTCGCCGGATTTCTTCAGCTTGGCGAGCTCGACATCGAAGGCGTCGCGCAGGGCCTCATCGCCTTTCTTGAAGGCGGCGCCGTCGCAATAGACCGGCGCGCCGACCACCGGGGCGATGACTTCGAGGTTCGGATCGTTGGCTTTCTTGACGAGGTCGTTTATCGACAGGACGGGCAGCGAATAGGCGTCGATGCGGCCGTCCTGCAGCATCTTCAGGCCGCTCTGGCCGTCCGGCACGACGATGACGCGCTCGCGCGGCACGCCGGCGTTGAGCGCCAGCTTCTCCTCGGTGCCGCCACCGGGCGCGCCGATGGTGGCTGACGTGTCCTTGGCGACGTCCTCGTAGCTCTTGAAGCCCTTCGGATTGCCCTTCTTCACCAGCATCGCCTCGGCGTCGCACAGCACCGGCTCGGAATAGACGACCGCCGCGCAACGCTCCGGCTTCATGAACAGGCCGGCGGTGACGACGTCGAAGCGGCCGGCCTGCAGGCCGGGGATCATCGCGCCATATTCGGAGATCGAAGCGACGATGTCGGCAACACCGAGACGCTTGAAGACCTCGCGCGCCACGTCGGGCGCCGCACCCGAAACTTTGCCGTCGGCGGCGACCGCCGTATAGGGCGGCTCGTTGGCGATCGCGACGCGGGCAAAGCCCTGCGCCTTCAATTGCTCGAGCTTGCTGTCATCGGCCGAACCGGTGCTCGACGCGGCGAGCACCGCCGTCAGTGCGAGACCGGCGACGCCGGCCAGAATGCCAAGTTTCTTCATTGTTCCCAACTCCTTGTTGTCTTCTTGGTTTTGTCTGGGGCGGTCTTCCGCCCCGCAAAGCGGTCAGACACGATGTCCGGCTGCGATGATCTTCTTCAGGAAGCCTTGCGTGCGCTCCTGCTTTGGATGGCGGAAAATCTCGTCTGGTTTGCCCTCTTCGACGATCTTGCCGCGGTCGAAGAACAGCACGCGGTCGGCGAAGTCGTGGGCAAAGCCCATCTCGTGGGTGACCAGCAGCATGGTCATGTCGGTCTCTGCGGCGAGCTTGCGCATGACATTCATCACCTCCTCGACCAGCTCCGGATCGAGGGCCGACGTCACCTCGTCGAACAGCATGATCTTCGGCGACAATGCCAGCGCACGGGCAATCGCCACGCGCTGCTTCTGGCCGCCGGACAGCTGCGCCGGCATCGACTTCGCCTTGTCGGCCATGCCGACCATGTCGAGCAGTTCCATGGCCCGCTTTTCAGCGGCGGCGCGAGGCGTGCCCTTGGTCAGCATCGGCGCCAGCGTGACGTTATCCATGACGCATTTGTGCGGAAACAGATTGAACAGCTGGAAGACCATGCCGATCTTCTGCCGCATCTTGGTCAGGTGCCGCTCGTCGGCGGGCAGCAGCTGGCCGTTGCGCTCCATGTGATAGAGCTGCTCGCCATCGATCTGGATATGGCCGCCGTCGATCTTCTCCAGCGTCATCAGGATTCGCAGGATCGTCGTCTTGCCCGAGCCGGACGGGCCGATCAGCGCCAGCTTCTCGCCGGGCATGACCTGCATCGACAGGCCGTCCAGTACCTTGAACGAGCCGAAGCTCTTCGAAATGGCGTCGACCTTGATGATGGGTGAGGACAAATGAATTTCCCCTGCTGGAGAAGCCTGTGCCCTTAACGATGCGGAACGCGCCAAATCATGTCAATTGGGAAAATAAAATCATGACAATATTTCCGGCACTGCATGATTCCAGAGCAATTCCCGCTTAGATTGCGAGCAGCAGATGCTCCGGATCGCCAAGCAGCAACTTGGTGACAACGCCGAGGCCGGCGCGCAGTTCCCCCTCGGTGGTCGAGCCGAGCGAGATGCGCACCGCCGGATGCCAGGGCGCATCCGAGATGCGGAAGGAGGTGCCGGGCGCGATCGCCACGCCTTGCAGGCGGGCCTGGGCGACGAAGCTTTCCTCGGCACGGTCCGCGGGCAGTTGCAACCAGACATGCAGCCCGTCGCGCCTGGCGCGATAACCAACCCCGCCCAGCACCTCGGCTGCGATGTCCTGGCGGCGGCGCAATGCCGCGCGCTGCCAGCGAACGAGTTCCATCGCCGTGCCGTCGGTCACCCATTTGGTGGCGATCTCGGCCACCAGCGGCGTCGCCATCCAGTTCGACACCAGATGCCGGTTGGCAACGGCGGCGACATAGCGGTCGGGCGCCGCGAGATAGCCGATGCGCAGGCCAGGTACGGTGATCTTGGTGAAGGAAGTGACGTAGAGCGTGCGCTCCGGCGCAAAGGCGGCGACCGGCGGCGGCCGGTCCTCGATCAGCGGACCCAGCACATCGTTCTCGATGATGGCGATGTCGTGCTTGCGCGCGACCGCGGCGATCTCTTCGCGCCGCCGAGCGTCCATCAGCGTCGC
The DNA here is from genome assembly GCF_000502535.1 of Mesorhizobium sp. LNJC391B00. NCBI lineage: Bacteria > Pseudomonadati > Pseudomonadota > Alphaproteobacteria > Hyphomicrobiales > Phyllobacteriaceae > Mesorhizobium > Mesorhizobium sp. LNJC391B00. The sequence goes on from NZ_AYWI01000007.1 coordinate 194,402, forward strand.
CGTCGGGTTGATCACCGACGGTTGCACGAATACCGCGCGAATGTCGGTGAGCCGGCAGACCTCGTCCAACGCCTCCGGGATCAGGCCATTGCCGTCGATCGGCAGGCCTTCCAGGTTGAAGCCGAGATAGCGCGCCAGCGGCACCAGCGTGTGGTGGCCGATGGCCTCGGTGGCGACAGTCGATCCCGGCGGCGCAACGCTCATCAGCGCCACGGTCATCCCGGCGGTCGCGCCATTGGTCAGGCTGATATTCTGTGCGGAGGTGTCGAGCCCACACAGTTTCAGCCATTCGACAGCCACCGCGCGGTGACGCGGGAACACCATGTTGGGCCGGAACGACAACGCCGAACTGGATGGCAGGTTTTCGGCCAGCCAGCCCAGCGCCTGCTTCAGCCGCTCCAAATGCATCGGCTCGCAGACCGGCTTCAGGATTGACAGATCGATGACCTCGCCGAGGCGCTCCGGCAGATAGGGCGGCTCCGGGTCGCGGCGCTGCGTCTGGACAAAGCTGCCACGGCCGATCTCGCCCGAAATCAGGCCGCGCCGGATCAGTTCTTCGTAGGCGCGGCTGACCGTCTGCACCGACAGTTTTAAATCGTCTGCCAGCCTTCGATGCGTTGGAAGCCGCGCGCCGTTGGCCAGCCGCCCGTCATGAATGGCGCGGGCGAACTGGTCGGCCAGCGTTTGATAGGCTGGCCGGCGGATGAGCGCAGGGTCGGGTTGCCATGATGTCATGACTTAATAGAGATCGAAATCAGTGCAATTGACAATCGAAATAATGCGCCGTCATGGTGATGCCGACAAAAAGCGGACGCCGATGACATCGAAACTCGACGCGGTCGACCTCAGGATACTCGACGCCATCCAGCGCGACGGGCGCATCACCAAGCTGGCGCTGGCCGAACAGGTCGGGCTGTCGCCGACGCCGTGCTGGATGCGGCTGCGCAAGCTGGAGAAGGCAGGCATCGTCTCGGGCTACCACGCCAGGATCGCCATGCGCGTGGTGGCGCCGGTCGCCACCGTGTTGATGGAGGTGACGCTGGCCAGCCATCGCCAGGCCGATTTCGACCGCTTCGAACGCGTCATCCGCGACATCCCCGAAATCGTCGCCTGCTGGTCGGTGGGCGGCGGCGTCGACTATGTGGTCAAGGTGATGACGCGCGACATCGACGCCTATCAGCGGCTGGTCGACGACCTGCTGGAGCGCGAGATCGGCATCGACCGCTACTTCACCTACATCGTCACCAAGACGGTGAAGGACGAAATCGTGCTGCCGATAGCCGACCTGCTGCCGGCGTCGGCATAAGCCCGGAGAGAATGTCTGTCGGGACGGCACAATAGAGAGAGTCTCTCTCCTTCAGGGCGTCGAAACAGTCTCTCTGTCTGCATGTGACGGATAGTCTTCCCGCATCGTCCGAACCGGGAGGCCTCGACCATGTCCGCGCATTTTGCCCGCTCGCATCGCCATGAGGCGCTCGACCGCCTCTCCGACCGCCGGCTGCTGCGCGAGCTTGCCTATGTCGATGGGCATTGGACCGCGAGCGAAGCGGCCGAAAGCTTTGAAGTCACCGATCCGGCCACAGGCGCGACGGTCGCGTTTGTCGCCGCGCTCGATGCGCAGCAAACGACAAGGGCAATCGGTGCCGCCGCGCGTGCCTTCCCGGCTTGGCGGTCACTGCTGCCGCAGGAGCGGTCGAGAATTCTGCGAAAATGGTTCGAGCTGATCATCGCGGCGAAAGACGACCTTGCCCTGCTGATGACTTTGGAACAAGGCAAGCCGCTGCAGGAATCGCTCGGCGAAATCGACTATGCCGCCTCTTTCGTCGAATGGTATGCCGAAGAGGCAAAGCGCCTCAACGCCGAGAGCGTCACCAGCCATCTGCCGAATGCCGAGATGATGGTGAGGCGCGAGCCGCTCGGCGTTGTCGGCGTCGTCACGCCCTGGAATTTTCCGGCGGCGATGCTGACCCGCAAGGCGGCCGCCGCACTCGCCGCCGGCTGCACCATCGTCGCACACCCGTCCTCGGAGACGCCGCTGTCGGCGCTGGCGCTGGCTGAACTCGGCGAGCGCGCCGGCCTGCCCGCCGGTGTCTTCAACGTCATCACCGGCAAGGCAGCGACGATCGTCGGGCGCATGTGCGAAGACCCGCGCGTCCGCGCCATGAGTTTTACCGGCTCGACGGAGATCGGCCGGTTGATCGCCGCACAGTGTGCTCCGACGATGAAGCGGCTGGTGATGGAGCTTGGCGGCCATGCGCCGCTGATCGTCTTTGCCGACGCCGATGTCGACAACGCAGTGAGCATTGCCATCGATGCCAAGTTTGCAACGTCAGGCCAGGACTGCCTTGCCGCCAACCGCATCTATGTCCAGCGCCCGATCTACGATCGCTTCTGCGCCGCCTTTGCCGAGCGCATCGAGGCGCTGCGGACCGGCAATGGGCTTGTCGAAAAGATCGATATCGGACCGCTGATGCATGAGCGCGCCGTGACCAAGGTCGAGGAACAGGTCGCCGATGCCGTCGCCCATGGCGCGCGCTGCCTCACCGGCGGCAAGCGACATCAGGCCGGGCCGCTGTTCTATCAGCCGACGTTGCTGGTCGATGTCACTGATGAGGCGCTGATCATGCGCGAGGAGACTTTCGGGCCGGTCGCCGCCGTCACGCCGTTCGACAGTGAGGACGAAGTGACCGCCCGCGCCAACGCCACCGAATACGGCCTCGTCGCCTATGTCGTTACCGAGAACGGCGCCCGCCAGCAGCGCCTGGGCCGCGCGCTCGACTACGGCATGGTCGCCATCAACCGCGTCAAGATCACCGGCGCGCCGATCCCCTTCGGCGGCGTCAAGCAGTCCGGCATCGGGCGCGAAGGCTCGCGCCACGGGCTCGAAGCTTTCACCGATCTCAAATATCTCTGTTTAGATGTGGCTTAGGCCTCACCCGGATTTCTCAAGGAGTCAAAAATGCTCGACCAATCCAACGAACTCAACGCTTGGGATCGCGACCATTTCTTCCATCCCTCGACCCATATGGGCACACACGCACGCGGAGAATCGCCCACGCGTATCATGGCCGGCGGTGAAGGCGTCACCGTCTGGGACAACAATGGCAAGAAGAGTATCGATGCCTTTGCCGGGCTCTATTGCGTCAATGTCGGCTATGGCCGCCAGAAGATCGCTGACGCCATCGCCACCCAGGCGAAGAACCTCGCCTACTATCACGCCTATGTCGGCCACGGCACCGAGGCGTCGATCACGCTGGCCAAGATGATCATCGACCGCGCGCCGAAGGGCATGTCGAGGGTCTATTTCGGCCTCTCCGGTTCCGACGCTAACGAAACCAACATCAAGCTGATCTGGTACTACAACAATGTGCTGGGCCGGCCGGAGAAGAAGAAGATCATCTCGCGCTGGCGCGGCTATCACGGCTCGGGCGTGATGACGGGATCACTGACCGGGCTCGACCTGTTCCACAATGCCTTCGACCTGCCGCGCGCACCGGTCCTGCACACCGAGGCGCCCTATTATTTCCGCCGCGCCGACCGCTCGATGAGCGAGGAGCAGTTCTCGCAGCATTGCGCCGACAAGCTTGAGGAGATGATCCTGGCAGAAGGTCCCGAAACCGTCGCCGCTTTCATCGGCGAGCCGATTCTCGGCACTGGCGGCATCGTGCCGCCGCCGGCCGGCTACTGGGAGAAGATCCAGGCGGTGCTGAAGAAGTATGACGTGCTGCTGGTCGCCGACGAGGTGGTGACGGGCTTCGGCCGTCTGGGCACCATGTTCGGCTCCGACCATTACGGCATCAAGCCAGACCTCATCACCATCGCCAAGGGGCTGACCTCGGCCTATGCGCCGCTGTCGGGCGTCATCGTCGCCGACAAGATGTGGCAGGTGCTGGTGCAGGGCTCCGACAAGCTCGGTTCGCTCGGCCATGGCTGGACTTATGCGGCGCATCCGATCTGCGTCGCCGCAGGTGTCGCCAATCTCGAACTGATCGACGAGATGGACCTGGTGACAAACGCCGATGAGACGGGCGCCTATTTCCGCGCCGAACTGGCCAAGGCCGTCGGCGGTCACAGACATGTCGGCGACGTGCGCGGCGATGGCATGCTGGCGGCAGTCGAATTTGTCGCCGACAAGGACGACCGGGTGTTCTTCGACGCCTCGCTCAAGATCGGGCCCCAAGTGGCGACAGCACTTGCCGCCAGCGGCGTCATCGGCCGCGCCATGCCGCAGGGCGACATACTAGGCTTCGCGCCGCCGCTCTGCCTGACGCGTGAGGAAGCCGACATCGTCGTTTCGAAAACCGCCGATGCCGTCAACAGCGTGTTTTCCAATCTCTGAGATCGACCATGAATGCCATCACCAAGACCCTCCCCGCCACCATGGCCGCCGTGCTGCTCACCGGGCATGGCGGACCGGAAAAGCTCGTCTATCGCAGCGATGTGAAAGTGCCTGTGCCTGCCGCCGGCGAGGTGCTGGTTAAGGTCAGCGCTTGCGGTATGAACAACACCGATGTCTGGGTACGCCAGGGCGCCTATGGCACGGAGGAGGACGCTGCCGCCGTGTCGACGTGGCGGCGGCAAGGCAACACGCTTACCTTCCCGCGCATCCAGGGCACCGACACGGTCGGCACCATCGCTGCCGTCGGCGAAGGCGTTTCCCCGGGCCGTATCGGCGAACGGGTAATGGTCGATTTTTCGATCTACAACCGCGACGACGATTCCCTCGCCGACATCGACTATATGGGCCACGGTCGCGATGGCGGGTATGCCGAGTACCAGACAGTGCCGGCCGAGAACGCTCATGTCGTCGACACCGGGATGAGCGACATCGAACTCGCCACTTTCTGCTGCGCCTACCTCACCGGCGAGCAGATGCTGGAACGCGCCGGGCTGAAAGCCGGCGAGCGCGTGCTGGTCACGGGCGCCTCAGGCGGCGTCGGTTCCGGCATCGTGCAGCTGGCGCGGGCGCGCGGCGCCATTCCCTACGCCGTCGTCGGCAAGGGCAAGGAGCAGGCGGTGCGCGACATCGGCGCCGAAGCGGTTATTACCCGTGGGGTTGCCGATCTTCCCGCCGCCGTGAATGAAGCCACTGGCGGCCAGCCGATCGATGTGGTCGCCGATCTCGTCGGCGGCGCGATCTTCAACGACCTCTTGCGCATCCTGAGGCCCGAAGGCCGCTACACCACCGCCGGCGCGATTGCCGGTCCGGTTGTGCAGCTCGATCTCCGGACCATGTATCTGAAGCAGCTGCAACTGCACGGATCGAGCCAGGGGACGCGCGCCGACTTCCGCCGCATCGTTGGATACATCGAAGCGAAGAAAATCCGGCCGCTGGTCGGCGGTGTCTACAAACTGTCCGATTTCCACAAGGCGCAGGCCGACTTCATCGCCAAGGATTTCGTCGGCAAGCTGGTGGTTGTGCCGGACGCCATGTGGAACATCCGCGCATAACGGCTCCCAACGTCAGAGCGCGTCGTAAACGGCATCAATCAACACCTTGCGGCGTGGATCGACGTCGTCGAAACCCAGCATGCGGTTGGTGACGTAGCCGAATCCGACACCGGCGCCGGGATCGGCAAAATCGAGGGCGCCGCCCCCAGCCGCCATGGCCGAGGGATTGCGGCGACGCGCGGCTGGCATAGGCGGCGTCCTCGAGCTGAAAGCCGGCGGCGAATTGCCGGCGCTTGAGACATAGCGCGCATGAGGCGAACCGGAATCATCGCAACGAATGCAAGCCACAGGCCGGCAACCAGACCCTGCATCTTGACAGACGAGGCGAAAGCCAAAAGAGTGAAACCGGTTTCACTGGGGATCGCCGGTGCATTTCGATCTGTCCATTCTGCTCCCGCATCTGGGTTTTCTGGCGCGCGGCGCCGAACTTACGGCGGCGGCTTGCGCGCTGTCGCTGGTGGGAAGCGTCGTCATGGGCGCGTTGGTGGCGATCGCACGCACCTCCGCCTCGGCACTGCTTCGACGGATCGCCTTCGTCTACGTCGATCTCTTCCGCAATGTGCCGTTCATCGTCCAGCTGTTCTTCTTCTATTACGGCCTGCCCGAGCTCGGCATTTACATCGACGCCTTCACCACCGGCGTCGTGGCGCTTTCCATTGCCGGCGGCGCCTATGCCTCCGACATCATTCGAGCCGGCATCCTCGCCATCGACCAGGGCATCATCGACGCCGCTGAAGTGAGCGGCCTGTCCAGGCGCAAGATCTTTACCCGCATCGTGCTGCCGATTGCGCTGCGCACCTCCGTGCGACCGCTCGGATCCGTGCTCATCAACATGATCCTTACGTCCTCGATCCTCTCGACCATCACGCTCAACGAGCTCACCGGCTCAGCCCAGATCGTGGTCTCGCAGACCTATCGGCCCTTCGAGGTCTATGTGGTGCTGCTCTGTGCCTATGCGGCCCTGACTTATCTGGTTTCGCTGGGCGTCACCCTGCTCCACCGCCATCTCAATCGGGACATGATGGAGGCGGTCGGCTGATGCGGTTCAGCGATTTCACCTCCTACGACCTGATCCTGCTGGCGCAAGGTCTCGGCACCAACGTCGCGCTGTTTCTCGTCACCTCTCTGATCGGACTGCTGATTGGCCTGAGCTGGGCGCTGGTGCGGTTCTACCGTGTGCCGGTTCTGGCCCAGGTCGTCACCTTCCTGTCGGAGCTGTTGAAGAACTCGCCGGTGTTGGTGCAGCTGTTCCTGGTGTTCTTCGGCCTGCCGGCGCTGTTGCATATAAGGGTGACGCCGGTCACCGCAGCGACCATCACTCTGTCGGCGAACACCGCGGCATTCGTCTATGTCATCGCGGTCTCGGCGATCGAGTCGATCGAACGCGAGCAGGTCGAGGCCGCGCGTGTCTTCGGCCTGACCCGGTGGCAGGTCCTGCGCCATATCGTTTCGCCCCAGGCTGCCGCCTTCGCGGTCGGCCCGCTCGTCGCGCTGCTGGTCAACCAGCTTCAGGTGACGTCGCTGATTTCTGTCATCGGCGTCGTCGACCTGACCAAGATTGGCCACATCCTCAACATGCGAACCTTGAAGCCGTTCGTGGTCTGGACCGTCGTCGGGCTGCTCTACTATGGCGCGGCAAAGCTGGTCGCCCTGCTTGGCGAGCGTCTTGAAAACCGCCTGCGGGCGCACAGCGCCTGGCGGGGGCTTTAACATGCTCAAGATCGAAAACGTGCACAAAGCGTTCGGCGAGGTCACTGTGCTGGACGGCGTCGACCTGACGATCGCGCCCGGCGAAGTGGTCTCGATCCTCGGGTCGTCGGGGTCCGGCAAGTCGACACTGATCCGTTGCATCAACGGCCTCGAAAAGCTGAAGTCGGGCCGCATCACGGTCGACGATTTCGATGTCAGCAAGCCGAAGGAGCTGGCCGAGGCGCGCAAGCGCTCAGGCACCGTCTTCCAGCTGTTCAACCTCTATCCGCATATGAGCGCGCTTCAGAACATTACGCTCGCCCCGATCGAGGTGCTGAAGATGCCGCGCCCTGAGGCCGAGGCGCTGGCGCGCAAGCTGCTCGAGTCCGTCGGCCTCGCCGATCGGGCCAACGCCTACCCGGCGCAGTTGTCGGGCGGGCAGCGCCAGCGTGTCGGCATCTGCCGGGCGCTCGCCATGCAGCCGCGCTATCTGCTGCTCGATGAAGTGACCAGCGCGCTCGACCCGGAAATGACTTCCGAGGTGCTGGCCATCCTGGCAAAGCTCGCCGCGCAAGGCACGACGATGCTGTTCGTCACCCACGAGATCGAATTCGCGCGCGAGATTTCCAACCGCATCGTCTTCCTCGACAAGGGCAGGCTGGTGGTCGATCTGCCAACGGATCGTTTCTTCGCCGCGGACGGCGGCCGGGCGCAGCCGCGGGTTGCGCAGTTTCTCTCCAAGATGCGCAAGGACTAGGAATGCTGCTGTTAGCCAACAACGAAGCATGGCCGGGATTCGAAACCTCGGTGCAAATGCTGCGCGATGGCGCCGTCAGCCTGGACGCGATGGTTGCCGGCATCGGCATGGTGGAGAAAGAGGTCAAGGTTCGCAGCGTCGGTTATGGCGGCTGGCCGAACATGCTGGGCGAGATGGAGTTCGACGCCGGCGTCATGGACGGCAATACAAGAGAGGTCGGTTCAGTCGGCGCCGTGCCAAGGACCTTGGCGGTCGCTGCCCTGGCGCAGCAGGTAATGAAGCGCCTGCCGCATGTGATGCTGACCGGCGAAGGGGCGCGGCGCTTTGCCAGCGAAATCGGTTTTGCCGAAGACGAAGTCTTGTTCGAGGACAGCAAGCGCGTCTGGTGGGAGCGGCTGCAACAGGAACTCACACCGCAACAGCTGGCGAAATTCCCCGATATCGATCTGGCGCCGCTCAGCCGTACTATCACCGATCCCGAGCGGGTCCGCGACACCACCGTGTTCCTGTCGGCGGATGCGCGGCGCGGCGTCCATGCCGCGAGTTCGACCTCGGGCTGGGCGTGGAAATATCCGGGCCGGCTCGGCGATTCTCCCATTCCCGGCGCAGGCTTTTACGCCGACAGCCGCTATGGCGCGGCGGCGTGCACCCATACCGGCGAGATGACGATGCGCTGCGCCACCGCACGGACCGTCGTGCTGGCCATGAAGCTTGGCCGATCCCTGTCGGATGCGGTCGCGCTGGCGGTCGAGGAACTGGCTGAACTCGACACCGGCTTCCTGGCCGGAGTGGTCATCCACGCCGTCGACGCCGAGCAGAACCACGAGGTGGTGAATTTCAGATGCGAGGGCGAGGTCCGCTACTGGCTCTGGAAGGATTCCATGCCCGCACCCGAATTGCGGGCAGCAAAACGTGTCACTAGAAAATAAGGAGAGGAACCATGAAAACCGTAGTGCGTGCCTTCGCCGCGCTGGCCATCGTGGCCGGTTCGGCTTTTCCGGCCCTTGCCGGCATGATTGACGACATCCGCTCACGCGGCACCATTCGCATCGGCGTATCGCTCGGCGGCGAGCCGATCGGCTTTCGCGATGCACAAAACAACCCTGTCGGCTACGATGTCGATGTCGCGACGCTGCTGGCGCAAAAGCTCGGGGTGCCGGTCGAGTTCGTCGACGTCTCGGGCGATGCCCGTATTTCCATGCTGGTGTCGGGACAGATCGATGTCGCGGTCGCAAACACCTCGGCAACGCTCGAGCGGGCCAAGACCGTCAACTTCACCATCCCCTACAACCGGGCCGGGCTGCGCGTCATCGTCCAGAAGGATGCCGGGATAACCGACCTCAAGGGGCTCGCCGGCAAGAAGGTTGTCGTCGGCCGCGGCACCACGGGCGAAACCTTCCTCAAGGCGGCCGTGCCGGAAGCAGAGCTCGTCTATGTCGACCAGTTCGCGCCCGACGGGGTTCTGCAGCTGCAACAGAAGCGCGTCGATGCGGCGATCGAGGATTCCTCGCTGCTCGATTACCTCGCGACCAAGACACCGAGCCTGGTGACGCTGCCTGGCCTCTATTCCAACGATCCGATCGGCATCGCGGTCGCCAAGGGCGATCCCGAATTCGTCCGCTGGCTCGACATGTTCGTGTCCGACTTCATCCAGTCGGGCACCTATGAGACGACCTACAAGAAGTGGTGGGGGCCGGACTCCAACCCGCCGGCGCTCAACCCGCTGTGGTGACACCCACTACCGGTAACCGATCGGCGCACACTCGAGGCGCCGTCGCAACGATCGCCGATGTCGCGCGGCTGGCAGGCGTGTCGCGTGCCGCGGCCAGCCGTGCGCTGTCGAGCGGACCGCGACCGGTCTCGGCGGACAAACGCGAACGTGTCGTGCAGGCCGCCGCGCAGCTCGGCTACAAACCCAATCTCCTGGCGCAAAGCCTGACCACCAAGACCGTCAATCTGGTTGCCGTCGTGGTCAACCACATTCACGACCTTTCAGATCTCGACCTGTTCGACCGGCTGCTCGACGCAATCCAGTCGATCGGCAAGCAGGTCATCCTCATCCGCATCGGCTCGGCGGAAGGGGTCGAGGATTTTCTGCGCAACGGCGTTGCCTATCATGTCGATGCCGCCGTGGTGTTCTCCGACTTTGCCGATGCAGCGACGGTGCGGCGCATGTTTCGCTCGGACCTGGTCATCATGCTGAACGGACTGCATGACGATCTGTCACCCACCGTCATTCCCGATGAAGGCGTCGGCATCGCCGAGGCCGTGGCGGATGCGGCGGCCAAGCGCGTGCGCACGGCCAGCCTGCTGACCGGCCGTTCGTCCTCGCGCGTCGAACAGCTGCGCATCGGCCACTACCTCGGAGCGTTCCGGCATCATGGAATTGAACTGCTGCAGACGATCCAGGGAGACTATTCCTACGAGTCGGGTCATGCGGCGGCAGTCGGCCTGACGGAACGCGGCTGTCCAGATGCGGTCTTTTGTACGTCCGACGCGATGGCCATGGGTGTTCTGGATGTCTGCCGGGCGGATTTCCCCGACAACCGGCCCAGCCGCTTCCGCCTCTATGGCTTCGACAATGTGTCCCTGACCAATTTCTACGCCTACCCGATATCGTCAATCGGCTACGACAAATCAGACTATGTGGGTCATATCGTTGGCGCCCTCTCCAATCCGCAGGTCTTCATGCCCGGCCAGCCGCCTGTCGTTATATTGACCCGGCTGATTTCGCGCTTGACCGCGTAACTAGCGCCGATGTTGGACTGCTTGTCCGGCGTCGATCTCCCAGAGATCGAACGGAGATCGCGCCGGACAATGTACCAGCGCCTACTGCAATTTCGCCTGCAGCGCGTTGACGTCGTCGGTTGTCATTTCACCGTCGGTCGTCACCTTGCCGTCGACGATCTTCCACAACCGGAACGGGCCGGTGATGTCGCCATATTTGTCGAAGCTGACCGGACCGATGACGCCTTCATAGCGGATCGGCTTGCCATCCTTGATCAGGCCGAGCGCCTTGGCGAATTCGTCCTTGCCTGCAAAGATCGGTGTGCCGGCCGGATCGACCGCCTTGTACATGGCATCCTTGATCTTGGCTGGATCCTCGGAGCCGGCAATGGCAATGGCGAGGCCGACAATGGCGCCGGCATCATAGGAACGGTCGGCTGCCGGGTTCGACGGCTCGATACCCGAAAACTCCTTGTAGTTTTTCAGGAAGTAGTCGGTGGAGGCCGTCGGGCTGGTGCCGGAAGAGGTGCCATAGGCATCCTTGAGATAGTCGGCGCCGACGGATTCGATGAAGTCCGGGCTGTTCATCCCGTCATTGAGCAGGAATTTCTGCACGCCGCCCTGCGATATCCAGGTGCGGGCGACCGTTGCGCCGTCGACCGGCGTGCTGACGAGGTAGAGTCCGTCCGGCTCGCCTCCCATCGCCGCCGTCACTTCCGAAGCATAGCTCGACTGCTTTTCATTATAGGGCGTGTCGGAGACGATGGTGCCGCCGAGCGCTTTGTAGGCGCGCGAGAATTCGGCCACCATGTTGACGCCGAAGTCGTTGTTGACATGGATGATCGACAGTTTCTTGAAGCCCTTGTCGATGGCGTATTTGGCGGCGGCCACGCCTTGCAGCGCATCCGACGTGATGGTGCGGAAGAAGATGCCGTTGGTCTTGCCGTCGCGGCCAAGGGCGGTCAGCGTAGGCGAGGACGAAGCCGGCGACACCTGCACGATCTTGGCCGGCCCGGTGACCGAGGTCAAAATCGGGATCGACACGGAGGAGATGATGCCGCCGATGATCACCGGCACCTTCTTGACCTGTACCAGCTGGGTCGCGGCATCGACCGCGATATTGCCCTGGCTCTGGCTGTCGCGCGTGTCGGTTGCGAGATCGCAGCCGCGTACGCCACCGGCTTCATTGATGTCGCGGAAGGCCATTTCGACGGACTTCGCGCCGGCCTGGCCGTATTCGCCGGCCGGACCGGTGAGCTCCATGACCAGGCCGACGGTGATCTTGCAGTCCGCTGCGTGTGCGGCGCCGGCCATCGTCACGAGAGCCAGTGCTGTGGTGATTTGAAGTATCGTCTTCTTCATTGCCGTTCCCCTTTTCTTGTTTGAACTTTGCCTGTTCAGCCTTCCGGCGCCTGCAGCCAGGTCTCATGCAGATGCCGCCATTCGACGCCGTTTGGTGCCGATGAACTGGTGGTGAAGACCGCACTGGACTGCCGGCGGCTATGCTTGCCGGCGCGCAGTTGCGCCTCGACGTAGAAGACGACGATCGTGTCCGCGTCCTGCCAACCCGGCCTGATGTCCTCGATCGATATGGCAAAACCGTCGTCGCAAGTGGCGCGGCTTGTCCGGACATGATCTACGACCGCGTCGCGATCGAGGATCTGGCCATTCGGCGCGACCATGGTGAGGCCTTCGCCCATGACGGCATCGAAGCGGCCGAACTCCACAGCGTCGGCTCGCGCGGCGACAAACCAGTCGACGAAGAAGCGATGCAGGTCGATGATTTCAGCGCTGGCACGCGAAAAAAGGGAAGGCTCTCCGCTCATTTCTTCCCCGCATTGAGGTTGTAATGCATGATCGAGCCGTGGCGGCCATGACGGTCGCGCTCCAGCGCGTAGACATCGCCCGCGAGGCCGGTGCCTTGTGCGATGGCGGCAGCAATCCGCGCGCGATCGTCGGCGTCGAGCGCGACGTCCATGATTTTCGTATTGGCCAGCGCATGTGCCTGGTTGCGCGCACCCACAATGACGGCCGCGACCTGCGGCTGCTCGAGCACCCATGCCGAGGCGATGGTGGCGATGTCGACGCCGTGGCGATCGCCGACCGCTTTCAGCGCCTTGAGCAGAGACTGGAACAGCTCCCAGCCGCCGAAGTCGTCGATGATCAGCTTGTATTTGACCAGCGAGCGGTTTTCGAGCGGCGTGGAGGGCTCGGCCACGCCAAGCCATTTGTCGCTGAGGAAGCCGCCCGCCACCGAGCCGTAGCAGAGGAAGCGGACACCGTTCTTAGCGGCAAGGCCCGCAAGGCTGTTTGCCGGCCGCTGGTCGAGCACTGAATATTGCAGTTGCTGGCTGACCAGCGGGATGCCCGAGGAGAGGATTTCGGCTAGCCTCGGCGTATCGAAATTGGTGGTGCCGAGATTGCGCACCTTGCCTTCCAGCCGAAGCTCGTCGAGCCAACCCATCGCCTCGACGTAACGAGGCTGGTCATAATCCCACCAGTGAAACTGCACGAGATCGATCCGCTCCGTCTTCAGCCTGCGAAGCGACTGATCGACGATGCCCCTGATGTAGTCGCGGCTGATGCTTGCCAGTCGTTCGAGGTCCGGCACCAGCTTGGTGTGCACCTTCATCCTGGCCGCGACATCGAGACCGCGATCGCGCGCCAGCCGCAGGCGCGCGGCGCCGATCAGTTCCTCGACGCCGGTGTAGATGTCGGCGCAGTCATAGGTCCAGATGCCGGCATCGAAAGTGGCGATGAGGTCGGTCACCGCCTGGCTGCGGTCGACGGCGCCATGGCCACCGGCGAGCTGCCAGCCGCCGCGGATGACGCGCGAGATCGTATAGCCGGGGCTGAGTTCGATGGTCCTGGCGCTCATCTTTTGTCGGTCTCCTTCGGCAGCGGCACGGCCGTGGTTTCGGCATGGCTGAACCGCCGCTTGGCAAGCCTGACAATGCGGAGCCGGCTGGCGCAATTGGGATCGGGACAGGCGACCTCGGCATCCGAGGTCATCCAGTCATTTGCATGCGTCGGGCGCTGCTTTGCCGCCAGGAGCGGCAACACGGCGGAGATCGAATAAATCGAAAAACCCTGCCCCGCCGGCAGCGACAGCATTTCGCCCTTGAGTTCGAAATAGTCGCCGGCCCTGGCGCCGCAATAGACCGGCTTGCCCTCGGGGATGACCGCTTCGACGCGCAGATCGAAGAGTTCGAAACTGTCGTCGGCCATTCAGGCCTCCACCAGGCTGAAGGTGATGTCACAGGCGCCGTTGCGGCGGATGACGCCGCAGGCGGCGGCAAACTGATCGCGCTCTCCGGCAAGCACGTGCGCGACCACGCTGCCGGCCAGCCAGCCGATCGGGAACAGCAGCCGCGCCCCCTGCCCGTAGTACAGGCCGATATCGAAGATGGCATTGGGATTGCCGCCCCACACGCGTGGCGGCACATAGGACAGCACGATATCGCCGGGCTGCGGCGTCAGCGTTGCATTCTCCGGTGGCAAAGGCTGGGCATAGGCCTGGCCATGGAGATCGGCTGACGGAACCGGGCACGAGATTTCCGGTCCTGTCCACATCGCATGGATGCCTGGGATGATGCGTGGCTGCGCCAGATACGCCAGCAGGAAGGCGGCATTCTCCGGCGCCTTTTCGGGCAATAGCAGCGCCGTCACGGAAAGCTTCGAGCGTGGTTCTGTGATGCCGATGGCGGGCTTGGTCATGTCAGCCCTTCGCCGATTGAAGTTTGTCGCGCAGGAAGGCGAAGGGGCGGCTGATGTCGGCTACCAGCGCCTCGCGCGCCGCTTGCGCATCCTGTTTGGCAAGTGCCGCGACAATTCGACGATGATAGTGGGCGGTATCAACCTCGCCTGCCTCGGAGAAGGCATAGATGGCGACGCGGATGCAGGGTCCCGATTGAAGCCAGAGGCTTTCGATCATCGGGATCAGCACAGCCGAGCCGCAGCAGCGGTAGATCTCAAAATGGAAGCTCTGGTTGAGCGTCGCTTCGCGATCGATATCCTTCTTGTGCTTCAGGGCCCGCATCTCGTCCCACTCGCCCAGCATGGCTTCGATCGATGCGATCTGGCGCGGGCTCATGCGCCTGGCGGCAAGCGCGATCGCTTCGCCTTCGATGAGTGAGCGGGCACGCAGGAGGTCGTCGATGCGCTCCAGCGTGATCGGCGGCACGCGCACGGAACGGTTGGGCAGCGCCTCCAGCGCCTTTTCCGTGATCAGCCGGCCGAGCGCTTCGCGTACCGGCATGGTCGAGGTGACCAGCGCATCGGCAAGACCGCGGATGGTCAGCACCTGGTTCGGCTCGAAAAGGCCACCGATCAGAGCACGGCGCAGCTCGGAATAGACGCGATCCTGCACGGTCTCGCGGCCGACCGGCGTAAGCTGGGCTGCGATCGTCTCGTTGTTCTTTTCGATGGCAGCCTTCTGCATTACCGGCATTGCCCCTTTTTCGGCTTGCGAACGAAATTAAAGCCGAATAGCGTGATCAAAGCAAGTGTGATCACAAATCAACAATCAGGAGGCGACAACGATCGTCTTCGGCCAGAGGGTTTGATGAGCGATGCAGCGCAGCGCCAAGGGCAGGAGACCCGTCCGCCGGTTCTGACGGCACGAAACGTCATCAGGCGTTTTGGCGGCCTTGTCGCCGTCGACAATGTCTCGTTTGATGTCAAAGCGGGCGAAATCCTCGGCCTGATCGGACCCAATGGCGCCGGCAAGACTACCATGTTCGACCTGCTCGCCGGCAGCATATTGCCGACCAGCGGCGATATCCTGCTCAGTGGCACGCGCGTCTCCGGCGAAGCCGCTCATCTGCGTATCGGCCGTGGTCTTGGCCGCACCTTCCAGATCCCGCGCCCCCTGCCCAATCTGACGCTGATCGAAAACATCATGCTGGCGGCGCAGGGCCAAGCCGGCGAAAAATTGCTCGCCAACTTCGTCACGCCGTGGCGAGTGGCGGCACAGGAAAGAGCAGCCAGGGCAAAGGCACTCGAGCTGCTGGAGCTCGTCTCGCTCGCTCGGCTGGCGCACGAACCGGCGCGCGTGCTTTCCGGCGGTCAACGCAAGCTGCTCGAACTCGCCCGCGTCATGATGGCCGATCCGGCGATCATCCTGCTCGACGAACCGGCCGCCGGCGTCAACGCGACGCTGCTCGAGATCATCATCGACCGCATCCGCGACATCAACGCGCACGGCATCACCTTTCTGCTGATCGAGCACAATATCGACATGGTGACGCGGCTCTGCCACCGCGTGCTGGTCATGGCGAGCGGACAGTTGCTCAGCGAAGGCACTGCGGAAGAGGTCGCCCGCGACCCGCGCGTCATCGAGGCCTATCTCGGAGGCCCAGCATGAATGAGACGGTCCTCGACGTGCGCGATCTCGAAGCGGGCTACGAGCCTGGCGTGCCGATCGTGCGCGGCGCCTCGATCACCGTCGGCAAGGGCGAGATCGTCGTCGTGCTCGGTCCCAACGGCGCCGGCAAGTCGAGCTTCATCAAGGCGATCGCCGGCCTTGTCCCGATCACCGGCGGCACCGTATTTCTGGACGGCAAGGACATCACCGCCGCTCCCGCACACACCATGGTTCGGCTCGGCCTGGCCTTCGTACCGCAGACGGAGAACATCTTCCCGCTGATGTCGGTCGAGGACAATCTGAAGGTCGCCTGCGGCATCCTCGAGCGACGCGAAATCCCTGCCCGCATCGAGGAAATGTATGCGGCCTTCCCCGACCTCGTCCGCCAGCGCCGCACCGCCGCCGGCAATCTGTCGGGCGGACAGCGGCAGATGCTTGCCGTCGCGCGCGCCCTGATCGTCCATCCCAAGGTGCTGGTACTCGACGAACCGTCGGCCGGCCTGTCGCCGAAATTCGTATCGACGGTGTTCGAGATGCTGGCCGGCATCCGCAAGTCCGGCGTCACCATCCTGCTGGTCGAACAGAACGCCAAGGCAGCGCTTGCCATCGGCGACCGCGCCTATGTGCTGGTCGAAGGCAAGGACCGGCACGAGGGCGTTGCTTCCGAACTGTGGAACGATCCTGTCGTCGCCGAACTCTATCTCGGCCAACGCCCGTCCCCCGTCGGCAAGGGAGGCGCGGCATGAGCCTGCAATTTGTCGTCGATGGGCTGCTGACCGGCTCGATGATCGGCCTTGGCGCCATCGGCGTGACGCTGACCTACTCGATCCTGCGCTTCTCGAACTTCGCCCATGGCGACTTCATGGCCTGGGGCACCTATGCGACGCTCGCCGTCGTCAGCGCCATCGGCGCGATGTTCGGCAAGGTGGCGCCCATTGGTCCGCTGTCCTTCGGCTGGCCGCTGCTGGTTGCGCTGGTTGTCGGCATGGCTTTCACCGCCCTGCTGGCGCTGTTGCTCGACAAGGTGCTGTTTTCGCGACTGCGCTCGCAGGGGCGAGCCATCATCGTGGTGATGGCGAGCTTCGGCGCCTCGATGGCGCTGCGCAGCCTGCTCGAATTCACCTTCAGCTCACGCCCGACCTATTTCAGCCGGGCGATCCAGATCGCCATGCCGGTCGGCTTCGGCATCCGCATCACGCCCGATCAGATCGCGCTGCTGCTGCTGACCGCAGTGCTGGTGCTCGGCGTGCATCTGTTGATGACACGCACGCAGACCGGCCGCTCCATGCAGGCGCTGAGCCAAAATGCGGCCCTGGCCCGCATCGTCGGCATCGATGTTGCCTCCGTGGTGCGCGTCACCTGGATCATCGGCGGGGCGCTGGCCTGTGTCGCCGGCGTGATGATCGGCATTCTGGTGCAGATCCGTCCGTTCATGGGCTTCGACATGCTGCTGCCGATGTTCGCCGCCGCCATTCTCGGCGGCATAGGCAGCATTCCAGGCGCCGTGCTCGGCGGCCTGATCATCGGCCTCGCCGAAGCCGGCGCAGTGCAGCTGATCGGCGCCGAATGGCGCGCCGCAATCTCCTTCATCATCCTGATGGCGGTGCTGTTCGTGCGGCCGATCGGCCTGTTTGGTGTGAGGGAACGCTGATGGACCTGCTCGGCTACGGCGCCTTCTTCCTGACCACCGCGCTGATCTTTTCGCTGGTCACGCTGGGGCTCAATCTGCAGTGGGGGCTGACTGGCCTTTTCAATGTCGGCCTTGCCGGATTCGTCGCCATCGGCGCCTATACATCAGCGCTGCTGACGACCCCGGACGATGCCGCGCGCTTCGGCGGCTTCGGTCTGCCGATCCTGGCCGGCTGGGCGGGCGCCATGATCGTCGGCGGTATCGCCGCAGCACTTACCGGCATGGCCACGCTGCGTCTGCGATCAGACTACCTGGCGATCACCACCTTCGGCGTCGCCGTCGTCGTGCAGCTGGTCGCGCTCAACGCGCAGAAACTCACGGGCGGCCCGTTCGGCATCGGCTTCATTCCGCGTCCGTTCGGCAGCCTTGCCGAGACACCACTGCTGTTCAACCTGTCGAACCTTGCGGTCGTTTCGGCTGTGACGCTGATGGCCTATCTCGCTCTGGAGCACCTGTCACGCAGTCCGTGGGGCCGCGTGCTCAAGGCGCTGCGCGAGGACGGGCGAGCGGCGATTTCGCTAGGCAAGAGCGCGCGCTTCTACCGCGTCCAGGCCTTTGCCGTCGGCGGCGCCATCATGGCGCTGGCCGGCGCTTTGCAGGCGCATTTCACCGGCTTCATCGCGCCGGACAATTACCTGCCGATCCTGACCTTCCAGGTCTGGGTGATGCTGATCGTCGGCGGCTCGGGCAGCAATGCCGGCGCCATTGCCGGCAGCATCCTGGTCTGGGCGATATGGGCGGGGTCGGGCACGCTGACCAGCGTGCTGTTTGCGCCCGAGCAGCAAGCACGCGCGGCCTCGCTGCAGATCGTCGCCATCGGCGTCATGCTGTGCGTCATCCTGCTGATCCGGCCGAACGGATTGTTCGGCGATCGGCCGCGCCGGCCGAAGCCCGGCAAACAGAAAAAGGCGGCGGCCAGCGAGAACGAGGCCGGACCATGAATGCCATGATCCGGCAAGACGTGCATGGCGTTTCACTCTGGCATGCCGTCAGCCGCAACCGCTGCGACCGGGGCACGCTGCAAGGCGGGCTCGACGTCGATCTCGCAATCGTTGGCGGCGGCTTTTCCGGCCTGTCGACGGCATTGCATGCCGCCGAGAAGGGGCTTTCGGTCGCGGTCCTCGAAGCCGAATTCATTGCCTGGGGTGCGACCGGCCGGAATGCCGGCTTCGTCGTTCCGAACTTTGCCAAGCGGGATCCAGACGACATCATCACCGAACTCGGACCCGAGCGCGGCGGGAGGCTGATCGATTTCGCCGCGGGAAGCGCTGACCTCGTCTTCGGCCTGATCAAGCGGCATGGCATCGAATGCGACGCTGTGCAGAATGGTTGGATCCAGCCGGCGCATTCGTCCGCCGCGCTGGAAAAGACGCGATCGCGCGCCGAGCAATGGGCGGCGCGGGGCAGGCCGACCGTAACGCTCGATGCCAAGGCGGTCACGACGCTCACCGGTATCGGCGGCTACGCCGGCGGTTGGATGGATAACTCGGGCGGCGTCCTCAATCCGGTCGAGTATGCGCGCGGCCTGGCCGATGCCGCCGAAAAAGCCGGCGCGCAGATCTTCGAGCAGACGCGCGTCGCTTCCATCGACCGCGCTGCGGATGGCTGGACCTTGACGACCGCATCCGGCGCCGTGCGTGCGGGCAAGGTGGTGATCGCCACCAACGCCTATGGCGGGGCACTGAACCGGACACTGGCGCGGACCTATATCCCGCTGAAAGTCTTCCAGATCGCCACTGCGCCGCTGTCGCGGGCCATACGCGCGCGCCTGCTGCCCGGCGGCCAGGGCGTCGGCGACACCAGGCGCAACCTGTTCACGTGCCGCTTCGATGGCCAGAACCGGCTGATCAGCGGCGGCATGCATGTCGTCGGAGCCGGCGCTGAGACGCGCATGCCGCAAACGATCTGGCGACGGCTCGCCAGGCATCTCGATTTGCCTGACCTGCCGCCGCTTGCCTACAGCTGGACAGGCGTGGCGGCGGTGGTGCCGGATTTCCTGCCGCGCCTCATCGACCTCGGCCCGGGCCTGATCGCCGGCTTCGCCTGCAACGGCCGCGGCATCGCCATGACCACGGTAATGGGCAAAGTGCTGGCGGACTGGGCGAGCGGAACGGACGCCCGATATCTGCCGCTCCCCTTCGCACCGCCAGCGCCGATCCCGCTGCACAACCTCGTGCGCTATGCACCGAATATGCTGCTCCCCTGGAGCATCCTGCGCGACCGGCTGGATTAGACAGCCAAGCCAGGTGATCCTCCTGCCGGCGCACTCACAGCGACCCGAAAAGGACCGCCACACCTTCCGCAATCGATGACCGTGGTGGCCCAAGAGGATATAGTCAGATCCCCTCCCCATCCAGCCGCATCTACTCCGCAGCCTGAACCCGATTGGCCTGGATGACCGCCCGGATCTCGGACCGGCAGGAGCCGCAATTGGTGCCGGCCTTCAGGGCGCCGCCTATGGCTTCGACTGTCGCGCACCCGGCTGCCACTGCCGCCGCGATCTGGTTGACCCCGACGCTGAAACAGGAGCAGACGGTCGCGCCCGCATCGGGCCGATCGGCGCCGGCGCGACCGGCGACGATCCTGAAGCGTTCGCGCTGGCTGGTGTGAACCTCCTGGAGTTGCTGTGCCGCCCAACCCCGCGAAACCGCCACCGGTCCCGACGCGATAAACAAAGCCCCGGCGAGGTGCTGGTCGTCGAAGGCAGCAATACGATGCTGGCCGGTATCGCGGTCGTGATAAGCGAGCGTATCGGCTACGGGAACATCGAAAAGCGAACCAGCAAAACCAGCCCAGTCGATGTCGTCGTCAGCAAAGGCAAGCTCCACCCGCCAGCCGCCCTTGCATTTGGCCACGGCCCAGTAATCTGCTGCGACCGCCACCGGCTTGCGGCGCACCACGGCGAAGCCGAAGGCTCTCGCGGCGAACTTCTCGATGCGGGCGCCGACATGTTTCAGCGCAGGCTGACCGGAAACCGGATCGGTCAGAGGCGCGGTCAGCGTGTCGAGCCGGCCTTTTGCCGAAAACTGGTCAGTCCAGTGCATCGGCGCAAACACGCTCCCCTGGCGCTGGCGTGCCGTCACCAGCGCGCGCACCAGCACATCGCCGCGCGGGCTGGAGACGCGCACGATGTCGGCGTCGCCAATGCCGTGATGCGTGGCATCCGCCGGGTGGATCTCGACGAAGGGCTCGGCCATGTGCTGGGAGAGACGTGGGCTTTTGCCGGTGCGGGTCATTGTGTGCCAATGGTCGCGAACGCGGCCGGTGTTGAGGATCAGCGGATAGTCCGGGCTGGTGCGTGTCTCGACGTTGGGACGAATGGCGATGAAGCGGGCCTTGCGGTCGGGATTGTAGAAATTGCCGTTGGCGAAGAAGCGGGTGTTGGAAGGGTCAAGTCCCGCTTGAACACCCCCCTCTGTCCTGCCGGACATCTCCCCCGCAAGGGGGGAGATTGGCAGCTTTGACGCCGGCATATCTTCTGCATCGTTGGTAATTGGCGAAGGCCGAGGCGACGGCTGATCTCCCCCCTTGCGGGGGAGATGGCCGGCAGGCCAGAGGGGGATGGCTGGGCTCGGCGCCGGCCATTGGAAAGGCTCAAGCGCTGCATAGGCCTCCTTATCAACACCAGCATAACCACCAATATCGAAATCCCGTGCGCCGTCATTCTCGAACCCCGACAGCGCGGCGTGTTCGGCGAAGATTTCCGCTGGCGACGAATAGGAAAACGCCTCGTCAAACCCCATCCGCTTGCCCACCTCGGCGACGATCAACCAATCCGGCCGCGCCTCACCAGGCACCGCAAGAAAGCTGCGCTGGCGCGAGATGCGGCGCTCTGAATTGGTCACGGTGCCGTCCTTCTCGCCCCATGCGGCGGCGGGCAGCCGCACATGGCCGTGGCGCACGGTGTCCGTGCTCGCCAGCACATCCGAAACCGCGACAAACGGGCAGGCCTTGATCGCTGCCTCGACGGCATCGGCATCCGGCATCGAATCGACCGGGTTGGTGGCCATGATCCACAGCGCCTTGATGCGCCCGTCGGCCACCGCCTGAAACATCTCGACCGCCTTCAGACCGGGCTTTTGGGCGACGGCCGGCGCATTCCAGAAACGCTGCACGCGGTCGCGGTGCTCGGGGTTTTCGATCTCCATATGGGCGGCCAGCATATTGGCCATGCCGCCGACCTCGCGGCCGCCCATGGCGTTGGGCTGGCCGGTCACTGAAAACGGCCCTGCCCCAGGTTTGCCGATGCGGCCGGTGGCGAGATGGCAGTTGATGATGGCGTTGACCTTGTCGGTGCCCGAAGACGACTGGTTCACTCCCTGGCTGTAGACCGTGACGGTTTTCGCAGTCGCGGCGAACAGGTTGTAGAAGCGGGTGAGCTCGTCCTCGCTCAGGCCGGTGGCGGCGGCGATGCCGGCAAGGTCGAGCGCCGATGCGGCGAAGAGAGCTTGGCCGAAGCCGGTCGTGTGTGCGGTCACATAGCCACGGTCGAGTGCGTTGTGCCGGCCGAGCCAGGCGAGCAGGCCGGTGAACAAAGCAACGTCGCCATCCGGCGCGATCGCCAGGTGAATGTCGGCGATATCAGCGGTCATGGTGCGGCGCGGGTCGACCAGCACGACCTTCATCTCCGGTCGTTTTTCCCGGGCCGCCGCGATGCGCTGGAAGAGCACGGGATGGCACCAGGCGAGATTGGAGCCGACCAGCACGATCAGGTCGGCGAGCTCGAGATCCTCGTAGGTGCCGGGCACGGTGTCGGAGCCGAAGGCGCGGCGGTGGCCGGCAACCGAGGAGGCCATGCATAGCCGCGAATTGGTGTCGATGTTGGCCGAGCCGATGAAGCCCTTCATCAGCTTGTTGGCGACATAGTAGTCTTCGGTCAGCAACTGGCCGGAGACATAGAAGGCGACGGAGTCAGGACCGTGCTCGGCGATGGTTTGCGAAAAGGTCGAAGCGACGCGGTCGAGCGCCTCGTCCCAGCCGGCACGGCGACCGTGGACTTCGGGGTAGAGCAGCCTGCCGTCGAGGTCGATGGTTTCGGCCAGGGCCGAGCCCTTGGAGCAGAGCCGGCCGAAGTTCGCTGGATGGTCGGGGTCGCCGCGGACGCTGACTTCACCGTTCGCGGCGACTTTCGCCAGCACGCCGCAACCCACCCCGCAATAGGGGCAGGTGGTCCTCACCTCGCGCGCTTCGCCCAGTTCCATGCTTCAGGCCGCGCGGCTGGCCAGCGCTTTCAGCGCAATGAACAGGAGCTCGCCCTCGATCCGCACAGGAATGGTGCGCACGGCGCCCTCGTCGGCGCCGAGCGCCTTGCCCGTCTCCAGCGAGATGACCCAATTGTGCAAGGGACAGGTGACGGCGGTGCCGTGGACGATGCCTTGGCTCAGCGGCCCACCTCTGTGCGGGCAATGATCGTCGATGGCGTAGACCTGATCGTCCTGCGTGCGGAAGACGGCGATCTTACCCTCGGGTGTGTCGACGCAGCGCGCGCCACGCCGCGGGATGTCGGAGAGTGAGCCGATCGATATCCAGTCCATTTTGATCACTCCGCCGCCTGCGCAAACCCGACAGAAGCCATTGGCCGGAACTCGTGCTTGTCCTTGCCGGAGACGCGTTCCGACCACGGGTCGACCTGGGCGAATTTCTGGCTGAAGACGAAGCGCTCGTAATAGGCCTTGCGCTTTGCACCGTCGTCCATGATCTGGCGCTTGATCTCGGGGATGCCGATGCGCTTGGCCCATTTGTAGATGCGCTCGAGATAGCGGCCCTGCTCGCGATACATCTGCGTCAGCGCCACGATATGCTCCAGCGCCTCGTCCTCGGTCTTGACCAGGCCAAGCACTTCGGTGCCCTTGATGTCGAGGCCGGCGGCGCCGGCGAAATGGATCTCGTAGCCACTGTCGACACAGATCACGCCGACATCCTTGCAGGTCGCCTCGGCGCAGTTGCGCGGACAGCCCGACACCGCCATTTTGACCTTGGCCGGGGTCCACGAGCCCCACATGAATTTCTCGATGCGAATGCCGAGGCCGGTCGAATCCTGCGTGCCGAAGCGGCACCAGTCGGAGCCGACACAGGTCTTCACCGTGCGCAGGCCCTTGGCGTAAGCATGGCCTGAGACGAAGCCGGCCTGGCCGAGATCGGCCCACACCGCCGGCAGATCCTCCTTGCGGATGCCCAGCATGTCGATGCGCTGGCCGCCGGTGACCTTGACCATCGGTATCTCGAACTTATCGACGACGTCGGCGATGGCGCGCAGTTCGGCGGCGTTGGTGACGCCGCCCCACATGCGCGGCACCACCGAATAGGTGCCGTCCTTCTGGATGTTGGCGTGGACGCGTTCGTTGATGAAGCGCGACTGATAGTCGTCGGCGTAATCGTTCGGCCAGTCGCAGACGAGGTAGTAGTTGAGCGCCGGCCGACATTTTGCGCAGCCGCAGGAGGTCGTCCATTCCAGCTCCTGCATGACGGCGGGAATGGTCTTCAGGCTCTTGGCGATGATCAGCCGGCGCACCTCGTCATGGCCGAGCGTGGTGCAGCCGCACATCGGTTGCACGGCGGCCGGGTTGTATTTGTCGCCGATGGTCAGCACCATCAGCTTCTCGACCAGCCCGGTGCACGAACCGCAGGAAGCCGATGCCTTGGTGTGGGCGCGCACGTCGTCGAGCGAAGCCAGGCCCTTGGCCGTGATCGCGCCGGTGATCTTTCCCTTGCAAACGCCGTTGCAGCCGCAGATTTCCGCATCATCCGGCAAGGCTGCAACGGCCGCCATAGGGTCCAGCGGGGCACCCCCCTGGTAGGACTGGCCGAAGATGAGCGTGTCGCGCATCTCCGATATGTCGGTCTGCTTCTTCTTGAGATCGTTGAACCAGGCCCCATCCGCCGTCTCGCCATAAAGCACGGTGCCGATGATGCGGTCGTCCTTGAGCACAAGGCGCTTGTAGACGCCGGCGGCGGCATCGCGCAGCACGATCTCCTGGCGGTCCTCGCCTTCGGCGAAGTCGCCAAGCGAGAACAGGTCGATGCCGGTGACCTTGAGCTTGGTCGGCGTGTCCATGTGGACGAAGGCCGCTGCCTCGTTGCCGGCCAACTGGTTCGCGGCAACGCGCGCCATCTCGTAGAGCGGCGCGACCAGCCCGTAGACCTGGCCGTTGACCTCGGCGCATTCGCCGAGCGCGTAGACGTCGGGGTCGTTGCTGCGCATGCCGGCATCGACGACAATACCACGATTGACGGCTATGCCGGCCTCCTTGGCCAGCGCCGCATTCGGCCGGATGCCGACCGCCATCACCACCAGCGTTGCCGGGATGATGGTGCCGTCGGCAAGCTCCACCTGCCCGACCTTGCCGTTGCCGGTGATCGCCTGGGTGTTGGCCTTGGTGATGACCTTGATGCCGCGCTGTTCCACCGCGCGCTGCAGGAGATAGCCGGCGGCTGGATCGAGCTGACGCTCCATCAATGTCGGCATGACATGCAGCACGGTGACGTCCATGCCTTGGGCGTTCAAACCTGCTGCCGCCTCCAGCCCGAGCAGGCCGCCGCCGATGACCACGGCCTTGGCGCGCGACTGGGCGGCAAGCATCATGGCCTGAACATCGTCGAGGTCGCGATAGGTCAGCACGCCCGGCAGATCGTGACCGGGCACCGGAATGATGAAAGGCACTGATCCGGTGGCGATGACGAGCTTGTCGTAAGGCTCGGTGACGCCGTGGTCGGAGGTGACGGTCTTGGCCGCCCGGTCGATGGCGACGATCTTGTGACCCTTGTAGAGGGTGATGTTGTTGGCGATGTACCAGCCGTCGCCGTGGATGATGATTTCCTCATAGGCCTTTTCGCCGGAGAGAACCGGCGACAGCATGATGCGGTCGTAGTTCACCCGCGGCTCGGCGTTGAAGATGGTCACGGTGTAGCGGCCCGGCGCCTGTTCGAGCAGATGCTCCAGCATGCGCCCAGGGGCCATGCCGTTGCCGATGATGACGAGCTTTTCGGTCATGGCGTTACTCCGCGGCTTCGACGAAGCGATGACGTTCATAGAGGAACTTCAGCACCGCTTCGCGGCAGCGCAAAAAGGTGCGGTCGGAAGAGAGTTCGACGCGGCGACGCGGCCGCGCCAGCGGCACCGCAAGCACCTCACCGATGGTCGCCGCCGGACCGTTGGTCATCATGACGATGCGATCGGACAACAATACCGCCTCGTCGACATCGTGGGTGATCATGATCGTCGTCGAGCCGAGCCGGGAATGGATGTCCATAACCGCATCCTGCAGATGGGCGCGCGTCAGCGCGTCGAGTGCCCCGAACGGCTCGTCGAGCAACAGGATCTTCGGCTCCATGGCAAGCGCCCGGGCAATGCCGACGCGCTGCTTCATGCCACCCGATATTTCGGCCGGCCGCTTGTCCTTGGCATGGGCCATCTGCACGAGATCAAGATTGCGCATGATCCAGTCATGCCGTTCGGTCCTGCTCTTGGAACGACCAAAGACTTTCGACACCGCCAGGCTGATGTTTTCGTAGACGGTGAGCCATGGCAGCAGGCTGTGGTTCTGGAACACCACGGCGCGCTCGGGTCCGGGGCTGTCGACCTCCTTGTTTTCAAGCAGCACGGCGCCGGCGGAAACCTTGGTCAGCCCGGCGATCAGATTGAGCAAGGTCGACTTGCCACAGCCGGAATGGCCGATGATGGAGACGAATTCGCCCTTGTCG
Organism: Mesorhizobium sp. LNJC391B00; assembly: GCF_000502535.1. Lineage (NCBI taxonomy): Bacteria > Pseudomonadati > Pseudomonadota > Alphaproteobacteria > Hyphomicrobiales > Phyllobacteriaceae > Mesorhizobium > Mesorhizobium sp. LNJC391B00. Next base: position 220,781 of record NZ_AYWI01000007.1, read on the forward strand.
ATGGTCAGCCTGATGTCCTTGAGCACCTCGCTGACCTGACCGCCGCGGGCAAAGGATTTGTCGATATGGTCGAGCTTCAGATAGGCCGTCATCGCCCTCTCCTCACTTTGCCGTTGTGCCGCGGGTGACGAAAGCGCCGACCGCAGCGACCAGGCGGTCGAGGCAGAAGCCGGTGACGCCGATATAGGCGAGCGCGACGATGATGTCGGGCAGCCGCGACGAGTTCCAGGCGTCCCAGATGAAGAAGCCGATGCCGACGCCGCCGGTCAGCATTTCGGCGGCGACGATGGCGAGCCAGGACAGGCCGATGCCGATTCTGAGGCCGGTGAAGATGTAAGGTGCAGCTGCCGGAACCATGATCTTGACGAAAAATTCGAACTGGTTGAGCCGCAGGATGCGCGAGACGTTGCGGTAGTCTTCCGGAATGTTTCGCACGCCGACGGCGGTGTTGATGATGATCGGCCAGATCGAGGTGATGAAGATAACGAACAGCGCCGACGGGCTGGAATCGCGGAAAGCAGCCAGCGACAGCGGCAACCAGGCCAGCGGCGGCACGGTGCGCAGTATCTGGAACACTGGATCGAGGCCACGCATGGCCCAGATCGACTGGCCGACCAGGGCGCCGAGCGCGACGCCGACGATCGCCGCCAGGCCGAAGCCGATGGCGACGCGCTGCAGAGAGATCAGCACCCGCCACGCAAGGCCGATATCCTGCGGGCCGTTGTTGAAGAACGGATGCGCGATCAGGTCATAGGCCTCGTTCCACACCTGGCTGGGCGGCGGCAGGCTGGCGGTCGGCGACGAGCAGGCGATCTGCCACACGACCAGCATGAAGGCGATAACGATGACCGGCGGCACCAGGGCGGTGGCCAGCCTGCCGGCGATCGCGATCGGGTCGAAGCGGCGCCGCGCCCTGGCGGTGAAAGCGATGACCGCGGCAGGCTTCGCGGGGAACGCCTTCACCGTGGTTTCCTCAATGGCTTGGATGGACATGTCTGACAATAACTCCGGGGTCGATGCGGTCGACAACGGCGAAGCGCCGTTGCGCTGGGGCGACAAACGGCGGAACGCGCCGTTTGCGCTGGTCAAGCCGATGCCTTGATCTTCAGGCTGTCGAGATAGGCCGACGGGTTGGCCGGGTCGAAAATCTTGCCGTCGAAGAAGGTCTCGACGCCGCGCGACGACGAGGCCGGAATATCGGCTGCGGCAACGCCGAGATCCTTCGCCGCCTCGCGCCAGATATCCTCGCGATTGACCTGATCGACCAGCGTCTTGATGTCGGTGGTCGGCGCGAATTTTCCCCAACGGATGTTTTCGGCGAGGAACCAGCTGTCGTGGCTCTTGTAGGGATAGGAGACGCCACCCTTCCAGAATTTCATGTAGAGGTCAGTGCCGGTGGCCACGCGGCCATTGCCGTAGTTGATGTCGCCCTTGAGGCGGCCGATAATGTCGGCGACAGGCACGTTCATCCATTGCCGCTTGCCGATGATGGCGGCCATCTCGTCCTTGTTCTCCGTGGCCTCACACCATTGCTGGGCCTCCATGACGGCCATCACGATCGCCTTGGTGGCGTTCGGGTATTTGTCGATGAATTCGGCGCGGAGGCCGAGCGCCTTTTCGGGATGACCCTTCCACAGTTCGCCGGTGGTGGCGGCGGTGAAACCAACGCCCTGGTGGACGAGCTGTTCGTTCCACGGTTCGCCAACGCAGAACACGTCCATGTTGCCGACTTTCATGTTGGCGACCATCTGCGGCGGCGGCACGACGATGGTCGAGACGTCCTTGTCGGGATCGATGCCGCCGGCGGCCAGCCAATAGCGCAGCCACAAATCATGCGTGCCGCCCGGGAACGTCATGGCGGCCTTGATTTCCTTGCCGGCCGCCTTCTTGGCGGCGAAGGCGTCCTTCAGCTTGGAGGCGTCGAGGCCGACACCGGTGCCGGCGTATTCCTGCGCAACCGAAATGCCCTGGCAGTCGTAGTTGAGCCGCGCCACGATAGCCATCGGCATCGGCTGGTTGTTCTGCGTCACCTTGCCGGTGTGCATGAGATAGGGCAGCGGCGTCAGGATGTGAGCGCCGTCGATGCCGTTGGCTTCGCCGCCGAGCATCAGATTGTCGCGCGTCGCGCCCCAGGAGGCCTGCTTGATCACCTCGACGTCGGGCATGCCGAACTTGGCGAACAGCCCCTTCTCCTTGGCGATCATCAGCGGCGCCGCGTCGGTCAGCGCGATGAAGCCGAGCTTGGCGCCGGTGACCTCCGGAGCGGTCGTGGCGGCATAGGCGCCCGAGGGGAAGAGCTTGCGGGCCGCCACGAACAGGCCGGCCGTCATGGCGCTGCTGACAAGAAAATCGCGGCGCGTCACATCCTTGAGCGATGTTCCCGTCCCGATCCATTTCCCTATTTTTTCTTTCATCGTGATCTCCGGTTGAACGCTTCGTCGAGTGGCCCAAAACAAAAAAGCCGCCGTCCAGGCCTCGCGCGTCCGTACATCCGGGATCGCGTCGTTGACCTGAGCGGCAGCTTTGCCTGTGGCGCCCGCCATTGGACGCCTGTTCCGTGACCCGCGAAGGGTCTGGCTAATTCAAAGCAGGAACCGTGCCAGTTCTGAGTGAAACGAAAAACCTAAATGAAATCAACATTACGCGCCAGACGCCGGCACGCGAGGCGACATCGCAAGCAGGTCAAAGATTGTTCATTACAGCAATCGCACGCACATTTTTTGTGCAATGCACAAGAATGGCGCGAGAATGATCAGGCTTCCGCGCGAGCGACTTTCTGGCGCGCTATATAGCCGTCGATCTCGTCGGGGTCGAAGGTCTGACCGTCGAAGAAGCCGTCCGGCCCAAGCACCAAGCCTGCCCCAGTCGCACCGACAGCCGTGGCGACCTTAAGCGCGCCCTCGACCTTCGCATTGGCGCCGGGAAGTGCAACGCCAAGCGGCTTTAGCGCCGAGCGGTAGAGGTCCGGACGGTAGCAGTCACGGGCGATAGCAAGGTTTTCCGGCGTGTGCTCGACATGCCCCCAGCGCACCATCTGCGTATAGAACCACAGCGCATGGCTCTTCCACGGAAAGTTCGCCGCCTTGTCGAAGGGCAGGAAGAAGTCGTCGACATCCAGTTCGGCGCCGCCGCCCAGTTCAAGATGGCCGGTCAGGATCGGCATCTGGACAGCTGGTGGCAGGCCGAGGAAGCCAGCTTGAGCCATCACACCAGCCAGTTCGGCGTGGTTGCCCGGATCCTGGCACCAGCGCGCCGAATGATGCAGCGCGCGCAGCAATGCTGCCAGCGCGACCGGGTTCTCCTGCGACCAGGCCTTGCGCACGCCGATCACCTTCTCCGGACTGTTGCGCCACAGCAGCGCCTTGATGGTGACGATATGGCCGGTGCCGGCGGCGACCGAGGCGCTGTTCCAGGGCTCGCCGACGCAGTAGCCGTCGATCCGCCCGGCGACCAGCGCATCGGCCATGAAGGTGGGTGGCACGATGACGATCTCGATCTCGCGCTCCGGATCGATGCCGCACCCGGCAAGCCAGTAGCGCAGTTCGTAATTATGCCCCGAATGCGGGTGCACCACGGCAAAGCGCAGCGGATCGCCGCCAGCCCCGGCGCGGTCGCGAATGAAGGCACCGAGGGCTGCGCCCGCGCGCGCGGGCTCGAGATCGGGTATGGCGCCGTGTGCCGCCATGCCTTCCCAGACAGCGTTGGAGATGGTGACGCAATTGCCGCCAAGCCCGAGCGAAAACGGCACGATGGTCTCGGAAGCAAGCGGCGTCAGCCCGAGATTGCAGGCGAGCGGCATCGGCCCCAGCATGTGCGCCAGGTGGAAATGGCCGATGGCGATGCGGTCGCGGATGTTGGCCCAGGAGGTCTCGCGGTGCAGTGTGAGATCGATGCCCTCGCGTGCGGCAAATCCAAGCTCACCCGCCGCAACCAGCACGGCACTGTCGAAGAGCGGCATGAAGCCGGCGGTGATCTGGTGCTCGGCGCTCATGCTCATTCGTCCTCCGACGGCCCGAGCAGCCCGGCGGCAGTCACCAGGCTCTGGGCAATGTCGCCGATCTTGCGGTTCTGGTTCATCGCCGTCTTGCGCAGCAGCGTGTAGGCGGCCTCTTCGGTCAGGCCGCGCGACTTCATCAGGATGCCCTTGGCACGGTCGATCACCTTGCGGCTCTCAAGCTCCCCTCGAACCTCTTCCAGCTCGCGCGCCATGCGCGAGAAAGCGTTGAAGCGGCTGACCGCCATGTCCAGGATCGGCTTGACGCGCTCTTGCCTGAGGCCGTCGACCACATAGGCCGAAACGCCGGCATCGACCGCCGCTTCGATCGATGCCTGGTCCGATCGGTCGACGAACATGGCGATCGGCCGCTTCACCGCACGCGACAGCTGGAACATGTTTTCCAGCATGTCGCGGTTCGGGTTTTCCAGATCGATGACGATGACGTCCGGCTCGATCTCGGCGATGCGCCGCGCAATGCCGGTCACGTCGTGGATGACGGTGACCCGCTCATGGCCGGCCTCGCGCAAACCTGCCTCGATGATCGCGGCGCGGATACGGTTTTCGTCGATGACCAGGACGGCGAGTGAGCTGCGGACCATGCGTGCATTGTGGGCAAGGTCGCAAAATTGTGCAATGCGGCATGGTCACAGGCTCCCGCCGCGGAGCAACCCCCGACCGACAACGACCCGGTCTAGGTGGTCGGGACAAGGAATGCAGCGCAACGCTGGCACTGGTGATGACAGCCTTGCCGGTCGCCTGGTGCCCTACCCAACGGTCTAGGTGCGATGAGACTTGCACCGCAACATCGGCTTGTTAAAGGTGGGGGCAACGACGGACATAGCTGTCCTTGCTCGCCGATCTGACCGGAAGGTTACCGCACGATGCTGCTCATGAATCGACGATTGGGAGCCAGCAAGCTGGCGCGCCCGGCACGGCGTCTCGGAGGCCTGACGACGAAGTTTGCCCTGATTGCCGGGCCGTTCGTCCTTGGGATCGCCCTCCTGCTGGCTGGCCCGGCACAGGCGCAGTCACCGGCCGCCGTCGCGCCCGACAAGGTCAAACAGCTGTTCGAGCTTCTCGACGATCCGTCGGTGAAGGCCTGGGTGGCCGAGCAACGAAATCCGGCCGCTGGATCAACGGAAGCGCCTGCTGCGGCTGGCGCTCCGCCGGCCGACGCCGTGGCCGCACCGGGCCAGATGAATACAATGGCATCCTCGACGCTCGATCGGATCAAGCATCACATCGAGAAAATCGTGCGAACCGTGCCCACATTGCCAGGCCAGTTCGCGCGCGTCCGGGCCCAGACAATGGACGATATGTCCAGCAAGGGCCCCGTCAGCATATTGGTGCTGATTGCGATCTTTATCGCTGCCGGCCTGGCGCTCACCTGGGCAATATACAAGCTCACCCGTCCATTTCGTCTTTGGATCATCGCGCAACCCAGAGATACGCCCATCGGGCGGGCCAAGAAGATCGGCGGCCGCACGCTTTATTCCAGCATGATGATCGGCTCGTTCGCGCTGGGCAGCGCCGGTGCGTTCATGCTGTTCGACTGGCCAGCGCTCATCCGCGAGATTGTGCTGACATTTCTGATGGCTGCGGTCTTTACGTGGGCTGTGCGCCTATACGTGATGGCCACGCTCGTCCCTTCTTTCATGGAGGTCGAGCACGCCATCGAGGTTCGTGCCCTGCCGATCACCAACGGAGCTGCTGACCATTGGGCTTATTGGCTGCCCCGGATCGTCGGCGTTTTCGCCTTCTTCGCCGCCGCGTTTGTCCTCTTGCCGGGTCTCGGCATAGACCAGGACGGAATGATGGTCCTGTCGGTGGGCGCCGATTTCATCCTGCTGTTGCTCTTCCTGCTGGCCATTTGGCGTCGGCCAAGAACGCAGCGAGACGGCGCGCGCCACAGCGGTCACACGGCAGTGACATGGTTGTTGACGGCTTACTTCGTCGTTCTGTTCCTCGAACGCATTGCCGGCCTCTACACATTCTTCTGGTTTACCTTCACCGCATTCTTCCTGCCTTTGGCAATTGTGCTGACAGAGCGCGGGGTTAATTTCGTCCTGCGGCCCGGTTCGGAAGATGCCGGCCGGCCGACGATCCCGGCGGTGACGATCGCTGTCATCGATCGCGGTATCCGGATGATTTTCATCCTCGCGGCGGCTTACCTTCTCGCACGCGTACTGGGCCTGGACATGCAATCCATGCGCGGCAGCGATACGACCACCATGCTCATATTGCGCGGCTTGATCAACGTCGTGGTCATTGCCCTTGCTGCCGATTTCGGCTGGTCGATCATCAAAGCCTTGATCGAACGAAAGCTGGGCGTCGCGATACCGCAAGCGGTGGTGAGCGAAGAAGACATCCTCACCCTCGATCCGCATCAGGCGCGGCTGCACACGCTGTTGCCGATCATCCAGAACATTCTGCTAGCAGTGATCATCGTGATGGCGGTGCTGATGATGCTCGCTTCGATCGGCATCCAGATCGGCCCGCTGATCGCCGGCGCCGGCGTCGTCGGCGTCGCCGTGGGTTTTGGCGCGCAAACCATCGTCAAGGACGTGATCTCTGGCGTGTTTTATCTGCTCGACGATGCTTTCCGTGTCGGCGAATACATTTCATCGGGCAGCTACAGGGGTACGGTGGAGAGCTTTTCGCTGCGCTCGGTGAAGCTGCGCCACCATCGTGGTCCGCTGTTCACGATACCTTTCGGCGAACTCGGCGCCGTGCAGAACCAGAGCCGTGACTGGGTCACCGACAAATTCAACATCACCGTTGGCTATGACACCGATATCGACTTTGCTCGCAAACTGATCAAGCGAATTGGCCTGGAACTGGCGGAAGATCCGGAGTTCAAACCCTGGGTGATCGAACCGATCAAGATGCAGGGGGTGCAGGAGTTCGGCGAGTACGGCATCGTCTTGAGGGTCAAGGTCACGACCAGACCTGGAGGCGCCTTCAGCATGAAAGGCAGGTTCTTTTTGCGCCTCCGCCAGGCCTTCAAGGAGCAGGGCATCGAGCTCCCATTCCCGACCGTCCACGTCCAGGGGCTGCAAGACCCGCATGGGACAGAGAATGCGCCTTTGGAGATCACACCCGAATTACGAATGGCCGTCGCCCAGTCGCACACCAATCGGCGCAGAAAAAAAGCGAGCACAACGGAGTAGGACGCCGTGATACCGGCCGGCCGCAACACGGCTTTCCGCGCAAAACCAGGACCCACGACACCACGCTAGTCGGAATTGCCGATAGCGGTGACGCGATCGCCGCCAACCAGCACCAGCGTGGCGTTTCTGAGGCCAAGCTTGACGAAAAGAGCAGATACGCTGGCCTTTCCGCAAGGCTCAGAGCGCAATCCAGGCGGTCTTGAGGTCGACAAATTTCTCCAGCGCATGCAGCGACTTGTCACGGCCGAAACCGGACTGTTTGACGCCGCCAAGCGGCACGGTGATATCGGCTCCGCCATAGGTGTTGACGTGGACGACACCGGCGTTGATGGCGCGCACCATGCGATGGGCCGTGGAAAGATTGGCGGTCCACACCGCCGAGGCAAGTCCGTAGACAGTGGAGTTGGCGAGATGCACCGCCTCCTCCTCGGTCTCGAAGCGCATCACGCCGAGCACCGGTCCGAACACCTCCTCGCGCGCCAACTGCATCTCTTGCGTCACGTTCTCGAAGATCGTCGGCGCCATGTAGCTGCCGCCAGTCTCGGTCAGTATCCGTTCGCCACCGGCGACGAGACGGGCGCCTTCGGCTTGCGCCATGGCGACGAAGCCGAGATTCTTGTCCAGCTGTTCGGCGCTCGATACCGCACCGATATCGCTGGCGAGATCGAGCGGGTCGCCGACCTTGAGCCGCGTGGTTGCCGAGACAAGTTCGTCCATGAAAAGATCATAGACCGACGACTGGACGAGCAGACGCGAGCCCGCCACGCAGACCTGGCCTGAATTGCGAAAGATGCCGTTGGCCGAGACGACCGCCGCCTGCTTCAGGTCCGGAGCGTCGGCAAAGACGATGTTGGGCGACTTGCCGCCAAGCTCGAGGAAGACCCGCTTCAAATTGGAACGGGCGGAGTATTCGAGCAGCCGCCGGCCGACCGGCCCCGATCCGGTAAAGGCGATGGCGTCGACATCCATATGGAGGCCAAGCGCTTCGCCGGCGACAGCACCATGACCGGTAACGACGTTGAACACGCCTTCGGGAAGTCCAGCCTCGCTTGCGAGTTCGGCCAGCCGCAGCAAGGTCAGCGAGGCGATCTCCGGCGGCTTGACGACGACGCTGTTGCCGGTGGCCAGTGCGGGCGCAATCTTCCAGGCACCGATCATCAGCGGGAAGTTCCACGGCACGATGACGCCGACGACACCGAGTGGCTCCCTGTGGATCAGCCCGAGCACATTGTCGGCCGTCGGCGCGATCTCGCCATAGACCTTGTCGATCGCCTCGGCGTAGTAGCGGATGGTGCCGGCCGCCGACAGCGGCTCGGCCTTGTAGGCCATGCCGATCTCGGTGCCGTTGTCGCGCACGCCAAGCACGGCCAGCTCATCGACATGTTTTTCGATCAGCTCGGCAAATTTCGTCAGCACCTTCTTGCGAAAGGCAGGGGCGGCGCGCGACCATGAACCCTTCTCGAATGCTTTTCGCGCCGATCGGACCGCGCGATCGATGTCGGCGGCATTGCCGTCAGCGATGCTGGCAAAAGGGCGGCCGTCGATCGGCGAAATCACCGCCAGCGTCGCGCCGCTCGTCGCTGCGGCCTGTACGCCGTCGATAAACAAGCCCCGCTCGCCGATCTCCGTCTTGCGCAGCGCGTCGATGGCATTCTGGCTGATCATTGGTGGCGAACTCCCAGGGAAACATACAACGTGGTTGGCGCGCGGAATTCCCAGCCGCGAAACACCGGCACCTTGCCTGGCACCAAGCTGAGATCGGGGAAGCGCAGGAGCAGCAGCCTTAACGCAATGCACATCTGCTCGCGCGCGAAAAACCGGCCCGAACAGAAATGATGACCAAAGCCGAAGGCGGCATGATTGCCTTCCCTGCGGTTGATGTCGAAGCGGTCTGGATCGGCAAAGCGGCTCTCGTCGCGGCTTGCCGAGGAGACAAGTGCAGCGACCGCGGCGCCGGCAGGGATGGTTACGCCGCCAAGCTCGACCGCCTGCGTCGTCTGCCGCGTCTGGGTTCCGATCGGCGCCACCCAGCGCAAGCCTTCATCGACAGCCCTGGGCACAAAGGTCTCGGGATCGGCGAGCACCTGCCGCAATTGTTCGGGATGCGCAAGCAGGCCGGCGAGGATCGAACCGGCACCATGTCCGGGCTCCTGCATGCCGCCAAGCAGAATGACCTTGATGCTCGGCATCAAGAAATCGATCGGCCGCGTCGTGCCTTCCGGCATGCCGTCATGCAGCATATGCGACAGCGCCGAGCCGTCGGGGGCGCGCGCCAGTCTATCCAGAGTCGGCCGGATGGCTGCGCCGACCTCGGCGCTGATCGCGTCGGCGATCTCTTGCCGCTTCGGGTCGTTCTCGAAATTGATGGCGCCCTGCGCAAGGCCATAGAACCAGCGGCGCAGCGTCGGCATGTCGATGTCGGCAAGGCCAAGCGAGCGCGCCAGGCTGAGCGTCGACACCGGCTCGAAATAATCCGCCATCAGCTCGGCGGAGCCTTGTTCGGCGATCCGGTCGAGAAAAGGTTCGGCAATCGACCGTACGAGATCGCCGGCATAGGCGGCGACGGTGCGCGGCCGGTATTTCGGATCGACGCCTTGGCGCAGCTGTCTATGCGTTTCGCCGTCGGTGGTCAGGATGGTCGGCTTGCCGAACGAGCGTTCGACCGGAGACGTACCGACGACGGCGGAGAAGATGTCGGGTGACTTTGCGACGGTCTCGACGTCCTTCCAGCGGGTGACGAACCAGAGATTGACCGCCGGCACGAAAGCGACAGGCGCACTGCGCCGCAGTTCCGCATAGATCGGATACGGATCGGCTTCCAGCGCCTCAACGGTGATGCTCTCGGCAAAGCTCAACGCCGTTACTCCCTTGCGATTGAAAGGGGCGGCGCCGAACGCGCTACCCCCTTGTCCTTTGTCCTAGTCCTTCAGCGGCACGCCGAGATTTTCGAAGGCAACCGGATCCCGGCTCTTCAACGCACCGGCAAGCAGCAGGCCGACCACCGCGGCAATCAGCACCAGCCCCGGCAGCAACACGCCAAGGAAGCCACCGGCCCCGGACAGGCCACCGAAATTAATGACGATCAGGTAGATGATGACGACGAAAGCGATGAAGGCCAGCCCAGGCACGATGGTGGTCTTCAGCGTATTCTCCTGCGTCGACGGGTTGGCGCGGAAGTACATCACCACGGCGAGCGAGGCCACTGCCATCATGACGATGACTCCCAGCGTCGCGACATTGGTCAGCCAGGAAAACAGCGCCAGAACCGGATCGAGGCCGAGTATCGCGAACAGTCCGATGACGATCGCTGCCAACACGCTCTGGATGACGGAAGCAACATGCGGGCTCTGGTGCACTGAATGCGTCACGCCGATCGCTTCAGGCAACAGCTTCTCGCGGCCCGAGACGTAGATGTAGCGGGCAACCGCGTTGTGGAACGCCAGCACGCCGGCAAACAGGCTCGACACGAACAGGATGCCCATGGCGTGCGACAGCATGGTTCCGGCGTAGCGGTCGGACAGGCCGAACAGGAAAGTCGTCGGATCCTGAAGCGCCTGCAGTGCCGGCAACAATTTGTCGACGCCGGCGCCGACCGCCATCAGCCAGGCCGTGACCATGTAGAAGACGCCGATCAGCAGCACGGAGAAATAGGTGGCGCGCGGAATGGTCACCTTGGGGTCGCGGGCTTCCTCGGCGTAGATCGTCGTCGCCTCGAAACCGATGAAGGCGGCGAAACAGAACAGGATGGCGATGGCGGGCGAGCCGCTGACGATCTGGCTCCAGCTGAACGGCGCCGCCGAGAGGCCGCTGTCGCCACCGGTCTTGAGGATGGCGAGGTCTAACACCAGCACCACGATGTATTCGCACAGCACCAGCACCGTCAGGATCTTGGCCGAGAGGTCGACCTGGCGGTAGCCCAACACCGCGACGATGGCGACGGCGATGAAGCTCCACACCCACCAGGGCAGGTCGATGCCCCAGCCGGCGAACAGGCCGGCGGTTGCGGCCCCCAGCAGGCCCATGACCCCGATCTGCATGGCGTTGTAGGACAGGATCGCGATGATTGCGGTTGCGCCGCCGGCAAAACCGCCCAGCCCGCGCGCGGCATAGGCATAGAAGGCGCCGGCATTGCCGACATGGCGCGACATGGCGACGTAGCCGACCGCAAACAGCAGCAGCAACACGGTCACGATAAGATAGGTGCCGGCAAAGCCCGCCCCATTGCCCATAAGCATGCCGAGCGGCGTGCCGCCGGCGACCGCGGTGAGCGGCGCCGCCGCCGAAATCACCATGAAGGTGATAGCGCCGACGCCAAGACTGTTCTTGCGCAGCCTGTTGGCGGGCGCCTGTTCCGAAACTGCTGACATTTGTCCCTCCAGTTTTACGAACCCGTGGGTTCGCGGCCGCTCGGCCTGTTCCCTGAATTCCATCGGTTCATTATTTGAACCCTTATTTTGAATATAGACTTGCAAAGAATGCGGATGCCTGTCAAGTTAATTCACACATTAAGTTTCTATCCGAGCGGGAGGCTGGATGGGTACGGTCGGCAAGGCGATTTCACTTCTGGAGCTGTTCACGGTGGACGAACCCGAGTTCGGACTTTCCGATCTCGCGCGGCGGTGTGCGTTCGACAAGGCGACGACGCGGCGGCTGCTGGTGGCGCTTGGCGGCCATGGTTTCGTCGAGCAGGATGCCGGCACGCGGCACTATCGCCTCGGCGCCGGCCTGTCGCGGCTGGCGCGTATCCGCGAAGCCTGCTTCCCGTTCCTGCAAACGGCAATTCCCGTGGCGCAGGATTTGGCGGGTTCGACAACCGAGACGGTGCATCTGTCGGAATTCGGCGTCGACAGGCTGATCACCGTTTATGTCGAGCATTCAAGCTGGGCAAACCGGGTGAACATCGATGTCGGCCAGCTTCTGCCGCTGCATTCCACCGCCTCCGGCATCGCCTATCTCGCCTTCGCCGACAACGCGACCGTGAAAGCATGCCTGACAGGTTCGCTTGAGGCCTTCACCGATCATACCCTCGTCGAGCCGGCCGCCATTTCAAAGTCGATCGGCGAGGCGCGCGACCGCGGCTATTCGATCTGCGACCAGGGCCATGAGGACGGCGTGATCGGCGTCGCGGCTGCAATCCGCGCCGCCGATGGTCTTGCGCTGGGGACAATTGCGGTGGCAGCCCCGAAGGCCAGGACGACACCGGCTACGATCGTGGAACGAGGGCTTGCGGTTGTGACCGCGGCACGGGAGATTTCGATGCGCCTCAATGGCGAAAACCTGCAAACCCTGAGGAGGCAGGCCTGATGTCTGCAGATATGGCGACGCCCCGCATCCTGGTCATCGGCACGGGCGACACCAAGACCGACGAACTGCTGTTCATGAAAGCGTGTATCGAGGCATCCGGTGGCCGCGCCGTGATGATGGATGTCAGCGTGCTGGGCGCCCCCGCCTATAGTCCCGATCACGACAAGCATGCCGTTGCGCGGGCCGCTGGCGTGACGATGGCCGAAATCGTCTCGAGCGGCGACGAAAACACCGCCATGACATTGATGGCCGTCGGCGCCGTTCAGCTGGTGCGCCAGCTTCACCAGCGCGGCGAGATCGACGCCTTCATCGCCATCGGTGGTTCGATGGGAACCGATTTGGCGCTCGATGTCGCGCTGTGCCTGCCGCTCGGCGTGCCGAAATTCGTCGTCTCGACCATCGCCTACTCGCATCTCATTCCGCCCGAGCGCGTCGCGCCCGACCTGATGATGATCCTGTGGGCAGGCGGGCTCTACGGCCTCAACACCATCTGCAAGCTGGTCCTTTCCCAGGCCTGCGGCGCGGTGGTCGGTGCGGCGAGGATCGTGCTTGCATCCCGTGCTTCGGCCCCGGCGGTCGGACCGACCATCGGCATGACTTCGCTGGGCAGCAGTTGCCTGCGCTATATGAAGACGCTGAAGCCGGCGTTGGAGCAGCGCGGCTATGACGTCGCAGTCTTTCACACCACCGGGATGGGGGGCCGGGCCTTCGAATCGATCGCCAGCCAGGACCATTTCTGCGCGGTGTTCGACTTCAGCCTGCAGGAGATCACCAATCATCTTGCCGGTTCGGTCGTCAGCTCCGGCGCCGACCGGCTCGAGAATGCCGGCGCCCGCGGCATTCCGCAGATCGCAGCCCCTGGCGCCGTAGACATGGTCGATTTGCCGACCTGGCAGGCGCTGCCGACAAAGTTCGCGCAGCGGCCATTCCATGCTCATAACAGGTTGATCGGCTCGATCACCGTCGATGCCGCCGACCGCCGTGAAGTCGCCAGGACCATCGCCGCCAAGCTCGGTGCGTCGAAGGGGCGCTCCGCTTTCATCCTGCCCTCCGGCGGCATCCAGGAATGGGATGCGCAGGGCGAGCCGCTGTACGAACCCGAAGCCCTCGCGGCGTTCACCGATGAGATGCGCAAGGCCATTCCCGCCGGCGTCGAGTTCCACGAGATCGACGCCCACATCAACAGCGACGAGTTCGTCGGCAAGGCGCTCGAAATCTTCGACCGCTGGGTCGAGGAAGGCATCATCCCGCGCGGCATGCCGGCCAAGGGAGTGGCTGCGTGAGCGCTGTTCCTGCCCAGGCGCTCGTCCTCGATTTCGGCGGCGTCGTCACCCGGACCCTTTTCGAGACCCATGCCTTGACCGAACAGGCGCTCGGCCTCGCGCCGGGAACGCTGCAATGGCACGGGCCGTTCGACCCGGATTCAGATCCGCTGTGGCGCTCCATGCAGGCCAACGACATCAGCGAGCGCGATTATTGGCGCACCCGCACCAGCGAAGTCGGCCGGCTCGTCGGCGAGGACTGGGAGGCAATGGAGACATTCGTCCAGCGCGCACGCGGAGCCGAGCCGGAAAAGATCGTGCGGCCCGAAGCCGTCCGCGCCATCCGGACCGTGCATGCGGCGGGATTTCGCCTGGCGATCCTGTCCAACGAGCTAGATCTGTTCTATGGCGCCGGCTTCCGTCAGCGGCTGCCGCTGCTCGAGCTGTTCGACACCATCGTCGACGCCACCTATACCCGCATCCTCAAGCCCGATCCGCGCGCCTATGCCTTGGTGACCGAGGCGCTTGGCCTGCCTGCCCGCGCCTGTGTGTTCGTTGACGACCAGCAGCGCAATGTCGATGGCGGCCGTGCCGTCGGCATGCGCACCGTTCATTTCGACGTCGCGCGGCCGGCACTTTCCTATGCCGAGGCCCTCGGCCATTTCGACCTCATCTCCTGAGACATTTGCGGAGCCTTGCGATGCGCGACATCAATTTCCTCACCGAGAAAAACGCCAAGCCGATCTGGCATCCGATGGCACACCCGGCCGAGATGCGGGCCAACCCGCCAAAGGTGATCATGAAAGGCGAAGGCGTGATGGTCACCGACATCGACGGCAACACCGTGCTCGATGCGGTTGGCGGACTGTGGAACGTCAATCTCGGCTACTCCTGCGACCCGATCAAGAAGGCCATCGCCGACCAGCTCAGCGCCCTGCCCTACTATTCCGGGTTTCGCGGCACGTCGACCGGCCCGTCGATCGAGCTCGCTTACGAACTCAGCGAATGGTTCGAACCGGAAGGCATGGTGCGGACCTTCTTCACCTCGGGCGGCTCGGATTCGGTCGAAACCGCACTGCGGCTCGCCCGCCAATACTGGAAGATCCGCGGCCAGGGCGACCGGACAAAATTCCTCGCGCTGAAGAAGGGCTATCACGGCACCCATTTCGGTGGCGCGTCAGTCAACGGCAACGCCAATTTCCGCCGCAACTATGAGCCGCTTATGCCCGGCGTCTTCCACATTCCCGCACCCTGGACCTTCCGCAATCCGTTCGATGAGACCGATCCGGCGCGGCTGGCCAAACTGTGCGCCAAAGCGCTGGAGGATGAGATCGCCTTCCAGGGCGGCGACACCATTGCCGCCTTCATCATGGAGCCGGTTCTCGGCGCCGGCGGCGTCATCGTTCCGCATGACAGCTTCATGCCGCTGGTCCGCGAGATATGCGACCGCCACGAAATCCTGCTGATCGCCGACGAGGTGGTCACGGGGTTCGGTCGCACCGGCGCCTGGTCGGGTTCGCGGCTATCCGGCGTGAAGCCGGATTTCATGACCATCGCCAAGGCGATCACCTCGGGCTATTTCCCGCTCGGCGCCACCTTGATCGGCGCCAAGGTCGCCGACGTCTTCGAGGCCGACAAGACCAGCTTCGGGGCGATCGGTCATGGCTATACCTATTCCGGCCATCCTGTCGGCTGCGCGGCAGGGCTGGCTGCACTTGCCGAGACCAAGCGGCTTCGCCTGGACGAGAACGCAGCCGCGCGCGGCATCGAGCTCGCGGCGACGCTGGAGGGGCTAAAAGCCAAGCACGCGATCGTCGGCGACATCAGGTACAAGGGCCTGATGGCTGCGCTAGAGCTGGTCTCCGATCGCACGACGAAAAAGCCGGTGGACAAGAAGACCATGGCCGTGGTTTCGGAAGCCACTTATGACGCCGGCGTCATGCTGCGCGTGTCCGGCAACAACATCATCCTGTCGCCGCCGCTGATCATCGGCGCCGCCGACGTGGCAAAGATCGGCGAGGCCATCGATGCAGGTCTGTCGAGGGCCTGATAGACCCGCTGACGCAATGGAGTTTGGTACGCAATGACCCAATCTGAGAAGAACCCGAGCGAGGAAGCGCTCGTCAAGCGGCGTGCCCGCCTGCTCGGCGCGAAATCGCAATTGTTCTACGACGAGCCCGTGCACCTGGTGCGCGGCGAAGGCGTCTGGCTCTACGATGCCGACGGCCGCAAGTATCTCGATGCCTACAACAACGTCGCCCATGTCGGCCATTGCCACCCGCATGTGGTCGAGGCCTTGTGCCGTCAGGCAAGCCTGCTCAACACCCACACACGCTATCTGCACACCGCAATTCTCGACTATGTCGAGCGGCTGACGGCGACCTTCAATGCAAGCCTCGCCACCGCAATCCTGACCTGCACCGGCAGCGAGGCCAACGACATCGCGCTGCGCATGGCGCAGGCCGCCTCCGGCAATATGGGCATCATCGCCACCGACGCCACCTATCATGGCAACACGACGGCGGTTTCGCAGCTGAGCACGCGCATGCCTCCGATCCGCGGCCGCGCCCCCCATGTCAGGCTGGTGCCGGCCCCCGACAGCTATCGCCATCCCGATGCGATGGCCAATGGCAAGGCCTTTGGCGACGCCGTGCGTCAAGCGATCGCCTCGCTGGCACAGGATGGCATTGGCCTGTCTGGCATCATCTTGTGTCCGCTGCTCGCCAATGAAGGTTTCCCGGCTCTGCCCACCGGATTTTTCGACGACGCCTTGGGGGCCGTGCGCGAAGCCGGTGGTCTGGTCATCGCCGACGAAGTGCAGCCCGGCTTCGGCCGCACCGGCAGCCATTTCTGGGGCCATCAGCGCGCCGGCTTCGTCCCCGACATCGTCACCATGGGCAAGCCGATGGGCAATGGCCATCCGATCGCGGCCGTGGTCACCACCAAGGAGATACTGGCGACCTTCCGCGACGCTTTCCGCTACTTCAACACCTTTGGCGGCAACCCGGTCTCCTGCGCAGTCGCCAATGCCGTCCTCGACGTCATCGAACAGGAAAACCTTGTCGCCAACGCGCAAGACGTCGGCGCCTATGCGCTTGGCCTGCTGCGCCCGCTGGCCGATCGGCATGAGTGCATCGGCGAGGTCAGGGGGGCCGGACTGTTCTTCGGCGCCGAGCTGGTCCACGACCGCGACACGCGCGAACCGGCGCCCGACATTGCCGAGCAGGTCGCCAATCGCATGCGCCATCGCGGCGTGCTGATGGGCAAGACCGGCATCCACGGCAATGTGCTCAAGATCCGCCCGCCCATGCCGTTCTCGCGCGACAATGCCGAGTTCCTGATCGGCCTGCTGGACGAGGTGCTGGGCCAAGTCGGCGGAGTGCCGGCGTGAATTCTGTTTCCACCCAATCCCAGCCCGAAACGGCAGCCGATGTCACGGAGCTCGCCAGGCGTGCGCTCGAACATTGGGGCGTCCGCAACTCTGAGCCGGAACTTCTGAAGCACCGCGAGAACGCCGTCTTCCGCGTGCGGCTGCCGGATGGCCAGCCGGCAGCCATGCGCATCCACCGGCTCGGCTACCACACGGACGCCGCGCTGCGTTCGGAACTGCAATGGATGGGCTTCCTGCAATCCGCCGGCGTCGCCACGCCGTCTTGCGTCGCAACACAGGCCGGCGATCCGTTCGTGCTTGTCAGAACGGCCACCTCGGCGCAGCCCCGGCAGGCCGATTGCCTGAGCTGGCTGGAGGGCCGCGCCGTGGGCGCACGCGGCGTGCCACTGGCCTACACGGCCGACCAGTCGATCCAGATCTTCACGGCGATCGGGCGGACCATCGCCCATATGCACAATGTCACTGCCTCGTGGACGCCGCCCGCGGGCTTCGTCCGCCATGCCTGGGACTTCGACGGCTTCTTCGGTGCGAACCCGGTCTGGGGCCGGTTCGAGACCTCGCCCCTTCTCGATGGTCCTCGCCGCGCGCTGGTCTTGCAGGCGCGCGACAAGGCAGTGAAGGCGCTGTCGGAACATGAGCGCAGCGCGCGCAATTTCGGCATCATCCACGCCGATCTGGTGCGCGAAAATGTGCTCATCCATGACAGCGCGGTGCGCATCATCGATTTCGACGATTGCGGCCATGGCTGGCACATGTACGACCTTGCCGTCGCCCTCTATCAGAACCGCGAGGAGGCGATCTACCCGCTGATCGAAACCGCTTTGCTTGACGGCTACCAGCAAGAGCGTGCGCTGATCCCGCAGGACATCGCCGCATTGCCTCTATTCGCCGCGTTGCGTGCCTTCGCCTTTCTTGGCTGGGTGCAAAGCCGCGTCGAAGGCGACATCACCAGGGATGTCGGCTTGCGGATGTCGACCATCGCAGCCGATGTGGTGATTGACTACCTGCGCGGCGAACAGCCCAACTGACGAGCCGATGAGAGCCGTCAGCTCTTGGCGAAATGGATGCTGACCGTTCCCGAGCTGCCGAAGTCGGCGACGATGGTATCGCCGGGCCGCGCCTCGACCGGGCGCACAAACGATCCGGACAGCACCACCTCGCCGGCCGCGATGGACATGCCGTAGCGGGCGAGCCTGTCCGCCAGCCAGGCAATGCCCATCGCCGGATGGTTGAGCACGCCGGCACCAAGCCCGGTCTCCTCGACCTCCGCATTGCGCGAGACGATGGCGCCGATCCAGCGCATATCGGCTTCATCGGGTCGTTGCGGCCGACCGCCGATGACAATGCCGGCATTGGCGGCGTTGTCGGAAATCGTATCGAAGAAAGTGCGCGCCTTCTTTGTCTCGGCATTGACGCGTTCGATGCGCGTGTCGAGGATTTCGAGCGCCGGCGTGATATAATCGGTGGCGTTGAGCACGTCGAAGATGGTCACGCCTGGGCCCCTCAGCGGCGCCTTCATGACGAAGGCTATCTCGGCCTCGACGCGCGGCTGGATGAAGCGGCCGACGGGTATCGTCGCGCCGTCGTTGAAGAACATGTCGTCGAACAGCACGCCCGAATCCGGCGTGTCGATGGCGAGCGCATATTGCATCGCCTTCGATGTCAGGCCGATCTTCCAGCCCTTCGGGGTCAGCCCGGCATCGGTCTTGCGTTTCACCAGCGCTGCCTGGACGCGATAGGCATCCTCCATCGTCGCGTCGGGAAAATCGAGGCTGAGCAGACGGATCTGGCGGCGCGAACGCTCGGCTTCGAACAGCCTTGCCGCGGCATCTTCAACTTGCTCGGGGGTCACGATGCTGCCTCGTCGACGACCCCGTTGCGGAGCACGCCGATGCCGTCGGCTTCGACTTCGATCACGTCGCCCGGCTTCAGCCAGATCGGCGGGTCGAAGCGGGCGCCGGCGCCGGTCGGCGTACCGGTGACGATGATATCGCCTGGCACCAGCGTGGTGAAGGTGGAGACATAGGCGATGATCTTGCGGAACGAGAAGATCATCCGGCTGGTGCGGTCCTGCTGGCGCAATTCGCCATTGACGCGGGTGGTCAGCGCGATGTCGGCAATCTGCGCCTCGTCGGTGAACGGCACCAGCCACGGACCGAGCGAGCCGGTGCGGTCGAAATTCTTGCCCTGCGTGACGTTGAACTTGGCGTGCCGTACCCAATCGCGAATGGTGCCTTCGTTGCACAGGGATAGTGCCGCGATATGGTCAAGCGCATCCCTCTCGGCGATGCGTCGTCCACCCTTGCCGATGACGATGACGATCTCGCCCTCATAGTCCAGCTGCGGCGATTCCGGCGGCCGCACCAGCGGCGCGTCGTGGCCGACGAAGGAGCGGGGGAAGCGGATGAACAGCGACGGGTTGGAAGGCGCGGCCTGGCCGTCCTTGTACTCTTCGTTGCGGTCCGGGTAGTTGACGCCGACGCAGATGATCTTTTCCGGCGACGGCAGAGGGATTTCATAAGCGATGGCGCCGACTGGAAAATCGACGGCGTAGGCTTCGGCCTCTTCCGCCAGCCGCCGTAGCACGCCGGCCTCGATCACTTCGCGCAGCGTCGGCCACTGGCTGTGCCGCGCCGACAGGTCGACGACGCCCTTATCTGTGACCACGCCATAGCGCGTCTTGCCGCCAACGGTGAAGGTGGCGAGCCGCCCAGGTGCAGTCATCCCGGTCTCCGTCAGGTTCGCGTCTGTGGTCACGGTGCGATGATCGGCGACGCCGTCAAATACGGTTGGCGTGCGGCCGCGCCGGCAAAGGTGCTGCCCTCCTCGAACCAGCTTTTCGGCGCCGGCGCGCCCCACAGCGTCTGGCGCTGCGGGTCCTTGAGGTCCCACTTGATCGGCTCCAGATCCGGATCGACCGTCTGGTAGTCCGAGCAGTAGATCTCGATGCGGTGATTGTCCGGGTCTCTGACATAGAGGAAGAAGGCGTTGGAAATGCCATGCCGGCCGGGGCCGCGCTCGATATTTGCGAGGTAACCCGTCGTCGCCATCAGATCGAGCAGGTCGATGATGTTGAGCGGTGTCGGCACCCAGAAGGCGACGTGATGCAGGCGCGGACCCACACCGTTGGTGAAGGCGATGTCGTGGACGCCGCCCTTGCGGTGCGTCCAGGCCGCCCACAGCTTTCCGCTACTGGCATCCTCGGTGTATTCGGTGACGCGGAAGCCAAGCTCGTTGTAGAAGGCGACGGACTCGTCGACATTGGGCGAGAAGCAGTTGAAGTGGTCGATGCGCAGCGGCTTCACGCCCTTGTAAAGCGCATATTTCTGATGAATCGGCGGCAGCCTTTCCATTTGGGCAAAGAACTCGAGCGGAATGCCGTGCGGGTCGCGGGTGCGGAAGGTGCGCGACTGGTACGGTCGCTCGACCCACTCGACCGGCAGGCCTTTTGCCTTGAAGAAATGCTCGGCCTTGTCGAGATCCTCATCCGAAAAAACCTTGAAGCCGAGATCGCGGGCTTCGGCGCTGCCGGCCTTCTTCAGCACGATGCAGTGGTGTCCGCGCTCTTCCAACGCCCTTAGATAGATGGCTTCCGATGTCTCGTCGGTAACCTGCAGGCCGAGCGTGTCGACATAGAAGGCGCGGGATTTCGCAAGGTCGGTGACCGCCAGTTCGACATGGCTGAGGCGCACGATGTTGAAGGCGGGATAGAGGTTTGGTTTGGGCAGTGGCATCCGATGTCCTCCGGTCAGCCGCCGAGTTTCTGGATCGCGTGCGCTGAAGTGGCGAAGGCGATGTTCTTCGTCTCCATGTAGAAATCGAAGGAATGGTCGCCGCCGTCGCGGCCGATGCCGGAATTCTTGACGCCGCCAAACGGCGTCGGCAAATGCCGCACATTCTCCGAATTGACCCAGATCATGCCGGCGTCCAGCGCATCGGTGAAGCGGAAGGCGCGGGTAACATCCGACGTCCAGAGATAGCCGGTCAGGCCGTATTGGGTGTCGTTGGCCAGCGCCAGCGCTTCGGCCTCGTCCTTGAAGGAAATGGCAGTCAGCACCGGCCCGAAAATCTCTTCCTGGGCAATGCGCATCCTGTTGGTGGCGCCGGTAAACAGCGTCGGGCTGACATAGCAGCCACCGCCCGGACCGGCGAACTTGCCGCCGCCGGCGGCTACCACCGCGCCTTCCGATTTGCCGATCTCGATATAGGACAGCACCTTTTCCTCGTGCACCGGATGGATCAGCGGACCGACCACCGTTTTGGGATCGAGCGGATGGCCAACCTTGATGCGCTTTGCCTTCTCCGCGGCCAGATCCGTGAATGTGTCGTAGACCGAGGCTTCGACCAGCAGCCGCGACGATGAGGTGCAGCGTTCGCCGTTGAGCGAGTAGATCATGAACACGGCCGCATCCGCCGCACGTTCGAGATCGGCGTCGGCGAAGACGATCACCGGGTTCTTCCCGCCCAGTTCGAAATGCACGCGCTTCAGCGTATCGGCGCCCTGTTTCATGATCATCGAGCCGGTGCGGCTCTCACCGACAAAACCGATCGCCTTGATGTCAGGGTGCTCGGTCAGCGCCTTGCCGGCGTGCTCGCCGAGGCCGTTGACCAGGTTCCACACGCCTTTCGGCAGGCCGGCCTCCTCGGCGATCTCGACCAGCAGGCGAGCGGTCAGCGGCGAAAATTCGGCCGGCTTGTGGACGACGGTGCAGCCTGCCGCCAGCGCCGGCGCGATCTTCCATGTCGACAGCATGAACGGCGTGTTCCACGGCGTGATGATGCCGACCGGGCCGATCGGCACGCGCGTGGTGATGTTGACCTGGCCTGTCGTGCGCAGCGTCTCGCCGTCGCGCGCTTCCGGCGCGCGGTCGGCGAAGAAGCGGAAATTCTCGGCGCCGCGCAGCGCGGCCTTGGCCATGAATTTCAGCGCCTGGCCGGTGTCCATGCACTCGACGAAGGCGATCTCCTCGGCGCGCGCTTCGATCGCATCGGCTATCTTGTGCAGCAGCTTCTTGCGCCCGTCGCCCGGCATGGCGGCCCAGGCCGGGAACGCCGCCTTTGCCGCCTTGGCGGCGCGGTCGATATCGGCGGCACTGCCACGCGCGACCTTGGCCAGCGGCTTGAGATCGACCGGCGACATGCTCTCGAAGGTCGAGCCATCCACCGCCGGCACCGCTTCGCCGCCGATCTGGTTCAGCACGCCGTCGCGCTTGAAACGGGCCAGATAGGCCTCGGCCTTTTTCAGATTGCCTTCGAGGTCGGACATATCAGCTTCCGTCACTTGCCGCGCAGTCGCGGATGGATTGCGTTTTTCTTCCAGCTCAGTACCGGGTCGATCTCCCTGATCTCCAGGGAAAGAGCGAAATGCGGGGTATCGAACAGGGGGCCAAGGTATTCGCTCACCGCGGCGAAGACCGCCTCCCCGGTTCGTTTCTTGTCCTGGGCGCTGCGCCCGGTTCCAATGCGAAACGACATGTCGAGGAAAGCGTTTTCCGGCAGGCTGTCGGCGATGGCATAGGCTTCCGCACGGAAGGCCCGCACCCGCACCGCGCCGGTTTCAAACAGCCCGGTGCCGAGCACGGTGCGCAACACCAGCGCGCACAATTCGCTCATGTCGACCTTGGCATCGAGGTTGGCCGAATACTCGATGGAAAAGTGAGGCACCGCGTCTCGTTCCCCGGATTGTTCCACTGTTGTAGTTAACGCGTTAATTACATGCAGCATCACTGAAGTCAAGCCTTGCATCCAAGTTGAGGCGACGATACGGGATGGAAAGGTCAGGTTTTGGCGTGCGGTCCCGCCGACCGCCCGCATCATTGGGGACGCTGCTTCTTGCTGCCTGAAAACACCCGTCGTTCTCTGCCGATGGCGCTGCTCCATGCCCGCGAAGTGGTGATGGCGCGGTTTCGCCCTATGCTGGCGGCGCATGACGTGACCGAACAGCAATGGCGTGTGCTGCGCGTTCTGAGCGAGGCCGGCCCTGTCGAGGCGACGGAACTTGCCGATCGCGCTTCGGTGCTGCCGCCCAGCCTGACACGCATCATCAAGACGCTCGAGGGCCGAAAATTCATCACCCGCAACAAGGCGGAAGGCGATGGCCGCCGTGTCGTGCTGACGATCGCCCCGGCGGGCTCCGCCCTGATCGATGCCTTGTCGCCGGAACGCCTCGTCATCTACCGCGACATCGAACAGCGCTTCGGACATGAGAGGCTCGAGCAATTGCTCGATCTGCTGGAGAGCCTGATCGCCGGCGAGAACTGACTGCTCCCGCTCAGCCGCCAAAACTGCCAAGCCGCGTCGGCTGCGTGTAATTGCGGTCGACATAAAGCAGCGCCGAGCCGCCGCTGCCGTGCCTGACGTCGATAACGCGGCCGATCATGACATTATGCGTGCCGACTGTGTGCACATCCTCGATCTCGCAATCGAAATTGACGATCGCATCGGACAGCGCCGGCGTGCCTGAGGCCAGCGTTTGCCAGCGCGCCCCCGAATAGCGTGCCTCCATGTCCCTGGTCGCGCCGGCGAACTTGCCGGCCAGGTGCATATGGTCATGCGTCAGCACGTTGACGCAGAAGCGCCGGTTGGCGAGGAACATGGCGGCCTGCGTCGAGCGGCCGTTCATGCACACCAGCAGTGTCGGCGGTTCGTCCGACACACTGCACATGGCGGTGGCGGTGAAGCCGCCGCGCCCGGCCGGACCATCTGTCGTGACGATGTTGACCGGCGCGCAGACCCTTGCCATGGCGTCGCGGAAATCGGCCTTCGAAATCTGCGTGGCCATCTGACATCACCCGGCCGTAGAAGCGAGCGGATTGAGCCAGGTATCTCCCGTCCAGCCGTTCTCGTCATAGTCGGCCATGCAGGTGTCGACCAGTTCTTCCATGGCCTTCAGCCGGCCGCCGCGTTCGGCGCCCTTCAGCACCTGCAGCCGCACCTCTTCCGGCGCACCGGCATAGTTGAGTTCGTAGAGCGCGTGGCGGCCGCCGAACTCGGTGCCGGTCGCGTCCCACAACAGTTTCATGATCTTGATGCGCTCGACATGGCCCATGTCGTTGGAACCGCGCACATATTGCGCGAGGTATTTGTCGATCTCGGGATTGTTGAAGTCGCGCACTGATGACGGCAGGTAGATCAACCCAGAAGCGATCACCCGGCGCACCGTGTCGATGACGCGCGGATAGGCTTCCGACATGAAAGTCCGGTAGGCAAGGGCTGCTTCCAGGTTGGGCAGGACAGCGCCATTCGCCCAGGGGATCGGATTGTAGGCCATGGCGTTGGAGAAACTCCAGAACATGTGCCTGAGCGCGATCACCTCGCCCAGCGCCGCCTGGTTGCCGCGGAAGGCATCGCCGCCGGTGGCGCGCAGCGCCTTTGCCAGCAGGCCGGCGAGGAAGTCGAGCTTGACGGCAAAGCGTGTGCAGCCCTGGAAGCAATAGCCATGCATGAAGCCCGAAGCCGGATGGAAGGACAGGATTTTCTGCGCCTCGCGCAGCACCAGCACGTCCTCCCAGGGGATGAAGACATTGTCGAGCACCAGGATGGCATCGTTCTCGTCGAAGCGCGACGACAACGGATAGTCGAACGGAGCCGCCGCCGTGTTGGCCGTCTGCTCATAGGAGACGCGGCAGAACATCTTTACCCCCGGCGCATTCATCGGCACGATGAACATGACCGACAGCGACGGATCTTCGGTGACCGTCGCCGAACTCTGCGCCAGGAAATTGTAGTGGGTCAGCGCCGAGGACGTCGCCACCACCTTGGCGCCGGAGACATAGATGCCGGCGTCGGTCTCCTTGGTGATGTGGACGAAGACATCCTTCACCTGTTCGGCCGGCTTGTGGCGGTCGATCGGCGGGTTGACGATGGCGTGGTTCATGAACAGCACGGCTTCCTGCGCACGCTTGTGCCAGGCGAGCGCATTGTCCTTGAACGGGCCGTACCAGTTGGCATTGGCGCCGAGCGTGTTCATCAGTGCCGCCTTGTAATCGGGCGTGCGGCCCATCCAGCCATAGGACATGCGTGACCACTCGGCGATCGCGGTCTGCTGGGCCGCGAGTTCGCCGGAGGATTTGGCGACGCGGAAATATTTGTGGGTGTAGCCGCCCGAACCGGTATCGGTAGGCGAGGTCAGCGTGCCCTGCCGCTTGGGATCGTGCAGCGCATCATAGAGGCGCGCCAGCGACCGCGCCGAATTGCGCATCGCCGGATGGGTGGTGACATCGGCAATGCGCTCGCCGTTGATGTAGACCTCGCGGCCGTCGCGCAAGCTCTCCAGATACTCGGCCCCGGTGAACGGGCGCCCATTGTCGGCACGAAAGTCTTCCGATCGCATGATGTTCCTCCACTTATGGCATCAACTCTAGCTCTCCTGGCAAGGATCGGTTAGGACGTAACGGCAAAACCGATTGGACTTTTTCCGGCGCCATGAGCCTCAATTCCATTCCTGATTTCTTTGTCTATGGCGAGCCGGTGCGGCCGCTCGATGTCGGCTTCCTGCATGTCGAGACGGTGCTTGCGCGCAGCAACATTCATCTCGGCCAGGTTGCCGCGCACAAGCATCCGCAAATGGGCCAGATCACCTACTGGACCAGCGGCTCCGGCACATACCGCATCGAAGACCAATCCTGGGACTTTTCGGCACCGGCCGTCAGCTTCGTGCCGAGCACCATCGTGCATGGCTTCTCGATCGGGCCCGGCACCGACGCCATCGTCGTTTCGGTCGCCGATGATGCGCTTGCGGCAATAGCCGCTCACAGCCTGCTGCCATTGGACCGGCCGGTCTTTGCCGATAGCCTTTCTCAGCACGTCGCGTGGAAAAGGCTTGCGGCGGTGCTGGAGATGATCGCCACCGAATATGCCGAGGCGCAGGCCGGGAGTGACAAGACCCTGCCGGCGCTGATTGCCGTCGCGCTCTCCCACATCGCGCGTCTTGGTCCCGAGGTAATGGATGCCACTGGCTCTTCCGATGCTGCATTGGCGCGCGGCTTGCGCCGTCTGGTCGATGCGCATTTCCGCGACAACTGGCCCGTCGACCGCTACGTCGAGGCGCTGGCCACGACAGCGCATCTTCTCGACAAGGCCGCCCATACGGTGCTTGGCAGCGGCGTCAAGCGACTCATCGGCGAGCGACGGTTGCTGGAGGCCAAGCGCTTGCTGCTGTTCACCGTGCGCACCGTCGAGGACATCGCCTACGAAATCGGCTTCGAAGATCCGGCCTATTTCTCACGCTTCTTCCGGGAGCGGGTTGGCCAGGCGCCCGCCGCCTGGCGCCGCGCGCAGCTGGGGCAGAGTTGAAGCTTCCGCGCCGGCCAGGATCAGGCGTTTGGGCCGACACGCCGGCTAGGCGCAGCGCCGCCGAGTTGATCCACCTGTTGATAGGTGTTGCCGCGCAGCATTACCCCCCGCACGGCGCGGCGCATCGAGATTGATGTCGCCGCGAAACTTGCTGGTGTTTTTTGTCGCTTCCAAACGGTTCGTTATTTGAACCACCGTTTGATGTGCTATGAGCGGACTGCAAGGTGGTTGGCTTTCGTCCCATGCGAAGTATCTTGAGGATGCACGATGAGCACAGTCGGCAAAGCGATATCGCTGCTGGAGCAGTTCACGCTCGGCGAACCGGAGATCGGCCTGTCCGAGCTCGCCCGCAAAACCGGCCTCGACAAGGCGACGGCGCGGCGCCTGCTGATGGCGCTGGCCGACCACCGCCTGATCGAACAAGAGCCGGCAAGCCGCCGCTACCGGCTCGGCGCCGGCCTGTCGCGGCTGGCCCGCTTTCGCGACGCGCATTTTCCCTTCGTGCGCGTGGCAGCACCTGTGGTTCGCGAGCTGGCGCTGGAAACAGGCGAAACGGTGCATCTGTCGGAATTCAGCGCCGGCGCACTGCTGACCGTCCACGTCGAACTCTCGGCAAAGGCCAACCGGGTCAATGTCGATGTCGGCCAGGTGCTGCCCTTGCACGGCACCGCCTCCGGCATCGCCTTTCTCGCCGCTTCGCCTCAGGAAGCGGCCGAGGCCTATGTCGACAAGCCGTTGCCGACCTTCACGCCACACACGGTGACGCAGCCCGACAGGCTGATGAAGGCGATCCGGCTTGCCGCCAAGCGCGGCTATTCCTCGAGCTCCCAAGGCTATGAAGAAGGCGTCCACAGCATAGCCGCGGCAATCCTCGGCTCCGATGGCCGTCCTTTAGGCACTCTGGCGGTGGCCTCGCCTGTGTCACGCGCCGATGACAGCATGGCGGCCAGCCAGGGCGAAGCGGTGATCAAGGCGGCGCGGCTGATTTCAGCGCGCCTGGCCGGCGAAGCCTGACATCTCTACCGTCGCAGGGGAGATGATTAGCGGGGTAAGTTCCCAGCGGCGCACCGGCCTTGCCGCGAGACCGGAACGCTTCGTCTGGGACAGGCGGCTGGAGCGCAGCAAGGAAGAATTGTTGTCGCCCGCCCGAGTGTCGCCCACGATCTCGGAAATCGCCTTTGCTTGCGGGTTCAATTCGAGTGCGCATTTTTCGCGCGCGTTCGAGAGCCGGTACGATGTGGCCCGCGGGAGTTGCGCCAGAGGCTGAGGGCGGGTGCATTAAGGGGTGGGCCGTTTGTCGGATCTCGGAGAGCGCCCTAGCTCGCCGAAAGCCGGCATCCGGCAGCAAGTTCTACATATTGGCAGCGGTTGGCCGCACGATCACTTCGTTGACGTCGACGCCATCGGGTTGATCAA
Organism: Mesorhizobium sp. LNJC391B00; assembly: GCF_000502535.1. Taxonomy (NCBI): domain Bacteria; kingdom Pseudomonadati; phylum Pseudomonadota; class Alphaproteobacteria; order Hyphomicrobiales; family Phyllobacteriaceae; genus Mesorhizobium; species Mesorhizobium sp. LNJC391B00. Next base: position 248,615 of record NZ_AYWI01000007.1, read on the forward strand.
GCGCAAAACGGATCGCCCGTGCAATGGCGTCCGGTGTGAGCGACTTCTGCCGCCATTCTTTCAGAGCCGTGGCGACCTGAGGATCGCTGATATCGTCGCCCAGTTCGGTTGCGGTCACTCCGGGAGAGATGATCGTGGCGCGGATGTCGTCATGCTCCTGCCGCAGCCCCTCGGTGATTGCCCAGACGGCATATTTCGTGCCGCAATAGACCGCCGCGGTGGGCAGCACGATATGCGCACCGACCGAGGCGACATTGACGATATGCCCATTCTTCTGGGCGACGAAGCGCGGCAGCACCGCGGCGATCCCGTTCAGCACGCCGCCGATGTTGACATTGATCATGCGAGACCACTCATCGCGCTTCAGCGCGGCAAGCGGCGACAGCGGCATGACGCCGGCATTGTTGACCAGCACATCGATCTGCCCGAATTCGGCATGAGCGGCATCGGCAAAGGCGTCGAAATTCGCCGCGTCAGTCACGTCGAGTTCGCGCCACGCCACGCCTTTGCCTATTTCTGCGGCCAGCGCCTTGAGCCGCTCGGTGCGGCGGGCTCCGATGAACAGTCTGGCGCCGGCACCGGCAAGTTCCCGAACCGTCGCTTCGCCGATGCCGCTGGAGGCGCCGGTGATGAGTACAACCTTGTCTTTAAGTCCCTTCATGATCGTTTCCTTTTTCGCTGCGGTGACGGGGAGATAGATGGCGGCGAACCGGTAAAGGGCGGTAGCGTGATCGTCCAAAGAGTTTGCACGATCCTCCAAATGAACTCGAAATGCCTTGCAACATTTCGCGCCATGAAGATTTATGCGGCATGGAGAAAATCAATGAACTCGCCGAGCTAATCACCCGCTTTGCGCCGAAATCTGGCATGGCCGGCACTGCGGTGCCGCGGCTGTCGCTCATTCGCGCCAACCAGCCCAGTGCACCCGTGCCTGCGGTCTACGAGGCGTCGCTTTGCATAATCGCCCAAGGATCGAAGCGCGTCTCGCTGGCCGACCAGAGCGTGGTCTATGACGCATCGAGCTACCTGCTCGTCTCGGTCGACCTGCCGCTGGTCGGGCATGTGTTGGAGGCGAGCCCGGCGGCGCCCTACCTCTGTTGCAAGATAGATTTTGATTCCACCGCGCTGGCCGAGCTGCTTGTGAAAGAAGGACGTGCATCCCCCAGCAGGGATCTGCCGGTGTTAGCTGCCTATCCAAGTGACCCCGACCTGATTGATGCCGCCTGTCGGCTTGTCAGGCTGCTCGATCGCCCCGAGAGCATCACCGTGCTGGCGCCGCTGATCGAACGCGAAATCCTTTACCGGCTCCTCACCGGACCGCACGGTGACACGCTTCGCCAGATGGCGTCGGTGGACAGCCACCTGAGCCAGGTCAGCCGCGCCATCGCCACGATCCGCAATCATTTCCAGGCACAACTGCGCATCGAAGACATTGCGGCGGCATCAGGCATGAGCGCGTCGTCCCTTCATGCCCATTTCAAGGCGATTACGCGCATGACCCCGCTCGAATACCAGAAGCAGCTGCGCCTGCAGGAGGCGCGAAGGATTATGCTTGCCGGCGGCGTAAACGCAGGCACGGCCGGGTTCGCGGTGGGCTATGACAGCCCTTCGCAGTTCAGCCGAGAATATCGTCGCCTGTTCGGTGCGCCGCCCCGGAAAGATATTGACCGCCTTCAGGCGACACCCAGTTCGGCTGCGGCTTATTGAGTTTTCCGAGCGGCATGCGCCAGCCATGGCTGGTCAGAAGCCAGCCGCCTCCAGGTGGCGAAGCGTCCGATCATGCTCGGTAGAACTCCCGGTACCATTCGACAAAGCGCGGAACCCCTATTTCGATCGGGATTTTGGGCTTGAAGCCAGTCGCCTCCTCGAGCGAGCTGACATTGGCGAAAGTTGCCGGAACGTCGCCTGGCTGAAGTGGCATGAGGTTGCGGTTTGCCTTGCGTCCCAGCGCGTCTTCGAGCACCTCGATCAATCGGTTCAGTTGAACGGGCGAATTGCCGCCGATGTTGTGAATCCTGAACGGGGCGTTGCTGGTCGCTGGGTCTGGCGCGACACTTTTCCACTCAGGATTGGGTGTCGCGGGTTGCTGCATGACGCGGATAATACCTTCAACAATGTCGTCGATATAGGTGAAATCCCGCTGCATGTTGCCATAGTTGAAGACCTCGATCGGCTCGCCGGCGAGGATAGCCTTGGCGAAGATGAACAGCGCCATGTCCGGCCGCCCCCACGGACCATAGACGGTGAAAAAACGCAGCCCGGTGGTCGGCAGTCGAAACAGATGGCTGTATGTGTGCGCCATCAGCTCGTTCGCCTTCTTGCTTGCGGCGTAAAGGCTGAGCGGATGGTCCGCCGGATCGTGCACGGAAAACGGCATGCGGGTGCTGCCGCCATAAATCGAACTCGACGATGCATAGACCAGATGGCCGACGGAGGCCTGCCGGCATCCTTCCAGGATGTTGACAAAGCCGCTGAGGTTGCTTTCCACATAGGCGTGCGGATTGCTGATCGAATAGCGTACGCCGGCTTGCGCCGCGAGATTGACGACAACCTCCGGCGCGGCCGAGAGGAAGAGCTCCGAAATACGGTCCCGCTCCGTGAGATCGGCATGCTCGAAACAAAAATTCGAAAACGCTTTCAGCCGCTCGAGACGAGCCTGCTTCAGGCTGACGTCATAATACTCGTTCATGGAGTCGAGGCCGATAACCTGGCCTCCTTCGGCAAGCAGCCTCAGGCAAAGATGAAACCCTATGAACCCGGCTGCGCCGGTGATCAGTATCGGCCTGCTTGATGTCACTGCATATCCTAGCGTTAATTTCAGGCGAGCTTTACAAGCTCCAGTATTTTATGTTGTCGGGAACTTCATTGGGCTTGATGGCCGACTTGACATCGAACAGTGTCCCCCCCGGCCTGATCATTTGAAAAAGACGCGCTCTTTCGTTGGTGAGATATTGCCTGTGAGGCACCGCCAGAACAAGGGCCTGCAAATCGTTTATCTCATCGAGCGGCAGGATTGTTTCGCCGTGATCACGCCGAGCGGTTTCGACATCGGCAAGGGGATCATGGACTTTGGGGATAATTCCGAACTGCCTTAGTTCCTTGACCATGTCGAAAACGCGGCTGTTGCGCAAATCCGGCACGTCCTCCTTGAATGTCAGCCCGAGAATGCCGACAGAAGCCCCTTTGACGGGCGTGTCAGAACCAATCAGCCGCTTGACAACCTGCTGGGCGACGAAGGCCCCCATGCCGTCATTGATGCGACGTCCGGCGAGGATGATCTGCGGATGGTAACCTTCGGCCTCGGCCTTGGCGGTCAAATAATATGGATCGACGCTGATGCAGTGGCCGCCGACGAACCCCGGTTTGAAGGGAAGGAAGTTCCATTTCGTCGACGCAGCATCAAGAACATCCTGCGTCCGAATATCGAGCCGTTCGAAGATCATTGCCAGTTCGTTCATCAGCGCGATGTTCAGATCGCGCTGGGTGTTCTCGATAACCTTCGCTGCCTCGGCCACCTTGATCGACGGGGCGCGGTAGACGCCGGCATCGATGATACGGCCATAAACGTTCGCGACGCGCTCCAGCGTCTCGTTATTCTCGCCGGAGACGACTTTGACGATCTTTTGCAGCGAGTGTTCTCGATCGCCGGGGTTGGCGCGTTCGGGCGAATAGCCGAGGGCAAAGTCGCGGGGATGTCGCAGGCCGGAAACCTGCTCGATGATCGGCCCACAGAAATCTTCGGTCACACCTGGATAGACTGTCGACTCAAAAACGACGACGGCGCCTTTGCTCACCGCCTCGCCGACGAGTTCGGACGCCAGTTTCAAAGAAGCTAGATCGGGAGCGCGATTTGCGTCGATAGGGGTTGGCACGGCAACGATGAAGAAAGTAGCGCCTTTCAACATCTCCCGATCGGTGGTCAGCCCTATCGAGGTCTCCTTGAGCGCCGTTGCGTCAACTTCCCCCGTACGATCGACGCCGCCACGCAATTCCCCGATCCGACGCTCGCTGATGTCAAAAGCTATGGTGCCGGGGAAAACCTTCCCAAAGGCAATGGCTACCGGCAGGCCGACATAACCCAGGCCGATAACTGCAATGCGTTCGGACATCCGTGGGGTTCCTCGAGCCACCTGTTGAGCCGACGTGCTTGTATGGCAGCCTGTTGGCCAATTCAACGATGCTCTATCGCGAAGAGGAATGTCTCATTAAAAATGGTCGTTGCCATTTTCATGTTGCCATCGCCGATGCCATCGATGTTGTGGATAAAATCCAGCAGGACCGGGTTTCGAGCCACTCTCTGCTGCGGATTGGGGTGAACCGTCAGGTTCTGCCGGCCACCTACGCAGCGGCGGCCCTGACGACAGGGCTGATATTCTCTGCTGCCAATCCATAGGCCACTATCGGCCTCAATCGTGCCTTCTGATCAAACCAAATGCCCGGATCGGAATTCGCATCGGCACCGAGCGGATCTGCGAAATTTCAGTTTGGTCCTTGTGCATTGGCTGCGGACACGTCGTATCCTGCGTGTGGCGACCGATATCTGGTCGATCAGCATTTGCCTGGGAGCAGAAATTGGCCAGACTCTATGACAGCCGCAGACGCATTCTCGTTACCGGGGGCGCAGGGTTTATCGGCTCGCATCTTATTGACCGACTGTTGGAACGAGGCGACGAAATCTTGTGTGTCGACAACCTTTTCACCGGATCAAAGCGCAATATCGACCATTTGGCCAAGCATCCCCGCTTCGAATTCATGCGCCATGACGTGACCTTTCCGCTCTACGTCGAAGTCGATGAGATTTACAACCTGGCGTGTCCGGCCTCGCCTGTTCACTACCAGTACGACCCGGTTCAGACGATCAAGACCGCCGTGCACGGCGCCATCAATGTTCTTGGACTGGCAAAGCGGCTGAAATGCAAAGTCTTTCAGGCCTCCACCAGTGAGGTCTATGGTGACGCGTCTGTGCATCCGCAGCCCGAGAGTTACTGGGGCAATGTAAACCCGATCGGGCCGCGCTCATGCTACGATGAAGGCAAACGCTGCGCCGAAACGCTGTTCTTCGACTATCACCGACAACATGGCTTGTGGGTCAAGGTCGCGCGGATTTTCAATACGTTCGGGCCGCGCATGCACCCGGCAGACGGCAGGGTTGTCTCAAATTTCATCGTGCAGGCGCTTCGTGGTGAACCGATAACCATTTTCGGCGACGGCTCACAGACAAGGTCGTTTTGCTACGTCGACGACCTGGTGAGCGGCATGCTGCGCCTCATGGATACGGGGCCGGAGGTGACCGGTCCAGTAAACATCGGCAATCCAAGGGAAGTAACGATCAGGCGCTTGGCCGAACTGACGACGCAGATGACCGGATCAGGTTCGGATATAATTTACCGCGATCTTCCGCAAGACGATCCGCGGCACCGCCAGCCCGATATCACCCTTGCCAAAAGGCTTGTCGGCTGGGAGCCAACGGTGACTTTGGAAGCCGGGCTGCAACAGACGATCGACTATTTCAAAGCCCTGCTGCCGAAGGTTTCCACAAACTCGCCTTGACCCGGCACCGCAGTGCAACCGTCAAGTCTGACCGATCACCGTCGTGGTAGCGACGCCTTTTGCAGTCGACTCCGGTAGGCTTGAAGTTTTTCGAATTCTAATTATTTTAAGCTTGAAATTATTTTGAAGATCCATGGCGCTTCATGAGCCGGGACACCGGCATTTGGCGGAGAGCAGAAGGAGGAGGAAGATTTGCCGTCGTTCCGGGATAAAACTCCATGAACACAGCACGATTTTCCGAGAGTGTCACAGGCAAGATCGTCGATGGCGTTCTCGTCGTCACAATCGAAAATCCGCCGGTCAACGCGCTGTCCTTCCATGTCAGGGCCGGACTGATGGCTGCGCTTGGGCGTGCGGCGTCGGATGAAGTGTCTGCCGTGGTGCTGACCGCCATTGGGCGCACCTTCATCGGTGGCGCCGATATCAAGGAATTCGGCAAGCCCGCTATCGAGCCCACACTGCCTGAAGTGATCGAAGCGATCGAGAGCTTCGCGAAACCGGTCGTCGCGACAGTTGGCGGCGCGGCGCTCGGCGGCGGCTGCGAGATTGCGCTGGCCTGCCACTACCGGGTGGCCAGCAAGGCGGCCAGCTTCGGCCTGCCCGAGGTCAAGCTCGGGTTAGTGCCTGGGGCCGGCGGAACCCAACGCCTGCCCCGCCTCATCGGCACGGTCGCCGCAATTGACCTGATCGGCACGGGTCGGCCCGCAAATGCCGACGAAGCGCTCGCTCTCGGTCTGATCGATACCATTGCCGACGATCTTCCCGAAGGCGCGCTCGATGTCGCCCGCCGTCTCGTTGGCCAACCGTTGCGGCGCACGGGTGCGCTTTCCGTCCCACGCTCGCAACCCGAAGCCGAAGCGGCAGCCGCAAGAAAGGTGCTTTCCCGCAGCCGTGGACAGATCGCGCCTGCAGAAGCCGTGAGATTGGTCCAGGCTGCGTCCATGGCCAGACTTGAGGACGGTCTTGCGGACGAACGCGCGACCTTCCTGCGCCTCCGGGATTCTCGCGAAGCGGCAGCGTTGCGCCATGTCTTCTTTGCCGAGAGGCAAGCCAGCAAAGTCGACAAGCTGGAGGGTGTCACGCCTCGCAAGGTCGAGACCGTCGGTATCGTCGGAACCGGCCTGATGGGTGCAGGCATCGCGGTCTCGGCCTTGAATGCCGGCTATCGCGTAATCGGCATCGAGCAGAACGACGACGCCGCGGCAAAAGGATACGAGCGTATCGCCGGGCTTCTCGACAAGTCGGTCCAATCCGGCCGTCTCACCGATCATGCGCGCAGGGAGGCGCTGAGCCGGTTTGAAGCGGCCAGCGACGCCGGCAGGCTGGTGCAGGCCGATCTGGTCATCGAGGCAGTGTTCGACGATCTCGCGGTAAAAACCGAACTCTTCCGGAAGCTCGAACGTATCGTCCGCCCCGACGCCATCCTTGCGACCAACACCAGCTACCTCAACCCCGACGAGATCGCCTCTGCAACCGCCCGGCCCGAACGGATCGTCGGCCTGCATTTTTTCTCCCCGGCCAACGTCATGCGGCTCACCGAAGTGGTGGATTGCGCGGCGACGGCGCCCGATGTGCTCGCCTCGGCGATCGCCTTCGTCAGGAAGCTCGGCAAGCTGCCTGTCGTGTGCGGCGTTACCGAGGGTTTCATCGGCAACCGCATCTATTCCGCCTACCGCCGCGAGGCGGAGTTCATGGTGGAGGATGGCGCAGCACCCGATGAGGTGGATGCCGCGCTGGAGGCCTGGGGCTTCCCGATGGGGAGCTTCGCGGTCAACGATATGGCTGGGCTGGAGATAGCCTGGGCGCGGCGCAAGCGACAGGCGGCGATGCGCGATCCGCAAGCACGTTATGTCGAAATCGCCGACCGGCTGTGCGAGGCCGGCCGCTTCGGCCGCAAGACCGGGCGCGGCTGGTACGATTATTCGGACGGCGAACGCAGGAGCGACCCGCAAGTAACGGCGCTGATCGAGGCCGTGCGAGCGGCCAACGGCATCGTGCCGCGCCGCTTTTCGTCCGATGAGATCGTCACGCGCTTACTGGCGGCAATGGCCGAAGAGGGCAAGGCACTGCTGGCCGAAGGCATCGCGGCGCGTGCCTCCGACATCGATCTGGTGATGATCAACGGCTATGGCTTCCCGGCCCACAAGGGCGGGCCGATGTTCCACGCCGGAGACATCTGACGATCGAGCTAAGACAGCTTGGCGATGACGGCGCGCAGGGCTTCGCCGAAACGCCTGACCTCGTCGACCGTGTTGTAATGAACCAGCGAGGCGCGGATGGCGCCGCTGTCCATCGACAGGTTGAGACGCTTCATCAGCCGGGGCGCATACATATGGCCGTCGCGGATGCCGATCTGCATGTCAGCCATTTCCTCGACGATCCGCTGCGGCGACAGCTTGCCGATGTTGAAGCAGAATGTCGGCACGCGTTCGTTGATGCGGGCTTCCTCGGCGACGCCGTAGATCGTGGCATTGCATCCCTTGAGCACGGCGAGCATCTCACGCGCCAGGAGCACTTCGTAATCGCGGATGGCGCCCATGCCGGCAACGATGTTGTCGCGCCGCGAGCGGTTGTTGGAGGGCGCCAGATTGCGGCCGATCAGTTCCAGGTACTGCACTGCGGCATCCATGCCTGAGACGTTCTCGTAGATGAAGGTGCCTGCCTCGACCTTGTAAGGCGGCTCGTCGGGGATGAAATCCTCGCGGAAGGTCGGCAGCCGCTTCAGCGTTTCGAAGCGGCCCCACAGAAAGCCCATATGCGGCGAGAAATTCTTGTAGCCGGAGCAGACGAGATAATCACAGTCCCAGGCCCGCACGTCGATCAGCCCGTGCGGTCCGTAATGCACGCAGTCAAGGAACACTTCGGCGCCGGCCGCATGCGCGATCGCGGCCACCGAAGCGACGTCGACGATCGAGCCGATCGAATGCGCGGTCACCGTGCAGGCGACGAGACGGGTGCGATCGGAAACCAGCGGCTTGAGGTCGTCGACATGCAGGTTGCCGTCCTCGCGCATGCGCCACCATTTGAACTTGGCTCCGGCGGGCTCCAGCGCCAGCCACGTGGCGATGTTGGCGTCGTGGTCCATATCGGTGATGACGATCTCGTCGCGCTCTGTGTCCTTGGCCAGCATCTGGCCGATGCCGAGGCTGACCAGGCGAATGAACGAGGTGGCGTTCATGCCGAAGCAGATTTCCGACGGACTGTAGGCGTTGATCAGCAAGGCCACGCTCGTTCGAGCATCCGCAACCGATTGGTCGACCGTGACCGAGCGCCCATAGCGACCACCACGCTGCACATTGTGAGAGACCAGGTGATTGGTCACCGCGTCGAGCACGCTCTGCGGGATCTGCGCGCCGGCGGCGTTGTCCATGAAGATGAAATCACCGGCGCGCTGCAAGGCCGGAAACATGGCGCGGATGGTGTCGACCGGAAAGCCGCCGGCGGCTTGGGAATTGCTCAACTGTATCTCCTGCGAATGGCTTGGGAAGCGGGACGGTTGATGAGGTCAGCGCGTCTTCTCGGTCTTGAAGCGGTCTTCGAGCAGGCTGACGAGGCGGACCATGGGCCAGAGGAAGATGAGATAGACCAAAGCGGCGCCGATCAGCGGCGAGGGATTGGCATAGAGCGACTGCGCGTTGGTCGCTTCCTTCAACAGTTCAGGCAGCGCAACGGTGGAAGCGAGCGACGTGTCCTTGAACATCGAGACGCAATTGCTGGTCATCGGCGGGATGACGACGCGGATCGCCTGCGGCAGCACCACCTTGCGCAAGGTCAAAAGGAAAGGCAGGCCGAGCGCCTGTGCTGCCTCGAATTGGCCTTTCGGAATGCTCTCAATGCCGGAGCGGAACACTTCTGCTGAATAGGCCGACATGATGATGGCGAACGCCGTCACGGCGGAGGCCCAGGACGACAGACGGATGCCGAGGAAGGGCAGCGCATAATAGATCAGGATCAGCACCACCAGCACCGGCAGGGCGCGGAAGATGTCGGTGTAGCCGACCGCCAGCCAGCGCAGCGGCTTCGGCGCATAGAGCCGCAACAGGCTGATCCCCAGGCCGATGGGAATGCCGATGCCGATACTCAAAATGCCGAGCAGCAGCGTGTTCAGGAAGCCACGCAACAGCGCCGGCAGGCTGGACATGATCACGTCAGGATTGAAGAAGGTGTCGATCAGCGACATGGGAGCGTTCCCGAACCCCAGAGCAAAGGATGCTCAAGTTAAAACCAATCGACCTTGCCTCCCATGAGGCTATCCGTGCGGCAGCAGGCGCCGGAGCGTGAAATGAATCGTGCCGGCCCGGGAGCCGGCACGATTTAAGTGCATTGCCGGTCAGGCCTTGGGCAGCGGCATTTCCTTGACCGTCGAGGAATCGGCTGGCGCGTCGCTGCCGAACCACTTCTTGTGGATCGCGGCCAGCGTTCCGTCCTTCTTCATCGCGGTCAGCGCGTCGTTCAGCTTGCCGAGCAGCGGATGGTCCTTGCTCATCATCAGGCCGTACTGTTCGCCGGTCTTGATGCGCTGCTTGACCTTGAGGTCCTTCATCTTGGTGAAGGAGTATTCCATGCCCGGAATATCGCTGACGGCGGCGTCCACGCGGCCCGCGCTGAGGTCGAGCAGCAGGTTCTGCTGCGTGTCATAGCCCTTCACGTCGCTGTAGCCGTCAGCCTCCTGATGCGCCTTGACCCAGGTCTCGCCGGTCGAGCCTGAAAGCACGCCGACGATCTTGCCCTTGAGGTCGGCCTCGGTGTTAACAGCGCTATCGGTCTTCGTCGCAATGCCCATGTCGGAGTCATAATAGGGCTGGGTGAAGGACAGCGTTTTCAGTCGCTCCGGCGTGATGGTGATCGAGGAGATCGCGACATCGATGCGGTTGGAACTGACAGCCGCGAACAGCGCCTGGAAGCCGAGGTCGGCAATGTCGGTGGTCATGCCGGCACGCTTGGCCGCTTCGTTGACGATGTCGACTTCAAAGCCCTCGAACGTGCCGCTCTCGTTCTTGTATTCGAAGGGCGGATTGGTCGGGTAGGCGCCGACATTGAGCACATCGGCGGCAAAGGCGGTGGCCGGGCCGGCAGCGATGCCGATGGTGGCGGCGAGAAGAAGCAGGTTGCGACGAGTGAAGCTCATTTTGTGTTCCCTCTGGTTGTGATCGGGCGGGTTTGCTCCCGCACGGTTTGTTGCCGTCCCACCTCCCAGCGGGGCGTCAATTCATGGCGGCGACCATGCGCTCGAGCGCGGTCGCCATCTGGTCGCGTTCACGGCACACGCACATCCGCAGGAAGGCCGCTGCCGAATTTCCAAAGAGGTGGCCGGGAGCCAGCCCGACGCGCGCCGTCTCCAGTATCCTGGCGCAGGCCTGCCGGGCGTCGCTTTCGCCGTCCATGGCAAAGAAGGCATACATGCCTCCGCGCGGTTTCGTCGGCAGGATGATGCCGGGAATCTGGGCCAGCCTGTCATAGGCAAGGTCGAGGCCGGTTTTGATCCGCTGCCTGATCTCCTCGACCAGCGGCTCGCCTTGGCGGATGGCGGCGACAGCGCCTGCCTGGATAGGCGCGGCGGTGCCGCTGTTGATGTACTGCGTCATGGCGCCAAGCTGGTCGGCCACCCCCGACGGATGCGTCAGCCAGCCGATGCGCCAGCCGGTCATCGCCCACGCCTTCGAAAAACTGTTGACCGACAGCACCCGGTCGCCATCCTCGGCGATCTGCAGGATGGAAGGAGCAACATTGCCGTCGAAATAGAGCCGGCCATAGACCTCGTCGGAGATGATCCAGATGCCGGTGCGCCGGCTGAAGTCGAGCAGCGCCTGCATCTCCTCGCGCGACGCGGTCCAGCCGGTCGGGTTGGACGGCGTCGACAGGAAGATCGCGCGTGTGCGCGCATCGCAAGTGGCGAACAGCCGGTCGAGATCGAGATGCCAGTCGCCCTTGAAGTCGAGCGAAAACGGCCTTGGCTCGCCGCCGATCAGATGGATGGCGTTGTGGATGTTGGGCCATTGCGGCGCGACATAGACGACGTTGCTGCCGGTATCGACCAGCAGTTCCAGCGCCAGGTACAGCGCCTGCATGCCGCCGGGCGTGACCGTGGTGCGCGCAATCGGGATCGTCCGGCCGTGAATGCGCGTTTGGTATTCCGACAGCGCCTCGTTCAGTAGGGGGTGCCCACGCATGTTAGGGACGTAGAACGTCTGGCCTTCATCGAAGGCGGCCTTCGCCGCGTCGCGGATGAAAGCGGGCGTCACCATGTCGCCTTCGCCGTACCAGAGCGCGATCACGTCGCCCAGTTCTCGGGCGCGCACGGCAAGGTTGGCAATGTTTTCGGTGTGCAGGTCACGGATCTGGGCACGTACGCCGTCGAAAGCATAACGCGCGCTGGACGATGACTGGGGCAGTATGAACGACAAGGACTGAAACCCCTCCCACCCGGAGCACCGCGACGGACTGCCCGGCAAGCCCCACCGGCACGACAGTCGCCATCGAGTTTGGATGCTATCCAATGTGCGGCGCTTTTCAAGGAAAAAGTTTTAAGCTTAAAAAGTTTTTGCCTGATCCCGCCCCGTCTCACCCCAGTTCGGCGCGCGCAGCGGTGCAGTTGGCCGCAGCGCCGGCGCCAAGAAACATGGTGTCGCTGGCCAGCACGAAGAAGCTCGCGCCGATAGCGGCCCACTGGCTGATCGTCTGTGGGCTGGCGCAATATAAGCCCGATGTCCTGCCGTGCGCGACGGTCGCGCGGATGATCCTTGTGATTGCCTCATTGAGCTTGTCCACGCCTTTCGGCCCGATCGCATCGATCGACACGGAGAGATCGCCGGGGCCGACGAAGACCACATCGATGCCGTCTATGGCCGCGATCGCCTCGATGTTGGCCAGCCCCTCCGATGTCTCGACCTGGACCGCGACGACGATCCTGTCGTTGGCCGCGGCTAGATATTCGGGGATGCGATAGCCATAGCCGGCCGCCCGGCCAGGCCCGACGCCCCGCTCGCCCAGCGGCGGATAGCGCGAGGCTTTCACCGCCGCCTCGGCCTGAGCAGCGGTCGAGACGCGCGGCACGAGCACGCCTTGTGCGCCGCTGTCGAGCGCCGCCTGGATAGCTTCCGGCGCATGACCGGGAACACGCACCATGGCCGGCACGCGATGCACGTCGGCCGCCCGCACCATGGTTTCGATCGTGTCCCGCGCGATCTGAGCATGTTCCCAGTCGATGCAGAGGAAGTCGAGGCCGGCGAGCGCCATCACTTCGACGGCGACGGGATGGGGAATAGCGGCGAAGGAGCCGACGAGATTGGTCTTGCCGATGCACTTCTGACGGAACGCGCTCATATCCATCCCCTTTTCCCCTCCAAATTCATATCCGCAATCGGCGGCGAGGCGAAGCTATTTCAGGCTTGAAATATTTTTGCGCGGGCCTAGCGTGTCGGTCTCCCGCCACGAGTTCCCATGATGATCAAAACGCATCCCCTGCACGGCTCGAACAAACTGAAGCTCGGCGTCTTTTCGACCAATGCCGATGGCGGTCTGGCCATCACCGATGTGCCGGAACGCTGGACGGCAAGCTGGCAGGACAATCTGACGGCGGCGCAGATCGCCGACCGCGCCGGGCTGGAATTTATGCTTCCGATCGCGCGCTGGCGTGGCTTTGGCGGCCGCAACAAGGTGCGCGAATGGTCGTTCGAGACCTTCACCTGGGCAGCAGCTCTGGCGGTGGCCACCGAGCAGATCGGCCTGTTCATGACCGTGCATGTGCCGCTGGTGCATCCGCTCTATGCCGCCAAGGCGCTGGCAACTGTCGACCATATCAGCCAGGGCCGCGCCGGCTTGAACATCGTCTGCGGCTGGAACCCGAAGGAATTCGGCATGTTCGGCACGCCTTTGGTCGAGAAGGGCTACGACCAGGCCGCCGAATGGATCGAAATCCTGGAAAAGCTCTACGCCTCGGACCAGCCTCTGGACTATGAAGGCACCTACTATCGCCTCAAGGAGGCGGTGAGCCGGCCGGCGAGCCTGCAGGTTCCACGCCCGGTGACCATGAACGCTGCTTTCGGTGGCCCGGGCCGGGATTTCGCCGCCGCCCGATGCGATTATCTGTTCACGACCTTTTCGGAAATGAGCGATGCCGGCAAGCATGTCGCCGACATCAGCGAGCGGGCCGACAAGGTTGGCCGCAACGTCGGCGTCTACACGGTGGCGCATGTCGTCTGCCGTCCAACCATGGAAGAGGCGCAGGCCTACTACACNGCTATGCCGTCGATCTGGTCGACCACGATGCGGTCGATGCTCATATGGCAGGCAAGAAGGAGTTCTCGCAGTCGCATGACCCGCATGCCTATGACCGCTACCGGCAGCGTTTCGCCGGCGGCGCCGGCACCTACCCGCTGGTTGGAACGCCGGAAACGATTGCCGCCGAGATGGCGGCAATAGCCGGGCATGGCTACCAGGGCATCGCGCTATCCTTCGTCAACTACACCAGGGAACTGCCCTATTTCTGCGACCATGTGCTGCCGCTGCTCAGGCAGGCGGGGCTGCGCGGCTGATCAATCCGGGAATAACGAATTCGTTAATCCGGAATGACGGCGGTTGCCTGAATTTCGATCTTGGCGCGATCTTCCACCAGCGCCACCACCTGCATGGCGGCCATGGCCGGAAAATGCCGGCCGATCACCTCGCGATAGGCCTCGCCTATACCCTTGAGATTGCCGAGATATTCGGCCTTGTCGGTGAAATACCAGGTCATCGCGGTGATGTGCCGTGGCTCCGCGCCGGCCTCCGCCAGCACGGCGACGATGTTCTGCAGCGTCTGCCGCACCTGGCCGGCGAAATCGTCGGTCTCGAACTGGCACTGCCCGTTCCAGCCGACCTGTCCGCCGACGAAGACGAGCCTGCCGCGCGCGGCAATGCCGTTGGCGTAGCCGACCGGTTTCGCCCAGCCCTCCGGCTGCAGGATCTCGTGCATTTTTCAAGCCTCCCCGGTATTCTTAAAAACCAAATCTCAAAATCAAATACGTCGCTGTCAGGCCGCGCCCATCACCTGCCGTGCGATCACCACCTTCTGCACATCGGATGCGCCCTCGTAGATGCGCAGCGCGCGGATCTCGCGATAGAGGCTCTCGACGATGTGGCCCTTGCGGACGCCGTCGCCGCCATGCAGTTGCACAGCCTTGTCGATCACCTCTTGCGCCTTGTCGGTGGCGAACAGCTTAGCCATCGCCGCCTCGCGGGTGACACGCGCCGCGCCCATGTCCTTGGTCCAGGCAGCGCGGTAGACCAGCAGCGCCGCGGCATCGACGTCCAGCGCCATGTCGGCGATATGGCCTTGCACCATCTGCAGCTCTGCCATCGGAGCGCCGAAGAGTTTGCGCTCGGCCACCCTGCTGATGCTTTCGTCCAGCGCCCGGCGGGCAAAGCCGAGTGCCGCCGCGCCGACCGTCGAGCGGAACACGTCAAGCACCGACATGGCGATGCGGAAGCCGTCTCCCGGTTTGCCGATCAGCGCCGAGGCCGACACCCGGACCTGATCGAAGGAAAGCCGCGCCAGCGGATGCGGCGCGATCACTTCAAGGCGCTCGGCGATGCCAAGCCCCTTGGTATCAGCGGGTACGAGAAAGGCGGAAAGTCCCTTGGCACCCGGTGCCTCGGCGGTGCGGGCAAAGACGACGTAGAGATCGGCAATGCCGCCATTGGAAATCCAGGTCTTCTCGCCGCTGAGGATATAGAAGTCGCCATCGCGGCTCGCCATCATTTCGGTGTTGGCGACATCCGACCCGGAGCGTGGCTCCGAAAGCGCGAAGGCGGAAATCGTCTTGCCGGCCCTGGTCTTTGCCAGCCATTGCTGCTGGTCGGGCGTGCCGAACAGGCTGAGCGCGCCGGTGCCGAGCCCCTGCATGGCGAAGGCAAAGTCGGCCAACCCGTCATGGCGCGCCAGCGTCTCGCGGGTGATGCACAAGGTGCGGACATCGAGCGGTCCCGGATTGTCCGTATCGAGCGCCGTCGGCTTCAGCCAGCCGTCGCGGCCAAGTTTCGCCACCAGCTCGCGGCAGGCGGCATCGACGTCATGGTGATCGACGGGCAGGTTCCTGACGCACCATGCTTCCAGCCTTTCGGCCAGTTCGCGGTGGCGATCTTCAAAGAACGGCCAGCTGAGGAAGCTCCTGTCTGCCATCAATTCCCCTCGAACACCGGTTTTTCCTTGGCCACGAAGGCCTTGTAGGCGCGCTCGAAGTCACGCGTCTGCATGCAGATCGCCTGCGCCTGCGCTTCCGCTTCGATTGCCTGGTCGAGGCCCATCGACCATTCCTGGTTGAGCTGCGTCTTGGTGATGCCGTGCGCGAAGGTCGGGCCGGAGACGATGCGCGCCGCCATCTCGAGCGCGTCGGCCTCGAGCACTGCGGCATCGGCCAGCCTGTTGTAGAAGCCCCAGCGCTCGCCTTCCGCCGCCGTCATCGTGCGGCCGGTGTAGAGCAATTCGGCGGCACGGCCCTGGCCGATGATGCGCGGCAGGATCGCGCACGCGCCCATATCGCAGCCGGCAAGCCCGACGCGGGTGAACAGGAAAGCGGTCTTGGCCTCCGGCGTGGCGATGCGGATGTCGGCGCTCATGGCGATGATGGCGCCGGCGCCGACCGCGACACCGTCGATAGCCGCGATAATCGGCTTGCCGCAATTGAGCATCGCCTTGACGAAATCGCCGGTCATGCGGGTGAAGGCGAGCAACTCCTTCATGTCCATCTTGACCAAGGGGCCGATAATGTCGTGGACATCGCCGCCCGAGCAGAAATTGCCGCCATTGGACAGGAACACCACGGCGTCGACGTCGTCGGCATAGACGAGGTTGCGGAACGTGTCGCGCAGTTCCGCATAGCTGTCGAAGGTCAGCGGATTCTTGCGCTCCGGCCGGTCGAGCCGCACCCTGGCGATCCTGCCTTCGACCTCCCAGAGGAAGTGCTTCGGCTTGAGGCCGGCCATCGCAGTCATTCGCGTCCCTCCCAGTTGCTGCGGAACGAGGTCAGCATGCCGGTCAGCCGACGCGCATCCTCCTCGCTGACCTTGGCCAGCAATTCTCCGATCCAACCCTCATGCGCCGCGGCCATTGCGGCAAAAGATTTGGAACCCTCGTCGGTCAGTCGCACCATGGATGTGCGGCGATCGCCATTGCGGCGCGCGCGCGCGACCAAGCCTTCCGAAACCAGTCGGTCGACAATGCCGGTGACATTGCCGTTGGATACCAGCAGGAAGCGCGACAGATCGCTCATCAGCATGCCTTCCGGCGCGCGGTAGAGGGCGGCCATGACGTCGAAACGCGGCAGCGTCGTATCGAATTCTTTCTTCAGGCGCTCGCGCAGTTCGGCCTCAATCGTGCGCGAGGCACGCAGCAGCCTGATCCAAAGACGCAGCCGGTCCTTGCCAGGCCCCGACGGTACGGGCAATGGGCCGGCTACCATGTTTCGCCTCCTGAGATCGAAATTGCTTGTCCGGTGATCGACGCCGCCGCATCGCCGCACAGCCAAAGCACCGCCGCGGCAACTTCTTGCGGCTGGATGAAGCGGCCTTGCGGGTTGGTCGAGGCAAGGCTCGCCCTCGCCTCGCCAGCCGAGCGGCCGGTCTTTTCGACAATGCGCTGGACGGATGCCTCCAGCATGTCGGTCTCGACAAACCCGGGGCACACGGCGTTGACGGTGACGCCGGATTTCGCCGTCTCGGCCGCCAGCGCCCGCATCAGCCCGACCACGCCGTGCTTGGCCGCCACATAGGGCGCGACATAGGCGTAGCCTTTCAGTCCCGCGGTGGACGCAACGAAGACGATCCGGCCTGCCTTGCGCGCGGCCATGCCGGCCAGCGCCGGCTTCACCGTCAGGAAGGCGCCGGTCAAATTAACGTCGAGCGTCCGCTGCCAGTCGGCAAGCGAGGTCCTGTGCGCCGGCGTGCTGCCGGCCATGCCGGCATTGGCGACGACGATGTCGAACGGGCCGCGCAAGGCTTCCGCCTGCGCGTAGAGCGATGTCATCGCCGCCTCGTTGGTAACATCGGCCGGCATGGCGTGAACGCGGCCGTTCTCGCCTGCCACCTTGGCAAGCTCGGCGTCGCGCCGTCCGCATATGGTCACCTCGATGCCGGCCTCGGCCAGCGCGAGTGCGATGGCCCGACCGACGCCGGAACCGCCGCCGGTGACCAGCGCATGTTTGCCTGAAATCGCCGAGGCCGTCGTCATACTTTCAGCCCCGCCGCCGCATCGCGCTCGGCCAGCCGGTAGATCTGGTCGCGTCCGGGCAGATAGGGATCCGGCCATTTGACGCCACGGTCGCCGAGCGTCACTGCCGCATGCAGCGTCCAGTAGGGATCGGCGAGATGCGGCCGTGCCAGTGCCACCAGGTCGGCGCGGCCAGCCATCAGGATCGAATTGACATGGTCAGGCTCGTAGATGTTGCCAACCGCCATCGTCGCCATGCCGACCTCGTTGCGGATGCGGTCCGAGAACGGCGTCTGGAACATGCGGCCATAGACAGGCTTGGCGGCAATCGAGGTTTGGCCCGCCGAGACGTCGCATATGTCGACGCCTTCCAAATGCAGCATCCGCGCGATCTCCACCGCATCGGCCGGCGTCACACCCTCGATGCCGACCCAGTCATTGGCCGAAATGCGCACCGAGATCGGCTTTCGCGCCGGCCAGGCGGCACGCACCGCATGGAAGATTTCCAGGGGATAGCGCATGCGATTTTCCAGCGAACCGCCATACTCATCCGTGCGCCGGTTGGTGACCGGCGTGATGAAGGACGACAGCAGATAGCCGTGCGCGGCATGGATCTCCAGCATGTCGAAGCCGCAGCGATCGGCCATCTGGGTGGCGGTCACGAACTCGTCGCGCACCTTGTCCATGTCAGCACGGTCCATGGCTTTCGGCACCTGATTCTCAGGTGACCATGCAATCGCCGAGGCCGCCATGACCGGCCAATTGCCCGAGGCGAGCGGCACGTCGGTGCCTTCCCACCCGACACGGGTCGAGCCCTTGGCCCCGGAATGGCCAATCTGGGCGCAGATTTTCGCCTCGGTCTCGGTGTGGACGAAATCGACCAGCCGCTTCCACGCCACCTCATGTTCGGACGCATAGAAGCCGGGACAACCGGGCGTGATGCGTCCTTCCGGGCTGACGCAGGTCATCTCGATATAGACAAGCCCGGCGCCGCCCTTGGCACGCTCGGCATAGTGGGCGAAATGCCAGTCGGTCGGGCAGCCATCGACTGCCTTGTACTGCGCCATCGGCGAAACGACGATGCGGTTGTTGAGCTGCATGTCGCGCAGTTTGAACGGCGCGAACATCGGTGCCCGGCGCTGCCTGTTGCCGCCTGCCCCTGCCTGGCGCTGGAACCATTCCTCGGCGCTTTCAAGCCATTTGGCATCGCGCAGCCGCAAATTCTCGTGGCTGATGCGTTGCGAGCGGGTCAGCAGCGAATAATTGAACTGCACCGGATCGAGGCCGAGATAGCGCTCGACCTCCTCGAACCACTCCAGCGAATTGCGCGCCGCCGACTGCAGCTTCAGCACCTCGGTGCGGCGCGCATCCTCATACTTGCGGAAGGCGGCGTCGAGGTCCGGTTCGGTTTTGACATATTCGGCCAGCGCCACCGCGCTTTCCAATGCGAGCTTGGTCCCGGAGCCGATCGAGAAATGTGCCGAGGCCGCCGCGTCGCCCATCAGAGCCAGGTTCTTGTAGGACCAGCGTTCGCACAGCACGCGCGGGAAATTGATCCAGGCCGAACCTCTGATGTGATTGGCATTGGTCATCAGCGCGTGGCCGCCGAGATGTTTCTCAAAGATGCGCTCGCAGACGGCGATGGATTCCTGCTGCGACATGGCGCCGAAGCCGAAGGCAGCCCAGGTCTGTTCGCTGCACTCGACAATGAAGGTCGCTGTCTCGCTGTCGAATTGATAGGCGTGCGCCCACACCCAGCCATGCTCGGTCTTCTCGAAGATGAAGGTGAAGGCGTCGTCGAATTTCTGGTTGGTGCCGAGCCAGACGAATTTGCATTTGCGGGTGTCGATGTCGGGCTTGAAGACTTCGACGAAGGTGTTGCGCGCCCTTGAGTTCAGCCCATCGGCGGCGACGACCAGATCATGCGTCGCCATATAGGGCTGAGGGTCGGCGATATCGCTCTCGAACATCAGCCTCACGCCAAGTTCGCGCGCGCGTCGCTGCAGCAGGACCAGAAGCCGCTTGCGGCCGATGCCACAGAAACCGTGGCCCGACGAGACCGTGCGCACGCCGTCATGGATGACGGCGATGTCGTCCCAATAGGCGAAATGCTTCTTGATCCAGACAGCGCTGACCGGGTCGTTTTTGGCAAGGTTGTCGAGTGTTTCGGCCGACAGCACGACGCCCCAGCCGAACGTATCGTCGGCGCGATTGCGCTCGAACACCGTGATCTCGTGGGCGGCGTCCCGCAGCTTCATTGAAATGGCAAAGTAGAGGCCGGCTGGTCCGCCACCGAGAACCGCAACCTTCATCCGTGCGATCTCCTCTTCGCTTGCTGCATATCAAGTATCGCGCCGGAGATAAAATATTTCAAGCTTAAAGTTTCATGTTGGAACGATTGCTGGACACGGGTGGCGCGCCTGCGGGCTGGCCCCGCAAGCGCGCTCCGGAAATCACTTGTCCGGGTTCTTCGGGCTCCACAGCACAGTCTCGGCACCCTTCTCATAGGCCATCCCATCGGGATAGCTGATCGCCTCCAGTTGCAATCCCCATGGCGCCTGGAAATAGAGGATGGTCTGGCCGGCCGCCGGACCTTCCTTGACCGGCAGCGGACCCATCCGCGTCTTCACCCCCTTGCCGTCGAGATAGGCTTTCGCCGCGGCGACATCATCGACATACATGGCAATGTGGAAGCCGCCGATATCGCTGTTCTTCGGAGTCAAATCCTTCTGGTCAGGCGCAGTGTACTTGAACAGCTCGATGTTCGATCCATAACCGCAACGCACCATGGTGACCTGCTCGATGACAGCCTTCGGATCGACGCCCAGAAGATCCTGCATGAAGGTGCCCTTGTCATCGGCGAACGGACCAAACGACATCGCCTTCTCGCAGCCGACGACTTCGGTGAAGAAGTCGACTGCCTGCTTCATGTCGGGCACCGTGATGCCGGTGTGGTCGTGGCCGCGCATGCCGGGGATCGCATCGGCCGAGGCCGCTCCCATCGAGCCGAACAGGATCGCGGCAAGCATCGTGCCGCGGGCTGCATAGTTCATGTTACCCTCCGTTCGCGGGCTGATTTTGCTCTTCTGCACGTCCGAGGCCCGCTGTTGGGCGTGCAGATGAACAATCCTATTCCGGCGCTTTCGCCGCTGGCCGCAGCCAGTCCGCATCGATCTCGGGCAGCGGAATGGCGGCAAGCAGGTCGCGCGTGTAGGTCTCCTTGGGATTGTCGAACAGCGCATCGGTGGCGCTCGCCTCGACGATCCTGCCTTCGCGCATGACGATGACTTGTTGGCAGAGCCGCCTGATCACCGACAGATCGTGGCTGATGAAGGCGACGGTCAGCCCCATCTCCGCTGCAAGCTTCTCCAGCAAGGTGAGGATCTGCGCTTGCGTCGACACGTCGAGGCCGGAGACGATCTCGTCGGCCAGCACGAATTTCGGCGACAGCGCCAGTGCGCGCGCAATTCCGACGCGCTGGCGCTGCCCGCCCGACAGTTCATGACGATAGCGACTAGCGAAGCTTTGCGGCAGGCCGACGCGATGCAATGCCTCGGCGACGCGTTCCCTAAGCCTGTCGCCAAGCCCATTCTGCTTGAGCGGCGCGGCAATGATGCCGGCGATGGTGCGACGCGGGTTGAGCGACGACATCGGGTCCTGGAAGATCATCTGCAGGTCGCGGCGCAGAGGTCGCAGCTCTGCATCCGGCAGATGGGCGATATCGCGGCCCTCGAAATGGATGCTGCCGACGCTCGGCTCCAGAAGTCTGACAAGCGTGCGGCCGAGCGTCGATTTTCCGGACCCGGATTCACCGACGATGCCGGTCACCGAACCTCTCGGCAAATCGAAATCCAAGCCTCTCAAAATCTCGGCCAGCGGCGCGCGCCCGATCAGCGGCTTGCGGGTCATGTCGGGCAGCGCCACCTTCAGCCCGCGCACGGAAAACAGCGGCTCAACCATGCGGCCCTCTCCACGCCTGGTCGGAGGCGGCGATCTCCGCAGCGAGTCCTGCCAGCACCGTCTCATCCACCGGCTTCAGCGAGGCAAAGGGATCCGTGTAGCGCGGCGTAGCGGCCATCAATGCCCGCGTATAGGGATGCTCAGGCGCGGCGAAGAGAGCGGCTGTGTCAGCCTCTTCCACCACCTTGCCGGCGTAGAGCACAGACACTTGCTGGCTGATCTTTGCAACGACGCCGAGATCGTGGGTGACGAACAGGATCGCGGTGCCATGCTCGCGCTGCAGCTCGGCGATCAGTCGCAGGATCTGCTTTTGCACGGTAACGTCGAGCGCGGTTGTCGGCTCGTCGGCCACGATCAGCCGTGGCTCGGCGGCGAAGGCGGCGGCGATCAGCACACGCTGGCGCATGCCGCCGGACAGCTCGTGCGGATAGCATTTCAGCACCCGGTCGGGATCGCGGATCTGCACCTCATCCAACAATTGCCGGATACGCTTGTCCGCCTTGTCACCGTTCCAGCCGAGAATGCGCACCAGCCGGTCAGTCATCTGCGGACCGAT
The DNA here is from genome assembly GCF_000502535.1 of Mesorhizobium sp. LNJC391B00. Classification (NCBI taxonomy): domain Bacteria; kingdom Pseudomonadati; phylum Pseudomonadota; class Alphaproteobacteria; order Hyphomicrobiales; family Phyllobacteriaceae; genus Mesorhizobium; species Mesorhizobium sp. LNJC391B00. Next base: position 270,865 of record NZ_AYWI01000007.1, read on the forward strand.
GCGGCGCGACGGGTTGAGCGCAGTCAACGGATCTTGCGGGATCAGCGCCGTGCGAGCGCCGATCAGCGTGCGCCTTGCCTTGGGCTGCAGCCTGCCGAGGTCTTCGCCTTCGAGCTGCATGGCGCCTTCGACGATGCGCACGCTTGACGGCAGCACACCGAGCACCGCCTTGCCGATCATCGTCTTGCCGGCGCCGCTCTCGCCAACAAGAGCACGCACCTCACCCGGCTGCACGGAGAGCGACACCGACCGCAGCACGCGCTGGCCGTTCGGCAGCACGGCGCTCAGATTGGCAATATCCAGGCAAGCGCTCATCGCAGCACCGGATCGAAGCGTGTCTTCAGCGCCTCACCGAACTGGCTGAACGACAGCACGGTGAGGATCAGCGTGACAAGCGGAAACACCAGCACCCACCAGGCCTGGTGGATCGACAGCCGGCCCTCGGCGATGATGCCGCCCCAGGTCGGATCGTCGGTCGAGATCGACAGATTGACGAAGGACAGGATGGCCTCGACGATGACGGCGATGCCCATCTCCAGCGACAGCAGTGCCACGATCGACGGCACCACATTGGGCAGCACCTCGCGCAGCATGATGCCGATGCGGCCATAGCCGGCGATGCGGGCGTTCTCGACATAGTCCATGCGCGACTGGCCCATCGCTTCGGCGCGGATCACCCGGCAAAAGCGCGTCCAGTCGATGATGGCGATGGCGAGGATGACGGAGCTGAGACCAGTGCCGAGCACCGCGACCAGCAGGATGGCGAACAGCACCGGAGGAAATGCCATCCAGACATCGACGATGCGTGAAATGATGCGGTCGGCCCAGCCGCCGAAATAGCCGGCGACCAATCCGAGCGTCGAGCCGACAAGGCAGGCGGCAATCGCCGCAGCGAAGGCGACGATGAAGGCGATTTGGCCGCCGAAGATAAGCCGCGACAAGAGGTCGCGGCCGAGGCTGTCGGTGCCCAGCCAATAGCCGGGCTCGGCGCCATCGAGCCAGAAGGGCGGCAGCCGCTCCAGCATCAGATCCTGCGCCAGCGGGTCCTGCGGCGCCACCAGCGGCGCGAACATCGCCGCAAGAAGTACCAGCAGCAGCCAGCCGCCGGCCAGCCACAGCCTCAGGCCCAATCCGCGCCGGGCCATGCGTGCCTCACCCATGGCGCAGCCTCGGATTGAGCAGCGCATACATCATGTCGACTGCAAGATTGATCAGCACGAACAGCAGCGCGAACACCAGCACGATGCCTTGGATCAGCGGCAGGTCGCGGTTGATGACGGCATCGATCGCCATGTTGCCGAGCCCTTCGTAGGAAAACAGCCGCTCGACGATGACCGTGCCGCCGACAAGGAAGGTGAACTGGACGCCGACGAGAGTCAGTGTCGGCAAGGCAGCGTTCTTCAGCGCCTCGCGCAGGATAACCTGCGTTTCCGAAAACCCCTTCACCCGCGCCAGCACGACATAGTCGAGGTCAAGCACTTCCTTCAGCGACTGTTTCAGCAACTGCGCGATGATTGCCGCCAGCGGCAATGCCAAGGCTACTGCCGGCATCAGCATGTGTTTCAGCAGATCCCAGGTCAGGTCGAAGCGCAGCCGAAGCAAGCTCTCGAAGAAATAGAACTGGGTGACGAAGGGCAGGTCGAGCTGCGGCGACACGCGGCCGGAGATATCGAAGATCGGCACCAGCACGCCAAACAAAAGGATCAGCACGAGGCCCCACAGGAAATCGGGAATGGAAAGGGCGGCGCCGCTGGCGATATCGATGCCGGCTTCGACCGCCGTGCCGCGCTCGCGGGCTCCGAGGATCGCCGTCGTGCCGCCGAGCCCAACCGCCATGACGAGCGCGATGATGGCAAGTTCCAGCGTTGCCGGCAAACGATTGAAGACAAGGCTGAGCACATCTTGCCTGAGCGAAATCGAGGTGCCGAAATCGCCCCTGACGACGCCGGACAGCCAGATGAAGAATTGCTGCACGATGGTCTTGTCGAGCCCGTAGAGTGCACGCAGCCGGTCGATGTCGGCATCTGTCGCACCGGGGGGCAGCATCATGGCGATCGGGTCACCAGGCGCGACGCGGATCACGACGAAGACGACGACAGCCACGCCGAACAGCGTGATCAGCATCGTCAGCAGACGGATCAGGAATCGTTGCAGGAGCATTCTGGTGTTGGCCCAGTGCGTTTCTAACGAAGAGCCCCCTCATTCGTCCGCTTCGCGGCCACCTTCTCCCCGAGGGGAGAAGAGGTCACGGACAGCTGAGCTGGTCTCTTCTCCCCAGCGGGGAGAAGGTGGCCCGAAGGGCCGGATGAGGGGGCCGCTCAGCGAAGGGTGGCGCCCACAAGCCGATATCAGGCAGGGGTCATCAGCGCCGGCAGCAGCGCGCCGGACACATGCTGCACCACGTTGACGCCCTTGGCATGCACGATAGGTTGCGCATACTGAATCAGCGGCAGCACATAGGCCTGCTCGGCGATATACTTGTCGACAGCCTTCCAGCCGGCGATGCGCTTGGCCTCGTCCTTCTCGCCCCAGAGCGGATTGATCATGTCGATCAGGTCCTGGCTGTCCCACACCGAATGCGGGCTCGGCCCATACATGGCAAAACCAGTCGACGTTGTCGGATCGCCGATGGCATTGCCCCAATTGTAGAAGGCGGCCGGCGCCAGCTTGTCGGCGGCGCGCAGCTCATAGTGCTTGGCGATCTCGTAGACCTCGATCGTCGCCTCGATGCCGACCTTGCGCCACATGCCGACGATTGCCTGGATCATCTCATAATCCTTGGGCTTGAAGCCCTTGGTCGTCTGGATGGTGAACTTGACCGGTTTTTCCGGCGAATAGCCGGAAGCCGCGAGCAGCTCCTTGGCCTTTTCAGGATTGTGCTCGACCTTGATCGAGGCATCGAAGGCCGTGTACTCCGGGGTCTCCAGCGTAGCGATCGGCTGGCCATAGCCGCGCAGCAGCCGTTTGACCAGAAGCTCCTTGTCCACAGCCATGACAGCGGCCTGGCGGACGTTCTTGTCCAGCATCGCTTCAATGTCATTGAAGAAGATCATGCCGATGTCGGAAACAGGCTTGCACGAGCCGGCAAGCCCGTCCTTGGCGATCAGCCGGTCATACTCTTCATAGGGGACCTCCAGCGTCACCTGCGAGGAACCGGATTCGATCTCGGCAACGCGGCTCGCCGCGTCGGTGACGAACTTGATCGTAACATTCTCGAAGGCCGGCTTGTCGCCCCAATAGTGCGGGTTGGCCTTCAGTCGGAGGAAAGCATTTCGCTCGAATTTTTCCACCATGTACGGGCCGGTGCCGATCGGCGCCTTCTCGAAACCTTCCGCGCCAACCTTCTCGTAGTAGGCCTTCGGCAGGATGTAGCCGGTCAGGAACGACATCCATTTGAAATAGACCGGATCGAACTGCACGACGTCGCCGGTGATCTTGTTGCCGTCGATCTTGAAATTGTTGACGTTCTTCCAGACGAACTGGATCGGATTGCCGGTCTTTTCGTCGCCCGCCCGCTGCAGCGACCAGACCACGTCCTCGGGCGTGAAGGGCGAGCCGTCATGCCAGGTCACGCCTTCGCGCACCGTCATCGTCACCTTGGTGCGATCCTCGTTCCAGCCCCATTCGGTGAGCAGGCCAGGCGCAAAGGACAGGTCCGGCTTTTGCGGAATGAACTGGTCGAACACTGACTGGTAGAGGCCCTGGATCGTCGGGTTGACGGCCGAGGGTCCGGTGGTCGGATCCCAGGACGGCAGGTTGACGTTATAGGCGATGGTCAGCTCGCCCGCTGCCGCCTTGGCGATCTCAGGCAGGCCGATCGCCGCCACCCCAAGTGCCGCGGCACTGTATCCCAGCAATTCTCGTCTGTTGATTGTCATGGTCGTTCCCCTTGTTGGTTTTGTTGTCTTTGCGCGGCACTATCAGTTTATCGATCCGGGCTTCGTGGGCAGCAGCGCCTTGCCTCTCGTCGCCTTCATGAAATCTTGCGAGCTACCTCCCGCCAAGCTGTTGCGCGAGCATGAAGCCGGAGGCCGCGCCGGTGCCGGCGCCGGGCCATGTCGCGGCGCCTATGAGATGCAGATTGCCGACCGGCGTGTTCCAGCCGGCATAACCGCGCGCCGGGCGGAACAGGAAATTCTGTGCCAGATGGTGGCTGCCGCAGACCTGGTCGCCACCGCCGAGATTGGGGTTCTCACGCTCGAGGTCGATTGGCGAGAACACTGCACGGCCGAGGATTTTCGGGCGCAGTCCGGGTGCGTATATCTCGATGATGTCGAGCACGCGCTCGGCGTAGGCATCCTTGACCTGATCCCAATGCGCGGGCGCGATCCTGCCTGCCGCATCGCCCAGGATTTCGGCAGGCAGCATGCGCACCTGCACCCACAGCACATGCTTGCCCTGAGGCGCGCGCGACGGATCGATCGCGGTCGGCTGGCCGACGACCAGCACCGGTTCGTCCGGCAGCATGCCCGCCATCGCCTGCTGATAGGTGCGCGACATCGCGTCGAGCGACGGCGACAGATGCACATAAGCGAACTGCCGAAGCTCCGCGCCGGCGCGCCAATCGGGCAGGTCGTCGAGCGCCAGATGGATCATCATCGTGCCCGGCGCGTGCCGGAATTTCTGCATCGCCGTGTCGAAGCCGGCGTCGCCGGAACCGTTGGGCAGCAACTTGCCGGTCAGCGCCCTGGGCGCGACGCCGGCAATCACTGCCTTGGTGGCCGTATGTGTCTCACCTGAAGCGAGTCGCACGCCCGATGCCTTGCCGCCGGCAACGGTGATCTCGGCAACTTCCGCCCCGGTGACGATCGTGCCGCCCGCCGAGGTGACCATACCTGCCAGCGCCCGGATGATCGTGTCGGCGCCGCCCTTGCCTAGCACCATGCCAAAGCTCTGGTTGGCGATCGATTCCAGATAGGGGAACACGGCGCCGCCGGCGATGTCGGGTGCGAAATCGAGATGCATGCCCCAGGTGGCAAGCGTTGCCCGCACATAAGGCGACTCGAAGGTCTCCTCCAGCCAGGCGCGAGGTGACGACAGCAAAAGCCGGCCGGTATCGAGCGCGCCTGACATGCCCTTCTTGCGCCACAGGTTCCAGGCGGTGCCGGCAAGCGCGCGGGCACTCATCGGCGATCCCAGCAGCCGGAACAGATGCTCGGCCTCAGCAGGAAAGGCGGCAACGAGCTTGCGCCACGTCGCGGCATCGGCGGCGGAGAACGCGGCCAGCCGCGTGGCAGTCCTTTCCAAGTCATTGCTGACGCCGAACCAGCGTCCGTCCGGAAAGGCGCTGGCGAAACAGTCGGCGACCGGCGCGAACTCAAGACCCTGCGCTTTCAATTCATTTGCATATTTCCGGTGGAAGGCGGAGCCGGCAAACAGGCTCAGATTCATTGCACCGAAATCGTGCCGGAACCCTGGGAGGGTGTATTCGTGGGTCTGGACGGCACCGCCGATTGCTGCGCTGCGCTCGAAAATCCCGGTTTTCCAGCCTTTCAGCGCCAGATGCGCGGCGCATGCCAGACTGTTGTGGCCCGCCCCGACAAAGATGGCGTCGAACTCGCTCACGCCCCGTTCCCATTTCCTTTATGCTTAAAGATAATTGCAGATGCATATGTTTTCGTCTAGTAGGATATTAAGGGCCGAGACGAGCCTTGATCTTCACCAGAAAGAGGGAACTTCAGACCATGGACACGCAAAAACTCCTCGGCGAAGTCGCCGGCCAGCTGCTTTCAGGCGCCATCAGGGTGGTCGACCTCTCTGCGCAACTCGGACCCGACACGCCTCTTATCAAGCTGCCGCCGGAGCTTGCCGTCGACACGCCAAAGGTCGAGATCCATAACATCTCCCGTTATGACAAGAACGGCCCGTGGTGGGCATGGAACTGGCTGAAGCTTGGGGAGCATTCGGGCACGCATTTCGATGCGCCGCAGCATTGGATCAGCGGCAAGGACTATCCGGACGGCGCCACCGACACCATTCCGGCGCAGAATTTCATTGGTCCGGTCAATGTCATCGACTGCTCGAAGGAAGCCGCCGCTGACCACGACTTCCTGCTCACCGTCGACCACATCAAGGCGTGGGAAGCCAAGCATGGCGCCATCAACGCCGGGGAGTGGGTGGTGATGCGCACCGACTGGTATAAGCGCAATGGCTCGGAAGCCGAATTCCTCAACGCCAACGAAACCGGCCCACATACGCCAGGTCCGACAGCCGAAGCCATCCAGTTCCTGATCAGCAAGGATATCAAGGGCTGGGGCTCAGAGACGATCGGCACCGATGCCGGCAAGGCAGGCGGGATGGAGCCGCCATTTCCAGCCCACACGCTGATGCACAAGGCGAACCGCTATGGCCTCGCCAGCCTCTGCAACCTCGACCAGTTGCCTCCAAAGGGCGCCATCCTGATCGCCGCACCGCTCAAGATCGAGCATGGCACCGGCAGCCCTATCCGCGCGCTGGCGCTTGTATCCAACGGCTAGGTGAAAGCACGCCAAGGTGAGCCAGCCGGATCACATCATCGTTGGCAGCGGCATCAACGCGCTGGTCTGCGCGGCGATGCTCGGCGGCAAAGGGGCGCGTGTGCTCGTCCTCGAGCGCAATGACCGCATCGGCGGCTGCGTGCGTACCGAGGAGATCACCGCTCCCGGCTTTATCCATGACGTGATGGCAACCACCTTCGTGCTGTTCATCACCTCGCCGGCTTTTGCGGCGTTGGGCGGCGATCTCGCCAGGCACGGGCTGGAATTCTGCCACACCGGCACGCCAACTGGCGTGCTGCGGCCGGACGGCAGTCATGCAGTGCTCACCACCAACCGCGCCGCCAATGTCGCGGCAATCAATGCGATTGCCGCCGACGATGGCGACCGGCATGCGGACGATGTCAGCGGCATCGAGCGCAATGCCGGCCTGTTGTTCGGCCTGCTCGGCGGCAGCCTGTGGTCCTATCCGACGGCGAAACTGCTGGCCGGCGATGCCTGGCGGCGCAGCCCACGCGGCCTTGCCGCCTTTCTCGGCGAAGCACTGGTGCCGGCGCGCAGCTGGCTGGAAAGCACCTATCGGTCCGAGACAATCCGCGCGCTGTGGGCGCCCTGGGTGCTGCACGCCGGGCTCGGACCGGAAGACGCCTTCTCAGGGCAGATCGCCAAGGTCATTGCCTTCGCGCTGGAAGCGGCCGGGGCGCCGATCGTCAAGGGTGGAGCGAAGACCCTGCTCACCGCCTTCGAAGCTCTGATAAGGGAACGTGGTGGCGACATCCGTACCGCCGCCGATGTCGCCTCGATCGTCCAGAGCGGTGGCCGCGCGACCGGCGTACGGCTCGCCTCGGGCGAAACGATTACAGCAAACAAGAGCGTCATCTGTTCGGTCACGCCGACGCAGCTTTACCACCGGTTGCTCGGCAGCGAGGCTCCCAAGGCCGATGTCGAAGCGACACAGAAATATCGCTACGGCAAAGGCAATTTCCAGATTCACTATGCGCTGAACAAGCCGCCGGCATGGCGCGGTGCTGGCCTGGACCAGGTGGCATTGTTGCACCTGACGCCGGGGCTCGATGGCGTCTCGAAAGCCTGCAACGAGGCGGCGCGCGGCATGCTGCCCGAAGTGCCGACCATCTGCGTCGGCCAGCCGCATGCGCTCGATCCGTCGCGCTGCCCGGAGGGCAAGGCGATCCTGTGGCTGCAACTGCCCGAGGCGCCCAGGCACATCAAGGGCGACGCCGCAGGCACGCTGCATGCACCGGCTGACGGACAATGGACCGAGGCGCTGCGTGAAGCCTACGCCGACCGCGTCGAAACCATTCTCGCCAGCCACATCGATGGCTTCAAGGGCAGCGTGATTGCGCGCCGCGCCTATTCACCGGCCGATCTCGAAGCGATGAACATCAATCTGGTCGGCGGCGACCCGTATGGCGGGTCGTCCACCATCGACCAGTCGTTCCTGTGGCGGCCGTTCAAGACCAGCCGCAACCATCAGACCGGCATCAAAAACCTCTATCACATCGGCGCCTCCACCCATCCGGGTGCAGGGCTCGGCGGCGGCTCCGGCTTTCTTCTGGCGGGCAGGCTGTGATGGAGCAGAAGGTCGCAGAAAAACGCCAGCGCATTTCGACGCTTGGCCAGATCGGCCTGCAGCAATTCGCGCCCTATCTGATGAACCGCATCATGGGGCGCTACAACGCCACCTTGCGCGACGATTTCCGCAAGCAGGGCCTGACCATTCCGCAGGTCCGCACGCTCGCCGTGCTGTCGGTCACCGACGGTGTCACCGTCAACGACCTCTCGGTCTACACCGTCATCGAGCAGTCGACCTTGAGCCGCACGCTCGACACGCTGGAAGGGCAAGGCTTCGTGCGGCGCGAGCAAGGCGTCACAGACAGCCGCATCCGCCATGTCTTCCTGACCGATGACGGCCGCGCCGAGTTCGCGCGCGCCTGGCCGGCAATGCATGACGCGTTCGAGGCGATGTTCGACGATGTCGACGACGCCGAATACGCGGCGCTGATCGCCACATTGCAGAAGATGCTGAAGAACATTCGCAAGCACGACATCTAGACGTTAGGCGCCGGCCGCACCGCCGGCAACGGAAGGTTGGAAAAATGGCCGAACGCTCTTTTGCCAAGGAAGTCGAAAAACTCAGGCTCGGCGCCGGCGAGGAATTTGCGGGCGAAGGCATTCTCGCCATCACCAAGGCGCTGCTGCAATGCGGCGTCGGCTATGTCGGCGGATACCAGGGCGCGCCGATCAGCCATCTGATGGACGTGCTGGCCGACGCACAGGAGATTCTGGGCGAACTCGGGGTGCATTTCGAGGCGAGCGCCTCGGAAGCCACCGCCACCGCCATGCTGGCGGCCTCGGTGCATTACCCCATTCGCGGTGCGGCGACCTTCAAGTCGACCGTCGGCACCAATGTCGCGTCCGACGCACTGGCCAACCTCGCCTCCGGCGGCGTCACCGGCGGCGCGCTGATCATCGTCGGCGAAGACTATGGCGAAGGCTCCTCGATCATGCAGGAGCGCAGCCATGCCTTCGCCATGAAGAGCCAGGTCTGGCTACTCGACCCGCGCCCCAATTTGCCGTCGATCGTCAAGGCGGTGGAGGATGGTTTCGAGCTGTCCGAGGCATCCAACACGCCGGTGATGCTGCAGGTGCGCATCCGCTGCTGCCATGTGCATGGCCATTTCATCGCCAAGGACAACAAGCGCCCGCCGATGACGGTGGCCGATGCGCTCGACGCGCCGCGCCGCGACACCGGCCGCATCGTGTTGCCGCCCGCCTCCTTCCTGCACGAGAAGGAGAAGGTGCAGAAGCGCTGGCCGGCGGCGGTGGAGTTCATCGCCAAGAACAAGATCAACGAATTCTTCGGCTCGGACCACGGCTCGGTCGGCATCGTCATGCAGGGCGGCATGTACAATTCGGTCATCCGCGCGCTGCAGCGTCTCGGCCTCGCTGACACCTATGGCGAGACCGATGTGCCGCTCTACGTGCTCAATGCCGTCTATCCCCTGATCGACGACGAGTTCCTCACCTTCTGCGAAGGCAAGCAGGCGGTGCTCGTGGTCGAGGAGGGCCAGCCCAACTACATCGAGCAAGCCTTTGCCGCCATGCTGCACAAGGCCGGGCGCGGCACCAGGCTGGTCGGCAAGGAATATCTGCCGATGGCCGGCGAATATACCGGCCAGGTCATGCTCGACGGCATTGGCGCCTTCCTGCGCGCCGAATCCCCGCATCTCTTGCCGGGCGAGGTGCGCGCGCCCAACAAGGTCGGCGATGGCGTCGACGCCGCCGACCTGATCAACGTCGTGCCGGGCCGTCCGCCGGGCTTCTGCATCGGTTGCCCGGAGCGGCCGATCTTTGCCGCGACAAAGCTGGTCGAGCAGGAACTCGGGAACCATCACATCGCATCCGACATCGGCTGCCATTTGTTCTCGATCATGCCGCCTTTCGAGCTCGGCGCCACCACCATGGGCTACGGGCTGGGGCCGGCATCGGCATCGGCGTTCAATTCGCCCGACGCCAAACGGCGGTCGATCTCTTTCGTCGGCGATGGCGGCTTCTGGCACAATGGCCTGACCTCCTCGATCGGCAACGCGGTCTTCAACAAGAACGACGGCGTCATCGTCATCGTCGACAATTTTTACTCCGCCGCCACCGGTGGGCAGGACATCCTGTCGTCGCGTGCGGGCAACAAGACCAAGTCGACCAAGCATCCGATCACCGAAGCGGTGAAGGGCATGGGCGTCAAATGGCTGCGCCACATCGACCGCACCTACGATGTCGGCAAGATGCAGGACACGCTGCGCGAGGCGCTGACGACGGAGGAAAAGGGACCAAAGGTCATCGTCGCCTCTTCCGAATGCATGCTCAACCGCCAGCGTCGCGAAAAGCCGCTGGTCGACAAGGCGATCAAGGGAGGGACCCGTGTCGTCAAGCCGAAATTCGGGGTCGACGAGGACATCTGCACCGGCGACCACGCCTGCATGCGGCTGTCCGGCTGCCCGTCGCTGTCGGTGAAATCGCTCGACGATCCGTTGCGTGACGATCCGGTGGCATCGATCGACCAGAGCTGCGTCGGCTGCGGCAATTGCGGCGAGGTGGCGGACGCCGCCGTGCTGTGCCCATCCTTCTACCGCGCCGATGTCGTGCACAATCCGGGCCGCTGGGACCGTTTCCTGGAAAGCGCTCGCCGCGCCGTGATCGGCCTGATGCAGCGCCGCCGCGAGAGCCGCAGGTTGACGTTCGCCGATGCTTGACCAGGCTTCGCCCTTGCGTCCGAAATCCGGTGCCGCCGATACCGAGCCGGTGATCAAACTCGCTTTGCTCGCGGTCGGTGGCCAGGGCGGCGGTGTGCTCGCCGACTGGATCACCGATGTCGCCGAGCGCAATGGTTACGTCGCGCAATCGACCTCCGTCGCCGGCGTCGCCCAGCGCACCGGCGCTACGATCTATTACGTCGAGATGGCCCGCGACACCGGCCGGCTGCCGGTCTTTGCCCTGTCGCCTTCGCAGGGCGACGTCGACATACTGATCGCCGCCGAGCTGATGGAAGCCGGCCGCGCCATCATCAGGGGCTTCGTCACGCCCGATCGCACCACGCTCATTGCTTCTTCGCATCGCATTGCCGCGGTGTCGGAAAAGATCGAGCCGGGTGACGGCCGGGCCTCGTCTTCGAAGGTACACGCGACGGCGGAAGCTGCATCGAAACGCTTCATCGCCTTCGACATGGAAAAGATCGCCGCCGATAATGGCTCGATGATTTCCGCCAGCCTCCTTGGCGCGCTGGCAGGCTCCGACGCATTGCCGTTCAGGCGTGAAAGCTATGAGCAAGCGATCGGCGCCGGCGGCCGGGGCGCGAAAGCCAGCCTCGCTGCCTTCGCCGTTGCCTACGACCGCGCGCGCGGTACGACCGTCCCCGCGCCAGAGCCGGCAGAACCGGCCACGGTCGACCCCGCTCCGGGTGCAGGGCGCGTGAGCGGTCCGCAGAACCTGCTGCAGGGTTGGCAGGCACTGGCTGCCCGCATCGACCTGATGCCCGCGGCGGTGCGCGACATGGCGCTCCGGGCGCTGAGAAAGGTCGTCGACTATCAGGACATCTCCTATGGCGGCGAGTATCTCGACCGGTTGGACAAGGCCGTTGCGCTTGATGATCCCGGCCACGCCCATGCATTGTCCATCGCCGCCGCCAAGCATCTGGCCAACGCGCTGTGCTATGACGACATGATCCGCGTCGCCGATCTCAAGACTCGCTCGACCCGCGACCAGCGCGTGCGCCGCGAGGTCGGCGTCAAGAACGGCTCGATCCTGCAGGTAACCGAGTATTTCCATCCGCGCATCGAGGAGTTCTGCGGCACTTTGCCGGCGGGGTTGGGCAGCTACATTGAGAACCGGCCGAAACTCGCTGCTTTCCTTGATCGTCGCATCAACCATGGCCGGCGCATTCGCACCGACAGCTTTGCCGGCTTTGCGGTCCTCTGGTTCATCGGAGGCCTGCGCCGCTGGCGGCGGCGCCTGTTGCGCCACAAGGTCGAGACGGCGCATCTGGAGCGCTGGTATGCGCTGGCGCTCAGCCACGCGCCTCAGGACTACGCGCTCGCCGTCGAAATCCTGAACTGCCGCCGGCTGATCAAGGGCTACAGCGACACCCACCTCCGCGCCCAGTCCAAATTCGATCGCGTGCTGTCGGCGCTCGATCTGGTCAAGGGCCGCGATGACGCTGCCGACTGGATCAGGCGGTTGCGCGAAGCTGCGCTGAAAGACGAGAAAGGCGACATGCTCGATGGCGCGCTGAAGACGGTGGCATCGTTGTGATCATGGTGTCGGAGGAGGTCGAGCTTAGGCTGGTACCTCTACGCTACTGCCGCCGTTTCCCTACTCCCACTGGATTCGCGGATTGAACACGCCGCTTCAAGCGATCGCAGCTCGGCTTCCACCCGGATTGCGGGAAGCGTTGCCGGCCGACCTGCGGGCGTCAGTCGCGCGATATGGACAGCCCCGAGAGAAGCGGAGCGTACGCGGCGAGCCTGCGGGATACGAACTCGGTGAAGAGCCGCACCCGCTTCGTCTTGCGTGTCTCGCCTTGCGTGAGAAGCCACAGTGTCCCATGCATGGGCACGTCGATCCCCGGCACCCTCACCAGCAGGGGGTCGGCATCTCCGACGAAGCACGGCAGTTTCGTTATCCCAATCCCTTGGTGCGCCGCGATGATCTGCGTCTCGGCGTCAGGTGTCCTGAACGGTACTCCCGTGACGTGAACTTCTCCCTCGCGCGCCCAGTCCGGAATTCCATGATTGTCTATGCCTATCCACCGGATGGGATCAGGCGTGCCCGCACGCCACGCGGCTAGTCGATCGCGAGACATGTAGACGCCGCTGAACAGCTCCGGTCCCTTCAGGCCGTGAAGATTGAGCGGCAGGGTCTTGCGGTCGGCGACAATGCGGATCGCGACGTCGGCCTCTCGGTTGGTCAGATTTGCCAGCTCACCGGACGACAAGATTTCCATCTCGATGTCGCGATGCAAACGCGCGAAGTCGGCGAGATCCGGCATGAGCAGGTGTGTGGCGAGGAACGGTGGAAGCGTCACCCGCAAAAGCCCGCGCGCGCTCTGGTCACGACCGAAGACTCGCGTCTCCAGTTGGTGCGACGACGCTTCCATCTGGGTCGCGAGATCGAGGACCTCCTCGCCCGCAGCCGTCAAGCGGTAGCCGGAAGGCAGCTTTTCGAACATCTGCGCCCCGAGGCGTTCCTCGAGCTGAGCGATGCGCCGCAGCACGGTCGAGTGGTTCACACCGAGGTGTGCGGCGGCAGCACGCACCGAGCCTACGCGCGCGGCGGCAAGAAAGTAGCGAACGTCATCCCAGTCGATCATGGTGCATTCCTGCGCAGCGAAGTGCGGCTTGCAAAGCCCATACTAACACGATCAGCCGTAGTTCGTGCGGTCGCCGCGGCGTTCAATCATCTAGCTGGATCGTTTTCGCACCAGCGATGTGCGCGATTGCGCACTCACCGCCCGACTTCGGCGAACCCATCTTGAGGCTCTCGCGGGACTTTCCCGTACAGCCAAAGATACGAGACGGCGAAACGAAGGATGCATGACATGAACAGACTGAATGGAAAGACCGCTGTGATAACTGGCGGCGCTACGGGCATCGGTCGCGCCGCAGCCAAGCGCTTTATCGAGGAGGGCGCCTTCGTCTTCATCTTCGGCCGCCGGCAGGAAGCGCTCAACGCCGCCGTGGCTGACCTTGGGCCTAGTGCCCGCGCGGTTAAGGGCTCGGTCTCGGATGAGGCCGACCTCGACCGACTCTACGCTGCGGTGAAGGCCGAGCGCGGAAGCCTCGATATCGTCTTCGCCAATGCCGGGGCGGGAAGTCTGCTTCCGCTCGGGCAGATCACCGCCAGGCACATTGACGAAACCTTCGACACCAATGTGAAGGGTACGATCTTCACGGTCCAGAAGGCGCTGCCGCTGATGAGCCAGGGCGGTTCGATCATCCTGACCGGCTCGAGCGCCGGCACCACGGGCGCTCCGGGGTTCACTGCCTATAGCGCGAGCAAGGCGGCAGTGCGCAACCTGGCGCGGACCTGGGCGGAGGACCTGAAGGGCACCGGCATCCGGGTAAACGTGTTGTCGCCCGGGGCGACGGCGACCGAACTCGCGAAGGAGGCGTTGGGCGAGGAAGGCCAGAAGGCCTACGGCGCGATGACTCCGCTCCAGCGCATGGCCAATCCGGCGGAGATCGGGGCCGTGGCCGCCTTTCTCGCGTCGCCGGACAGCAGCTTCATGACCGCCAGCGAAGTCGCCGTCGACGGCGGCCTGGCTCAACTCTGACCCCCAGCGCGGTCCGTACCTGGGCCGCGCGCAACGAAAGACAAAGAATTATGAAAAAACTCGAAGGCAAGATCGCAGTCATCACGGGCTGAAGCAGCGGGATCGGATTGGCCACAGCCAAGCGCTTCGTAGAAGAAGGAGCGCACGTCGTGATTACCGGGCGAAGAGAGAAGGAGCTGAAGGAGGCCGCAGCCTTCATCATGAAAAACGTTACGACGGTCGTGGGTGACGTGTCGCTCCTGGAAGATCTGGATCGCCTCTATGCCGTCGTGAAGGTGAAACATGGTCATATCGACATTCTCTTCGCCAACGCCGGCGCGGGGACGATCGCACCGCTCGCCGTCGCTACCGAGGCACATTTTGATCAGACCTTCGATGTGAACGTGAAGGGTCTGTTCTTTACGGTGCAGAAGGCCCTTCCCCTGTTCAAAGACGGCGGTTCGATCATCCTGAATTCTTCAGTGTCGAACGTGTTGGGGCTTCCAGGGTTTAGTACCTACGCCGCGAGCAAGGCGGCTGTACGCAACTTCGCGCGCGCTTGGACACTGGAATTCAAAGACCGCAAAATCCGCGTCAATGCAATGAGTCCGGGACCAATCGAGACGCCGGCCTTGGAGACAACGACTGGCCTTACCCCTGAGCAAGCCGAGCAAGCGGCCGCCCAGTTTGCGTCACAGATCCCAATGGGTCGCAGGGGCAAACCAGAGGAAATCGCTGCTGCCGTCACGTTCCTCGCCTCCGATGAAAGTTCTTTCGTCACCGGCGTGGATCTCGCCGTAGACGGAGGCATGGCGCAAGTCTGACCCCGGCATTAGCACCAGATCGGAGAAGTACTATGAACTATGCAATCGTAGGATTCGGCAATATCGGACAGGCCCTTGCCAAGGCGTTTGCCCGAAACGGCATCGAAGTTTCCGTTGCAACCACACGCGACCCGGAAAGCTTTGCCGCCGATGCGGCCGCGATCGGACCCACGATCATCCCCAAAAAACTGGCGGAAGCCATCAAGGCGGACATCATCTTTTTGGCTGTCCGCTTCGAGGCGCACCCGGATCTCGCGAAGGCACTCCCCACCTGGCAGGGGAAGACGATCATCGATGTGACCAATGCCTATGGCGTGCCCCCGGAGGAACTGGGAGGACAACCTTCTTCCAAGTTCATTGCGCAGGCCTTCTCTGGCGCAAAACTGGTCAAGGGCTTCAACCATCTGGTCGCCCCGGTGCTTGATCAGGATCCGGCCGTACATGGTGGCCGGAGGGTCGTGTTCCTGGCAAGCGACGATGATGCTGCCGCAACACAGACTGGGGAGCTTGCGGAAAATCTCGGTTTCGCGCCGATCAAGCTTGGCGGGGTGTCGGAAGGTGGCCTGCTGGTCCAGGCGCGCGGAGACAGCTGGGGTCATCTGATCTTCAAGGACTTGGTCAAATTCGACTGACGAGCGCGACGTCCCCACCGGCAAAGAAACCACGCACTCGATCGGAACTCGGATCGGATCAAGCGCGATCCGATCCGAGCAAAATGGAGAAATCACTATGAGCACCGAGAAGAATATCCACTCCTAAGGAGATTTCGATGTACGACCAATCCAAGGTATCCGAGTTAATCCGGTTCGCACGAATCGAGGCGGGCTCCACCGTGATCGACGTCTACCCTGGCGACGGAGACTGGACGCGCCTCTTCTCCGACATCGTCGGATCAGAGGGGCGGGTCTACAGCTTCGTGCCGGCCGAAGTCGCCCACTTCAAGAACGATCCGGTCGGCCTCATGCGGACGCTCGCGAAGGAGCCGGGCCGAGAGAACGTCGAAGCCGCCTCGGCGGATCTCGTCGCGATGCCGGAGGTCACGCCGCCAGCGGATGTCCTATGGCTGCACCTGTTTTACCACGATCTTCACACCGCCCTGGTCCAGAAGAAGGGTGCGACGGCGGCCGACTTCAATCGAGCTGTCTACAAGCGGCTGAAACCCGGTGGGTCCTACGTCATCGTCGACCACGCCGCCGCCGCTGGGTCGGGCACGAGCGACCCGGTCGCTGCATCGGATCGACCCTGCATTCGTCGGCGAGGAGGTGGAGGCGGCCGGCTTCGTACTGGACGCGGAAAGCACCGTGCTGGTGAATAAGGATGACCCGCACTCGATCAAGGTGTTCGATCCCGCGATCAAGGGCGAGACCGATCGCTTCGCGTTCCGGTTCGTGAAACCCTGACAGCTCCCGGGCGCCGACTTTCATGTCGACCTCTCCAATGGGCCAATCAACTCGGGTTGGCACCCGTCAAGCTGGGAAAGGTCAACGAGGATGGCGCGCTGGTGCACGCACGCGATGCGGGCAGCGCCTTGAAGGCGTCCGAGGTGATGATAGCGACAAGGTTCTGGAGCACACCTGCCGCAGGTTCCTGATCTGAACTTGATGAAATGACGGAAGTCGCCGCGCCGTTGAGGGAGCCGGCGCATCCCTGGGGGATGCGCCGGGACAAACGGTTCAAGAATGGTGGATTTCCGTTCCCAGCACCTTCAGGCATTCACGGATGAACGCCGCAAGCGCGGTCCAGCCTTTGGCTGAAACCATGGTCCCATCGACATAGGCGTCGGTGGGAGACAAATCGATATAAGTGCCGCCGGCAAGCGTCACCTCCGGCTCGCAAGCGGCGAGCGCCGCCACCTTCTTGCCGCGCACGACGCCGTCGACCGCGATCAGAATCTGGACGCCATGGCAGATCGTGAAGATCGGCTTTTTCGCCTCGTGGAAATGGCGCACCATTGCCTGTATCCGCTTGTCGGTGCGGATGTATTCGGGGCCACGACCGCCGGCGCAATAGACAGCGTCGTACTGGCTCAGCTGCTTCTCGGCGTCGGCAAAGGTCTTGTTGATCAGCGCGTTGTGGCCGGGCTTTTCGGTGTAGGTCTGATCGCCCTCGAAATCGTGCAGCGATGTCTTGATCATGTCTCCGGCGCTTTTGTCGGGGCACACGACATGAACGGTGTGTCCCACCGCTTCCATCGCCTGCTGATAGACGAAGATTTCATACTCCTCGGTGAAATCACCGGTCAGCATCAGGATTTTTTTGGCTGGCATGTCTTTTCCTCTCGGCTTGTTTCAGGGGCGAGGTGCACTGCGCCTCCTTCCCGGTATCGAAATCGGCCCAGAACGAGAATTCGTAGGCGGCAGGCTGGGCGAACAGCGGCGCGCCGCGCTTGAGGGTGCCTCGGGCAAGCAACATCGCCAGGCTACTCGAACGCAGGCAGGAGCCTGTCCCGCGAATTTTCGATGTGCGCACGCATGGCTTTTTCGGCGGCGTCCGGATCGCCCGCGGCAAAGGCAGCGAGAATAGCCTCGTGCTCGTCGAGCGCCTCTTCGGTCACCCTGGAGTGATACATCAGGCGGAAGATATGGAAGTGGGTATGCTGGTGATTCAGCGTCTCGCGAATGAGTTCGTTCTGGGCGAACTCGACGATCTTGTCGTGGAAGATCGCATCCTGACGGGCGAAGTTCGAATAGCGCAGGCGTTCGTCTTTCCCCACCCGCCGAGCCATGACGCCGGCCGTCTCCTGCAGCGCGGCAAGGCGCTCGCCGTCCATTGTTGCGGTGGCTTTGGCCGCGGCGGCAGGTTCAAGCAATAGACGCAGCTCGTAAAGCTCGTCGAAGCGCCGGCGGGTGATTTGCGGGGCGGCGCGATAGCCGATCAGGTGGGTTTTCAGAACCAGCCCTTCCCCCTCCAGCCTGCCAAGCGCTTCACGAATGGGGGTATGCGAGACGTTGAATTCCTTGACGAGATTGTCGACGGTGATGCGCGATCCCGGAGCAATCCTCAAAGACATGAGCTGCGCGAAGATTGCTTCGTAAACGTCGCCAGCCAGACTGTTGGCGCGCTGAATACGACCGGTCGCACGGGCTTCATTGTCAACCGTCAGGTCCGTGTTCTGCATCGTTTGCCTCTTGACAGAACCACCCACTAACATGATGCTCCGCGAAACTCAATCCTATATCCTATACGATTTTATGAGGATATCGCATGATCATGACCTGCAGCGCCGAGGTCGGCCTCTGGCACGAAGCCAAGCCTGTCGGCTTCCAATCCGTCTTCGCAGGATTTTGTGCATGAGCTTGTTTGCAGCGGCGCGCCTGCCGAGCGAGATCCTGTTTGGCAAAGGCCAGCGCCATGTCCTGCCTGCCATTGCCGCCAGACATGGGCGGCGTGCGTTCGTCTGTACCGATGAGCGCTTCGCGGCGACGTCGCAGTTCGCCGAGATTCTGGCTGGCTTGCACAACGCGGCGATCGAGGCGCTGGTCTTCGACCGAACGCTGCCGGATGTGCCGCGCGACAGCGTCGCCACCTGCATTGCGGAGGCGAAGGGTTTCAAGCCCGACATGGTGATCGGAATCGGGGGCGGCAGCTGCCTCGACATGGCCAAATGCGCTGCACTTCTGCTCAGCCATGGCGGCAAGCTCGAGGACTACTATGGCGAGTTCAAGGTATCCGGCCCTACCCTTCCGGTAATCGCAGTGCCGACGACGGCTGGAACAGGCTCCGAGGTGACCCCCGTCGCCGTGATCTCCGACCCGGATCGGACGCTGAAAGTGGGTATCGCCAGTCCGCATCTCATCGCGGCAGTGGCGCTTTGCGATCCGGATCTGACGGTGACCTGTCCACCGTCCTTGACGGCGATCGCCGGCGCCGACGCGCTGACGCACGCAATCGAGGCCTATACAGCGGCCAAACGCGGCGTCGACCCTCATTTGCCGCAACAGCACGTGTTCATCGGCAAGAGCGCTCTGACCGACCATTTCGCGCTTCTGGCCATCAGGCTGCTCGGCCGCAGTCTCGAAAAGGCATATCGCGACGGATCGGACGAGGATGCGCGCGCCGACGTCATGATGGGAGCGCTGGCCGCCGGTTGCGCCTTCGGTACGGCGGGAACGGCCGCCGCCCATGCGGTGCAGTATCCCGTTGGCGCGCTTACCCACACCCCGCATGGCCTGGGAGTGGCCACGATGCTGCCCTACGTGATGACCTACAATCTGGCCGCAGCAGCCGCGGAGATTGCGGAAGTCGGCACTGCTCTTGGCCTTTCCCTTCAGGGCGGCGCCGCCGATGCCTTGGCGCACGCCACCATCCGTGAGGTGAGCCGGCTGTTTGGCGCCATCGGCATCACACCGACATTGGCCGAACTGGGTCTTCCCGAAGACAAGATCGACTGGACGGCTGAGCAGGCGCTCGGCATCGACCGGTTGATCAAGAACAATCCGCGTCCGTTCGACCTCGCCGCGATGCGACAGCTGGTCAGGGCTGCCTATGACGGCGACATGTCCGCCACCATGATGTGATCGACCAGGAGTTCATCCAATGAACATTGCCGCAGGCATATCCGACGAGGATCAAGATATGTTCGACTACGCCACGGTCTCGCACGGTCTCTACATTGGCGGACGCTGGCGGCCCTCATCGGAGGGCCGCGTGATCGAAGTGGTCGATCCCTCGACTGAAGCCGTGATCGCTGCGGTTCCCGATGCAACGCTCGCCGACGCCGCCGCCGCCGTCGACGCTGCCGCAAAGGCGGCGGCCGGCTGGCGCGAGACCCCGCCACGCAGGCGATCGGAAATCCTGCGGCGCTGCTTCGAACTGATGACCGAACGGGCGGAGACGTTGGCCGCGCTGATCTCGCTGGAGAACGGCAAGGCGCTGCGCGATGCGCGCGGCGAAGTCGCCTATGCGGCGGAATTCTTTCGCTGGAACGCCGAGGAAGCGGTCCGCATCAACGGCGAGTTCGGCCTTGCGCCCTCGGGCGCGAACCGGATCATTGTCGACTACCAGCCCATCGGCATTTGCGTGCTCATCACGCCATGGAATTTTCCAGCCGCCATGGCGACACGTAAAATCGCTCCGGCGCTGGCGGCCGGCTGTACGGTGATCCTGAAGCCCGCCAGCGAGACGCCGCTGACGGCCTATGCGCTTGCGGCGCTCTACGAGGAGGCCGGCGTGCCGCCCGGCGTCGTCAACGTCCTGACGACCTCGACCCCCGGGCCGGTGACGGCGGCCATGCTGGCCGATCCGCGCGTGCGAAAGCTGTCCTTCACCGGCTCGACCGGCGTCGGCCGCGTGCTGCTGGCCGAAGCCGCGAAACACGTCATCTCCTGTTCCATGGAGCTTGGCGGCAACGCACCCTTCATCGTCTTCGACGACGCCGACCTGGAAGCCGCCCTTGACGGTGCGATGGTTGCCAAGATGCGCAACGCCGGTGAAGCCTGCACGGCCGCCAACCGGCTTTACGTCCAGGCCGGCATCCATGATGCTTTCGCGGAAGGCTTGACCAGACGCATGGCGGCACTCAACCTGGGCCCGGGCACAGACTCAGACACAGAATGCGGGCCGATGATCACCAGGAAGGCTGTGCACAAGATCGACCGGCTTGTGCAGGACGCCGTTGCCCGCGGCGCCAAAATCCTGTGTGGCGGCGGCGTATCTGAAGGCAGAGGCTTTTTCTATCCGCCAACGGCGCTCAAGGACGTGCCGGCCGACGCCGCCATGCTCCACGAGGAGATATTCGGTCCGGTGGCGCCGATCATGCGCTTCGACAGCGAGGCGGAGGTCATCGCCAAGGCCAACGACACAGAATACGGTCTCGCGGCCTACATCTACACGCGCGACCTGGCCAGAGGAATGCGCGTGGCATCAAAGATCGAGTCGGGCATGATCGCGCTCAACCGCGGCCTGATGTCGGATCCGGCGGCGCCCTTCGGCGGAGTCAAGCAAAGCGGGTTGGGGCGAGAAGGCGGCCAGAAGCACGGCGTTGCCGAGTTCATGGAGGCCAAGTACATCGCCGTGACCCTGTGAGCGGACATCACGCCAAAGATCCGTTTCGCATTCGCGATCATGTGGTCGAGTTCGATGACATCGTCGCCGAGATCGTTCGCAGAAGCGAGGAGACCAGGGCGAATGTTCCCATGGTCGCCGATGTCGCCTACGGGGCTGACGCCACCGAAACCGTGGATCTGTTCTTTCCCGAGGGCAAACGGGACCGCCTGCCGGTGCACATGTTCATCCACGGGGGCTATTGGCGCATGTTCTCCAAGCGCGACTATTCCTACGTCGCCGAGACCGTTACGAACGCAGGTGCGATCGCGGTCATTGTCGACTACGCGCTGATGCCGACCGTCAGGATGGCCAGGATCGTCGACCAGGTGCGCCGCGCCAAGCGATGGGTATTTGACAATGTCGCACACCATGGCGGCAATCCCGGCCTGCTGACCGTTAGCGGTCATTCCGCCGGTGCGCATCTGGCAACAATGCTTTTCGACGGTGACGAGCGGCCTTCCGGCATCAAAGCTGCGCTGCTGCTTGGCGGCCTTTACGACCTGAAGCCATTGCAGATGTCGTTCCTTGCCGCGGAGATCGCGATCACCGACGAGGAGGCCCGCCGATTCTCGCCGATCGACCACAGTTTCGATCCATCCGTGGGCGTAGATATCTCGGTCGGCGCCGATGAAACGCCGCCGTTCCACAGCCAGGCCGCACTCTTCACGGACCACCTTGACACACAGGGACTGACTGTTTCGCGCACCACCCTTGGTGGGGCCAATCACATGAGCAGCGTCCGTGACCTTGGCTTGGCTGGTACCGAGGCCGCGTCACTGCTGGCGCGCGTCGTGGCCGCCTGAGACTTCCGCCAGAAGCGCTGCTGGGCGCGACCGTTCTGCAAAGTAGCGTCGCAGCATCGAGGTGCCGACAGCGGTGGCAAATCTTCCGCCACCGGTCGCCATACCGTAAGCCCGCCGGCGATGTCGACGTCGACGTGGTTCATGCTTTCCAGCGTGATTGAGCTTGATAACCGATGTCGGCGAGCGCCGTCATGCCGGCAGCGCAGTTGAGTTCTCAAAGCCAACCGGCCAAAGATGCCCCTCAGGGGAGAGCGGGCCGGCGTTCCGTAACCTCGCCTTCAGAATATGATAGCCTGCGGCACCCGGAGAAGGGAATCTGCGCTCTCAAACCAGCATCGACTGCTGGGCGGAGATCCCAGCCGTCGCGCCGTGCGATATTGCCAGGGTGACCGATGGCGGCGTGAGGGGGTTGGCGAGGTCGCCCGCGGCGTAGATGCCGGGCATGCTGGTTTCGCGGCGCTCGTCGACCTTGAGGATTACGCCGAGGGGCGTATCGACCGTGGCGAGGCCCAGTGATTCGTGCAGGCTTGCGGACGGCTTGTTGCGCGGATGCGCGAACAGGATGTCGACCGCGACATTGGGGCCGGTATCGAGCTTGACGGTGGCGTTATGCCCCCCTTGATGGGCGATCTCGCTGATCCGGCCGTCGACGACAGGTATGTTGCGGCGCGCCAGACCGGCCCGGATGTCGGGAGGAATGTCGTGACCATCGGCAAACACCGTCAACCTGTCGGTCCAATCGTGGTACAGCCTGACATAATTGTGCGACGGCGGGCCGGACCAGACGAGGCCCCAATGCTGGCCGGCGACTTCAAAGCCGTCGCAATAGGGGCAGGGCACGATGGACGTGCCCCAACCTTTGGCAAAGCCCGGAACATCAGGCATCTGGTCGGCGACGCCATAGCTCAGGATCAGGCGGCGCGCGCCGAGGCTTCCGCCATCGCCAGTGAGGACGGAGAAATCGTCGATGGCCCCGGAGAGGCTGTCGGCCCGGGCATTGACCAGCTTGATCGTGGGATAGCGCGCCAGCTGCCGCCGCGCCTCGGCCAGGATGTCCAGCGGTGGCTTGTGATCGTGGCCGAGCAGGCCATGCGAGTGGCCGGCGAAGCGGTTGCGCGGCAGGCCGGTATCGAGAACGGTGACCTTACGGCGGGCACGGCCGAGTTGCAGGGCACCGGCGAGACCGGCAAAGCTGCCGCCGATGATGATGACGTCATCCATGATGGGCTCCGTGTTGTGGATGAGGGGCTGGTTGGACCAAACCTACCCATCGGCTTGCGCATTTCAGAAACTACATGGTATCGTAATCCAAGAATTAGGATACTGTCAAGGACTGGAATTGTCGTGACCGAAAATAGCCAGGGCCGGCGCGGCCGGCCCGCCAACGAGGCGCTTGGCCAAACGATACTCGACGCTGCGTCCGAACTCTTTGTGGAATTGGGTTTTCAAGCGACCACATTGGACAAGGTCGCCCAGCGGGCGAAGATATCCAAACTCAGCATCTATCGGCACTTCGAGAACAAGGAGGCGCTGTTCAGCGCGGCCATCGCGTCCGGCTGCCATCAGTTGTTTACACCACAGGCCCTTCTTGAATGCGTCGGCGGTTCGGTCGAGGATCAGCTCATGGCGGTGGGATCATCCCTACTTCGCACGCTTTTGAGATCAGATGTCCGCAGTGTCGAAGCCATGGTCATGGCCGACCAGACGAATCCAAAGTCCTTAAGCAAGCTCCATTACGAAGCCGGCCCCGCCAATGTCATCGCCCAAATCGAGGCCCTGTTGCGTCAGTTGCACGCGAAGGCGGTTCTGAACGTGCCCGATCCTCTCCGGTCCGCCCGCTTGTTTGCCGCGCTTTTCAAAGGATCCGATCTCCTGATTATCGCACGCTTCGATGAGGCGAGAGCAGCGGACGACAACGAAGTCGAATCCTATTGCCGGTCGGCCGTCGCCATGTTCATGGCTGCGCACGGCTAGCAGTCTGCCCTGCCGCTAATCATTGTATTTCTGCGAAATACTCCGCTAGAGCCGCCGTCGCGATGGCGCCCATCCACCTCGTGTCGATCGCGTCGGGGTGGGGCTGCGCGCCCGCCGGTGAGCGGCATCTCCTACCTGCTCCGGTCACAGCGCTGCTTCGGCCGACCCTGTGCGGGCGAGGAAGAGAATGCCGGTTACGGACGCCAGAACCGAGCAGATGACGTGTCAGCCGCCGCGAAGGACACCTGCGGACGGAACGTTTTTTGGTACACTTGAGTACGTCCATTCGTGGGTCGGACTCCAGCGGCTCGTGCCCGACGCGCCCCGGGGAAGGCCGCTGGTGCCCGCGACAGATCCTTCCAAGGTGCGGGTCTGGAATGGCCCAAAAATTCTCTCGAGCTCCCGGAACATCGGTCCGCCCCTGTGGTTCGACAAGCAGCGGCACAGTCGATCCAACCAGGCATCGGCCCGCTTAGGACAGGCGCGAGGTCCCTACCCACAGATCTTGCGAAAATAGGAGCAAGCTATGCGAGCGTTGGTCTGGCACGGCAAGGAAGACATACGCTGCGATCAGGTTTCGGACCCGGAAATTGAGGATGAACGTGACGCGATCATCAAGGTGACGAGTTGTGCCATATGCGGCTCCGACCTTCACCTCTACCACAACTATGTGCCAGCCATGCTGCCCGGCGACATCATGGGCCACGAGATGATGGGAGAGGTCGTTGAGGTCGGCAAGGGCGTCAACGGCGCTCTGAAGAAGGGAGACCGCATCGTCGTGCCGTTCACCATAATCTGCGGTGAGTGCGACCAGTGCAAGCGACAGAACTTTTCGGTTTGCGAACGCACAAACCGCAAGAAGAATCTCGGTGACAAGGTGTTCGGGCACACCACCGCGGGTCTGTTCGGCTACACTCATTTGACCGGCGGCTATCCTGGGGGACAGGCGGAATACATGCGTGTGCCGTTCGCCGATGCCACGCACATAAAGGTGCCTGACAGCCTTACCGACGAGCAGGTTCTCTTCCTCGGCGATATTTTTCCTACCGGATGGCAGGCGGCGGCACAGTGCGACATTGAGCCCACCGATACGGTTGCGGTGTGGGGCTGTGGCCCAGTCGGGCAGATGGCCATACGCAGCGCCCTGCTGCTCGGCGCGAAACAGGTGGTGGCGATCGATTGCCTGCCGGAGCGGCTTTCCATGGCCGCGGCCGGCGGCGCCATCGCCATCAATTTCGCCGAGGAAAGTGTCGTCGAACGACTGCGGGAACTCACCGGCGGAAAGGGCCCGGAGAAGTGCATCGATTGCGTCGGCATGGAAAGCCACGTCTCGCTGGCCCAGCCCGATACCGTCTACGATCGCGCAAAGCAGTTGATGCTGATGGAAAATGATCGACCGCACGTTTTGCGTGAGATGATCTATGTCTGCCGGCCGGCCGGCGTGATCTCGATCCCCGGCGTCTACAGCGGGCTGGTCGACAAGATTCCGATGGGACAGGCAATGAACAAGGGGCTCACCTTCCGAATGGGGCAGACCCATGTCAACCGTTGGACCGAGGATCTGTTGCGCCGCATCGAAGATGGCCAGATCGACCCATCCTTCGTCATCACACATACCGTGGGGCTCGAGCAGGGACCCGAGATGTACAAGGTGTTTCGCGACAAGCAGGACAGCTGCATCAAGGTTGTGCTGAAACCGTAGGGAAATCGTCATGAACGTGATTGCCAAACTTACCAACATCACCCGATCGCCTGGCGATCCCAAAGTGCTGAAGACTGGGCAGAGTGCGGTCGCGGCCTCCGATGGCCTTGCCCGCAAGCTCGGCTGGTTCAGCATCGCGCTTGGCGTCGCCGAGCTGGTTGGCGCCGAGCGGATTGCCGGCGCGCTCGGCATGCGCGGCAAGGAAGATCTGATCCGCGCTTATGGGGCGCGGGAAATAAGCAGCGGCATACTCTCGCTTTCAGTGGACAAGCAAGCGGGGCTGTGGAGCCGGGTGGCCGGCGACGGCCTGGATATCGCGACATTGCTGACAGCGTATCGGCATGGCAACCCAAAGCGCGATAATGTGGGCCTTGCGCTTGCGATGGTCGCCGGCATCACATTGCTCGACATCATCGGTGCGAAAAGCGTGACCGCGCGCCACTCTCGGAGGGGGACCAAGCCACGCGACTACAGCGATCGAAGCGGCTTTCCCGGAGGCACTGCCGCAGCCCGCGACCGTGCCCGCTCGCAGCGCAGCCAGAAGGCCGGCGCAGCCTGATAGAGATTGCGGAACCCTGGCGGCATGCGACCTGGAGAGGTGGCATCTCGTCAGGCCCTAACGCCAGAGGTGGTAGCTCTCGGCGAGCCGAGTTTGCTGGAACAGAGTGGACCGTCGCGCGGCCGTTCTCGCCATCTCCTGGGTCACCGCCGCGCATGGGTTGTGTGGCCGGTGCGTTAAAGGCACGAAGCAAGCAGCGATCCGACCGGCGTCGAGCCTTCCATGTCTCTTGCCTTGGCAAGGTTCCGGCGATCCTCAGGCCGAGCCGCGTTCGGGAAGCTCGGTCTCTTCCGCCACCCCTTTCCGCAGGTCTCGGCGCAAGCGTTCCGCTTCGTCGGAATTATTATCGTCGTCTGTCCGCTCGAGTTCGCGATCGATTGTCTCGCGCGACCCCTCTGCCGGATCCTGTTGCGGAGATGTGTTCGGGCCGGTTTCGATCTTGCCGTCGCCGGGAACGGTGCGGTCGCCAGACTTCGTCATCTTCAGCTTCCCTTTCATCTGTCATCTGCCTCGGCATCTCCGATGGCATGAATTTGGCCGCTTCCTGCCGAACCGGATCGTCGACGCTTTGTTCCGGGAAAGCCCCCGCAGGTTCGTGCTGGTCGGCCCGGGGCATTGGTCGATGCCCATGCCGGGAAGCATCCTATGCCAACGAGTCGGCGGCAGCCTCATCGATGTCGTTATCAGCATGTGGGCTGTTTCGGCCCGGACACGCGAGCACGCCAGGCTCGCGGCGAGTTTTCGAACCGAAGCAGATGCGCAGCGTAACAACTGGATGTATACGGAAAAGGCTGCCTCATCCACGACATCGCGCTTTCGGTAATGGCCGGCGGCATGCTCGCCTGGGCGGTCCGGCAGCTGGTAGCGAACTGGTCATAGGCCTTTGCAAAGCCGCGTCGATGAAGCGGGTGCGGTAGCGCTGGTCGGTGTAGCGTCGAGGCATCTGTCAATCGGAGACAAGCGCGACCGCTTTTGGGACCTCACTGTTTTTTCCACCGGACTCGACATCTCACTATCATAGTTGATTGTGGCTGCCGGTGACCCTGCGTAATGGATAGTCCAACTCTCCAACAGGAAAATGGTATGTTGTATCCGGGTCGGTTTTTGGGGCCAAGCGACATTGAGATGCTCGCCCAGGTTTGTCACACGGTCTGCAAAGAGCGCGCCCTACCTCTTGCTTCGCAGAACGGAGAGCGCATAGCCGCGCATATACTCAGGCTGTTTATGAACGGCTTGATTGAGCAGAATGAACTGCTTGATGCTGAGAGGAACTGGGCTCTTCGGCCTGACCGTTCGGTCCAGCAGACGATGTCAACTACACGCACATGAGAGGCCGCGGGACCCAGTTTGGTAGTCGGAAAGCCGCCAAGGCCGGTTGGGAACAAACCTGACATTTGAGCGTTTGTAGAGCCCTTTCACCGGGCAACTCACCGAAATGCTTCTTGCCGTGAATGATGCGATGTCGACGGCCGTTTTGGCGGGCAGGAGCGCCAATGCGGAAGTATTCGGTGTGGTCGACCTCACCAACAAGGCTGAGGTCGACATCGGCATCACCAGCTTGGGAAGAGCCATCCAGTTCGTGGCCAACGCCTCGGTGCTTGGATATGACATTCGCGGCGCCATGGTCTTCTATGGCGCGCCCGGCACCCGGAGCCTAAGGGCGAGAGAGTGCGAGCGCTTGTGGGCGCAGTTTGGCGGCGCGCTTCTACAGCCGTAGCTCTATCAGGACGTTCGCCCCACCCGTTCATGGGCGCACGGAGCTAGGCGCTACCCAGCCGCAGCGGGAATCTCTCGGTGCTAGGTCGCACTAAGCAGCTTTTCGGTGATGGGTTGTGTGCGTCAAGTTCTGCAAAATGGGCGATCATGAAACTGGTCATGCGGCTTGGCGTAGAGCGAGCTTCTT
>NZ_AYWI01000008.1:0-285559 GCF_000502535.1 Mesorhizobium sp. LNJC391B00
TTCACGACAAGGCCGTCACCGTCACCACCTGCGGCCGCATCTGCTACAATCGCAAGAAGATCAACCTCAGCCTCGTCTTTGCCGGCCAGACCGTCGGCATCAAACAGGTCGAGGACCATATCTGGCTGGCTTCCTTCATGGATTATGATTTGGGCTACTTCGATGATGAGACATGCAGGCTCGAACCACTCCAAAACCCCTTCGGGCCAAAAGTGTTACCCATGTCTCCGATATAAACCGTAACCTATGTGTCCGGAATGGACCATAAAGAGATGGTGCCCAGAGGCGGATTCGAACCACCGACACGCGGATTTTCAGTCCGCTCAAAATCGCTTACACCCGGAACTGAGACCTCGCCGTGTTGGTCTGGATTTGCAGATCTCAGCGCTGCCACTAGTCCAGCGACCGGGTGTGGGGACGTTTCACTCTTCGCTCGTCCTGGATCCGAAATATCGAACCGCTCACCGAGCGTGATGATGGGCGTCGACCAAACGAGGTCGTACAATTCTTGGCGGTGAAGGTGTGCTGCACTCGGCTTTTTTCCATGGCGGAGTGACGAACCCAATCGTAAGCTGCTCAAAGGCGAACAGGGGACGACGCGCATTCCTGGCCTCTAAAGCCGCTGCGTTCCCTGATAGGCCGCGTCCATTTCTCTGTTAGGCTGAATAGGGAATTTATGCCAAGGCGTTGAAACTGCGCCGGGATTTTAGGTCGAAAATGGCTCAGGCGCCCAAAATCGCCGAAAATTCGCTGTTTTTCCGGGCGAAACAGGGACGATCAGACAGAGACGGGTTCGCTCCAGACTGCCACCACCACCATTATCGTTATTTATCAATGTGTTATAGGGTGATTCGCCACGAGGTTCGCCAACAGGTTCGCCAAGCATCGGCTTGCGCGTGACCAGCCGCACGACTCGATCCCCTGGACCGCCAGCTGTACCTGCTATGCTCGCGCGAATAGAGCTCCGCATGATCGATATCGTCGTGACCGAGGACGTCCATCATCTGCCTGGTGGAGGCCTCGGCCTCCGCCAGATAAACACCGAGCGATTTCCTCAAACCATGCAGGGTAAGGCCCTTCGGAAGACCGGCAAGCTTGCACCAATGCGCCATCATTCCAGTCAAGGACTTGGCGGAGAAGGGCTCCCCATAGGCGTTGACCAAGACGGTCTCGCCGCGCCTGTCAGCCGCATCCAGGATCTCGGACAGCATCGGCGTGATCGGCACGAAAAGCCGTTTGCCGCCTGTTCGTCCCTTGTTCTTGGCCTGGACGATATCAAACCCGTCAAAGTGACGCTCGACGCCATCGATGAAGACACGGCTGGTGACCCTCTGGTCCCAGCGCAGGCCCGCGACGTCGCCGCGGCGGCTGCCGAGCCAAAGCGCCAAACCATAGCAAGTGCGTGCTGCGGTGCCCAAGTGCCAACGGTTTTCAAATTGCGCCATCGCTTCGCGCGACCAGGCTTTCCAACCGACATAGGCCGGGCGCCACTCGACCGCTGCTGTGGGATCGATTTGATCCAATCTTGTCGCAGTGCTATATAGACCAGCTTGCGTATGCCCACCAGCAGGTGCTTGGCCTTATGGGGTGTGGCGATGAAGCGGCCAAGAAGCTCTTCAATATGGATACGTCTAAGGTTCTTAACCGGTACGTCGCGCCAAATCAGTGGGTGATCTGGGACCACCCGCAGTTCCAGAAATTCTTCAATCAGCCGCGTGTTCTTGCGCTTGCTGGCTTCGTCAAGCGCCAACCACTTGACTGAGATCTTCAACCGTTGAAAGGCCGCTCCAAATGTGCCTGGCAGGGCGGCACCAGGCATTTGGACGACGGTTGCCTTGGGGACTTTTCGGCCTTCGACCGCTGCCTGGTCTGCGTCCTTAAATCCCGGCTGATTGGGAGTAGGCAGGCTGACCAAACGCTCCTTCGTCCGATAGCGCCAGGGCGCAGGTGGATCTGGTTGCTGAGCGAGCCTTGCGTGAGCCCCGGCGTTCTTGCGGGCGCGGCGCAGGATGGCCCCGAGTTGTTTTTCGTTGCGAGCGATCTGGTCTGTCATGATGGGTCTCCACGTCTGCAATATACGCGATCGCGTATTAGTCGTAACATACGGGGTTGCGTATAAAATTGATGTATACGCGATCGCGTATGACGCCGATCGGTCAGCTGGCAAGCGGCGGTCTTATGCCGCCAGCCCGGCGGGCTGTCGCTGAGCGCGAAGGCGAGCGTCTGCGGCTTGGTCGCCTGCAGCGACGCATAGACGCCTTCCTCGGTCGAGAAAGCGACGCCGTTATCCAGGAACGCCTGCTCCTCGGCAGAATCGGCGGCGATCCCGGACCGGTCCCTGGGCGGAAGCTGCCGGGAATGTAGTTCAGGTGAATCCCAAACAGGCTCCCCGGGTGGCCGCGCGCCAGCCACACGCTTGTGGGAGTTGCGCGAGGCGAGTTGCTCACGCTCAGCTAACGCGGCCCTCCCGAGGAGTTAGGCATCTTGCTGTGGTATCAGTGGTCGATGACGGTACCTCTGCGGCATGCATCGGGCAGTTACTCGCAAATGCGCCGAAGGCGTCGTAGCGTTTGGTCGGGGATGATGGTTTTGAAAAGCCCAGCCGAGTCGATTGGATGCATCGTCCGTTTTTCACAGGATGGACAACGCCTGGGATCAGTTTTACGAGTCAGCCCAACCAGCGGAGATGTTCGCGTCCCCAAATGAACAAGATGGACACCCAAAACAGCAAGGGCGGCGACGAGCGCTCGACCGCCACCAGCCTTCTGCGGCTCGGCATACGGTTGAAACTCTCCCGGCAGACGCGTGGGCTGACCTTGAAGGCGCTAGCTGCCGCCGCGAACTGCTCTGAAAGCCTGCTTTCCAAGGTCGAGAACGGCAAGGTCTCGCCCTCGCTTCCCATGCTGCACCGGCTTGTCGAGGTGCTTGGCACCAACATTGGCTGGATGTTCGAGGAATCCGATGGTGAGGAAGGCATCGTCTTTCGGGCTGGATCGCGGCCGTTGATCGCGCTCGATCCGCTTCGGCGCGGCGAAGGCATTTCGCTCGAGCGCGTCATTCCGTATTCGCCCGGCCATCTCCTGCAGTGCAACATCCATCACATCGAGGCGGGAGGTGAGAGCGCCGGCCCTATCCAGCACGCTGGCGAGGAAGTCGGCTACCTCCTGGAAGGTGCGATCGAATTGATGGTCGGCGAAAAGACGTTTCGCCTGTCGGCCGGCGATTCCTTCGTCTTCAATTCCGAACTGCCGCACTGGTACCGCAATGTCGGCGACGAACGCGCCAGCATTTTCTGGGTGAACACGCCGGCAACATTCTGATAGGGCGAGCCCCTCATTTGTCTTCGTTGATGCCAATTCAAGTCACTTGACAAGAAATCAAGCATCTTGAAATATGCTCTGCGCTCAGGCGCCAGGTGAGCCCGATCAAGGGCCTTTTCGAGAAAACCAAGGGGAACCGGAATGCGTCTTACCAAGATCCTTTCAGGCTGCGCCGCAGCCATCGCCATGACCCTCGCCCTCGGCTCTGCTTCCGCCATGGCCGAGACCTATGCGCTGGTGACCATCAACCAGCAGGCCCTGTTCTTCAACCAGATCAATGACGGCGCAACGGCTGCCGCAAAGGCTGCCGGCGTCGACCTCGTCATCTTCAACGCCAACAATGTACCAAGCGCGCAGAACGACGCCATCGAGAACTACATCACCCAGAAGGTCGACGGCATCATTCTCGTCGCCATCGATGTCAACGGTGTGAAGCCGGCCATCACCGCGGCCAAAGCCGCCGGCATTCCGGTCATCGCGATTGACGCGCAGATCCCAAATGGCGACAACGTCGCCTTCGTCGGCGTTGACAACACCAAGGCAGGCGAGGATATCGGCAAGTTCTACGCCGAATACGTGAAGACTAAGCTGAGCGGCACCGCCAAGATCGGCGTCGTTGGCGCGCTCAATTCGTTTATCCAGAACCAGCGCCTCGACGGCTTCAAGAAGGCTGTCACCGACAGCGGCCAGAAGGTCACCTTCCTCGACACGGTCGACGGCCAGAACGTCCAGGACGTCGCCCTGTCCGCCTCCGAAAACCTGATGACCGCCAATCCTGACATGACGACGCTTTACGCGACCGGCGAGCCGGCTCTGCTCGGCGCGGTTTCCGCCGTCTCCAGCCAGGCCCGTACGGGCGACGTCAAGGTGTTCGGCTGGGACCTGACCAAGTCGGCGGTGCAGGGTCTCGAAGAGGGCTGGGTGGTCGCTGTCGTCCAGCAGGATCCGGCCGGTGAAGGCAAGGCTGCCATCGAAGCTTTCGTCAAGCTCAAGAAGGGCGAGAAGATCGACCCGATCATCAACGTTCCGATCACCATCGTGACCAAGGAAAATGTCGGCCAGTTCAAGGACATGTTCAAGTAGTATCCTCCCCGGACCGCTGGGCTGCGCATTGACCCGAGGGTTGCCTGCGCAGCCCGGCGACCGATTGAACATGTCGCGCCCAGAGAATTGGAACCATGATGAGCGATGGCGAGACCTACCGCGTCAGGATGACCGGTATTTCCAAACGGTACGGCCCTATCCAGACGCTGGACGATGTCTCGCTGAACCTGAAGCCTGGCGAAGTGCTCGGCCTGGTCGGCGACAATGGCGCCGGCAAATCCACCTTGAGCAAGGTCCTGTCCGGTGCGGTAATTCCTGATGCCGGCACCATCGAGATCGATGGCAAGGCGGTGTCTTTCTCGTCGCCGGCCGATGCCCGCGCCGCACGGGTGGAGATGGTCTACCAGGACCTTTCGCTCTGCGACACGGTGGATGTGGCGGGCAATCTCTTCCTCGGCCGCGAACCGCGTCGCCGCGTTCTCGGCGTCCCCTTTCTCGACAACAAGCGCATGCATGGCGAGACGCGCCAGATGCTCGACCGGCTCGGCATCGTCATTGCCGATACCAAGCTCAAGGTCGAAAACCTCTCCGGCGGCCAGCGCCAGTCGATCGCCATCGGCCGCGCCGCTTCTTTCGACCCCTCGGTGCTGATCATGGACGAGCCGACGGCCGCCCTTGCTGTGGCGGAAGTCGAGGCGGTTCTGGAACTCATCCGCGCCGTCAGCGCCCGTGGTGTCAGCGTCATCCTCATCACCCATCGCCTGCAGGACCTGTTCCTGGTCTGCGATCGTATCCAGGTCATGTACGAAGGCCGCAATGTCGCCGAGCGCAAGATCGGCGAGACCAGCATCGAGGAGGTCGTCAACCTGATCGTCGGCCGCAAATTCACCGCGCGCTCGGCCCGCGCAAGCCGCGATGAGGGGGTCCAACCATGAACGTTACCTCCGCCGGTGTTGGCGCCTCGCCCAAACGCGCTCACAACAGCACGTGGAAGGATGTGGCGTTAGCCAATGGCAGCGTCGTCTCGATTGCGCTGTTCTTCATCGTCGTCTGCGTGGTCTTCTCGCTGATCACCGGTTCCTTCCTGACGACGCCCAATCTGCTCAACATCGCGCGCCAGTCGGCGCCGCTGCTGATCGTTGCGGCCACGATGACCTTCGTCATCACCACCGGCGGCATCGACCTCTCGGTCGGCTCCGTGCTGGCGCTGACGGCAACGCTGTCGGCGGTTTTCCTGCAGGCCGACCTGCCATGGCCGCTGGTCGTCATTGCCATGCTGGCGCTTGGTGCTGCGATCGGCGCCTTGCACGGCTTCTTCATCGCCTACGAGCGGATACCGCCCTTCATCGTCACCCTTGCCGGGCTCTCCGTCATCCGCGGCGTGGCGTTGCTGATCACCGGCGGCTATTCGATCCCGGTCGAACCGACCAGCTTCTTCGTCAACATCGGCAGGGCCTGGTTTCTCGGCGTGCCGGTACCGGCGCTGCTCGCCCTTGTCGTGCTGATCATTGCCTATCTCGCCTTCAACCAGACGCCGTTCGGCCGCTATGTCACCGGCATCGGCGCCAATACAGAGGCCGTGCGCCGAGCCGGTGTCGATACGCGCTTCATGACGCTCTTCGTCTACATCCTGTCGGGCATGGCGGCGGCGGTGGCCGGCATCATCCTCGCCGCCCGGCTCGGTTCCGGCTCGTCGAATGCCGGCCAGGGGTTCGAGCTCGATGTCATCGCCGCCGTGGTGCTTGGCGGCACCAGTCTGTTCGGCGGGCGCGGTACGATCATCGGCACTGTGCTCGGCGCGTTGACCGTCGCGGTCATCGGCAACGGCTTGATCCTTGCGCATATGTCGCCCTTCCTGACGCCGATCGTTACCGGCACAATCATCCTCGTTGCCATCTGGCTGAATTTCCGCCTGTTCAAGGGCGCAACGCGGAGCCGCTGACATGGATCATCTGTTCGACGACAAGCCAAGGGAACGGGCACCGATCGGTGTTCGCTCCGGCACGGTGATGACCGTTACCGGCCCGGTTGCGATTGCCGATATGGGCGTGACGCTGATGCATGAACACATACTGCTCGATGGCGCGACGTCGTGGAAATGCCCTTGCCATCCCGACGAGACGAAGATCGCCGAGCAGCCGGTCAGCATGGAGATCATCGGCGAGTTGCGGATGAACCCCTACATGAACCGCGACAACGTCTCGCTCGAGGACAGCGACCTAGCCCTTTCGGAGTTGGCGAAATACCGGGCGCTCGGCGGCCATACCGTGGTGGATGCGACCAACATTGGCATTGGCCGCGATCCGGTGAAGCTGGCGCGCATCGCCCGCGCCTCTGGATTGCGGATCGTCATGGGGACGGGCTTCTACCTGCAGCACACCCATCCCGTCTGGCTGAAAGCGATGGACGTTGACGACGTCACCGAATTCCTCGTCAATGATGTCGGCGGCGGGTCGGCGCAGCCCGAAATCATTGCCGGCATTATCGGTGAGGTTGGCGTCAGCAAGGATTTTACCGACGAGGAGCGCAAGTCGCTGCGGGCCTCCGCCCGTGCGGCCAAGATGACCGGCGTGCCGCTGACGATTCATCTGCCCGGCTGGGAGCGGCTGGCGCATGATGTGCTTGACGTGGTCGAGGCAGAAGGCGCCGATCTCCGGCATACGGTGCTTTGCCACATGAACCCCAGCCACAACGATCTTGCCTACCAGCAAAGCCTCGCCGCGCGTGGCGCCTTCCTGGAATACGACATGATCGGCATGGATTTCTACTATGCCGACCAGGATGCGCAGTCGCCGTCCGACGAGCAGAATGCGCGGGCGATCCGCTCGCTGATCGATATGGGACTGCTCGACAGGATTCTGCTGTCGCAGGACGTCTTTCTCAAGATCATGCTGACCCGCTTCGGCGGTTTCGGCTACGGCTTCATCCTCAAGCATTTCGTGCCGAGACTGAAACGCCATGGTGTCGAGCAGTCGGCAATCGACACGATGCTCATCGACAATCCAAAGACTGTGTTCGCCGAGGGCCTCTGAGCCGCGGCTCCAAACAAGATAGGGAGACTACATGTCCAGGAAGAAGGTTCTTCTCGCAGGCGAGTCCTGGGTCTCGACCGCGACCCACATCAAAGGCTTCGATCAGTTTCCCACCGTGACATATCACACCGGTGCCGATGAGTTGCTGGCCGCGCTGAAGGACAGCCTGTTCGACGTCACCTTCATGCCGGCGCATGAGGCACAGCGGAACTTCCCGCAGACCATGGAAGCGCTTTCGGCCTATGACGCGGTCGTGCTCTCCGATCTTGGGGCCAACACGCTGCTGCTTCACCCCGATACCTGGATCCACTCCAAACCAACGCCGAACCGGCTGCGCCTGTTGCGCGACTATGTCGGCAATGGCGGCGGCCTGTTGATGTTCGGCGGCTATTACAGCTTTCAGGGCATCAATGGCGGCGCGCGCTATCACAAGACGCCGGTTGAGGACGTTCTGCCGGTCATGTGCCTGCCGGTGGACGACCGTGTCGAGGTTCCAGAAGGCTATGCGCCGGTCGTCGTCGGCCCGCAGACCCATCCGATCCTCAAGGGCCTCGGCAAGGATTGGCCGATCCTGCTTGGCTTCAACGAGGTCACGGTCAAGGACGGTTCGGAAGTTCTCGCCACCGTGTCCTCCGACTACCGTTCGCTGCCACTGCTGGTGGCCGGCAAATATGGCCGGGGCCGCACTGTCGCCTGGACCTCGGATGTAGGGCCGCATTGGCTGCCGCCGGGCTTCATCGCCTGGAATGGCTACAAGACGTTGTTCGAACAGATGCTAGGCTGGGCAACGGCCAGGGATTAGCCATGCGCGTCCATGTC
Organism: Mesorhizobium sp. LNJC391B00; assembly: GCF_000502535.1. Lineage (NCBI taxonomy): Bacteria > Pseudomonadati > Pseudomonadota > Alphaproteobacteria > Hyphomicrobiales > Phyllobacteriaceae > Mesorhizobium > Mesorhizobium sp. LNJC391B00. Next base: position 8,216 of record NZ_AYWI01000008.1, read on the forward strand.
GTCGGTAATGTTTGCGTCGATACAACCTTTCAGTTGGACCGGTTTCCGGCGGCAGGCGAGACGCTGAACGCATCGGAACATGCTGACGGACTTGGCGGCAAGGGTGCGAACCAGGCGGTGGCCGCGGCGCGCACCGGAGCCGATGTTCGCTTCCGTGCCGCGATCGGCAACGATCCCGCCGGAGCCTGGATCACAGAGCAGTTGAGCCGCGATCTCGATGCCAGCCATCTGGCGGTACTGCCACTGCCCAGCGATCGGTCGACGATCATGGTCGATGCGCGCGGCGAAAACCTCATCGTCACCGGAGCCAGTTGCGCCGCCGCGTACAATCCTATGGCCGACAGCGGTTTTACCCGAGCGATCGAACGCGGCGATATCGTGGTATTTCAGGGCAATCTGGCTCCGGATATCACGGCCACTTGCCTGAAGGTGGCGCGCGGCGCGGGAGCGATGACGATCTTCAATCCGAGCCCGCTTGCGGCCGACCACACACCGGGCTTGAGCGACGTCAGCGTCGTCATCGCCAACGCGGGCGAAGCGGCGCAACTGACCGGGGCTGGCGACCCTGCCATGGCGGCCCGCGACTTGATCCGTCAGGGCGCCGGCGCTGCCATCGTGACGCTTGGCGCACTCGGCTGCCTTGTCGCCGATGGCGAAGGACGGATCGACCGGATCGCGGCGCCCAGGGTGGCCGTGCTAGACACCAGCGGCGCGGGCGACGTCTTTTGCGGTTGCCTCGCTGGTTGCCTTGCGGCCGGCATGGAACTCCTCGCGGCAGCGCGGATTGCGGTCCGCGCCGCAGCCATCTCTGTCGGGCGCGCCGGCACGCTTGAGTCCTGCCCCGGCAGGCGGGAGATGAAACTGCTCATGGAAACGACAGAAGCGGAAACCGCATGACACAATCCCCCAAACCCGTCGGCCAGGTGACGAATGATGCGCTGCAGTCGATCTTCGGCAGAAGCAAGGTGGTGATCGGCGTGGTTCATCTCGCCCCCCTGCCGGGGGCGCCGCGCTACCATGGCGAGGCGATCGAGGCCATCTATCAACGCGGCCTCGACGACGCCAAAGCCTATTTGCAGGGAGGGTGTGACGGCGTGATCGCCGAAAACCATGGTGACGTGCCGTTTTCCAAGCCGGATGATATCGGGCCGGAAACCTCCGCCTACATGTCTGTCGTCTCAGACCGGATCCGCAGAGAACTCGGCCGGCCGATCGGCATCAATGTGCTTGCCAATGCCTCCATTCCCGCGCTTTCGATCGCCAGTGCCTCCGGTGCTTCCTTCGTGCGCGTCAATCAATGGGCCAACGCCTATGTCGCCAACGAGGGCTTTATCGAAGGCGAAGCGGCGCGCGCCATGCGTTTCCGCGCAAGGCTTCGGGCCAACGGTATCCGCATCTTCGCCGACGCGCATGTCAAGCATGGCGCCCACGCGATCGTCGGCGACCGGCCGATCGAGGAGCAGGTCAAGGACCTCGTGTTCTTCGATGCCGACGCGGTGATCGCCACCGGCCAGCGCACTGGCCACGCCGCCGACCTCAGCTACATCAGGATGATCAAGGACGCCGCCGGACTGCCGACGCTTGTCGGCAGCGGGGTGACACCCGACAACGCCAACGATATCTTGGACATCGTCGACGGCGTCATTGTCGCCAGCTCGCTGAAACATGATGGAGTGTGGTGGAATCAGGTCGATCCGCAACGGGTGAAGGCCTTCATCCGCGGCCTCAAGCGGTGACTTTAGTGCCGGAGATCGACGGCGAGCGGCTGCTGGGCCGGCTCGATGCCTTCGCCCGGATCGGCGCGACGCCAGCCGGTGGCGTAAACCGACAGGCGTTCAGCATTGAGGATCGCGGCGCCCGGCGCCTGTTGGCGGAATTGGCGCTCGCGCGCGGCTTCGCGGTTTTCCAGGACGCCATGGCAAACCTTTTCGTCCGCCGCGATGGCACGGATGCCACCCTGCCGCCGCTGCTGATCGGCAGCCACCTCGACAGCCAGCCGACCGGCGGGCGCTTCGATGGAGCGCTCGGCACGCTTTCCGCCTTCGAGGCGCTCGAAGCGCTGGAGGACGCGAGGGCCGAGACTCGGATGCCGATCGAGGTCGTCGCCTGGGCCAATGAAGAGGGCAGCCGGTTTACGCCGGGTGTCATGGGCTCCATGGCCTTCACCGGAGCCGACATTTCCGCATGGCGGTCCATAGTCGGCAGCGACGGTGCGTCCCTCGCAGAGGAGCTCGGGGCAACGATCTCCGCCTTGCCAGAGGCAACCCTTCGCCCCCTCGGCATGCCGATATCCGGCTACATCGAGCTGCATATCGAACAGGGACCGTCGCTGGAAAAGGAGCGGTTGCCGATCGGTATCGTCACAGCCGTGCAAGGTACGCGCTGGCTGGAGGTCTGCATTGAGGGCGCCGCCGGTCACGCCGGTACAACCGGCCTTGCCTACCGTAGGGATCCGATGGTCGCGGCCGTTGCCGCGATTCACAGGCTCCAGACGACCATCATGCCGTTCGACAGCAGCGCAAGGCTGACGGTGGGCCGGGTCACCGCCCAGCCGGGATCGATCAACGCCATACCGCAGTCTGTGGTCTTCGCCGTCGATATCAGGCATCCGCGGGTAGAGCGGCTCGATGCCATCGAAGCAGAACTGCGCCAGGTATGCGCGGCGGAGGCAGAAGCTCAGCATTGCACGGTAACGATCAGGCGGTCGTTCGACATGCCGGGGGCGGCATTCTCTCCCGATATGGTCAAAACCGTCGAGGAGGCCGCCAATTCCCTACAGCTGCCGCACAAACAGATGATCTCGGGTGCATTCCATGACGCGCTGTTCCTCGCCCGGGTGGCGCCTGCCGTGATGATCTTTGTGCCGTGCCGTGACGGGCTGAGCCACAACGAGGCGGAATATGTGGAGCCTGCCCACGCGGTTACCGGCGCGCGGGTTCTGCTTCAAGCGGCCACCGTCGCCGCCTCTTAGGCAGCGACGGTGGCACAGGCGTGCTGGCGTGAAGAGGCAACCCGTGGGACTTCCTGGTGCCCGTCCGTCATTTCGTGACGTCGGCGGGCTGCAACGGGTGATCAAGGCCGCCGAGCTGCGGCGGATTGATCGCGGACGTACGATCGGCCCACATTCAACACCTGACCCAGCAGAAAAGCCCACCAGATCCCTGGGCCGTCATTGACGCCGTGGGTGCTAGGCGGTGACGATCTCGTCGACTTACCGAGATGGACGATCTGCTGGGCTATCGCCTCGGCCACCGGCAGGAAATCCCCACGCCCGCCATAGAGCTTGCCCGTGTCGATCGCGAGCAACTGGCGCCGTCCAGCCGTCCAGCGCTGCTGGACGTTGTCGCACTCGAGGCGTCCACAGGGATGCGTGTGTCCCAACTGTCGCTGCGGTTAATCCTAAAGCCAATGTCGCGCACCATGGAAAGAGACAATCCCGATTGGGCACCCAGAAACTGGTGACGTCGCCGGCAAGGGAAGCCGCTTCGTAGTATTGCGCGACGGCGACGCCAGGCATCATGGCAACGAACCTTATTGCCCAAAGGCATCGGCGCTTTCAAAAATGTCGATAGATGACTGCGAGCCGTTTTGATCCTTCCCGGCCATCGCCAGATGGACGTTGCTACCGCACATTAGCAGAACCGGATTTTTCTCGCCAAAGGCGAAAAATCGAAACGTCGTTCCTTATCTCTATAGATTTTGTCGAATATCGTCTGCCCCGGTTTGGAAATGACCGATGCGCATGCAGGGTCTGGGAGATTGACGAGTTGGCAAGGCTATCGGTTCTCGGAATATCCGGCGGCGTAAGCACGCCATCGCGCACAACCGCGGTGGTGAACGCGCTGGTCAAGGACGTCGCGCTGCGCGTCCCGGCAGACACGGGCCTGATCGAAATCACCGAGGCGGCGCCTTCGCTTTTCGTCGGACTGTCCCGTGGCGCCCTCGGCGCGTCCGGCGAAGCGATCATCCAGCGTGTCGAGAAGGCCGATCTGCTCGTGGTCGGAACGCCTGTCTATCGGGCTTCCTACACCGGCGCCCTCAAGCACCTGTTCGACCTCGTCGACTATCGCGCGCTCGCCGGCAAGACCGTGCTTCTCGCGGCGACAGGCGGAGGTCCTTACCATGGCCTGGTTCTCGAACATCAGCTGCGGCCATTATTCGGCTTTTTCGGCGCCGTCACCGTACCGACCGGCGTCTATGGGGCGCCCGACGATTTCATCGGCGCCGAAATCGTCGGCGAGGCGATACGCGAACGCATTTCACGGGCCGCATCCGAAGCGGTTTCACTGCTCAATTCCAACCATGCAAATGCCGCCGCCGCAGCGCGCGTCGGCTGAGCCAACCAAAAAGGGAACAACGACATGACGTCTCATTCCGACGGCCTGAAATTCGCCTACTGGGTTCCGAACGTCTCCGGCGGCCTGGTCATCTCCAACATCGAGCAGCGGACCGGTTGGGACATCGACTACAACCGCAAGCTCGCCCAGATCGCAGAGGCCAACGGCTTCGACTACGCACTGAGCCAGATACGCTTCACCGCCGGCTACGGCGCCGACAACCAGCACGAATCCGTGTCGTTCAGCCACGCACTGCTGGCCGCCACCACAACGCTGAAAGTGATTGCCGCCGTCTTGCCCGGTCCATGGAACCCGGCGCTGGCGGCCAAGCAGATCGCCACCATCAACCACCTGACCAATGGCCGCGTGGCCGTCAATGTCGTCAGCGGCTGGTTCCGTGGCGAGTTCGCCGCCATCGGCGAGATGTGGCTCGACCATGACGAGCGCTACCGCCGCTCGGAGGAGTTCATCCGCGCGTTGCGCGGCATCTGGACCGAGGACAATTTTACGCTGAAGGGCGACTTCTATCGCTTCACCAACTACTCGATGAAGCCGAAGCCGATCGATCCGCAGCCCGAGATCTTCCAGGGCGGCTCGTCGCGCGCCGCGCGTGACATGGCTTCGCGGGTGTCCGACTGGTATTTCACCAACGGCAACACGCCCGAAGAGATCAGGAAGCAGGTCGACGATATCCAGGCCAAGGCGAAGGCGAATGGCCACAAGGTGAAGATCGGCGTCAACGCCTTTGCCATTGCTCGCGAAACCGAGGCGGAAGCACGCGCCGTGCTGGACGAGATCGTCGCCAAGGCCAATCCCGAAGCGGTGCAGGGCTTTGCCGACCAGGTCAAGAATGCCGGCAAGGCCTCGCCGGAAGGCGAGGGCAACTGGGCGAAGTCGTCCCTTGAGGATCTGGTGCAATACAATGACGGCTTCCGCAGCAATCTGATTGGCACGCCGGAACAGATCGCCGAACGCATCCTCAAGCTGAAGGATGCCGGCGCCGATCTGATCCTGCTCGGCTTCCTGCATTTCCAGGAAGAGGTCGAGTTCTTCGGCAAGCGCATCATCCCGCTGGTGCGCGAACTGGAAGCGGCGCGTGACAGGGAGCTTGTCGCCGCCGAATAGGCCAGGGCGCGGCCTGCGGGCCGCGCACTCCTCCAAAATCAGGAACGTGTCATGATTGGTGCTTCGCTGGGAGCCGCCGCATACGAGCGTGCGCCCGAAATCCCCGGCATTCTTGCTGGCGCTGGTCCACTCACGGACACGCGCCCGGCGCGCCTGTCGGCAAAGGTCGATGCGATCCTGACCCTGAGCGGGATTGGCATTTCGTTCGGCGGCGTCACGGCGCTGAGCGATGTCGATCTCGAGGTCAAGAGCGGCGAAATCCGCGCCGTGATCGGCCCCAACGGCGCAGGCAAATCCTCGCTGATCAACATCATCAGCGGCCTCTATCACGCCGACCACGGCAAGATCGCGATCGCCGGCCAGTCATTCTCCCGTGTGCCCGCGAACCGTCTGGCACGTCTGGGCGTCGCGCGCACCTTCCAGAACCTGGCGCTCTTTCCCGGGCTTTCGGTGCGCGACAACATCGCGTCGGGCCGCGTCCACACCAGGCGCGCCAGTTTTGTCGAACATATTGCCGGCCTGCCACGCGCCAGGCGCGAAGACGCTGCGATTGCCGAAAAGGTCGACCAGACAATCGCCTTCCTGCATCTGGAAACGGTCGCCGATCAGCTGGTCGCGACGCTGCCCTACGGCTTGCAGAAGCGGGTCGAACTGGCGCGAGCGCTGGTTGCCGAGCCGAAGATCCTGCTGCTCGACGAACCGATGGCGGGCATGACGGCGACCGAGAAAGCCGAGATGGCCGGGTTCGTGCGCGCCGCGCGCGACCGGCATGGCGTCACCATCATCCTGATCGAGCACGACATCGGGGTCGTCATGGGCCTATCCGACCGCGTCGCCGTGCTCGATTACGGCCGCAAGATCGCCGACGGCACGCCGGCCGAAGTGCGCGCCGATCCGGACGTGATCCGGGCCTATCTCGGCACCGCCGAGGGCGAGGATGGCGAGGGCATCTGATGAGCTACTATGATTTTCTCTTCGTTGTCGAAGTGCTGGTCGGCGGCCTGTTGTCGGGAGTCATGTATTCGCTCGTCGCCATCGGCTTCGTGCTGATCTACAAGACGTCGGGTGTGCTGAACTTCGCGCAAGGGTCGATGGTGCTGTTTGCGGCACTCACCTTTGTCAGCCTGGTCGAACGCGGCATCCCGTTTGCGCTTGCGCTGCTCATCACCTTCGCAGTCATGGTCGCGCTGGGTTTCACCATCGAGCGAACCGTGCTCAGGCCGCTGGTGAACCGCTCGCCGATGACACTGTTCATGGCCACGCTTGGCCTGTCCTACATCATTGAGGGCGCTGCCCAACTGATCTGGGGCACGCAGGTGCACGGGCTTGATCTCGGCATCGACGACACGCCCTTCGAGGTCGGCGGCATCCTGATCTCGTCGTTCGACCTTCTGGCAGCTGGCATCGCCGCAGCGATGGTGGCGGGCTTGAGCGCCTTCTTCTATTGGACCCGGATCGGGCTGGCGTTTCGCGCCGTCGCCGACGACCAGTTCGCGGCCCTTGCCGTCGGACTGCGGCTGCCGCGGATCTGGGGAACGGTGTGGACGGCTGCAGGCTTCGTGGCGCTGGTCGCGGGACTGCTGTGGGGCGCACGCCTCGGCGTCCAGTTCTCGCTATCGCTGATCGTGTTGAAGGCGCTGCCGGTGCTGGTGCTTGGCGGCTTCGATTCCATCCTTGGCGCCATCGTCGGCGGCCTCATCATCGGCGCCAGCGAAAAGCTCGCCGAGGTCTATCTCGGACCCTTCGTCGGCGGCGGCATCGAAGGCTGGTTCGCCTATGCGCTGGCGCTGGTTGTCCTACTGGTGCGCCCCTCCGGCCTGTTTGGCCAGAAAACCGTCGAAAGGGTCTGACCGATGGCCGTGCAAGCGCTCGATGCCGCAAGGGCTCCAATCGACTGGCTGAGCTTCGCCCGGAAATTAGCTTTGCCGGCCGTGGCGATCGTCGTCGTCTACGGCCTGGTCCCGGCCTTTGCGTCGAGCTATCTGGTCGAGGCGATCCTGCTGCCGTTCCTTGCGCTCAGCCTGGCGGCAGTCGGCCTCAACCTCTTGACCGGCTATTGCGGCCAGCTTTCGCTTGGCTCTTCCGCCTTCATGGCGGTAGGCGAGTTCGCTGCCTACAATTTCAACCTGCGGGTCGAAGGACTGCCGCTGGCGGCGACCATGATCCTGGCCGGAATTTCGGCCGCCGGCATCGGCGTCATCTTCGGATTGCCGAGCCTGCGCCTGCGCGGCTTCTATCTCGCTGTCTCGACGCTTGCCGCCCAGTTTTTCGTGCAGTGGGCGCTGACCAAGTTCGGCTGGTTCTCCAACGACAATCCGTCCGGGGTGATTTCTGCACCGCACCTTGCCGTAGCCGGGTTTTCGCTCGACGGCGCCACCGGACGCTATTTGCTTTCCGTCACCACCGTCATCATGCTGACGGCGCTGGTTTGGCGGCTGGTCAACAGCGCGACCGGCCGCAACTTCATTGCCGTGCGCGACAATGAAACCGCCGCGCGCGTCATTGGCGTGCCGGTGCTGCGGACCAAGCTGCTGGCCTTCGCCATTTCATCCTTCATCATCGGCGTCGCCGGCGTGCTGTGGGCCTTCACCTATCTGCGCACGGTCGAGCCGGCCGGCTTCAATCTAGACCGCTCGTTTCAGATCCTGTTCATCATCATCATCGGCGGGCTGGCTTCGATACGCGGTGCGTTTCTGGGCGCCGCATTCATCGTCGTCTTCCCGCTCGTTCTGTCTCGGCTCGGCGCCTTCGTGTTCGGCGGCCTGTTCGATTCTGGTGTGCTCGACATGAGCCAGCGCATCGTGCTTGGCGCGCTCATCATCATTTTCCTCATCGCGGAACCGAACGGGCTGTCGGCCCTCTTCGACCGCCTGAAACGACGGATCGGCTCAAGGTCCAGCTGAGCGCCGCTCGACATTCTCTCACGGACCCACCTCAGGAGACGCAACTCATGACCTTCTTCAGTCACCTCAAGAAAGCGGCGATCGCCACCGCTTTCGTGCTCGGCGCGACAGCCGTGCATGCCGACGAACAATATTTCCCGCTGCAGAGCTACCGCGTTGGCCCATATGCCGCCGGCGGCACCGGCTTCTTTGGCGGCTTCATCGACTATCTCAACCTGATCAACATCCGCGACGGCGGCGTCAATGGCGTCAAGCTGACCTGGAGCGAGGGCGAAACCCAGTACGAAGTCGAGAAGGGCGTCGAGGTCTACGAGCGGTTGAAGAGCAATCCCGGCATCGCGGCTTGGAACCCGCTCTCGGTCGGCATCGCCTATGCCATGATCGACCGCATCACCGATGACAAGGTGCCGCTGATCACCATCAACCACGGCCGCACCGACACCACCGACGGCCGGGTATTCCCTTACGTCTTCCCGCTGCTGCTCAACCCCTACAGCGAAACGTCGGGCATCGTGAACTACATCGCCTCCAAGGAAGGCGGCCTCGATAAGCTCAAGGGCAAGAAGATCGTCGTGCTCTATCACGGCTCGCCCTACGGCAAGGAGACGATCCCTATCTATGAGCTGCTGTCGCAGAAATACGGCTTCGAGCTGTCGCAGATTGAAGTTCCCCATCCGGGCAACGAGCAGCAGGCGCAGTGGCTAACCATCCGTCGCGAGCACCCCGACTATGTCGTGCTGCGCGGCTGGGGCGTGATGAACCCGGTTGCGCTCAAGACCGCGCAGAAGACCGGCTTCCCGGCCGATCATATCGTCGGCAATGTTTGGTCCAACTCCGAAGAGGACGTCATCCCCGCCGGCGACGCCGCCAAGGGCTACACCGCCATCACCACCCAGGCGTCTGGCGCCGACTATCCGGTCGTCAAGGAGATCGTCAAGACGGTCTACGACGCCGGCAAGGGCAATCTCGAGGACAAGAGCCGCATCGGCTCGGTCTACCACAATCTCGGCATCGTCAACGGCATCCTCAATGTCGAAGCCATCCGCATCGCCCAGGCCAAGTTCGGCAATCGCACGCTGACCGGCGACGAGGTTCGCTGGGGCTTCGAACATCTCAAGCTCGACCCGGCGCGCGTCGAGGCGCTCGGTGCCAAGGACCTGTTCCACTCGATCAACGTCTCCTGGGACAATCACGAGGGTGATGGCTACGTGACCTTCCAGCAGTGGGACGGCAAGAAGTGGAACGTCGTGTCTGACTGGATCGCGCCGGACTGGAAGCTGCTTCGCCCGATCATCGAGAAGTCGTCCGAGACCTACGCCAAGGAAAAGGGCCTCAAGATCCGCACGGCAGAAGACGCCGATGCGGTGGTCAGCAACTGAGTTTGACGAACCCACGGCCGGCCCACGGGCCGGCCGTGCCATCCATATTCCCAGCGGAGTTATCGATGTCCAGCCCAGAAAATCCGATCCTGTCGGTCAGCCGCGTCGAGGCCGTCTACAACGGCGCCATCGCCGCCCTGCATGGCGTCGACCTCTCGGTCGGCAAGGGCGAGATCGTGGCGCTGCTCGGCTCCAATGGCGCCGGCAAGACGACGCTGTTGCGCGCCGTATCCAATCTTCTGCCGGCCGAGCGTGGTTCCGTCACCGCCGGCCGAATCCTTTTCGATGGCGAGGAAGTTTCAAGGGCAAGCCCCTCGCACCTTGTCCGCAAGGGCCTGGTCCAGGTTCTCGAGGGTCGGCACTGTTTCCGCTCGCTGACGGTCGAGGAGAACCTTCTGACCGGTGCGCTCGGGCGCTCGTCCTCGCGCGTTGGCGTGAAGGCCGACCTTGAGCGTGTCTACGCGCTGTTTCCGAGGCTTCTCGAGAAACGGCGCACGCGGTCCGGCCTCACCTCCGGCGGCGAGCAGCAGATGACGGCGATCGGTCGCGGACTGATGTCGCGGCCGAAACTCTTCGTGCTCGACGAGCCCTCGATGGGGCTCGCGCCGCTGATCGTCGACGAGATCTTCAGCGCCTTGAAGCGGCTCAATCGGGACGAAGATCTTTCGATCCTTGTCGCCGAGCAGAATTCGGCGGTGGCGCTGAAATATGCTGATCGTGCCACCGTCCTCCAAAACGGCAAAAGCGTGCTGGAAGGGTCGGCTGCCGACCTGCGCCAGCGCGACGACATCAAGACCTATTATCTCGGCGGCGCGCCGCTTCCATCGCAACACTTCCCCCAGGAGACTGCAGCATGACCATCCAATCCAAGCAGCCGTCCGACGCGCGCGTCGCCGTGCCTCCAGTGGAGCGCCCGTCGGCCAAGGCGCATATCATCAAGACCGATGCCGAGGCGATCGCCATCGCCGAAAAACTTGCCATTGAATTCGCCAGGGAAGCGTCGAAGCGGGACCGCGAGCGCATCTGGCCGAAGGAAGAGCTCGATGCGTTTTCGCAGAGCGGCCTGTGGTCGATCAATGTGCCGAAGGCCTATGGCGGGCCGGAGGTGTCCTATGTGACGCTGTCGAAGGTGATCACCATCATCTCGACGGCTGATCCCTCGCTTGGCCAGATTCCGCAGAACCATCTCGGCGTGGTCGCCGCCATCCGCACGGTTTCGGACGAGGCGCAGAAAAAGCTGCTCTTCGCCGAGGCACTGTCCGGCACGCGCTTTGGCAACGCGTTTTCCGAGTTCGGCTCCAAGCGTGCCGCAGACTTCGAGACCAAGTTTGTCGATGCCGGTGACCATGTCGTGGTCAACGGCCAGAAATTCTATTCAAGCGGCGCCCTGCTCGCCCATCTGGTGCCGATTGTGGCGCTCGATGACGAGGGGCGCGCCTGGTATGCCATCGCCGATCGCGGGGCGCCCGGACTGACCGTCATCGATGACTGGTCGAGCTTCGGCCAGAAGACGACGCTCTCCGGCACGGTCCTGCTCGACAATGTGAAGGTGGCGAAGACGCATCTCGTCCCCGGCTACAAGGGGTACGACAAACCGACAGCCGACGGACCCATCTTCCAGATCATCCAGGCGGCGGTCGATCTCGGCATCGCCAAGGCGGCGATCGACGAGACGGTCAGCTTCGTGCGCACCAGGTCGCGCGCGTGGATCGACAGCGGCGTCGATAATGCCTGGCAGGATCCCTATACGATCCAGGCGATCGGCGACCTTCGCCTGCGCGCCAATGCGGCCGAGGCTATTCTGGAAAAGGCCGGCCTTGCGGTCGACCGCGCCGTGGCCGATCCTAACGAGAAGACGGTCGCGGAGGCGCAGATCGCGGTCGCCGAATCCAAGATCCTCACCACCGAGATCGCCATCACCGCCACCAACAAACTGTTCGAACTCGCCGGCACGCGGTCCACGCTGGCCGAGCACAATCTCGACCGCCACTGGCGCAATGCGCGCACCCACACCCTGCACGATCCCGTCCGCTGGAAATACGCGATCGTCGGCAACTATTACCTGAACGAGGTCAACCCGCCCCTCCACGCCTGGAGCTGAGCGGGAACGCCGTAAAGTCACAAAGGACTATTCATGAGCACTGCCACCCCCGACAGGATCAAGGTCCTGTGGTTCTTGCCCACCCATGGCGACAGCCGCTATCTCGGCACCTCCGAGGGCGGCAGGGCGGTCGACCTGCCCTATCTCACCCAGGTCGCCAAGGCGGCCGACGCCATCGGCTATTATGGCGCGCTGCTGCCGACCGGGCGCAGTTGCGAAGACAGCTGGGTGGTGGCGTCGGCGTTGGCGCCGCTGACGCAACGACTTCGCTTTCTCGTTGCGGTCCGTCCAGGGCTGCAGTCGCCGACGCTCGCCGCGCGCATGACCTCGACGCTCGACCGCATTTCGGGCGGGCGCTTGCTGATCAACGTGGTCACGGGCGGCGATCCGGTCGAGAACAAGGGCGATGGCATATTCCTCAGCCATGACGAGCGTTATGAGGTGACGCGGGAATTTCTCGACATCTACAAGGCCGTGCTCAGCGGCGAAACCGTAGCCTTCGAAGGCAAGCATTTCCGCATCGAAGATGGCAGGTTGCTGTTCCCGCCGGTGCAGACGCCGCACCCGCCGCTCTATTTCGGCGGCTCGTCGGACGCGGCCAATGCGGTCGCCGCCGAGCAGATCGACAAATACCTCACCTGGGGCGAGCCGCCGGCGGACGTCGCCGCCAAGGTCGAGCATGTGCGCGGCCTTGCCGAAAAGGCCGGCCGCGAAGTGAGCTTTGGCATCCGATTGCATGTCATCGTTCGCGAGACCAATGACGAGGCCTGGGCCGATGCCGATCGGCTGATCAGCCGCCTCGACGACAAGACGATCGCCGAGGCACAGAAGGTTTTCGCCCGCATGGATTCGGTTGGCCAGTCGCGCATGAGCCGGTTGCATGGCGGCAGCCGCGACAAGCTCGAACTCAGCCCGAACCTTTGGGCCGGCGTTGGCCTCGTGCGCGGCGGCGCCGGCACCGCCTTGGTCGGTGACGCGGCGACCGTGGCAGAACGGATCGACGAATACCGAAGGATTGGCATCGATACCTTCATCCTGTCCGGCTATCCGCATCTGGAGGAAGCCTATCGCTTCGGCGAACTGGTGCTGCCGCTGCTGCCGATCGATCACGAAATCTCGACCCGGCCGACGACGGTGAACATGGGACCGTTCGGCGAAACGGTGGCCGGAGATCATCGACCATCGGCGCTGCGCGCGAGCCAGTCTTGAGCGCTTCCCGCAGGGCTGGGAAACTGACGGTCGCCATCATTGGCGGCGGCTTTTCCGGCGCCGCAACCGCGTTTCACCTGGCGCGGCTGCTGCCCGCCGATGCAGCCGATATCGTGGTCGTCGAACCGCGCGAGGCGCTCGGCTATGGTCTGGCCTATTCGACGGCCGATCCCTCGCACCGCATCAACGTGCGGGCGTCCAAGATGACGCTGATCTCAGGTGAGGAGGGCCATTTTTCCGACTGGCTGGAGCAGACCGGCGCTATTCTGGACGATACGCAGGCCATTGCCGCCAGCGGCGCGATTTACCCGCAGCGTCGAGTCTTCGGCCGCTATGTCGAATCCCACCTGCAGCCCTTCCTGCAAAGCAAGGCGATCCGCCATGTCAGGGCCGAAGTTGCTTGGGTCGAGCGCAGTGGCGAGGGCTACCGGCTTGTCCTGTCCGATGGCGCAACGCTTTCCGCCGATGCTGTGGTGATCGCGGCGACGCATCCATTGCCGGCCCTCCCGGCGCCGCTGCGCAGCGTGGCCTCAGTCGCCGGATTGGTGGCCAATCCCTACGATCTCGAACGGCTGCAGGCGATCGGCCGCGACGACCGTGTTCTCATTGTTGGCACCGGTCTGACCTCGGCCGACGTCATTGCAGCCCTCGACCGTAGAGGTCATCGCGGCCGCATCACGGCACTGTCGCGCCATGGCTATCGCTCGCATGTGCAGGCCGCCATGCAGGGCGACCCGATAGGCGACTTCACCAGCCTGCCTTTACGCAGCGCCACGGTGCTGCTCAGGCGCATCCGGGCCACGATCGCGGCAGCGACGCGACAGGGCGAAGACTGGTATCCGGTCCTCGACGCTGTCCGGCGTCAGGGGCAGTTGATCTGGCAGGCCTTGCCGCTCGCCGAGCAGCGCCGCGTGGTGCGCCATCTTCGCGCGCTCTGGGACGTGCATCGTTTCCGCATCGCGCCACAGGTAGCAGTCGTGCTGGATCGCCGCCTTGACGAGGGGACGCTCGCTTATCGCGCCGGATCGATTGTCGAGGCCGAAGAGGCCGACGGACGTATCCGCGTCACGCAGCGGTCAAGGCGCCGACACGACCTCATCGTTGAGACGTTCGACAGCGTGATCGTGACGACCGGGCCGGCGCATGCGGACATTCTTCGCACCAACACGGCGATTGCCGCCCTTGGACATCTGGGCCTGGTCCGTCTTGACCCAACCGGCCTTGGTCTCGACACCGACAGCCACGGCCGCGCGGTCGGTAAGTCAGGTCACCCGGCCGACAATATTTTCATTAGCGGACCGCTGGCGCGCGGCAGCGTCGGCGAGCTGATGGGCATCCCTGAAGTCACCGCCCATGCCGAGAGCATCGCCACCGAAATTCACCAATTGGGTTACCAGACGGCGTTGCGTCGCAGGGCGTCGTGAAGGTGCAAACACGATGAGGCTATCCAGATGACACTAACCGAACGCATTCTGCCGGATGAAACCCGGATCTCCCTAAAATTTGCGATGCGACACCTGGCCGGAGCCGTGTCCGTGGTCACCGCAGGCATCGGCGACGAGCGGACGGGCGCAACAATTACCACAGCCCATTCCTTGTCGGTCGAACCGGAGGTGATGGTCGTCAGCATCAACCTGAGCTCGTCGACATGGAGCCATCAGCCGGCATCGGCACTTCTGCGTGAATGTGCTACGCGCCGACCAGATCGCGGTTGCCGACCGTTTTGCTGGTCGAGGCGGCCTCAAGGGGCAGGCTCGCTGCGAGGGTGCACGCTGGTCCACCCTTGCAAGCGGCGCATTGGCGCTCGAAGGTGCGCTTGCCGCGGTCGATTGCACCGTCGAGGATACCATAGTTCGCCACAGCCATGCGCTAATACTCGGCAGCGTCCGGCATGTGGTGAGCGGAGAGCCCGGTCCGGCACTGATCTATCATCACGGCGCCTATGGATCGTCGTGAGCGGGTTGATACGTGTCGTTTTCTGACAGCCATGAAATTCTTGGTCTCATTCAAGGCGGCGAAAGGAACGAAATACGAATTCTCCATAGCCCTTCGCCGAGACGCGCCGCACACACCCAAAATGCGAAAACGCGACCGAGATGGCGCGGGAGCACTATGTGCGATTGTTTGGATGTGAGCCAATACGGGCTTTGCGCGTTGTTGTTGAACTTGCGGAAGCCCTTTTCCAGCCAAGAGGCTTGAGAGGAACAATTCTTCCGTGGCGCGTAGCGGCCAGGCACTGCCGTTGGGCAGCCGATTGCGATTGCTACGGCAACGAAGAAGTCATGCCCGCGCGCATGCGGTGCTTGCCGTTGAAGGCCACGACCGATCTGCCACTGGCGCCCGGCGCCGTCGGTCGCTGCGGTCCAGAGTTGCCGACCAGTAAGGACAAGGCAAAATCTGGTGTTCTCGCGAAAAATGGCGACAAGGCGCGGGTCGCAGGACATCACGCCGAAGCCGAAGAAACGCTAGATTCGCGCCGGCAGCCCTAACTAGCGCTGGCGAGACTGGCATGTCCCGCAGCGGCTTCTTGCGCTTCGGCGGCACATAGGCATCGCTCCGATCTTCTGCTCGAGTGACTTAAACTAGGATTTGCAGTCGCCGTGTTTCTACGTTGTGGTTTCGGCGACATCTGTCGTTCGCAACATCAGTAAGTAAACCAGCTAAACGAAATCAATGAGAAAGATCAGGAAATTGCCCGGTCATTCAATCAGGAATCGTTCGCGTTGTCCTTTGCAGAAGGCCAGCGGATACGCCTATGGCTAGCGAAGGTCGTGCGCCTGTAGGGCGCTGTGGGGCGGCATTGTAGGCATTCAAGCATGAGCGGAACCTAATTTGCAGCCGCAAATTAATGTCCAATGAATGAACTCCCAAACCGGAGAAAACTCGTGCCTGACCCTCAACCTCGGCGGGGCTCCAACAAAGGTGTGTTGCTAGCGGCTGCAGCGCTGCTGTTTGCCTTTCTCGCTCTTATTCTGTTTGGGTTTTTTCAGTAAGTGCGCGCGGCGCCGGCTTCCTAGAGAGGGCAGAGCACCTGCCGACGTGATCTTCGATCGCTCGCGTCTTGCGGCGGGGCGACTATCCAAGCCGGCTCGGTTCGTCGCTCCTGACGGGTTCGGCGGTCCCACCACAGCAGGATGATCATTCGGCAATTTTTGGCAGCGCCGGTATTCAACTCACGCCCAAAGCGATTGAACTGAAGCTGGCCGTCGATGTCGTGACTGACGCAGCATGAGCCGAACAGGCGAGGCAAGCGCAAGCCTTGGGGCCCAACCTCAGACAGACGAAGCACGCTCGTGCAGTCTGGAGACAGCGCAACGAGTTATTCATTCGGGCGCCTTCGCATCACCAGCGGAACGAAAGAGTTAATTGGCGGTTTACTAGGGAAGGATTGCAGGACGAAAAACATTGAGGATTTCTGCCATGACAATGTTGTTCGAACCACTCGACTCTGAAGGTTACAAGCGCAGCGTGGTCTACCATGCCGCACGCTTGTCCATGCTCCACAATCGAATGCTGAAGCGTTTCGACAAGGTCGATAAAGCGGCTGAAAAGGTTGAAGCCGAGGTGGAGCTGTTTGATGAAGCTGTTCGCACTCTCTACGAATGAGCGGCATGTTGACCGCCGACGTTCCTGCTAGCGCGTATACGGGCGCGGGGTTCACCGTTGCGTCACCAGGCGATGTCGCGCCGCGTATTTGGGCTTGATAAGCACGATCTAATGTATACGATTCACCCAGCCGGCCTGGCTCCCCCGCCATCGGGCCGGTCAGGCCCGACGGTTCAACGCACCACCCCAAACGACTGTCGGGCCGCCAGGACGCTCACTGCGCAGCCGGGTTCATGCTTTGCCTTTTTTTCTCGAAAAGCGCGAGCTTGGTCATATAACCAATTCTGATTTTTGCATGGCATTGGGTGCAGTTGAAGTTGGATATCACCTTCAACCACGATCCCTTTTTTATGATGACATGAGAACAGTTTGGACATTCCAGTTCCAGGTACTCGTCCCCCATATCGTTTGAAATCGGCACTACGACACTCCCCAACAGTTGCCCGTGAAACTTGCGCTTCGAGATCGGCCGGCACCTCCGTGCTCAAACCCCGAACGTGGGTCCTTGGCAGATGTTCCGCAATCCGACCTCTGGCGACCGGGATCGGACCTAAGTCCAAATCGCCGCCAACAGGCCGAGAAGTGGAACCCCGGCGGATGCTTTTTGAACGCTGAATTTCCGTCCTCGCCGGTCGTAGTCCGCCGTCCTCATGGCCAAAGCGCCAATGTTGCCCTTTGTGAGACTGACCTCGTCCGGCCTACCAGGTCGCCAGGGCGCAACTCCGGTAATAATGCGGCGGAGCGAATGTCAGCGCGAAGCTGTGCGCAGGGACGCCAACTCGCTGACAGCAGCAAGGATGACAGCATCGGTTGCCGGCTTCGGCAGGAATCTGCAGTCGCGGAAAGCCGCGGGAACGTCGGCGGGGCCAAATCCCGACAAGAAGGCAAAGGGGATGCCTCGCGCCTGCAATATCCTCGCCACCGGCAGACCCGTTTCACCGTTCAGCTGGATGTCTAGCAACGCCACGTCAATCTTGTCCGATTCGACAAGACGCAGAGCGGCGGATACCGACGGCACAGGTCCGACCACCTGATAACCGGCGCGACGCAGCCGCGCGGCAGTGTCCTGCGCGACTAGCCATTGATCCTCAACAATCAGAACACTCACGCTTTCGCTCACGGCCCCTCTCTGCGATTGACCGGAAATGAGATGTCGATCCGAGACCTTCGGACAGTTGTTTCGACATGTCCGCAAACCTATAGGTAACCTCTCCATGCAGCAAGGTGAGGCTGATGCTGGAGCGGAGGCGCTTCCACCGACCACTTGCTGAATTACCGGAGCCGAAGATTAGCGCGTCAATGGAGCTGCGGTCCGCGCCTCCGCTCCATCAGAGTTGGATAGGCGTTTGTCCCTCTCCACGATCCACAAAATCTAAAAGCCGCCGTACCGCGCCATTGGCTCTTCAAAGCATGAGCAGCACCTCTCTCTCCATCTTGGGCGACCTGAGATTGCAATCGGTCAATGAGCGTCAGAAGTGCGATGCACCGAGTTTGTGCCTGCAGTTTTTCGAAGGAAAGGCTTGAGAATTCATGATTTCGGAGCAGGTTTGGCTGGCGCATGAGCGCCGCAGATCTATACTGGGGAGATCAAGCGATGGGGTCGGCCATGAGCAAAGAGTTCAGTGTAGCTGATGCCTATGGCGCCGGCCGCGCCATGTTCATGGGACTTGAACTGCTGGTTTCGCCCGGTGCGCTCGTCCCCAGACCTGAGACCGAGTTGCTCGGCAAGACCGCGCTTGGTGTGTTGCATCAGATGAACCTGCCGGCTCCGCGCATAGTTGATATGTGCTGCGGCACTGGGAATCTGGCGTGCGCGATCGCCTACCATGTGCCCAGCGCCCTTGTCTGGGCAAGCGATCTCACCGATGAATGCGTCGAAACGGCACGCCGCAACACCTCACATCACGGCATGGCTGAGCGTCTTTCGGTGCTTCAGGGCGACTTGTTCGACTCTCTCATCGGCCTTGGGCTAGACGGAACTATCGACGTAATCGTCTGCAATCCGCCTTACATTTCTGAAAAGCGGCTCGAGGGCGACCGCGCCCATCTGATCGAGCTTGAGCCGCGCGAGGCGTTCGCAGCCGGCCCTTACGGCCTGAGCATTCATATGCGCGTACTGAAAGACGCACCGCGATACCTGCGGCGTGGCGGCATCCTGCTCTTCGAGGTCGGGCTTGGCCAAGACCGACAGGTAGCGGGTCTGCTGGAACGCAGCAAGGCATTCGAGAACATCCGTTCGGTCTCGAACGAAGCGGGCGAGGGCCGGGTGGTTCTGGGGCAAGTCAAGTCGCAGGCATGAATCCTGCGACAGTCAGACCAAATACGGGCTGCTCTGGGCGTAACGCTTACCCATCAGTTCATTTTGCGGATGATGTATTGCTCGATCCCCTGGATGGAATCGAGGTTTTCAGGCAGAAGTTCGCTATCCTCGACGGTAATGCCAAAGGTCTCCTCGATGAAGCCGATAATCTCAAGCACACCCGTCGAGTCGACAATGCCTTGATCGAGCAAGGATGCGTCATCCAGCAATGCCTTGACGTCGCTGACGTAGAAATTTGAAACCAAGAAACTACGAATCTGCTCGCTGTAGATTCCGGTGCGTTCCTTGATGGTCAACATGAATTCGTCCTCCGTGGCGTCACCATTAAATCAGCGACTTGGTTCTGGCCCCGCATCATGACAGCGCCGTTTTCTTGAGTTTTCCCGTGTCCGTCATCGGCAGGTTCGCCACAACGACGATGGATTTCGGGACCATGAAGTTTTCCAGACGCTTCTGGCACTCCTTCTGCAGTTCCCTTTCGCCAATGGCTCTTCCATGCTCCATCACCACAAAGGCTTTCACCGCTTGCCCGAGGAGCTCGTCCGGAACACCGATGACGGCCGCTTCTCTGACTCCTGGAATGTCCATGAGTACGTTTTCCACTTCCCTTGGCGCCACCTTCTCGCCTCGCGACTTTATGATCTCATCCCCACGGCCAACGAAGTAGAGGTAACCCTCCGTATCCATCCGGCAGTAGTCGCCGGTGTATAGGACTTGCTCGCCTGGCAGCGGGCCGGGTTTGAGTTTCCTGGCCGTTGCCTCGGGCTTGCCCCAATACCCCTTCATCACCGTTGCGCCGCGAATGACGAGTTGGCCGACAACGCCGGGGCCTATCCGCCTGTCATGCTCGTCAACGATCCACATCTCCGTATTCGGGATTGCGATCCCTACGCTCAATGGCTTTCGCTCGAGGTCCTCTGGCGGCAAATAGGTGCAACGTTTGCATTCGGTGAGACCGTACATCGAATAGATGCGTGCACCCGAAAACAGCTCGCGAAGCATGAAAATATGCTTGAGGGGTAGGGCTGCCGCAGTGTTTGTGACGTAGCGGATGCTCGAGAAATCCTGGTCTTTGAGGGACCTGAGTTCGGAGAGCGCGGCAAAGATTGTGGGCACGCCGGGAAAGCCAGTAACCCCCTCCTGCCTGATCAACCCCAGGACCTGAGCCGGGAAAGCGAACGAGCGTTCCAGCACCAGCCGGGCGCCGGTACGAAAAGCCATGATCATCTGGTACAGTCCATAGTCGAAGGCGAGGGGTAGGACATTGAGGATCACCTCGTCCTCGGCAATCGCGAGGTAGGAAGCGATAGACGCGCACGCGGTCATCATGTTTCTGTGCGTCAGCATCACGCCCTTGGGTTCGCCCGTCGACCCGGACGTGTAGATGATGGCTGCCAGATCAACATCGATGCACTGCCGTGCCGGCGGCGTATCCGCGCCATTGGCGAGGGCGGCGTCCCAGCGCACGGCAAACGGCAGCTGGGCGAGTTCGACGTCGTCGATCGGTCCCGATACGATCACTCGCAGAAGTGACGGGCAGCCGCGCGCCGGCTCGCGGAAGATCGCGTGCAGATGGCCGTCCGTGATGAGCGCCGTCGGCCGGCAGTCGTTGAGCAGATAATCGAGCTTGTCGCTCTTGGTGAGCGGGTTGACGATGCACACCACCGCATTCGCCTTTAGCACCGCCCAGAAGCTAACCACCGTCTCGACGGTGTTGTCGGCGAAGATCATCACGCGATCACCGCGAACGACTCCGGATGCGGCCAGGTCCCGGGCGATCGCGTTGGCTCGCGTTTCGAGTTCGAGGTAGGTGACACGCTGCCTGTTGCACACCAGCGCCACCTTACTTCCGTGTCGGACGGCTGAATGGGCGAGGTAGTCATGCAGCAATGGTACGGCATCATGCAACATGCAGGCGCTCTTCCCGATGTTCGCAGTCGACGTCGACGCTGAGTGTGCATTCGAGCGTTGCACTGGGACAACCCGCGACGAACTGCTGATGAAGAAGTTGGGTCGACAACACGCCGACCAGCGCCATGTTGTCGGCATTGGACAGGTCGCCATCGCCAGTTCTGGCCTGGCATTTGGCAAGCAGGTGCGTGACCGCCTTTGGATCGAAGACATTCGCCTCGCGCAGGGCCGCCTGCGAAACCGCCTCGCGTGCGTAATCCGGAGCGTCTGCGCCGACGAAGCAAAGCGCGTTGGGCGCACGGAAGGGCTGCTTCTTGCGGGCTATGATCTCGGAGGGCAGGATGGGTGCCGCCATGCGCTTCAGCACGTGCTTCTCGTCGAGGCCGCGGAGTTTGAAGGAGGGTGGCAGCGAATTCGCGAGCCTCACAAGTTCATCGTCCAGGAACGGGAAGCGCCCCTCGACGGAGTGAGCCATCAGCATCCTGTCGCCTTGCGAGGAGAGCAGATAGCCCGACATCAGTGTTTGCACCTCGAGATACTGGTCCTGCGCAAGAGGGCTCCAACGGGCAAACTGCGCGGGCAGACGGGCGAGCAACTCGGACACGGCGTCGCGGCCCTGCGTTCGAGCCCGCATATCGGCCGTAAACAAGCGCTTGATGGCACTGGTGGTTCGCCAGCGTGTTTCATGGGCAAAGCCCGGCGCGTCGTAAGCGTGAATATTTCGCCCGAAGAACTGACGCGCCATCGCCTGCTGTTGCACCGGCGAGCGGGTGAGATAGGGGTAAAGGCGTTCCAGGAGCCGAGAGCGTCGTGTCGAAGTCGGGTGGCGCCCCCAGAAGCGGCGGACCTTGCCTTCGCGGAACAGGTCGTAGCCGGCGAACATTTCGTCAGCGCCTTCGCCGGTCAGCACGACCTTGATGCCACGCTCGCGCACCAGGTGCGAGAGCAGGAAGAGTGGCGCCGGGGCAGTCCTCAGGATCGGGCGTTCGGTGTGTTGGATTACCTCCGGAAAGATTCCGGCTATATCTCTGCGCGAAACGACCACTTCATGGTGCTCACTGCCGATCGTCTCGGCAACCATTCGCTGGAAGCGGGTCTCGTCATATTCGGCGTCGGCAAAACGCAAGGAGAAGGTTTGGAAGCGATCGCCCGCGAAGCGCCTTGCGAGCGCGGCCACAAGCGAACTGTCCAGCCCTCCGGAGAGGTAGCACCCGACAGGCACGTCGGCGCGCACCATTCTGAGCGCCGTCGCGGACTCAAGAGCGCTAGACACGCGGTCCACCGCGTCGTTGGAGGACCCGGGGAACTCGCCCTGCCGCGATCCGAAATCGTCGGGATAGGAAGGCTGCCAAAAAATCCGCTCACGAACGGTGCCATCCTGATAGATGCGGACACGACCCGGCTCGAGTTCGTTGATTCCGTGGAAAACTCCTTGCGGCGGAACGACCGTCCAGAGCGTGAACGTCTGATCGATGCCGGCGGGATCAAAGGCGCGAGGGATGGTTCGATCGGCCGCGAAAATGGCTTTCACTTCGCTGGCGAAATAAAGCCGGTGCGCATGCTCGCTGAAATACAGCGGGCAAATGCCGAAGCGGTCGCGCGACAATACGAGACGATTGGCCACTGAATCCCAGATTGCAATTGCCCATTGGCCGTTCATCCGCTCGAAGGCCGCTTCTCCCCACTCACGATAGGCGTGCAGCGCGACCTCCGTGTCGCTGCGGGTTCGGAAGCGGTGGCCGAGCGCCGTGAGTTTTTCACGCAATTCGACGTAGTTGAAGATCTCGCCGTTGAACACGATCCACGTCGTATCGCCTGTATCCGCCATCGGCTGCTGGCCACTGGAGAGATCGACGATGGACAGGCGCACATGCGCCAGCCCCGCGCGTCTGTCCCGGTAGAGACCGCGCCCGTCGGGCCCGCGATGCGCCAGCGCGCCCATCATCTGCATCAGCGCCTGCCGCGAAGGAGAAGCCGCTGTGGCATTCAGCGCCACGATTCCAGCGATGCCGCACATGCTCGGTCAATCTCCGCCTTCGGCGGACAGCAAAGGCCGCGCGTGGAGATAGTGGGCCGCCCTTCGTTTCGCTTCGATGTCCTTGAACACTTTCTGAAGCTGGGGCTCGGTGAGGCCAGCAACCGCCGCGAGCTCATTGCTGGCGACCCCGTGGTTCAGGCCGTAGAGGCATAGATCCATCAGGTGATAGGGCAGCGCGAAATAGAATTCTTCCTGGCTTTGGGCCATGGAAAAAGTGTCGGTGGTCGGTGGCCGCCGCCGGATTTCATCATCCACCTCGAGATATTCCGCGAGTTGATAAACCTGGGTTTTGTAAAGGTGAACGATCGGCATCACGTCGGCGGCTCCGTCGCCCTGCTTGACAAAAAAGCCCTGGTCGTACTCGAGGCGATTTGGAGTGCCGACAACCGCGTATTTGAGGCGGTCGGCGTGATAGTATTCCGTCATTTTGCGCAGGCGCTGCTTGTAGTTTGTCGCAGCAACGATCTGCAGATAGGCAGCTGGCGGCAGACGCACGGTATCTACTTTACCCTGCGGATCCTGGACCGTGAGGCGGGTTATATTGAGCCCGCTGCTCTCCAGAACCGACGCGATCACCAGCTTGCATTTCCACCCTTCCCCATAGTCGGGAACGACGGTCTGGATCGCATCGATCTGCCGGCGGTAGGCGCCGATGGCCTCCAGTGCCGGTGCTATGTCCTCAAGGACGCTTTCAATGCCAAGCTGTGCCGCGACGCGGCGGCCAAGTCTCAGGGAGTCGCCGGAAGAATCCCGCTCCGGCATGAACAGTCCCAGGACCTTGTCTTTCCCGAACGCGCGCATGCACAAGGTCGCGACGACGGAGCTGTCGATACCGCCGGAAAGACCGACAACCACGCCGCGACGATGCAGGGTGCCGAGAACCTGAGTGCGCAAGGTGTCAACGATGCGATCGACCTCCGCGCCGGCATCGAGCGCCAGCATGTCCTTGCTGAATTCCGGAATTATGTCGATGACAAGTCCTCCCTTTTGCGAGATTCGGCGGGGGAATAGGTCTGCACGATGGCCGTCTCGATAAGCGGACGGTTGGTGGCAAGGTTTGGTTCGACGACAAGGTCGATGTGGCTGCCCTTGATCGAAATGACGTCCAGGTGTGCCAAGACGCTGTCCCAGCCCAAGGCCCGCGGCATTCCCTCCCTGCGACATCGGAACAAGGTACCGGAGAGGGGCAGAGCCGGTTTCGGTGCCTCAAGCCACTGGAAGAATGACTTCGCCCTTAAAACCTCCTGCAGTTCCAGTTTGGTCCTGAAGATCGTCGGGTTGAACTCTCCATTGGCAAATCTGTCTAGAATCCTGGCCAGACGCGCTTCGCCGCCCACGGCGACGGTGATCTTCGCAAGGGCTCTGCAAGCCATCCGGTGCGCGGATATGCGGTTGGTGCGAATACGATAGAACGTACGGGTAAGTGTCTCCCAGTGGTTGCTCGGCTCGTGCAGGAGGCTCGTGTCGAGGATGCCCAGGAACCGCACCGTTCGCCCGGCCTTCATGAGCCGTGCGGCAACCTCGAATGCAACCGCGCCACCCAGAGAATGGCCGAGAAGTCGCACGGGGCCCGCAGGTTGGATGCGGCTTATCTGCTCGAGTGCGGCGCCAGCCATGGCGCTTAGGCTGTTGTGTCCGTCCAGTATCGCCGCAAGGCTCGGATATCGGATCGGGTTTACACGGGCGACTTTCGCCATGGCGGCTGCGAACGCAGCCAGGCTCGGACCATAGCCAACGGACCCTGGAAACAGGAAAAGAACCGGGGGGTGGTGCTTCTTTTCGCGCCCTTCGCCCAACCGTGCAGAGACGACCGCCTCAACCATCTCGTCCAAGCTCATGCCCACGGTGAATGCCTCGAGGCCCAGCTCTTGCCCGATGGCGTTTTCGATCGCCATGACGCAGTGCAGCAGCTGCAGCGAATCTCCTCCAGCATCATCCCAGTTTCCCGTGGCAGTGCCTGTGTTGAGAACCTGCGTCCACGCGTGCTGCACTATTTGACGCGTGTCCTTTGCTCCTCCGGCGGGCCGAGCATCGAGAGTGGACGACCGGGCGGCTCGCGCCCTCCTTCCGTGCGAACGATCTATCTCGGCCAGTGTTGCCAAATCGACCTTACCTCCCGACAGGCGTGGGATTGCGTCAACGGTGTGCAATCGCAAGGGACGCAATGGTGCCGGCAAGGTCATTCTGAGGAGCTGGCGAAGGTCGTCTGCAAAAGCGCCGCCTGCGAAGCGCTGGGGAACCGCGAAGGCGATGAGTTCCTGCGCGGCCGTTACCATCACCACGGCATCCGCCACCGAAGGCGCGCAACGCAAGACCCGTTCGAGTTCGGCGGGCTCGATGCGTCGACCATTGATCTTGATCTGGCGCCCTTTGCGGCCGACGATCCTCAAGATGCCATCATCGTCGAGCCGAACGAGGTCCCCGGTGGAAAAAAGCCGAGCCTCGGGATCGTCGGGGTCCGGCTGCGCGGGAACGACCACACCGTTCTCCCAATGACCGAGCAGGACATAGCGGCTTTTGATCAGAAGCTCTCCACTTTCGCCTGGCCCTACATTGCGCTCCGCTTCGTCGACGATAGCGAATGCCATACCAGGGAGCAGCCTGCCGACGGGAACCGACGCGTCTTGCTCGGGCCAGTCAGGCGGCAAGAACCATTGCGAACCGATGGTTTCAGTCGATGAGTAGCCGATCTGGATCAGGCACTGGTCCGAAACGGCTTTGCGCAGCAAAGCGATGTCCGTCCATGACACTTTCTCCCCACCGATCCGGGCCACTCTGAGCGGCCAGGAAGCGTCGGCGGGCGCCTCAGCCAGGAGGGCTCGAAGCAGTGCCGGCACAAGATAGGCGATCGTCACACCTTCGGACTGCAATCGAGCGCGCGTAGCGCGCAGGCCGACAGCCTCCACCTCGAGAAGATGCAAAGTGGCGCCCGTCAGCAGCGCCGCAAAGATCTCCCGGCAACCGGCGATCGTGGCTGGCCCGGTCAGCGGCAGGAAAACGTCATCCGCGCTGATATGGCACGCATCGACATATTGCCGGACCCGCCATAGCAGGCTTCGTTGGCTGTTGACGATTCCCTTGGGGCGCCCGGTGCTACCTGAAGTGTAAAGCACCAATGCAGGCGCATCGACCGAAACGATAGGGTGCTTATGCTGCTGTTCCGGGTGTTGATCGTTGGGCGCCACGGCGGCGGCAATATCGATCCAGACGATCTCCTGGGCCAATTCGACCGGGCGAACATTTTCGGCGCCTATAATTGCGCCGAGCCGCGCGGCACTGACTATATCGAAAATGCGAGAGGCGGGATCTCTTGTGTTGAGCGGAACCGAAGGCCGTCCCGCCGTCATGGTCGCCAAGATCGCCACAGGATACCAAGCGGAGTTTGCTTGCAGGATGCCGATGGCCTGCCCTTCGGGGACGACGGCACCGATATGAGTTGCCAGCGTCTCGACCGCCCGGAAAAGCTCAGAAAAAGTCAGGCGGTTGGCGCCGTCGCTGATTGCGAGCTTGTCAGGATACCGCCTGGCGACATCTCCAAGGTGATCGAAGATTGGAATGTCCGCAAATTTGGCACCCATCTGTCGGTAACGGCGCCAGACTGGCCCCCCTTGGTCAAGCTCATATTCGGGAACGACTGACCACCTTCGGGTGGGTCGCAGATCCACCTGTAGGTTTTGATTTGCCACTTCCGAATGCAAACACACTGAGGACATTCAGGGCCCCGCCAAGCTGACGGTCGAACATCGCTCGCCGCGGAGATCTTTTCATCAATCATTCGGATGATGCCTCGATCTTGCCTAGCCAGCGCTTCCCGAGCGTCCTTCAGATGTTTTGCCATTTGTGTCCAGCACCGGTCGTTTTTCCTTGCAAGCTCCGTGGAGCGCAAGACGGCACGCCCAGGCGAACGGATGCGATCGGCATCTCCGCTAGAATCCGGGCTCGGTGCCCAGATTCACTGATTGGAACAATCATTCAAATGAACGTTGGTGTGATCTGAAATCCGGCTAAGCTTGATCGGTAGGGGAATGACTGCTCGTTCGGAGACGAGAGCATATGATCATCGAGTTGTTTGGGCCGCCTGGCGCGGGTAAAACCACGCTGCTTCGCGGCCTCTGCCACGGGCTGGCGAGACACGGCATCAATGTGAAGACAGTAAATGGGTATCGCCTGATTGAACCTGGATCGGCTCAGGATGACGCTCCGGAAATCCGCCACGGCATAGGGCGAATTGGCAAGAAGATTGCCACATCCGGTCCTATCTTGCTGTCGACCTTGCCAAAGGACAGTGTCGCGGCCCGGCTTCTGGCATCGATCCCTCTTCGAAGCCGCGTGTGGTCATGGCGCATGAAGGTCGACATCGCCCAACTGTGCCAGTCCTGGCGCCAAGCGCGGGAGTCGCCCGGTTGCTTCATCTTCGAAGAGGGCATGATTCAGGCTTTGTGTGCGCTGGGTGTGCTGGCTAGAACTCCAAGCCTGGAGGCGGTCCGCAAGTGCCTGGCGTTCCTGCCGCGGCCGGATCTCGTTGTGCAACTCGACGCGCCGCAGGAAACGCTACGCCGCCGTCTTGTGGATAGGCATGCGCAGCAACCGCTCCTCGAGGTTATGCTGTTCGAACTTGGCGTGGACAAAGGATTAAGGCAGGCCGAAATCTCAAGAGAGGTCGGCGAGTGCCTGCGCCAGGACCGATGGCCGTTGATACAAGTCAATGGTGCTGAACCTCACGACGTGGACGGGGTCGTCGCGCGCGTTCTGGGCGAGCATGTTGGTCATGCTGTCTAGGCTGGCCCATAACCTATGATCCATGACACATTTTATGCATTTGGCGCCAAGCCGGGCAGCATCTGCCGCCAAGCGCGCAATCATGTCGAATCGTGCTGATCGAGCACTTCGAGCATGGTCGTCAACATGCTTCCGACTTCC
The DNA here is from genome assembly GCF_000502535.1 of Mesorhizobium sp. LNJC391B00. Lineage (NCBI taxonomy): Bacteria > Pseudomonadati > Pseudomonadota > Alphaproteobacteria > Hyphomicrobiales > Phyllobacteriaceae > Mesorhizobium > Mesorhizobium sp. LNJC391B00. The sequence goes on from NZ_AYWI01000008.1 coordinate 36,065, forward strand.
TCAGAAATTTCCTCGGGGCGGATTCCCGCTCTGATGGCATCCGCCGTTGCTTGGTCCGCAAGTTTCGCCGCAAGAGCCGGATCGGCCTTGGTGTAGAGCGGGATCTTATCCTCTATCCATTTCTGCAGGAATTCGATGCCGCGCGCGCTCATACCAACTACAAGCTCGGCGGGGCTTGTTGGTTCCGTCAGCCATATTCAAGAACGTCAGACCATCTTGCTCAGGCTGACGTTCCCGCGGTCACGTCACGATGAACGAGGACGCCGTCAGAGCCAAGTGTGGCGATAGAGTGGCAAATTGGATCTGATGTGCGCCGCCGGAGCCGTCGCTGTCAAAGGAAAGCGCGCCGGTCGTGCTGTTATAGACGATGTGATCGCCGCTGTCGTGCGCGGCCCTGCCGGCGTAGAACGCCGAAGAGGGGAGGGCGCCGGTATGCAGGCCGGCAAACACAGTGTGGTCGAGTTGGATCTTGTCGTGGCCCACTTTGAAATCGGTGACCTTGTCGATATTGCCGACCTTGAGAGCCGAATCGAAGACAAAGACGTCGTTGCCGCCATGTCCCGTCAGAACGTCTCTCCCGCCACCGCCGTTGATAGTGTTGCTCCCGGAATTGCCATCAATGGTTTGGGCGAATTCGTTTCCCGTGAGCTTGATGGCGGCAGTTCCCAATTTGCTGGTGGTCGCAAGATGCTCGACCTGCGAGCCGGCCGACAGCGCGTAGCTCACCGATGCCAGCACGCTGTCGTTGCCGCTGTGCCGCAGTTCCACCACCTTGTCGCCGGCGTTGTTGACATAGTAGGTGTCGTTGTAGCCGCGGCCCATCATCGTGTCCGCGCCAGCGGTGCCGCGAAGCACATCCGCGCTACCCGTGCCGTAGAAAATGTGATCGCCGGTGCTGGTCGGAGGGACACTTGTGGGCGGAGGCGCTGTGCTGGTAGGCGGCGGCGTCGGTTCGCTGGCCGAAGGACCGCTTGCGGTGCTCTGGTTGTGTTGAAGGAACAGAGCCTGCAGCGTCGGCGAGCTCTCAAGCGCCGTGTCGCCCTGTTGAGAACCCCAAGCATAGGCATAGTCGAAGGCCGGCGAAGGCGCTACCTTGGCCCAGTGGTCCAACATGGTCTTTTCCTGAGCAACGCTGGGCAGGACATAGCGACCGCCCGTGTCGGTCGTCCAGTCGCCGCCGCCGAAGGTCTGATACACGGGAACGACCTGACTGAGCGGGATGCCCGAGGCGACGGCCGCCGCCACAGTCCTGTCGATCATGTTGTAATCAATCGTGCTTGTTCCGGTCCGTACCGGGTAGGGATCCAAGCCGTAATAGTCGATATGCGTGTTGGCAGGATTGAAGGTGTTTGAAAAGTCGGGGTTAGCGGAAGACCCCATGTTCATCATTGTTATGAAGGTCTTGGCGCCGGGCAGGTGGCTGTGGATCCAGTCTGACTCCGCCTTCAGATCAGCGGCGGTGGCATAAGTTCCCCATTTGCCGGTCGGGTCCGGCTCATCGACGAGGAAGAAGCCAAACACTTTCGGATTGCCGATGAAGGGCGTGACCTTCTGGATAAAGGAGGAGGTTGCACCATCTGCTTCATTGAGCCACACCAGGCCTTTCTGGCCGGCCGGCAAGGCGTTGAGCTGGTCCAAGGAAGATACATCAACAAGATTGAATCCGGCTTTCGCGACCTCGGAGGCCGACCCGCCCGAGGCGTAATGGAGTGTTGTCATTGACATACCCTTCGTCCGATTCGGTAGGCGCCCCACACCTGCCTAGGGAAAGGATCCATTAGCGACAAATCAAATACCGGCGTCCCTTGATAGAATCTTTGATCATCGTCCGGAAAACACAACAGCCTCGATGCTACGCTTGCGTCAGAGGTTTGTAGATGATCCAAGTATGTCGGGCGCTCAAGCCTGCAACGAAAGCATTGCAGCGAAGTCTGCCGGAGCGCCTGCGCATTTGCAGTGGCGGCAATCGGCCAATGCGCGCTTCGGTTGCGCGAGCCACCGCCCAAATGCGCGCTTCCGCAGGATTTATTCGAGCTCAGACCGCAAAAGAATCGCGTCCTGGCGAAGCCCTCCCATTGCAGCCGCTCAATGCTCCTCGTGAGCAAAGCCTCGGCGCCAAATGTCCGCAAGGTCATGCGAGGCGCTCGCCGCTGGCAATTGCGGAGAGGCACTGAACTGGATCCCGCCGGGTTCAACCGAAAGGCGGGCGTGCGGGTCCGAATGACGGGGAGCATGGCAACGCGGTCGCCCATCCGCAGGAAGAGGCGGCTGGTGGTCCGACCGTATCCAAAGACCGGGTGAAAGCCTGTTCCAGACGAAGCGGTCGGGAGAACTGCCGGTGCGAGTCATCACACCATCTGGGTGCGATGTTGATCCGGCGTGAGAAGGCGGGCAGAGAACGCGAGCGCGCGGACCCCGTCGAACACAGCCCTCTTTTTCTAAATATCCGGCCCGCCGTGTCGTACGCGAACGTGTCGTCGTTGCACCGTCAGACCGGATGATCCAACGCACTGACCGAGGCGACAGCGATTGTGGCTGCATTGCCGCATCGTTGATCAGCTTGCTTCATGCAAACAGACGAGGACAGCACGAAAGCCTGCTCCTAGCGTGGGACTGGCTGTTGTGTGTTCAGGGGCGATGAAACCGGCCATGGAAACCGCGGATAGGGTCAGCTGTTTTACGAGATTGGGATCGCATCCAGGAGCGACAGGATGAGTCCGCATCTGGTTTGCGTTGGCGGCGAGGATCATAGACTAAGAATCCCGTTTCTTTTGGCGCTTCGCGAAAGGGGTTTTCAAGTCACTGCCGTTTCGAGTGATCTCGGAGCCGCCTTTTCACCCCATGGCATTGCCCATCGCCGATTCGGGTTCGACCGCTTTGGCAGCGGCGGTGCAGAATGGGGTGCTGTCGGCGCGATCCGTGAACTGATGTCCGAACTGCGTCCGGACATCATTCAAAGTTTCGACACCAAGCCCAATCTCCTAACTCCACTGGCGGTGCGCGGGCACGTTCCCGTCGTTCGCACCATCAACGGGCTTGGTTGGACATTCTCGTCGCGGGAGCCGCGGGCCCTGGCATTGCGTCCTTTCTTTTGCGGCCTTCAGGGGGTGGCGTCTCGTTGGACAGCCATGACCGTCTTCCAGAATAGTGATGATCAGGCCTTCTTCGAGCGCTATCGGCTGGTGGCTCGCGGCAAAGGGCGACTGATCCGGAGTTCTGGCATCGACCCCGATGCATTCTCGATGGCAAGGTATCGTGGTCCTTCGGCTGCCACGATGCGCGAGGAACTTGGCCTACAATCGGCCCAGGTCATAATATTTGTCGGTCGGCTCACGCGGCAGAAGGGGATTCCAACCCTCATCGAGGCGGTTCCTCGCGTTATCCGCGAGAGGCCCAACGCGCGTTTCGTACTTGTCGGCCCGCAAGACTCCGAAGGTCCGTTTGCCGTCAGCAGAGCCGATATCGAGCGCCATGTTCCCCACGTTGTCGCATTGGGGCCAAGGCGCGACATTCCAGCCCTCCTTGGCATGGCGGATATCTTTGCGTTTCCGACGCAATATCGCGAGGGAATTCCGCGTGTCCTGCTGGAGGCGGGATTGTCCGGATTGCCGATCGTCGCCTCGAATATGCCGGGCTGCAACGATGTGGTTGAGGATGGCTGGAACGGCTATCTCGTGGCGCCGCGCGATGCGGATGGCTTGGCCTCCCGGATAGTCGATCTTCTTTCCGACCCCGCCCGTGGCAAGACGATGGGCAGCCGTTCCGTCGGATTCGTGCGGGAGCGGTTCTCGCTGTCGTGGGTGATCGACCAGTATTGCGACCTGTATAAGACAATACTGGGTGGCAGATATCGCAGCAGGCTTGTTCAAGCTGCGCAGGCGAATCCGAGGGAAGAGGCGGTGCCAAGCCCCCATCGACTGGGTGAGGCGCGGCAATGATGCGTGATGCGCTTCTGGCCTTCGGCGTCGCGATGTCCTACGCGGCGCAACTCAGCATCCCAGGGCTGCCCTTCGGCTACAGCGAACTGTGCCTCACGCTCTGGATAATGCTGTCGATGACGCGAATCCTTGCTGGCGGCCAACTGGAGGTTACGCCGGCCCTGGCCAAGCTTGGGCTTTTCTGGCTGATCCTGGCGCTTGCCATGGGCGTGGGTTACATCATCGGTTTTCTGACAACCACGTTGTTCCTGGATCCGTTGTTGCACGACACGCTGGCCTATGTGCTGTTGGCGTGCGTCACCTGTCTGGCCGCTGCGGAGCCCAACGCGTCTTTCCGTTTGCGTCGTATCGCCTGGTGGATGGTTGCTATCGCGAATGCGGGCTTCATCATTCAGGTAGGGCTTGGCTTCGGCTGGCTCCATCAGGCTGGGGTCGAGCCCTGGTACTGGGACCGCTTCTGCGGATGGTCCGACAATCCGAACCAGCTTGCGCTCTACTGCGCCCTGCTCGGTCCACTGGCCTTGCATCTTGCCACAACCACCAGCAATAAATGGGGAAGATGCCTTGCCCTATGCAGCCTCATATTCACCGTTTACGTCGGAAGGCTGACAAAAAGCGATACCTACCTTTATACCACGGTCCTGGCTTGTCTGATCCTTCTCGGGCTGCGGGTCCGGGCCTGGCTGACGAGCGACGGCAATAAGGCGAGCCTTTCAAGGCAGCTTGCCGTCCTGATGGCCGTTGGCTTCCTGCCGCTGGCCCTGTCTATAGCGCCCTATGCCCTCAGCGAGGCCTCCAGCGCCGAAGACTTCGCCAAGAGCCTGACCAAAGACAAGGGCGGGGAAGCGACTGCCCAAACCGCGGCGCTTCGCCTCTACCTCTGGAATGCAGCCTTGGAGAAGGGGGCACGATCGGGATCGCTTGGACTGGGTCCGGGCCCGCACCTAGATAGTCCCCCCGTGGTCAATCAACAGTTTTTGCCGCGGCCCTTCGAGGCGCACAGCACCATCCTGGATCTCTACACTCAGGGCGGCCTGATTTCGGTTCTAGCCCTGATGTGGATCTTCGGCTCGGCTGCGTTGTCCGCCTGGCGGGCGAAGCTGGACGCTCTGGTGGCGCTCGTGGCATCGATCGCCGTTTTCAGTGCTCCGCATTTGGTCATCCGCCATCCGATCGTGTGGTTCTGTCTGACCCTCTGCCTTGCCGCTGGGACGCCGGAAGCGATCCCCGCGATTGTTCGCCAGAGGAGATGCTAGAATGTGTGGGATCGCCGGAATTTTGTTGGCGCCCGATGCAGCCAACGCAAGTGCGCTCAGGGCCATCGGACCGATGGCGACGGCGCTTCGTCATCGCGGACCTGACGGTGAGGCCTTCTGGGTGAGCCGTGAAGGGGGGGTAGCCTTCGGCCACCGGCGACTGGCCATCGTCGACCTGTCCGAAGCGGGTCGCCAGCCAATGCTCTCCGCGAGCGGTCGGTATGTCATCACCTTCAATGGCGAGATATACAATTTTCGCGATCTGCGCCGTGAACTGGAAGGGGCGGGCCATCATTTCCGCGGCGCCAGCGACACGGAGGTCATGCTGTGCGCGATCGAAAGCTGGGGCCTTGATGCAGCCCTCGCGCGCTTCGCTGGCATGTTTGCTTTCGGGCTGTGGGACCTGAAGAACCGAACGCTTCAGCTTGCCCGCGACCGAATGGGCAAGAAGCCACTCTATGTCGCCTTAACACGTGACGCGCTTGTCTTCGCCTCGGAGTTGAAGGCGATCACTTGCTTCCCAGGGTTCACCCCGGAACTCGATGTCGATGCGGCGACGACGATGGTTTCCAACGGCTGGGTGCCGGATGACCGTTGCATTTGGCAGGGCGTGTTCAAGCTGCCGCCTGGTTCAATCCTGTCGGTCACTGCGGCGCAATTCGCCGACGCCCGCGGCACCGGTTCGCTTGAGCATCGCATTCACCCTTGGTGGTCGCTGGCCGATGTCGCCAGCAAGGGACAGCGCGATCCGATAGCCGCCAGCGACGAGGACCTCGCGACCGAGCTCGACAGCCTGCTCCGCCTGGCCGTCAAGCAACGAATGATTGCAGATGTGCCGCTGGGCGCCTTTCTGTCGGGCGGGATCGACAGCTCGACTGTCGTCGCCCTGATGCAGGCACAGTCCCGAAACCCCGTTCGGACGTTCACCATAGCGTTCGGGGAAGGTGGGTTTGATGAAGCTCCCCATGCGGCCGCGGTTGCTCGGCATCTGGGCACCGATCATACGGAACTTCATCTCTCGCCGGCTGCCGCGCTTGAGGTCATTCCGGAGCTGCCCCGGATTTGGGACGAGCCGTTTGCCGATGAATCGCAGATACCGACGCTGCTGGTGTCGCGCCTCGCGCGGCAACACGTAACCGTGGCGCTTTCAGGCGATGGCGGCGACGAGTGCTTCGCAGGCTATTCTCGACACTTCCTGGCAACCCGCCTCACAAAGCAGCATGAGCTGCCATTGTCATTTCGCCGGCTGTTGGCATCGGGGGCTGGGTTGCTGGCCCAAGCCTCTCAGAAAGATATCTTCGGCAATCTGCCGCTTTCGGCGAATATGCGGCATGGCTTGCGCGGTGACCGCCTGGCTCGCCTTGCCCGCCTGCTCGCGGCGCGAGATGAGGACGAACTCTTTCTGCAACTGACAAAATCTTCAGCCAACGACCTTGTTCATCGCAAGCCGTCGACAGCACCTACCGACACCACAAAGCTCGACGGCCTGCTCTCGCGTCTCCTATTCGCCGACATGACAGGCTATCTACCGGGCGACATTTTGGTGAAGCTCGATCGAGCCACCATGGCCAACAGCCTCGAGGGGCGATGCCCGATCCTGGACCATCGCGTCGTTGAATTCGCCTGGCGCTTGCCAGCCCGTGCCAAAGTCCGAAACGGGAAGGGCAAATGGTTGCTTCGCCGACTGCTTGATCGTTATGTACCACGCCGACTGGTCGACCGGCCCAAGCAAGGTTTCGACGTTCCGGTCGGGACTTGGTTGAAAGGGTCCTTGCGCGGCTGGGCAACCGATATCATTGCCACGATCGGCCGCTCCGGGGACGGGGTCATCGACCGTGAGAAGGTCGACGCATGCTGGCGCAATCATCTGCATGGAAGCCAAGATAATTTCCGCGACCTGTGGCCGGTGCTCATGTTTCAGGCGTGGCGCAACGAAGCCATGCGGCCATCGACGGTCGCCACGCACCCTTCTTACCATATCGAACTGACAGGGGATTGAGATGGAAGGTTCCATAGCCAACCGCGCCCGGCGTCCGCGCGCCAAGCAGATGGAAGTTGGGACACTTGAAACCAATCTGCGCTTGATGCGGCCGCCACGCGAGCCAACGCAATCGTCACCCTTCCACCAGCTCGTCATCATCCTGACGACGCGAAAATGGTTCTTGCTTGCCATGGCCCTTCTGGGCGGCATCCTGGCCGGACTGGCAGGCTTCACCCGCCCGGTGCTGTTCGAGGCAACGACCCAGGTCATTATCGATGCCCCGAGCAGCAGTGCTTCGGGCGGCGTGGCATCCGCCCAGGACTCGCTGGAATCGAACATCGATGATCATCTGACGATGCTCTCCTCGCAAGGCCACCTGCGTCGGGTCCTGGCAGCACTCCGCAAAGCCCAACCAGTCGACGGTAACGGAAAGACCGTCGTCAATGCCGTCCCGCCCGCGGCTGGCTCGTTCCTCATCGATCTCCTGAGCAGGGCCTGGAGACAGGATAACAAGGTGGCGGAAAATCCGGACGCAGCGGACGCGCCCGAACTGAAGGCGCTACGCAACGGAATGAGGGTCGGACAAGAGCTGCGATCACGCGTCATCACCATCGGCTTCACCGATCCAAGTCCGGCGCGTGCGGCACTTGTCGCGAACACGTTTGCCCAGGTCTACATTCAAGATCTGGTACAAAAAAGCCGGGCATCGGATCAGGTTAATCTGGATTCGATAGTCGCCAGCCTTCCGCAAGTACAAAGGGATCTTGTCGAAGCGACAGATCGGCTGGAGACATACCGGCTCACGCATGGCGCCGTCGATCAGACTGCGGCCAACAACGCAGCCAGTGAGACAGCGGAACTCGGCCGGCAGATATTCCTATCGAAAGCCAGTCTTTCCGCGTCGGAAGCGCGCCTTCGCCGTATTGAGGACCTGCGCAAGGCGGGCGCCCCGGTCACGGCCATCGCTGAAGAAATCGGGTCGCCCGTGTTGACGGACCTGGTGACACGCCAGTCGGGTGCCGCCGCCGACGGCGATCTGCGCAACGCGATCGCCCGCGAAATGGAGCAAAGCGTTGCCCGAATCGCTGCCGAGGCAAATGTCTACCGGTCCCAGGCTACGGCTCTTGAAAGTCGCAAAGCGATGCTCGACGCGGCCGTGGCCGACACGGCGAGCCAACTTTCGGGGCTGCGTTCCCTTGAGCCTCGGGTAGCCATCGTGACGCAGCATTACAACGAACTCCTGAGCCGGCAGCAGGACTTGACACGTCGCATCGCCGCTCCTTCCCCAGGCGTAGCGGTCCTTTCGACCGCCTGGCCGCCGTCGACCCCCATGACATTGTCGCCAATTTTCCTGATTCCCCCTGGCATGGTCGTCTTTGGTCTCATGGGGGCGGTCATTGTCCTGGTCCGCAACGGTTTCAACCAAACCTTGCGCAGTGAAGCCGAAGCCGAGGCCGAGCTTGGGGTCCCGTGCGTAGGACTGCTTCCCAGGGTTGCGGGACTTAACGCCAGAAAGCTGCGGCATCTGGTTCTGAGCCAGCAGAACTTGCCGTTCAGCCGCGCCGTGACTTCGCTGCTCGTCACTGCGGCGCCAACTCAGGGGAAGGGGCAGCCGCCGCATATCATTCTCGTGACGTCCAGCATCCAGGACGATGCCAAGACCGAGTTGGCATGGAGCCTGGCGCTGGCGGCAACGCGGCTGGGAGGAAGAGTGCTTTTCCTCGATCTCGATCGCAAGGATGTACGGCTCACGAACGGGTTTCGTGGTGAATTCAGCACCGACAAGGCCCGGAACTCCTTCGGCGACTATGTGAATGAACGTTGCGTGCTGAAGGATGCAATTACGAGGATGCCGGAAATCGGTATCGACCTCATGGCCGCTCCAGCACCTTCCGATGATCTCCTGACGCTTCTGTCCACCGTCGACAAATGCCAGTTCACCGAGGAGCTGCGTTCGGCCTACGACGTGGTCATCATGAACGGTCCCCTGGGCCTCGGGGGGCCTGAAACCAGGCTGCTTAAGCGCTGGGCCGATTCGGTGCTTTTTGCCGTTCGCTGGGCAAGGACGAGGCGCAGCATTGCCCGTGGTGCTCTGGATGCAATAGGGGCCGGCGGATCCGCCACCGTTCCAGTAGGGAGTGTGCTCACCCGGGTGAACCTGAAGAGGCTAGCCGGCTCCAGGCTCGGAGACAACGCCGATCTTCTGTTGGAGAGGGTTTGAAGATGCGTGTGCGATCTTCAACAGAAGCTCCAGGGAGCGATCGAGCCCCTAAATCGAGCCAGCTACACGATGATCATTGAATTTTTCGGACCTCCAGGATCCGGCAAAACAACCTTCGCACATGCGCTTGCGCAGCAGCTGCGCGGGAAAGGCTATCACGCCAAGGTCGCTCTCAGCTACAAGCCAAGCACCAGGGCCGCCAAATATGATCTCGGAATCTTTCTGTTCATATCACGGATCGTATCGGCGATGTTTTCAACAGCCAGAATACTGCTTTTTTCGGCAGGGCGAGCCGATGATATTTCCAGTTCCTTTGCAATAGTGAGGATGATACCGCCAAAAAACCGAATATGGCGCGCGCGAATCTGGCGATACATCCTGCACCTTTCGCGTTGCTGGAAGTCTGCGGAGCAATCGCCCGAAATTATAATTTTCGATCAAGGATATGTTCAAGCGATTGGTTCGCTTGCGATGTTCAATGGGAGCACCAACCCCAGAGCGCTGGAAAAGGCGCTCAGCCTCGCACCGGCGGCCGATCTCACCGTCAGGCTCTTGGTGCCAGCTGCGGTCGTGGAAAGTCGCCTTCGTCGGCGGATGGAGCTTGAGCCGCCGGCGGAACGGATTTTCGAGGCCGACTTGAGCGTTAACATGCGCTCATTCGCCGTTTTTGAAGCGATGCATGACCTCCTGACAACATCTGGCCGGGAAATCATCTCCGTCGAAAACACCGATGGTCCATCGACCTTTAAAAGTATTTGTCGGATTGAGAGACAAATACTTTCTGCATTGTCGCGCTTCGATAGGTCGGTCGGCGAAAAGCAAATTGAGTTGCCGGCTCATCGCGCAGATGTAACTGGTTCAGCAACCGCACCGCCGCGCAACAAGGACATGGGCTCGCGGCTGGCTTGGGCAAGCATATTCGCCTTGCTGATCTATATTGGTGGCGCTGGTTTGACCAGTCTTGCACAGTTGGCAATTGCACGCCTTATCGGACCTCACAACTACGGTATCTATTCCTACGTTCAGGCTTGGACGTCAGTGCTCGCCTATCTGGCAACGCTTGGCTTTAATGTATTATTGTTGCGTTTCCTCCCGGCCTATAGGGCCAGTGGCAGGCTTGATCTGGCCCGCGGGGTGATAAGATTTGCGCTGCAGAGATCGCTGATAGCGGCAACCTTGTTCGGGATGATCGGCGCTGCGTCCGTCCTGTTCCTTTCAGATCCAACGGAAAGAGGGCTTGAGACAAGCATCGTGCTCGGCATGATGGCTGTGCCCTTGGTTACGGCCTATGCTCTCGGAGCCACGCTTGTGCGTGCTTTCGGCGGCGTTGTCTCGGCGTTGTTGCCGGAGCGCATCATGCGAGACGGACTCCTGCTCGTGTTGGTAGCGCTCCTGGCATTGTCGGGATTTCGAACAGTGGATGCGCCCTCGGTGACGATGGCGGTGCTTGTGAGTTCCGCTTTCACAGCGGCGCTGGTGTTCATCATCGCGAGGAGGTTTGAACCACCCGGCCTGGGACACGCCAAGCCAAGTTATGCCTCGAGGGAATGGTGGCTTGCCGTCCCCCCGCTCATGCTCATCACCGGGCTCGATGTTTTCGTCAGTCGGGCAGGAGTCCTGGTTTTGGGCTGGACAAGCCATATTGCTGAAGCGGGTATTTTCGCGCTGGCCTTGAATGTCGCGATGCTCGTGGGCCTGTCCCGTATCGCCGTGGCAACCATGTTTTCGCCAACAGCAGCCGATCTCTACGTCAGAGGCGATCGCAGAGGCCTACAACAACTGTTCGCGCGCGCAACCCTGCTTTCTGCTGGCGGTGCCATCCTGGTGGCCGTCCCAATGATGGTGATAGTCGAGCCGTTCTTGAGCTATTTCGGTGAGGGTTATAGCGCGGGAGCGCCGATCGCACGGGTTCTGATTTTGGGATATGTCTTTGTCGCGCTGTGCGGGCCCCAACAGAATCTCCTGACCATGACTGGAAATGAATGGGCTGCGGCAACGACGATGGTAGCGGGTGCTGTGGCCAATATAATTGCCTGTGCAGCCGGAGTTGCGGTGTACGGCCTGCTTGGCGCTGCGGTGGGTGTGGCACTTGCACTGAGCATCTGGAGCATTGCCATGGCCGTCTATATCCGCAAGCGACTGAAAATCATGCCAGGCTTGGTTTTTGCCTTGCTGTCGATGAGGCCGAGCGCGGTCGATGCCCGTCAATGGCATTGGTTCTTGAGGGCGAGCAAATGAGAGCACTGTTTTGGCTACGGTGATCGCCGTCGTTCGGGCAGGAAGTCACGAAGCCCGGATCGCACAAAGGCCATAGGGCTGCACAGACGCTTCGGCGTATCTCTGTTCGGGACACCCGCGCGGGCAGCCGATACTTCGCGGGCTGTGTCCGTCATTTGAAGGATGCATCAGTTTCGGAGGCGCCCCAGGGTGTGCTCACAATCTGCGGAGCATCCATGGAACAAGCCCGAATGGCGAGCGCCTCGGCGCCTGCAGTGCGCCGTCGCTCGGAGAGATCGACGCCTGTCGAGCGCAGCCAACGCGAAACCCTCACCCAGGTCCAGGTCCTGCGCGCCCTCGCGGCTAGTTCGGTCGCGCTGCGACACGCCCAGCATGATGCGGCCACCCTGGAATTACAGGCCGGCCGCACCTTTCAGAGCTGGAATCCGATACCATGGAGCGCTGGAGTCGATATTTTCTTCGTGATTTCCGGCCTTATCATGGTGCATACGTCGCGACAGCTGTTCGCAAAGCCCGGGGGCGCGCGTCTCTTCATTTCCCGCCGGATCGCGCGAATTGTCCCGCTATATTGGGCGCTCACCTCGCTCTACATTGCGGTAGCGGTGGCCGCCCCAAATCTTCTCAACCAGAGCTACGTCGATTTCAGGTTTGTAGTCGAATCCTACTTATTCGTTCCGGCCAGTCGCCCTGACGGCGTCGTTCAGCCGGTCTACGAGTTGGGTTGGACGCTCAATTATGAGATGCTGTTTTACGTGCTGTTCACGGCGACGATCGTGCTGCCCATGCGGTGGGCAGTTACGGTCCTGCTCACGATCCTGGTTGGGATGGTGCTCTTGGGCGCTCTTGCGGCTCCTTTGCCAGAGCCTTGGGGTTTCTGGACCAATCCGATCATCCTCGAATTCGCTTTCGGCGCGATGATCGGGGTCATGTGCGCCTCGGGCCTGCGGCCTTCCGGCCCAATCAGGGCCTGTGTCGCCGCAACGGGACTGGGTGCCCTGATGCTTGCGGCGGCGTTTCCCGATATCTCGGCCGGCCTTGGTCGCCCTGTCGTGTATGGCATTCCGGCGTCTCTAATTGTTTGGAGTGCTGCCCTGGCAGAGCCGGGTAAACTGAGGCATGACAGCCTGGCGGCGAGGTGGGCCGCTGGCGTTGGCGATGCGTCATACGCTCTTTACCTCATGCATCCATTCGTGATCCGCGCCATGCGCATAATTTTCTGGCGTACAGGCTTGATCTTTGTGCTCGGCCCGTGGGCTTTCATCGGTTCGGCCTTGGCGATAACCCTGGGCGTGGCATTTATCACCCACCGTCTGTTCGAGAAGCCGCTCACCCGCTATGCGCGGCGCCTTTTGGGGGTCGGGCACAGCACAGGGCGGCAGCTTGGGTCCCTTCCATTGCCGGCGTATCCCAAGACAGATTGAAGGCGAGCCGCGACCCTGCCACACCAAGGAAATGCCGCTGTTGTGCTCACTATGCCGTTGCCGTAAGGCCGGCTGGTCGCACCTGTCCGACGGGGCATGCATGGAATTCCCGATACCATTCCACGAAACGTTGCACGCCGTCCTCCAGTGTTGTCGCCGGTGCGAAGCCAACGGCGCGGCGGAGGTCCCTGACATCGGCGCGGGTTTCCAGGACGTCACCTGGTGGTAAAGGTACGTTGACGCGAAGGGCGCGGCGGCCAAGGGCCGTCTCGATGAGCGCGATCAGATGGTTGATTTCTTCAGGCCGATCATTGCCGATATTGTAGAGCCGATACGGCGCCGAGCTGGTGGCAGGATCGGCAGCGCGACCGTCCCAATCGGGATCCTGACACGGTGGTTTGGCGAGCACGCGAACAACCCCCTCTACGATGTCGTCGATATAGGTGAAATCCCGCCATACGCGCCCGGCATTGGCGATTTCGATCGTTCGGCCCTCGGCGATGGCATGGGTGAAAGTATAGACAGCCATGTCGGGCCTGCCCCAGGGACCATAGACGGTGAAGAAGCGCAGTCCGGTTGCGGGCAAGCCGAACAGATGGCTGTAGGAATGCGCCATGCACTCGTTGGCGGCCTTGGTGGCGGCGTAGAAGCTCACCGGATGATTGGCACCATGATGCTCGGAAAAGGGTATGCGTCGATTGGCACCATATACGGAGCTCGACGAGGCATAAACGAGATGGCTGACGCCGGCGTGTCGGCAGCCCTCCAGAACGTTGAGAAACGCGACTATGTTTGACTCCACATAGGCATGCGGGTCCACGAGCGAATGACGTACCCCGGCCTGGGCGGCCAGATGCACGAAGTGCGATGGCTGGAATTCGCAGAACAGCGCTTTCACCAGCGACCGGTCCGCCAGGTCGAAGCGCATCGGCGTGAACCTCGGCTCGGCGCAGAGCCGTGTAAATCGCGCCTCCTTCAGCTTCAGGTCGTAGTAAGGCGTGAAGTTGTCGACGCCGATGACCTCGGCGCCGAGCCGCAAAAGGCGTAACGCAACATGAAATCCGATGAACCCAGCGGCGCCCGTGACGATGATCGGCCCCGTGTGCGTAAGGGTCGACGCAGCACCATCCTGCAGCCCGTGAACGATATCCGCCAGCTTCTTGACCTTCGAATCTGCTTCGGCCATGGCAAGTCACTCCCGTTTCCAGGTTCCGCGTTCCGCGCTATCTCGGCAGCGCTTGAACGATCGGAAATGGCGCCGCCGGCCTTGTGATCTACGCGACAGCGCGCTCAATGCGGGCCGCCGCCGTCTGAATCAAAGCGGATGCAGACAGCAGTCGATTTCTCATGGCAAAACCGAAATGCGCCCCAAAAGAGCCACTAGTTCCGCCTGACGCCTCGTGTCGGTCTTGGCGAACAGCGAGGCGAGCTGAGAGCGAATAGTCGTGCGACTGAGATGCCAGCTACGGGCGATCTCCAAGGGCGCGTCGCCATGGGCCAGGCGTAGCGCCAACTGCGTTTCCGCGCTGGTCAAACCGAACATCCTTTGCAACGTGCGAGGGTTGGCCGCCGATTTGTTATCCCGGTCCAGCAATGCGACGACGGTTGTCCCGTCCGGTGTAACGACGCCCGTCTCGTTCATGGTCACCGGCCTGTCGCCTCTGCTGTGGATCACTACCCATGAGAGTGAGCCCGGCTGGAGGTGGACCGGAACATTCGCGACCAGCCGCCTCAACCCGGCAGCAAGCTCGACGGCTGTATCAGTTGCTTCGCCCTGGCGTGCGAGGGTGTCCCGAGCGGCAGCGTTCCATTCTATTACTTTCTTGTCTCGGTCCAGGACGAGATAGCCGCAACCCATACGATCAAGCATGCCGGTGATGGATTCCAGGCTGCGTCGTCGAGATCCGCCGACCCTTGCGTCCGGTCGGTCCACAAGGCTTATCGGCCGTTCGTGGCGGGTATCGTTCAATACAATGTATTGCCTGCCTGCGAGCGTATCGTTTCGCGTTTCAATCAGTGTCATCGCTTCCACCCAACCCATTGCTACTGACGCAAATCAAATTGGTTGAAGTTGCTGCTTCAACTTGAATTCCACATACTGCGAGAAATCTGCGAATGGTTTTTCCGCAGCGTCTCTTTGGATATACCTTTCTGAAGAGCGCTCCTGACACATGATTTTATTCGCCGGCAAAGTCATGGCAATCGGGCATTGGGATTAGGTGCCACCCCTTCGGCCTAGTCTCGACGGACTAGACCGAAAGTTGTAGTCTTTGCGCATGGGTTCGGACCTGCGCTGGCTCAAATCGAATGTGTCGAGCACTACGTTGGCTCATCTAGCTTCGCTGTTGGTGTTTGCAGCATCGATAGCATTCGAGGCGATAAGTACGGTATATGGCGGCCAGCCGTTGCCGCTTGTTGCGTTTATCCCCATAACCGTTGTCATCGTGTATCTTGAGGGCCGTTTTGTTGCCATCGCAGCAACGCTTCTGATGGCGGTCGCCGGCTTGTGGATGCGACACCTGCTGGACGGTCACCTCACTGGTGGAGACTGGACCGGGGCCGTCTTCCTCCTGGGTTCGGGTAGCCTGATCGCAGCTGTGTTCCACCGCCTGCGACAAGATCTGCACGGTGCGCTCAGGGTGGCAGAAGCGAGGCTCGCTGCCATCGACGCTGCCGCCTTGGGCTTTGCTAATACCAATCGCCATGGCGAACTGCTGCAGTCGAACAGACGGCTTTTGGAGATGACCGGCTACGCGCACAAGGAACTTGCCCAACTCGAGTTGCAGGAACTCATTGTCCCCGACGATCGAGGTACTGTGCGGAAACTTTTGGAAGATTTGGGCAATGGGACCGCGTCTGCGACGGATATCCGCGTTTTGCGCCAGGATGGCACGGCATTCTGGGCTCACCTGGCCCTGTCTTCGTCGCGGCCGGACGAGGCGCCAAATGAGAGCGTATTCGTGGTGGTTGACGATATTTCCGAGCGACAAGCGGCACGCGAGGCCCTTCGGGCTCAGAAGGAATGGCTTGATCTCGCCGTGTCTGCCGGGCGCCTGGGAACATGGCAAATAGACATTGACGATGGGACAGTCGCCGGCTCGAGCAAGTTCTGGGACATTCTTGGTCTGCCTCCGGCCCCAGTCCGCCGCTTGGAAGAACTCTCGGCTGTAATCCATCCCGTCGACTGGCCGAAGCTGTCCGCCTCGGCAAAGCCTTCATCGGCATTGAACTATGACGTCGAGATCCGTGTCCGGCAAGTGGATGGTCACACACGCTGGATTGCTTTGCGTGGACGGCAGGAAGAGCACGGCGACCGCAAAATGCGCATCGGGGTGGCGGCGGATCTGACCGAACGTCGACAAACAACTTTGCTTCGCGCCGCCGTAAAGAGACGCGAGCGCATAATGCGCGAAGAGCGCCATCGGTTCAGCAATGTGTTTCCAGTGATCAGAGCTCTGGTCAACATGATCGATATTCCCGACAATGACGTTGCCAAATACAAGGAGATGTTGATCGATTGGATTCGAACGCTGGAGGCGACCCATCNAAAAAAAAAAAAAAAAAAAAAAAAAAATTCCCGACAATGACGTTGCCAAATACAAGGAGATGTTGATCGATTGGATTCGAACGCTGGAGGCGACCCATCGCATCCTTTCTCGTCACGCCAACCTGTCAGGGATGCTCCATGAGCTCGTGGACCGGGAATTGCAGCCCTTCAAGGAGACACGCGACATAACGATCAGTGGACCTTCCCTCACTGTGCCAAGCGGCGCCGCCGAGGGCTTGGCGATGATCCTTCACGAGTTGACGACAAACTCGGTGAAACATGGTGCGCTGGGTGACCCGAATGGCAGGGTCGAAGTTAAGTGGCGATTTGCATCCGAGGACGAAGGTGACGACCTCGTGTTCGATTGGGTGGAATCGGGCCGACGGAAGAGTTCAAAAGTCGTACGCCGCGGGTTCGGGTCACTGATAATCGGTGTGGACAGCACGCCGCTTGTCGGTCATTCCCCGAATATGGAAATAACCGAAGATGGCCTTCGATATTCGCTGCGTGTGTCGCGCAAAGAAATTGAGGAATTTGGATTGCAATAGAGCCCCTCCAAGTCGAAGCCGAATTGGCCAATTAACGGATGGTGTGGGCCCTTTGCTGCGATTTCCTGCAAGCAAACTCGGGCCGGTTCGAGGGGCATACGTCAACTTGCCTGTCTCGTCAGCCAGCTTTGGAGCAACACAGCTGCTTCGGTACGGTTTCTAACCCCAAGCTCACGCAGCACGGCTGCGGCATGGATTTTCGTTGTCGCCTCGGCAATGTCCAGATTGCGGGCAATCTCCTTATTCGAGTACCCCTCTGCCATCAGCTTGAGGACGTCCTTCTGTCTAGATGTCAGCCTAGCGACGTCGCCCGAGCCCTCGTGCCGGCGGCTGGCATTTTGTACCGGAGGTGGGGGGGCATGCGATCTCTGGTCGGCAGACGTTCGAGATAGGAGAGATGGCACATAGATCCGGCCAGCGAGGATTTCGTTTACAGCCAGCACGACTTCTTCGTCGCTCTGCGATTTGACGATATACCCGTGAAGTCCGATCGAAAGCGCGGTCAGTATCTCCGAGCGGGAATCATCCCCGGAAACGATCGCAAAGCGAGTGTCAGGATAGGCAGCCATAAAGTCGCTGAGCACTTCCTGATGGAACAGCCCAGGCATGTTCAGATCGAGGATCGCAAGATCGATGGACGCCTGCTCCTCTAGAAGATTGACCGCGGCATCGAAACACGAAGCTTCGAATATTTCGGCGCTTGGAATTCCAGCCATGAGTGCCAGCCGGAGACCACGCCGATATAAGCCGTGATCGTCGGCAATGACGATCCGAGCCATGCAACTACCCCAACGCGTTACTCGGTTCCCGACGAGAAAACCCGCTGGAACCTCCCATTCGCCTATGATCGACAATCCGTGGTGGTCCTAAAATGGCGGCCATCCACTGGTCAACGCATCACAGTGATGTCCGCAGCGTCCCATCCACGCACATCCAGAACGTCTAATATAATACTAAATTGCGAAGCTCATCCATAGATTTTTAACCCTGGCGTGCGGTGCCTGTCCGCAAAACGATGCCGGTTCCCCATTTGTGGGTCCAAAGCCAGCTGTTCAGGACCATTTCTGTTATGTCGCCACCCGCTGTCGCTGGACCTGTAGGCCGGTCCGGCCCGGGCGGATCGCAGCTTTTTTGAAAGCAACTGCTTTCGTTTTATCGCCGTCATGATCAGTGCCCAATCGCGCTTCTATCGGCTGTTGATCTCGTGGCCATCTAATACCTTGAACGTTTTGAATCCCTACCATTCGAATGCACGACGACAGCCGCCCCGGCTGTCACATACCTTTTCACATATGATGTTCGGATTGCCGCCGAGGTTTGGCCGGATTTGAGGGTATGCCCTGGCCGGACAATGGAACACCGATCCCGAACAAAGCCAACTGCAGATCAGGAGGATCGAATGAAAGCGGTGATTCAATGTGGTGGGATGGGTACGCGCCTTCGACCGTTTACATCGGTCCTGCCGAAACCATTAATGCCGATAGGGGCCCGGCCTGTTCTTGAGTTGCTTTTGAAGTGGCTGCGGCGCAACGGCATTGAAGACGTGTATATTACGACAGGGTATCTAGGGCATTTGATCCGTAGCGTCTGCGGCGACGGATCGCAATGGAACTTGAAGATCAAATATACCCAGGAAATGGAGCCACTCGGCACCGTCGGACCTCTCTCTCTGATTAGGGATGAACTGAACGAAACATTTGTCGTTCTGAACGGCGATGTCCTCACAGATCTAAGCCTGAGCCGGTTTGTAGCCGCGCACCGCTTGCATAGGGATCCCGTTACGATTGCCACGGCGTGCCGTCATATCAAGATGGACTTCGGGGTCATCGACGAGATCGACAATACCGTCCAGCTCTTCCGGGAAAAGCCGACGCTTTCCCATCTCGTCAGCATGGGGATTTACTGCATGAACCCAGATGTCCTGCGGTTCATTCCGTCCGGGATCCCATTTGGGTTCGATGACCTGATGCTGCAGATGATGCAGGGCGGCACGACCGTGCATGTTTACAAGCATGACGGTCTTTGGCTCGACATCGGTCGTGTCGATGACTTCCAGAATGCACAGGCAATTCCCTGGGAAGATCAGTCGTCCTCAATCGAGGTCGCGGCTGCCGCTGCAGCCGCATGAAAGTCTGATGCAGAGGTCTAGCCACTAACAAGGCTTTCAGGAGGTCAAGATGCTCTTGGTGAGCGCCCCGATCCTAGGCGTGCCAGAGAAGGCAGCCCTGTCGCAGGTGATTGATAGCGGCTGGCTTACGATGGGGGACAGGGTACGAGAGTTCGAACAGGCCTTTGCCGGCATGCATGGCGCGCGAGATTGCGTTGCGGTTGGTTCCTGCACCGCAGCGCTCCATCTTCTCCTCCATGCTTTGGGCATCGGCCCTGGCGACGAAGTACTGGTTCCTTCGCTGACGTTCGTGGCGACGGCGAATGCGGTGCTGTATGTAGGGGCGACGCCGGTCTTCGTCGATATCGAGTCCGTCGACGTGCCGTTGATCTCGGTTGCGGAAGCCGAAGCGCGGTGCACGACGCGCACGAAAGCGGTCATTCTCGTTCACTTCGCCGGGTATCTCCCCGATCGGGAACAATGGCAGCGGTTCGCCCGGCTTCGCGGGCTGCATATCATCGAGGACGCTGCGCACGCGCCCGGGCTTAGGGAAGTCGGGACCTTCGGCGCCGCGGCCGCGTTCAGCTTCTATGGCAACAAGAACATGACAACGGCCGAAGGGGGCGCCGTGATCGCACGTGACCCCGATCTGCTCGACAGGGTTCGCCTGGCCCGCGGGCACGGAATGACCACGGGGACGCATCAGCGGCTGAACAGTCGTACGCCGCAATATGATGTCACGATGCTCGGGTTCAACTACCGAATGGACGAGATGCGAGCGGCAATAGGGCTGGTTCAGTTGCAGAACCTGCAAGAGTGGAACGAAATCAGGCGTATCATAGCTGTCTTGTACCGACGCCTGATCGCGGACCGTTGCCCAGCCATTGTCATTCCATTTAGCGAACCCCGGACGTCGGCTTACCACATCATGCCGATCGTCCTGCCGCGCTACGCGAGCCGGCAGGATGTCATCGACGAGCTGCGGACACAGGGCATACAGACCACCATCCACTACCCGCCGGTGCACCAAATGACGTTCTACCGCGAGCGCTTTCCCGGCGTGAGTTTGCCCCGAACAGAGGATTTCGCTGAGCGAGAGCTCACAATTCCGCTGCACCCCCAGATCACTTCCGCCGCCGCCGAATCAGTCGTGGCTGCCCTGGCAGCCGCGCTCAAAACAGGCGCGCTCAAAGCAGGCGCCCAAAGAGGAACTGCTGCATGAATGCGTTAGACCCTGCCTTTCACCGGATGTTCGTTCCAAATCCTGATCACGGCTTTGCGAGACGCGCAATCGATCTTGCGGTGGCGGGCATCGCTACCGTCGCATTGGCGCCATTGATGCTGCTGATCGCCGGAGCGCTTCTGCTCGAGGGCGGTGGCTCGATCTTGTTCGCTCAGACCCGCATCGGGGCCGGCGGCCGAACCTTCCGCATGTACAAATTTCGCAAATTCGGTGTGAACTGCGGCTCTCAAGGCCTTGCGCTGACGGTCGTGGGCGATACACGCATGACCACCGTTGGCCGCTTTCTCGCAGCGACGAAGCTGGACGAACTACCGCAGCTGTGGAATGTCCTCAAAGGCGAAATGGCGATCGTCGGCCCACGGCCCGAGAGCCTGGCTTTCGCCGATTGTTTCCGGGGCGAGCTTAGGGCCGTGCTGCAATACAAGCCAGGCCTGCTGGGACCAGCCCAGGTCGTTTTTCGGCACGAAGCGCATTACTTCCCCCAATCCGTAGATCCGATCGTGTTCTACCGGGAGGTCATGTTCCCCGCCAAGGCAACACTGGACCTCTCATATTATCCGCGACGCACCATCGTCTCCGACCTCGCGTGGATGGTGCGGGGAGTGCTGGCAGTGGTCGGTTGGGTTCCGGTACCGCCGATCGACGTTTGAATATCCAAGGAAGCGTTCCAAACAGCCAAGGGAATGCGCAGTGATGAGCTACAATGGAAAGAAAGTCCTGGTGACCGGCGCGGACGGATTCATCGGTTCGCATGTCACGGAGGCGCTTGTTCGCAACGGGGCAGATGTCACAGCCCTTGCCCTTTACAATTCCTTCGACAGCCATGGATGGCTAGACGATCTGCCGGACACCATCCGCAGCCAGTTGAGGCTCGTCCGTGGTGACGTCCGCGACAGTGCGTTCCTTAACCGGATCATGCGCGGCCAAGTCGCGGTTTTTCATCTGGCGGCGCTTATTGCGATTCCATATTCCTACGCCGCTGCCCAGTCCTATGTGGAAACCAACATCCTAGGCACGGTGAACGTCCTCGAAGCGGCGCGCCTATGGGAGACGGAGCGGGTGATCCATACCTCCACGAGCGAGGTCTACGGAACTGCCCAAACCATGCCGATCGGCGAAACACACCCCCTGCAGGGACAGTCACCATATTCGGCATCCAAAATCGGCGCCGACATGATGGCGGAGTCTTACGCCAGGTCGTTCGATGTCCCTGTGGTGATCATGCGACCCTTCAACACGTACGGCCCGCGCCAGAGTGAACGCGCCATCGTGCCGACCATTATCCGGCAGGTCCTCGACCCGAAATGTCCTGCAATCATGGTAGGGGATACCAGCCCGATCCGCGACCTGACCTATGTCGAAGACACCGCGACAGCGTTCCTGACCGCAGGTCTCGCCCAGCTCGAGTTCGGCCACGCCTACAACGCTGGCAGCCAACGCGCTGCGACCGTCTCGGACGTATTGGCCATTGTTCTTGAGTTGACCGATTGCAAAAAGCCGGTCCGTCGTGATGAAAGCCGCCTGAGGCCGCAAAATTCCGAAGTTCGCGCCTTGCTCGCCGACTCCTCGCGCTTTGAACGTGAGACTGGATGGCGGACACAGACCAGCCTGCGCGATGGGCTGGAGCGAACAATCACGTGGTGGCGCGAGCGCCTTAGTGAAGGCCGGGTACGGCGCGAAGTGGGTTACATGACATGACCCTGGGCGGCCGTCATGCGTTGGCGCTGTTGCTGGCTGCCGGTGCCATATCTCCCAACATCTACGTTGCCGGCGGCCGTCAAAGCAAGGCAGCGGAGGTGGCGGCCACAGCGGTCGTGAACAACCTGCCGGGCTATGTGCGCCAAACAAGGGATCCTTGGTCTCGCATGGTTTTCGCACGGATCACCAGACCGGGCGTTCTCGGCCGGGCGGGTGTATGCGGGAAGAAGTACTGCACCCACCGTTACTCAAGCGCACAGGCTTGGAATGCCGACCAGAGCCTGCTCCTGATCGCCAATGGCTGCGGTGGCCTGTGCTTTCTCGACGGACAGACCTACTTGCCTTTGTTCCACCGCAACCGCGCGACCGAATGCGAATGGCATCCCACTGATCCCGAGTTGATGATCTGCGTCGGGGGCCGGCAGATTGCGACATGGGCCCCACGTACCGATCATGAGGACGTCGTGTTCGCCTCCGGAGCGTACTCCAACCTCAAATTTGGACCCAACAAAGGCAATCCGAGCCGCGACGGCAGCCGGATTGCGGTGCGTGCAACGAACAATGACGGCCGAGCGGTGGTTTTTGGCTACGATCTCAAGCAACGGCGGAAATTCCCGGATATCGATCTTGCCGAATTCCCGGGAACGACCGGCTCCTGCTCGATCTCACCACTCGGAATCAACATAGTGTGTTCCCAGCAATTACCGGACGGAATCGAAGCGAGTTTCGTCTTCTCCATCGACGGCATATTGCGCCAGAAGTGGATGGAGCACCATCGACCGGGCCATGGCGACATGACGGTCGATTCCGACGGAAGCGAAATCTATGTCGGGATCAGCAAATCGGATCCTGACAAATATCAGGTGATCAAGCGCCGCTTGGCTGATGGCAAGGCTACCTCGCTGATGAAATATGGCGAGGCCATGCATGCGTCACTCAGGTCGCTCGGCAGGCCCGGCTGGGTGTTTCTGAGTTATGGCGGCACGCCAGCCGAACTATCGCAGCACCCGGATTGGGCGCCTTACGCTCAGCAAGTCATTGCTCTGCGTCTAGACGGCAGTGGAGAGGTCCGCCGTGTCGCAGACACGCACAACGCGCCCTTCGACTACTGGAGCGAGACGCATGCCTCTCCCTCTCCGGACGGCTCCCAGGTGGTCTGGTCCAGCAACTGGGGCGTGCCCGGTGGCCCGGTATACGATTTCGTTAGTCGTGTTGAATGGCCTTTGAAGCCGGTGTTTGACCGGAAGGAGATTGTCGCAAATGACCTTCAGTAGACGATACGTTCTTGGCGCAGTCGTGATGATGTCGCTAACCTCGATGGCTTGCGCAGGCGAGGTCGAGCCCTATCAACTCTCACCTGGCGATACGGTCGAGATAGGAATAGCGCCGATCCCTGATCGGACGCAGCGCGCCGTAGTCCAGATGGATGGCAATATCGCCCTTCCGGAGGCTGGAATGATCATGGTCGCAGGCCTGACGGCGTCCCAACTGCAAAGGCGCATGCAAGAGGTCTTGCCAAGCAAGATTTTTCACGTGCGTCTGACTGATGGGCGGGAGCAGACAGTTACTGTCGAGCCCGACGATGTCACAGCGATCATAGCGGACTATCGCCCGATCTATGTAACGGGCGATGTGCTCACCCCGGGACAACAGGCCTACCGTCCGCTCATGACTGTACGGCAGGCGCTGGCCGTTTCCGGCGGCTTCAGTCTTTTGCGATCACGGGCGGGCCAGGCCGGGCCTGATCCGGTCGATCTCAAGCGCGATTACGAAATGCTCTGGGGAGATTACACGAAAGAATACCTTCACGCTGCCCGCATTCGCGCCGAGCTTCAGGGCCAGGCGGATTTCGACAAGAAGACACCACAGGGATCACCTCTTTCGCCGAGCGTTGTAGCCGCGATGGCACAGGCTGAAGCAGAGGCGCTGAAGGTTGCGCTGAGTGATTTCCGGCAAGAGCAGGATTTTCTGGAGAAGGGCCGGATGGACGCTGCCGAGCAAATTGGCGTTTTGCAGAAACGCGAACGAGTCGAGGGCGAGAGCGTGAAGGCGGATGAGCAAGATTTGGCGCGAGTGACGAAGGCATTCGATGCAGGCAATCTGACCAACACCCGGCTCGCGGATGTCAGGCGCGCGTTGCTTTTATCTTCAAGCGGCGCGCTTCAAACCTCGGTCGAACTGATGAGGGCGCGGCGCCAGCAGGAGGACTTTGTCAGACAGCACGAACGCAACGACAATCAAAGGAGGATTGGCCTGCTGACGGATCTGAAGGACACCAACGCCCGGCTGGCGGATGTCACCGCCAGGCTCCATGCCGCCAGCGAGAAGCTGCAGCCGACCGGAGCATCCACACAGCCATTGCCGATTGCCGGCGAAACGGTACGGGCCCAGGTGACCATCGTACGCAAGATCGGCAATGAATGGCGCAAGCTGTTGGTTGACGAAGATGCGATTGTGCTGCCGGGGGATACTGTCGAAGCCAGATTCAGCAGTGAACTGCAAAGTGTGGCAGTCCAATAGGGCGTCAGCCGCAGTCCGTGCGGAGCTTACTGTTCTATCGGGGGGGCGAACCCAACTGAACGGAGATCCAAGGTGAGGCGCATTTTCAACCAGGGAGCGACCCTGACACCCTCAACGAACGCGGATCAGGTGACGCAGTCGTCAAGTTATGCTTTCCATATGCCGTCAGCGCGAATTGTGCGGTCCAGGTCGCGCGCCGGTGAGTCCGGAAATTGGCAGGAATTTACGTCTAGCAAGGAGAGCAATGCGCAGGGCGGCTTCGTGTCGGACGGCTACAGGACCAGCCATTGCGCGCCCGGCTACGGCCTACATTACAACAAAACGCACAGTTCCGGCTATTATGGCGCGCTTTGGGAGAACATCGAAAAGCCGCTGATCCTCGACGTTCTTCGCCCCTTGAGCGGAGCGAGCCGAAACTGCCTTGATTTCGCATGCGGAACAGGCCGCATCGCCGAGGTAGCCGCCGGCCTCTTCAGCGAGGTGGTTGGCGCCGACGTTTCCAGAACTATGCTCGACAGCGCTCAAGTACCGCCCAATGTGAGTTTGCGTCACGTCGACGTGACAAGGGAGCAGTTGGGTATGACGTTCGATGTGGTAACCGCATTTCGTTTTTTCCTGAACGCAGAGGATGAACTGAAATGGCATGCACTGAAAGCGATCAATGAGCACCTTAAAGATGGCGGGCGGCTTGTGTGCAACGTTCACATGAATGCGACGTCGCCCGTCGGCCTGGCGTGCCGGCTGCTCAATCGAGTGTCTCGACGCACCATTCGCAACACGCTGAGCGCAGCGAGGTTCAAGGCCCTCCTGACTGCCTCGGGATTCACCGTCGAGCAGACGATACCGTACGGTTACCTGCCTCGGCCGGGAAACCTGTTGCCAGGGTTCTGTGAAATGATGATGCAGCCTGTCGAGAAGGCCTGCAGAAGGCTTCGCGTTCCTGGCCAGCTGGCGCAACACTTCCTGGTTGTTGCGAGGAAGCGCTAAATCCCGAGAAAGCCCCGAAAACGGCAGGCAGCGGTTTTCTTGGGGTGGCTCGCCCGGCAATGAAGCCCGTCTAAATACGGTGGAACGGCAGTTTTCCCCCGATTTAATATGTGGGTTCCGGGTTTCTCGGGTCAGCGCCACGATTTTGCTACATTTTGACTAAAGTCCAATCATGTTAGTGGGGCGTAATATTAGAAGCTAAGGGGATACGCTCCTGAACAGCAAGAGATTGTCCGTGCCCAGTGGGGCCAGTGAGCTTGCGCAACGATCTCTCACGGGAGGTCGAAACCCATGAACCCTGGTGGAAGGAGTTCGTCGGATCTGCGAGGCGCAATGCTTGGGACCGTGCCTGGCCTGGTAGGCGTCGGCGTCTTCTCGGCAGTCATAAACCTTCTCGCCCTGACCGGCTCGGTCTATATGCTGCAAATTTACGATCGCGTTTTACCTTCGCAGAGCGTTCCGACGCTTGTCGGGTTCACGATCGGAATGCTGGGTCTTTACACTGTCTACGGGCTGCTGGATTTCGTGCGGCTGCGCCTGCTGGTTCGAGTGGGCAATCGTGTCCATAGGAATTTGAAGCAGAGGGTGTTCGGCCTCTCACTGTCCTTGCCGCTCATTGGCGGGCAGGATGCGAACCGGATACAGCCCCTCCGTGATCTCGATCAGTTACGCGGCTTCCTTTCCGGAATGGGGCCGACTGTCATCTTCGACGCTCCGTGGATTCCATTTTACCTGCTGATCATCTATTTCCTGCATCCTGCGCTCGGTCTGTTGTCCACAAGCGGTGCGATCATTGTCGTGCTGCTCACGGTCATGGCGGAAGTTCTTGGCCGCACATCGGTGACACGCGCGTCCGAGACGCTGGTGTCGCAACGCAATCTCGCCGAATCCGGACGCCGCAACGCGGAAGTCGTACGCGCGATGGGCCTTTCCGCACGGCTTGCCCACCGCTGGGGCGAGATCAATAACGCATATCTGCGGCACCAAGAGAGGCTTTCCGACGTCGTCGGCGCCACCGGGGCACTCTCTAGGGCACTGCGTTTGGCCTTGCAGTCCTGCGTTCTTGGACTGGGTGCCTACCTGGTGATAGGAGGCGAAGCCTCGCCAGGCGTGATCATCGCATCCTCCATCTTGCTGGGCCGCTCATTGGCTCCTGTTGACGCCGCTATCGCGAACTGGCGAGGCTTCGCCGCGTTCCGGCAAAGCTATTCGCAACTGGCAACGGCCCTGGCCGCTTTTCCTGACCGGGACGAACATATGGAACTTCCGCGCCCCCAGGCGGAGCTTGCGGTCGAGGACCTGACTATAGCGCCACCGGGCCAGCAAAAACCGACGGTAGCCAATGTCAGCTTCCGCCTGGCTGCAGGGACGGGAATGGCCGTTGTCGGCCCGAGCGGTTCTGGCAAAAGCACGCTTGTGCGCGCGCTGGTGGGCGTCTGGCAGCCACTTCGCGGCACGGTGAGGCTGGACGACGCCTCGCTTGACCAATGGGACCAAGAACACCTTGGCGCACATATTGGCTACCTGCCCCAGGACGTCGAACTGTTTGATGGAACGGTTGCCGATAACATTTCGCGATTTGGCGGGAAGGGCGACGCCAAGGGCGTGCTTGCAGCTGCCAAGGCAGCGGGCGTCGACAAAATGATCCTGCGATTGCCGAACGGTTTTCAAACACGCATGGGCGAGGGAGGAACAGCCTTGTCGGCTGGACAGCGGCAACTCGTCGGGCTTGCCAGGGCACTTTACGGCGATCCGTTTCTCGTCGTTCTGGACGAGCCGAATTCAAATCTGGACGTCGATGGCGATACCGCCTTGGCCGGCGCGATCCTGGCAGTGCGCAGACGTGGAGGCATCGTCATCGTAGTTGCGCACCGTCCTTCTGCCCTTACCAACATCGACAGGGTACTCGTAATGTCCAATGGGATGCTTCACGCCTTCGGCTCACGCGAGGAGGTCCTGGCCAACGTCATCCGCCCCTTTGCTGCGCCTGTTGAACGCCCGGCAGCGGCCGTCGCGATGCACAAAGGGGTGAGCGGTCACGCATGAGGAATATTTTTTTGTCTGAGGCGACGATGGCTCCATCGGCCCCGATCGGCAATGGGAGCCGGCGCAACGCGATGATTTCGGGCACGCGCGATGGAATCGGGGCCAACCTGATCCTGGGTGCGGCGGTCACGGTTATGTTGCTTGCCGGCGGCGGGCTCTGGCTCGGACTGACCAAGATTGCTGGCGCGGTAATTGCGCCGGCGACCGTGGTGATCGAGAGCAACATAAAGAAGGTCCAGCATCTGACGGGCGGCACGATAGGGGGCATCTTCGCGCAAGATGGGGATCATGTACGGGCCGGCGATGTGATGGCACGATTGGACGACACGCTGACACGGGCCAATCTGCAGATAATTAGCAAGGATCTTGATCGGGCAACGGTTCGGCTTGTGCGGCTGGAGGCAGAGCGGCAAGGCCTGTCGGAGATGCAGCTTCCGTTCAGCCTTCAAGCGCGAATGGGCGAGCCGGAGCTGGCTGCGCTGGTGAACGGTGAGCGCACGCTGTTCGACAGCCGCGCTACGGCCCTCAAGGGGCAGAAGGCACAGTTGCAAAGCCGCTCAAAGCAACTCGAACGCCAAGTTGAGGGCCTCAAGGCGCAACAGACCGCGGAAGAACAATCCGTGGTCCTGCTGGATGGCGATCTTGTCGATGTACAGGCGCTTTTTACAAAGAAACTGGTGTCCAAAGAGCGACTTAGCAACATCAGACTGGATGCCACCCGGGCGCACGGAGAATCAGGGCGCCTCGCGGCGGCAGTTGCCGAGGCGCAGGCCCGGATCAGCGAGACCGAATTGCAGATTCTTCAGCTCGATGAACAAAGGCGTAGTGACGTGACGAGCGAACTTCGTGAAACGGAAGCCAAGCAAACCGAACTCAGCGAGCGTAAGGTTGTGGCACAGGACGAACTGGCCAAAACCACCATCCGCGCTCCGCAATCGGGAACGGTACAGGAATCTTCCATTCACACGATCGGCGGCGTGATTGCCGCGGGCGAGGTTCTCATGATGATTGTCCCTGACACCGGCAACCTTGTCGTCGACGCGCTGATTGCGCCGTCGCGCATAGATGACGTTCGTCCAGGTCAGCGGGTCTCGATCCGGTTTCCGGCTTTCGACGCCGGCACCACGCCTGCCTGCCAAGGGTCTGTCAAGCGCATCTCGGCGGACCTGATAAAAGATCAACAGCGCCAGCTTTCTTATTTCTCGGCGCGCATCAATGTCGAAGACAAGTCCACCTGTCTGACCGATGCCAAAGTGCTCAAACCCGGTATGCCAGCGGAGGTTCACATAAGTACGGACGAACACAGCGTCTGGTCTTATCTGCTGAAGCCGCTTACCGACCAGATGTCGAGGGCTTTCCGGGAATGACATGGCGGCTGTGAGCGGTCGACCGCGGGAACACGGCAGGCGTGCTTGCTGACATATTAGGGTAGGCGACGTGATGCCAACAGGGGTGACGCCTGCGGCCGACGCGCGAGGCTCGTCTGGGACATTGTCCCGGCTACAAGGATGCCCCAACAGGATTTTCCTGGCCGCCTCACCAAGTCCTGCCCCGACAACAGCGTTAGTGTCCTGTCATCTTTTGCGCAACAAACAGCGCATACCGTTCCACGATCATCGACATGGGCAATTGCCTCACGAGGAGAGGTTCTTTGCTCCTACGACGCGGCGAGGGCCCTGCGGCGGACACGGCGTGCGGCATGCACCGTTCGGTCTGCAGTCACCGCTACATTTGCCACGTCAGATGTATGCGGCAAGGCGTTCGCGCTTCCATGCGACCTCTTGTAGGGCAGCAATTCCCTGACCCGAGCATTGACCGAGGCAATCTCGACCCGCAAGTCCTCGCATTCCTGCCGTCTCACATCGAGTTCAATCTGATCGGACGCCTGCTGCATGGACAGCTGTGCAAAATCTGCGGCGATCTTGGAAAGGTTCACCTTGTTGGTTTCGGCCTCCTCGGTGAGTGCGGCCAACCTTTCGTCGGTCACCTGTTTTTCGGCCAGGGCGTCGCTCCATTGTAGCTGGAGCCTGGCGATCTCGGCCGCGGCCTCGTTGTTTGCGTTTGAGGCGAGTTCGAAGCGCGATTGGAGACTTTGAATTTCTGAGCGCAATCCTCGGTTCTCAGCCTGGCAGCGTTTAAGCTCGCCATCCATGTCCGCCTGCATAATCCTGGCTGCTTCGGTCACCTCCCATAGCTTCGCCTGCGCAACCTCGAGTGAGGTGTGCAATTTGATTGCCTCTTTTTCGCTCTTGCCGAGCGCACTCAGCATTTCGGAATTTCGCGCAGCTTCGTTGGCATGGATCGTGGAGAAGGCATCCAGCCTATGCCGTGCCTCTTCCTCCCGCTTCATGGCCTTTTCCAGGTCAATAGACAGGCTCACATTCTTTTCACGCAGCTGTTTGTTCTCTCGGGAGCGCCTGTCGGCCTCGACATTTGCGGCGGCAAGCATGTTCGTGAGGTCGCCAAATTCCGCTTCGTTCTTTGTGGTGGTGTTCGCCGCTTCGACCAGCTCCAGCCTTGCCGCGGCCAACGCGCCACGGAGCACTTCACACTCCTGAACAAGGCTTGCCTGGCGCTGCTGCAATGTCTCGACGGTGCCTTGACGCTCACAGTACCGTCTGTTCAGGTCATTGAGTGTTTCCGACAAGTTCCTTTGATCTGCGATCAGATTTTGATTCGCCAACTCCAGTTCGTTGGCACGGAGAATGTCCGCGTGAAGGATGTGAAAAAACTCGAACGTCAGTTGACATGTGCTTGTAATTTCGGAGATTTTTGCGTTGATCTCCTCGAAATGGAGCTTGGCATCGTGGAACAAGCCGTTAAACGAGCTCACGGCAGCAATTCGGCTCTGCGTATGTGAGGTCATCCGATGCGCTGGTATCGGCGAGCTATCATCGTCGTCGCCGGCACCGTCC
This sequence comes from Mesorhizobium sp. LNJC391B00, assembly GCF_000502535.1. Classification (NCBI taxonomy): domain Bacteria; kingdom Pseudomonadati; phylum Pseudomonadota; class Alphaproteobacteria; order Hyphomicrobiales; family Phyllobacteriaceae; genus Mesorhizobium; species Mesorhizobium sp. LNJC391B00. Next base: position 66,731 of record NZ_AYWI01000008.1, read on the forward strand.
TCGCTTGGTACGCTGTCATCCTGTTCGTTGTTGTCGCCTGCCGTGTTTGGCACGTCGGCGACATCCTCCAAATCGAGGCACTGGTCGACAGCGTTAGCCAAGTCAGCTTCGAGATCGTCGAACGACCTCTCCACATTGTCCTCGGCGCGTCTGATCAAATCCCTGAACTTCATGACTTCATCCCCTGCAGCCGCATGCCCGGAACCATTGAGGCACGAGGACTGAGATGCTTTTGTATCGAGAGCTCAACTCAGCGTCTTCGTTCAATCAAACGATGCCAGGGCGCCGGCGCCGCGAGGAGCCGAGAGCTGCGATCGGAAGGCCCTACATCGGTCTAGGTGCCTGCTGACTTATTCTTGAGGACTGCGCGGCTCCCCTTCTTGCCATCGTCTTGGCGTCGATGGTGTGTTGCCTGGGCACATTAACAACTCAGGTGCAGAAGCCCCGACGAACGGCCCGGCACAGCCTCTTGTGGGGCGCATCAGGCGGCCGGGCCTAACCGGCGGTTGAGTGTTTTGGTTTGCCGGCTGACTCACCATGCGACATTGGCGAGGCAAGCGCATCATTCGAACGAATTGGGACCGGCCGCCTGGCCGCTCAATCACACTAAGCTTCCGTTGCCGGAGCTGGCGACGAGGTGCTTTGGCTTGAGCCTTGGTATCTACATACGAAGCGGCAATACGCGCCGATGGAGCAGTGGTCCGACCCGTCAAACTATCGCTGCAAAATGCGCGGCGGAAGGCATCCGAGGATATTCTCCGTTCAGCGGTAGGAGATCGAACGCGGGCGATCTTGCTGAACTCCCCAAACAATCCCGGCGGATATGTGTTCGGCAAGGAGGATCTGGAAACCATTGCCACATTTGCCGAGCGGCACAATCTATGGATCATCAGCGATGAGGTTTACCGCAGCACAGTGTTCGACGGCGAGTTCCTCTCAATAGCATTCAGTCCCGGAATGAGAGAGCGGACGATAATTGTGAACAGCCTGTCGAAGTCTCATGCAATGACCGGCTGGAGGCTACGGTGGACGCTTGGGCCGGTCTCGGCATCAGTTCATCTGGAAAATCTTGCGCAATGCATGCTCTTCGGGTCGCCGACCTGTATTCAGGATGCCGCAGCGGTGACTCTCGATGAGGCGGTGACGCAGAGATGAGTTTCTTTTCGGACGCCCTTCTGCCGTTGATATTGACCATTGCTGTGCGGATGTTCGCCGGGATATGCGTGAACCTTATCGTCCGCTGCGGCGCTCAATTTGCTTGGGGTTCTTGGAACCGTTCCGAACTTTCTCCTTGCGCCTCCGATCGAGTTGCGCGTGCTCATGCGGGGCGCTGAGGTGTCTCGATCCGCAGTGGCGCGGCACTATGCGACGAAGCCTATCAGCTCAGTTGAAATTTGTCCCCAGCGGACGGGAACGACGCTTGGCCATGTTAGTTGATGTGAATGGAGCAGCTAAGAAAAGATCTGGCATTGCTTACGCGACCCGGCTTCTGGATAGCTTTCGGCATTTTGTTGCTGCTTTACGGGATTCAGGTCTTTTTTCTAATTCGGGCATGCCAATGCCTTTAGCCTGGAACATCGATACCCTAGCTAGCTGAAACGCGGTCTGTCCATCTCCCGGCGGCTGCGCCGATAGCGTTGATCAACGATATATTCATTTATAAGCCTGCTACTGCCGGGGATGCCGAGGTTGGCAGCGCCTGCATCGTTGATTACGCACGTGGCGCTCCCCTCAAGGTAGGTGGTTACCATTCTCGCGCTGCCGGTGAGCATTGGAGCCCGCACTGTGTTGGACGTGCGCTCATGCGTCGGGAAATTTCTTATAGACAGGGGAGGGTCTGTCAGGCTGGAAAATCACAAGCTGCCCCGCGAATGAGGAAGCAAAAAAGGTGCAAGACCAGATCGATTTCTTCCGGGCAACTCGGTCCTCGCATCATCGCCGATCAGCGGCCGTGCCGCCGAGAACCAAAATGCGCACGATCTCAGCCGGTCGGCTTCGACAAAACATGCGGACTACCGGACGGGGACAGTCGGTGCCGCGTCCCGTTCTGTGGCCGGCGCTATGCTGACGCTCCTACGGTATCCCGTTCACCGCCCGCGGCAGGAAGGCGAATTTCCTCCGTCCTGCGCGCAACAACCGTCCACTGTTGCGGCCGCACGCAGGACTGCGGCTTATACGCCGTTCTTCCTTTGAGCGGCGTCCAGTTCGCAGGGCTAAATCACCATTGGTATGCAGACGAGCCTCTCGGCGTCTGGACAGAGATCAATTGCGCTTTGCACCAGGGTTCCTGGATCGTAAGCTCCAAACACGCTGCAGTCGCCTGATATGGTCCACTACGTTGGCCGGCTCATACGGCTTCGCAAGGTGCGGGCCTTCCTGACAAAGGTCGCCCGCCGCGATCGCAGTTCGTTCTACTGCGGCAGAAAGCACTATTTTGACCTCGGGCTTGTTCTCGCGAACCCACTTCGACAGTTGGAACCCGTTCATGTTGCCCGGCAGGTCAACGTCACACAAGACGGTGTCCACACCGAACTCCGCATAGTTCAACGCTTGTTGCGCCTCACGTGCGAAATGGGCCTCAATCACCCTGTAGCCACAGTGGCGGAGATAGTCCGCGATGACGCATCGGGCGATGACGTCGCCGTCAACCACGAGGATCGTTTGGCTCTGTTGGTTCGGGGCTTCCATTGACGGAGAACGGTCAGCAACCGGCAGGGTTCCACGCATCATGACCTGCGCGGGATGCCGACCGAAGATCGCGGCGATCCTGCACGAAATGATCCCTGCCGGCGGGCGCATTCAATTCAGAGGAGCGATGCCGCACTGGTGACGCCGTTTGCCACCTGGTCGACGAGACGGGCTAGAAGGCATGGTCTCGAAGCTCAAGGGGCAGTCCATATCGCAGCGGCAAACGAGCGCTTGGCGCAAGATCAAGTGCTTTGAGGAAAAGGAAATGCAAATCATCGGTGCACAGCGCGAGCGCGGCAAAGCTACCCAGGTGATCATGGCTGAAAAGGGCCTCTACAAAGGCGGCGCACTCGTCAACTTCAATGCCGCTGAGCGGCAAGCGCTTTGGGATCGCGTCCAGGGCAAGGTTGGCGGCCCGGTCCCGAAGGGACATAAAAAGGAAAAGGCCGAGTGGCTGAAGCCCGGACTGGTTGGCTGGGTCGAGACCCTCAAAGGCGAAGAGAAGCTGCGGCACGCAAGGCTGCTGGATTTCCGGGAGAAGAACGGAAATGGCCGTAGCTAAAAAGGACCAGGAGCGCGTCACCTATGCATGGATGTACGGTGCGCAGTCGCGCAAGGATGGCAAGGAGCGTGAGGTGCCATTACTGGCAGGAATATGCGGAAGCATGGCTGCAGGGCTTTGACGGTGTGGCGATGGACGGTTTTGGCAAGACCAAAACCGTCAACGACGAGATGGAGGCCGAGGTCGACGAAGCCGCCGTCGAGCGGCCCGACGAATAGCCATTTTGCCACGTGCCGTATGTTCGTTTTTGATTGAAGAAAGGGTTTCGGCGGGCCTATAAAGATTGCGTTTACCATTGCCTTTTTTGGGAGGATGCGATGGTTGCAGCGCCCATAGATATCGCTCAAGCGGCCACTGCGACTACGGCTACCTTGCTGAAGTGGCAGAAGTCCATGGAGGAACGCGCCACGTTTCGCCAGAAATGGATCAATCGCGCAGGGCGATTCAAGCCTCACGCGATTTGCTGAAGCGCCTTCGCCAACGTCATCGCGACGACATGGCGGAAAGTTCGGAAAATGCCGACCCATCTACTGCGCCGATATCGCAACGCGCCGGCAGCTAGCGGGAGGCGACCAGAGCCGATGTGATGGGGAAAGTTTCACTGGCCGTTCCTTGGGGGGCAGGCAAGTTAAACTTTGTCAACGAGCGGCCTTTTTCGCGCTCGCGGAAGCGCCACGTGGCTTTCGACCAGGCGCACGTGCTCGGCCTCGACAGTCACCAATGGCCGGAGGCTGACGGTTACCTTGTTCCCGTCGATGCGTGTATAGGGCCGATCAATTCCATATGCTGGCCAATCACAGCCTTCGAAGCCGAATCGACAACAGAATGCGGGAAGTCGTAGGAGGGGATCGTCACGCTTATGCGATCGGGCGTCACCCGGCCGCGCACAATCGCCGTGACTGCGACCTCGTCGCCAACTTTGATACTTCCCCGAGCCATGCCCAAGACTTTGGAGCAGCCGGCACCGGCGTCAAGATGAGGGGGAGCTAATAAAACCCCTCCGCGCCGCGATTGTGACGCGGGGCGATCCGATCGCCGCCAGCGACTTAGCAGACCAATTGACGACGGCGGCCGAGAAGCCTGGCATCCCTGCCGACCAAATCAACGGCGAAATCGAAAGCGTCTTCGAACTGCTCTTAGAGGTGATGCGGCGCGAGAGTTGCGCGAGGACAACCAGCCCGGAGGCTTCTCCGGGGTTGTGCCGGTCCTGTCCCGTTCCAGGGGATGAACTGCGCCTTCTGGCCGGTGACCGTCTCAATCGACTTCAACAGGGGTCCATGGGCCTCAGGTAGAGCTTGGCAGTGCTCCGTGTGGTACGCCAGGAGCGGCCCGGCGATGCTCTTGTGCAGCGCTTCGGCTGCCGCCAGGAAGCGCTCGATTTCAGCCCGGGAAAGCTGTTCGGAAGGTTTGTNAATATGCTCTTGTGCAGCGCTTCGGCTGCCGCCAGGAAGCGCTCGATTTCAGCCCGGGAAAGCTGTTCGGAAGGTTTGTTCTGGCCATTGGCGCTCTCCATTGAGGGCGTCGCCGCAACGAGGACCATAATCCTACATGCCAGGCCGTCTGACAAGCGCCTCGCCGGCCTTACCTGAAGGAAGACGCAGGGCCACGGCGCCAAGCGGAGCCATCAGGAGCAACCGCAAAGATGAGCAACGGCAGGCCCGGCGACCTCCTTTGGCACATGGGACAAACAAGAAGGGCGCCGAGCCTTACCGGCGCTGCTTTGTGAGGGTGACGACGCCGGATGATGAGAGTATGCGATAATGCTAATGTCTGCGAACCATGCGAATGAAGGAAAGCCGCGTGGCAGTGCCAATCAACGACATTGAGACCAAGGTCGGCGGGTGCGATCAGGTTCGGACCATGATGACGGGCTGGTGGGCCTGCACATGGTGGTGGCTACCGCGCTACCGCCTTGCTTTGCGCCAGCCGGCGGCCTATGCCTAGCCTCGCTGCACAACCAGCGCTCGCTGTACTGAAACTGATCGTCGTCTGGCAGTAATGCTCCTGCCCTGGAACGTGATAAATCGCTCGTCGGTACTGGTGGAAATGTTGCCCTTGATATCGCAGCTCCCCGCGCCGGCCGTGCGGGTGCCACTCAGCCAGCCAGCTGGGATGAGCCCGACGAGCTTGTCGAGAGCTTGGGTTCACTTTGAAAACCGGTCAGGGAACCATCACCAGCGCCGGCAGATATTGCCGTCGCCACATCCACCGCCCCTTTGCGTTCTTGCGCCAGCGGTCGGCCTGATCCGCACCTTGATGACGCTGGACTTTGCCCACGCCCTCTCCCCCGAGTGCAGAATGCTTCCAAAGCGGTAGCGAGTCCAGACCGAAACATTAGCGCCGACTAACGGTTATTTCGGCAGTGTTCCGAACCGTGATTGGTAGAGCGTTGGTGGCGCCCTCCTAAAATATGTGGTCGGACGTGCTTTAGAAAGCTTCGCCCCAGCAGGGGCGTGCTTGACGATTTCGGCGAACAGAAAAAGTCGCCGGCTCCGCCCGACCAGGCCGGGAGGCGGTCTTCATGGCCAAGCCTAAGGCCATGCGCGAAATGATCTTGCGCGAATGCAATGACGCGGCAATGAGCAAGCCCTACGCCGAGTTCTGCGCCGACGTGAATTCCCTCCGCGGAATGCAGTAGGTCATTCACGGCGCCGCGCAGTTTGACGACGATGGTGGGCAAATTGCCCTCATCACAATGACTGTCAGCTTCCGCAGGCAACAGCGTAGCCAGCGGTGACCGACGCCGGCCCAGAGACTCCCCAGGCCGCTCCTCGCCAGCCTACAGGCGAGCAGGCCGGCATCGGTCAGTAAGGTCCCGTAGGTGTGCAATATATCGTTCACGCCACGAATTGCGGACATTCGAAACCGGTGATTGGCCATTTCGTGTGACCAAATTCCGCGACTGTTTACTTGCGATCACAAGGCCCCGCAACCTGGAGGTTCCGAAGCGCCATACTGGAGTACCATTGGCGTGGTCACGCGATTTGAACCCGACAACGGTGCTTGAACCAGACCAGGTTAAACATCCGTTATCGTTTTGCGCCAGAAGCGGCCAGTCAGCTTCCGGCCAAATGCGGCAGCGCTCATATTACCATGGTCAAATACAGCTCGCATGAAACTAGTTGTCTTCTTGGTCCTTTGGTTCGCCAGACCATACGAGAGAATACGAGAGAAACGGCTTGGCGAACTATGAAATCCAACGGATCTACGCTCCCCGTCATTTCCTTCGCGAGCGTCAGACGCTCCTCCAGGCGCTGCTCACGCTCCTCGTTCGTGCACTTGAGGCGCTCATGCGCATCCGCGAAAAAGCACTCTACCGTCAAAGCCTTTCCCCACCTCTCGATAATTTCGCAAGCTGCTGCTGGCTATCGACGGATCGTTGATGCGCAAACTGTGACGGCGGTCGTTACCGTGGCTCGAGTGTCAGCAGATGTGGTAAGGCTGATTGTCGACGAGTAGCAGAGGGTCCAGCAAAAATGACTTTGAGACGAACCAGAGCTTACGGCGGATCCGGCTTGGTTCTGGCGGTTTGCACTGTATTGGCTTGGCAAAACGCCACCGCCGCTCAAGATTGCTACGCAGCCGCGACGCCTGGCGTCAATTGGCAGGAGTGTGACAAAAAGCTTCTCATCCTGGAAGGACAGGACCTGAGCGGGGCAAACCTGTTCGGTGTTGATTTCACTTCGACCGACCTCAGGAACAGCAATCTCCTTGCGGCAAATTTTGAGAAGGCAACGCTTGTGCGCGCTTCCCTGGCCGGCTCGACCGCCAAAGGCGCCCGGTTCGACAAAATCGAGGCGTACAGGACCGACTTCAGCCAGATGGACGCGCAGGGCGCTGTGTTTACGGGCGCGGAAGTGCAGCGCTCGAATTTCCAGAACGCCAATCTGGTCAATGTTGATTTCACAAAGGCGGAATTGGGGCGTGCGCAGTTCCATGACGCCGATATCAGCGGCAGCCACTTTTCGTTTGCCAATCTCGCGCGGGCGGACTTCCGAGGAGCGAAGTTCACCGCACCGATAGACTTTGAGGGCGCTTTTTTCTTTCTGACCCGTATCGAGGGCCTCGATCTATCCAATTCGGCGGGTCTGTCCCAGTGGCAGCTCAACATGGCTTGCGGGGACGCCCGGACCGAGTTGCCTTCTGGCATGACGAGGCCAGAAAATTGGCCCTGTCAATTCCAGCAGGAATAGCCCGCCCGTCCGCTTCCCGCCAAAGGCTGCCGGGCGGCAAAGCGCCTCAATTCAGTCCTCGGCCGGGGGTCAAAGCACGACACTGCGGGACATTTCCGGCAATCTCATTTACCGGCGAACGACAACGACCAAATGGAGGACGGATGCCCAAGGTCAAAGGTGATACCGCTCTGGACAAGGAGCGCGCCAAAACAGAGAAGCTCCTCAAAAAGGTTGGATACACCGCCTTGAAGGAGGCCGGTGTGGTATCCAAGCGACCCGACCTCCCAAATCTAAAGGTTGAAAAGCGAGGGAAATAGCGCGGACACTCGCATGCTGACCTGACGACGGCACGCCCAAAATGTAGACGTCTGCTTTGCCTTCTCAAGCTAGGAGTGTGCAGGCGGCGCTTGCGAGAACCACAAAGCGGACTGCTGGGGCCGGAAGAAGCTGTCGTATTTCCGCCCCGGTGCGATCCGATACTTCACAACTTTTTCACTTTCCAATTGGGGGGCCAGAGCAAATGAACGAAGAGACCGGCGTTCAGAAGTTGGTGCGCACGCTGCGTGCTCGAGCACCTGATGACGCAGCTGAATTGCTCGCTAGAGAGTCTCCCGAGTTCATCCGCGACACACTAAAGCTGTTGCCGGACGGGCACGCCCGTAAGGTGGCCGAGCATTTGCCACTGCATATGCGGCCCATCAGCTCTCATGATGGTGACATGGGTTTCGCGATCCCCGAGTCGCTCGTCGACGTGATGGACCCGATCCCCGCCAGCGTTCCTGTCGGGACGACGGTTGCTGCCGCGGTGGAAGCTGTCAGAGGCGCCCAGGTGCCGACCGAGCTCACTTATCTCTACGTCACGGACGAGGGCAATAGACTGGTTGGCCTGGCGGTCCTGCGCGATCTGATGCTGAGCGAACCCGACGCGATTGTCGATCACATCATGCTGCCCAGGCCGTTCGCTCTTTATGTCGGTCTCTCTTTGAGTAACGCATGCAAGGCGGCGGTACGGCGTCACTATCCTGTCTATCCGGTGGTGGATGCGGAGAACCGGCTGCTCGGGCAGGTTCGCGGCTGGCGATTGTTCGAGCAGCAAATCATCGAGATTTCCGCCCAGTCTGGCCAGATGGTCGGCCTCCAGAAGGAGGAGCGCTCTTTTACGCCGCTGTTTTCAGCCTTCCTGAAGCGTCATCCGTGGCTGCAGTTGAATCTCCTGACGGCCTTCATGGCCGCATTCGTGGTCAGTTCGTTCACAGGCACGATCGAGAAGATCGTCGCCTTGGCGGCGTTTCTCCCAGTCTTGGCCGGGCAGAGCGGAAACACCGGCTGCCAGGCACTGGCTATGACGCTGCGTGGCCTTGCCCTTGGGGATGTGGACAAACGACCGAAGCTGCACTTGGTGATGAGAGAGGGCGCGCTCGCGGCCGCCAACGGCGCGCTCGTCGGCGTTGTTGCGGCTGCGGCGATGTGGTTCTATGCCTCGAGGCAACCGGCGTCGGCGGCGCAGGCGCCGATGCTGGCACTTGTGATCCTGCTTGCCATGTCCGGATCGTGCCTCATGTCCGGCATCTCCGGCGTGCTGATCCCGTTGGGCCTGCGCCGGGTAGGCGCCGATCCGGCGGTCGCCTCGGCGATCTTCCTCACCACCGTGACCGATATTGTAGGCATGGGCCTGATGTTGGGGCTGGCAACCATGCTCGTGCTCTAGACTAGCAAGCTGCGTGCGGTGACGCGTCCCTGGGAGTTGGGGCAATGAGCTGACCTCGCGTTCAAAGAAATTGCAAGACCCGGGCCGAATCGCACACGCGTCGTGAGAAGCACCTTCCGGCAGCTCTCCGGCCTCTTGCGAAACGCGACGGAAGGCCTTTGGAAAAGCCGTGGGTGACCTTGAAGCCTGGTGACCAGATACGCAGAATCGCCCACCCAATATTAATCTTGTCGGCTGTGCGATCCACTACTGATGAGATTTGAGTTTGTTAAGCCTTGGGCCAAATACTTCAATCACGTGCAGCAATGTCGAGAAGAGTTTTTGACAATCAGCGCATCCGAAATAGGAATAAACCCGATATCTTGTTGCGCAGCTGCAACAGCTGCTGAGGACTCGCATAAGTCCGGCGACCGTTCAGTCGCCTTTTTCTTGCAGTCGTGCTAAATCTCTCGCACTAGTCGGTTTTGGGGGTGGGTTCTCGGCATGCAATCTTCGTTTCGAACGATCTTCGGCGTCGCCGCAGCGCTGCTTTGTGCCGGCGTGTTGCCGGCCGGCGCACAAGGTCTTTTTGGGGCCTATGACGATGCGTTTGCGGCCCGCATCGCCAGTCCGGCCGACAACGGAACGCTCGCCCAATTCGTCACGGTTGCGGTCAATGCTGGGCAATACGATCAGGCGATCTCCTCGATCGAGCAGTATCTGATCCAATACCCGCGCGATGCGCGCGCCCGGCTTGCGGCCAGCCGGTTGTATTATCATGTAGGGTCCTATGAATTGGCCCGGCGGCAGGTGCAGTACGGCATCGAAGTCGGAGGTCTGACCGCAAGTGAGCAACAGGAAGCTGTTCGCCTGCTCGCCCGCATCGAGCGCGCGTTGCGTGGCGTCACCTGGGAACTCGCCCTGACCGGCGGCGTATTCAGCGCATTCACCGATTTTGAGCCAGGCGGGGCGCAGGACGACGACAGCTTCGTCTCGCCTTACGGGCAGGCGGAAGGTTTTGTGCGGTGGGACCTCGGCACGCCAAGTGCCGACGCGCTCGTTCTTTCGGGGTCGTTGACCGCGACAGAGCGTCTCTTCACGGAAGACCTGTCGGTTCCGGGTGGCGAGAAGACTTTTATCCACGGCAACGCAGCGATTACCTGGGACAAGGGACTGCCCAACAGCGGGATCGATTCGCTGCGCCTGCTGCTTTCCGCGTTCACCGTTACGGATCGTTTCGACAGCGATATTTACGAAACCGGTATCGGCCTCAGTGGACGTTTCGTCGTTCGCCCGACGGTCGAGACGACGCTCTTCGCCGGTGGCGGCTACATCGATCTAAGCGCCTCGCAAGGCGTTTTCGCGGATAGCAGGGTCTTCTATGAGGCAGGCGGCAGCTACCGCTTCCGCAATGGCCAGGCGCTCGGCTTGCGCTTTGTCGGCTCGAATGACTTCGCTTCCGGATCGGGCGAAATCAGCCGCAGCTATACGGGCGAGGTCCGCTATGGCGGCCTGTTGATGAACGTATCGGATTTTTTCGCATGGTCGCACCAGATCGCCTTATCGGCCGGCCACAGCGACACTCCCGATCTGTCCGTCGGCATCGGCACAAATATCAAGAGCGACTTCTGGCGCATTGCCTCGGAAAGCGATTTTCAGCTGACGGAAGCGCAGAAGATCAGCGTCGATCTCGCCTACCGCAAAACCAACTTCGCCCTCGCCAACCGCGACCGAAAATCGTTCGAAATGCTCATGAGCTATACGTTGACGCTCAATTGAAAGAGGCCGCGATGAGGTATCATCAGATCGTCATTTTTATCGCCTGCCTCGCCTTCGCGGCACCATCCGCTGCTGAGACGGTCGGGTCGATGACGGCCTATCAGACCATCATCGTCCGCAATAACGGCGGGACGATGAACGTTGGCGCCGGCGTCGAACTCGGCGACCAGTTGCGCAGCAATCCCACCGGTCTCGGAATGCTGGTGTTCCGGGATGAATCGAGCGCCAAGATTGGTCCAAACACCAGCCTGACCATCGATGAGTTCGTCTACAATCCGGGCTCTGGGTCGGGAAAGATCGACATCGGGATGAACAGCGGCCTGGCCCGTTTTTATGGCGGCCAGGTTTCGAAAGGGGGCGTCATGCAGGTTGCGACGCCGCACATGGTGCTCGGAGCGAGAGGCGGCATCATCGAAGTGCTGGTGGCAGCCGGCCAGACCGTCGGCATATTGCGCGCCGGCCGCATGACCTGCACGATCAATGGCAAACGGCTGGTCATCACGAACCCGGGCTACGCCTGCACGTCGGACGATGGCAAGCTTCTGGCCGGCTACGGCGGCATCGACGCCTTCCCGATCTTGGACAGTATCGACCGGATAGCGGGAACCGGCCTGCCGGGCGCACCGGGTCCTGGGTTGGACGTAAGCGCAATTTGTGCGTCGGCTCTAGGCTCCTCGATCAAAGTCTGCGGGTCCAGGGACGGCGCACTGCCAGGAGTGGTCATGGAATTCCCTGACAGCCCAACGCCACCTGCGGGCAGCGGGGGCCGGCGGGGCGAGTGTGAGGGTGAGGGTTGCTGCTACTACTACAACTGCGATTAGGCCTGGCTGCACGAGATGAGCCACTCGGTCGGTAGGCGCTGGGCTGATTGGCGGCAAGCCGGCAGGCGCAAAATATCCGGCCTTGTGGTCGTGCTCCTGCTGCTCGCTTGCCATTTGGCTTTTGAAGGGCCGTTGTCGCGCCTGCGTGAGCGGACGTACGACTTTTATCAGTTTCTCGCCCCACGCCAGGCGACGAGCAATCCTGTCGTGATCGTCTCGATAGACGACGACAGCCTCAAGGCACATGGGCGATGGCCCTGGAACCGTGGCCTCTTGGCCGACCTGGTCGATGGCATCACGCAATCCGGCGCGGCGGTGGTCGGGCTTGCGCTGGTACTCCCCGAGGCTGACACCTCGCCTGAGGGCATGGCCGGAGACAAGCGCCTGGCAGCGGCGCTGTCCAAAAATCGAACGGCGCTTGCCGTCAGTCTGGGCAATGAAGCGACGGTTTCAGAAGCAGAACCCAAAGCCGGCTGGTCGATCGTCGGGCAAGTACCCGATACACTTCCCGGCTTCACCGGTCTTACCGGGTCGCTTGCCGAATTCTCGAACGCCGCCGCAGGCCTCGGCGTGATTCGCACCTTGCCCGATCCCGACGGCGTACTGCGCCATGTGCCGCTGCTCTGGCTTCGCAACACCCCTCAACGCGCGCAGCTGTGGCCGTCTTTCGCACTCGAGCTCCTGCGCCTTTACGCTGGACAGGACGGTTACACAGCCCGGATGAATGCAGCCGGGTTCGACGCACTCAGGATGGCAGGCGCCATTGTGCCGCTCGAGCCGGAGGGGAGCATCCGCCTCTGGGAAACCGCCACCGACACGCCTCGCCTGTCTGCCAGCACTATCCTTTCGGGCCATGGCGATCCGCGGCTGCGGGACGCCATCGCCATTGTCGACCTGTCGGCTGTGGGCCTGACGCAGTACCTGCCCACGCCGACGAGTCCAGCGCGACCAGGAGCGGAGATCCACGCCGATGCGATCGGCCAGATGCTTGCCGGGCGCTTCCTGGCAGAGCCAGCGCACGCGCGTATGCTCGAGCGGCTCTGGTTTCTCCTCAGTGCCGTCGTTTTCATCGGGCTTTCCGGAGTGCTCGCCGGGCGTGTCGTGCTTGGCGCCGTCTCCCTGGCGCTGCTGGCCGTCACGCCGTTCGTGTTCGGCGCTCTCGAGTACAGCCTGCAGGGTGCACTCTATGACCCGCTGCAGCCGGCGCTTGCAACCATCATGGTTGCGGGCTTCGAAGGCTATGTCCTCTACAGGCGCAGCGAGCAGCGCCGGTCCACCCTGACGCGACAGTTCTCCCAATATCTGTCGCCCTCCGTGGTGCAGCGCCTCGCAAGCTCGGACACCGAGGCAATCCTGTCCGGCGAGAAGCGCGAGATCACAATTTTGATCAGCGACATACGTGGCTTCACGACCATGAGCGAACAGCTCGACACCCAAGACATCGCCAAGGTGGTCAACCATTTCCTCGGCATTGCGACCGATGAGATCCTCAAGCGCGACGGCACCATCGACAAGTTCATGGGCGATGCGGTGCTGGCCTTCTGGAACGCACCGCTAGATCAACCCGATCATCGTGAGCGTGCGCTCGACGCGGGCCTGGCCCTTATCGAGCGGGTGAGGCGCGAAGACGCCGCCTTCACCGCGGATGGCCATCGCTCCATCGAAATCGGCGTCGCCATCGAGACCGGCATCTGCTCGGTAGGCAATTTCGGCTCCGAACGGCGCTTCGATTACACCGCTATCGGTTCCCCGGTGAACCGCGCGGCACGGCTCGAATCGACGACCAAGAAGCTGGGCATCCCCCTGGTGCTTGGACCCGGCTTTGCGGCAGGAGCATCGATGCCGGTCGTCCAGGCGGGCGCCTTTGAGCTCCAGGGTTTCAAGGGCGAGGTCCCGGTTTTCACCGTTCCGGAGATGCAAGCTGCTCAACAAGGTATGAGCCGCGAACTAGAGAGCCATCGTGGTGAGCAATCTGGCGCCCCCGCCTTGGTGGTTGGTTCGCCGCCATCCGTGCAAATGGCGCCGCTTGATGTTGCACCCCGAACCCGAAGCACGCGCTGATCGGCCAACGGGTCGCAGGATGCGATTGTCACGGGCACAGACGGACATCTTGTTTCGGCGACATCGAGGGATGCGACGGCTTGCGTCACTCGTCCTTGAAAGTCACCTTCATATGTTTGTGCACCATTGAGGCGAGGTCCTCGGCATCCCAGTTCGTTAGCCTGATGCAGCCGTGAGAGAAGGTCTTCCCGATCTTGCCGGGTTCGGGCGTGCCGTGAATGCCGTAGCTTTCGATGGAGAGGTCGATCCAGATTGATCCCACGGGATTGTTAGGGCCGGCAGCAATGGTGAAGGGCCGCTTGGTTTTGACTCCCTTGAATGCAAAATCGGGATCGTAGTGATAGGTCGGGTTGTGCACCACCCTTTGGATCTCTGCCTGCCCACTTGGTGCCGGCTTCTCGTCGCTCCCGATCGAGGCAGGGTAGACGGCAAGCGCTTTATTGGAGGGGTCGAGCACGCGCACCTGATGAGCGCCTTTGTCGACTTCGACGCCGGCAATGGTGGCGGGAGGTTCACCCCGGCCAACATCTGGTACCAGCAGCGTGGTTCCAGCTTTCCTGAATCCGGTGCCTGGGTTTAGCCTCCTGAGCAATGGTTCGCTCACATGGAAGCGCTCCGCCAGCTTCTCGATCGAGTCGTGATAGCCAAGCCTTCTCAGGCGAGCCATCCTCTCCATGCGCCCCGGAATGCGTTTGGTGAAGGGGCCGCGTACATCTTTGCGGGTCAGTTCATAGGTGATCAGAGCTGGGCTGGTGGAGGTTGCCATCAGCTTGTCCCAAGTCGCCTGGGTGAGCTTGCCATCTGGCGCCAGTCCGTTCGACGCCTGGAAGGCCTTGACCGCCTTGGCGAAGTTCTCTCCAAGGCGGCCGTCGATGAGCCCCGGTGAGAAGCGCGCACGATCCAAAAAAATTTGCGCCTTCAGCACGGCAGGATCGAGCCCTTTCGGATCGCCGGCGGAGAATTGCGCCTGATTTACCGCGGCTAGGTCCAGCTTGGCCGCCTCCGTCCCGCCGCATGCGAAGGCGAGTGCAATGGCGAGGAGGAGAAGGAGCCTGATCATCGATTTCACTCCTTACGTTAAATCGCACCTGATCTGCTTCTATGACGCGCTGTGGCAGATCTGGTTCCATTCGCCGGTAGGAGGATCATAGGCAACCAGCCTTACGCTGCCGACCGGTCCGAGACGTTTGATGCCCATGCCTTGCCCCTCACGAGAGGCGTTGCTGGCCGCGCAGATCGGCAGTGTAAAAATGGTCTGGCCATGTTGACGTGAGCTTCTACCTTCAAACTGCCCACTACCTGGACCGGCAGTCAAATGGTCTCAGGGCAGCAAGTGAGGAGATGCGCTGGGAACCGGCTTGTCGGGCGGGTATTCTATTGATCTTCGGTATCGATAGATCCATGTTCCGTCGTCACTGTGATCGCGTTGTCGCCCGCGATTGCCCTAGCGTATTCGAAGCGCTCCAACTTCTGTTCTGCCGATAGGCCTTTGAACATCGCGGTGGCCGAGTTCGTGATTTTGAAGTCGCCGCAACTCGGACAGCGAAACTCCCGGATGTCACCAACTGTCTCCGAATTAACGAGCGCCTGCTCATCTGTAATCGGGCAAATTGCGGCCATCCAAGCCATCGTGGTCCTCCGTCCTAAGGCCGTCCTCGATTAACCAAAAGGCATCGTCGAGTGCAAAATCCATTTCTACCGACGCTCACCCCACCTGGAGTACTCCACCGAGTAGATTGCGCTCTCCACTCTCCAACCCGGAATGTGGATTAAAGCCAGTTCCTCGGCGAGCGATTTGCTGGTGAGCGGTAGGCGCTCTCGCTCTGGAGCCTCTCCCAAACGATCGGAGATGTTCATGTAGCGTCGGGCAGGACCGAAGGGCCGGAACGTGGCGTTTTCATCTCTTCGGCAATCACCAGCAGCGCCTCCAGAGCGACGGCGATCCCCGACATCACCGTACTTATGTCTGCGCTGCCGCCGAGCGTCGAAAGTTCGGCCGCTCGCGTTTGCATGCTTTGGCTCAGCTCTTGTAACTTCAGGCGCAGCTCGTCATCCATGTATGTTCTCCAAGCTTGACGCTGGAGGAACGCGCCTGCTTACAACCCGTTCCGCCGGTGGCCGCAGAGAACCAGAGACGCCGCAGATGCTACAACTTGCGCTGTGGCGGCGCTTCGGATGGGCGGCGGATTGGGCCTCAGCGACTGACCGTCGGCAAATAGCGGATCCTTCAGTCTCGAAAAGGTGCTGACGGCTCGATATGCACCGCCCATTGGCGTGGGTGCTGGTCCATGCACAGAAAGGGCCGTGCAAGTGCGCGCGGCCTCTGGACTCAACATCCCGTCGTCATGGTCCAAAGTTGTCCCAAGGTGGGTTCTCACCGAAGCGGGCGGCGAGATGCGTCACGAAGCTTTGAACTTTGGCGGAAAGATGCCTTCTTGACGGGTACATCGCGTAGATCGACCGACTTACCGGCTTGAACTGGGGCATCACTGTCTCCAACTGGCCCGAACGAATGGCTTCTCCAACAAGGAAAGTGGGACAAAGTACTATGCCTGCTCCACCCAGCGCCGCATCGCGCAGGAGCTGCCCGTTCGTTGCCGTCATCCGTGCAGTGATTTTTACCGCCACTTCCCCCTTTGGTCCGTCGAACCGCCATTTTCCGCGGCTGGCGCGCAACGCGTAGTCCAGACAATCATGGTCGTGGAGATCCGACGGCTTTGTGGGACGACCGCGTCTGTCCAGATAGTCGCGCGAAGCGCAGACCACCTCGCGTGAGGGCGCGATTCGGCGAGCAACCAGATTGGAAACCGTGAGTGGAGCGATGCGTACCGCGACATCCAAGCCCTCTTCCACGATATCAACCACACGGTCGTCCAACACCAACTCAACCGACACCTCCGGATAGACCGCGAGATATTCTGCAACGACTCTCCCAAGGTGCATCGCGCCGAAGGAGATCGGCGCGCTGACACGCAGTGAGCCGGTCGGACGTGTCTTGCTCTCGGCCGCGCTCGTACGAACTTCCTCGACATCCTCGATTATGCGCAGACTGCGCTCGTAGACGGAGGCGCCGACCTCTGTCAGGCTGATGCGCCGGGTCGTCCGGTTGAGAAGGCGTGCGCCAAGCCACTCTTCCAGCATTTGGACATGCTTGCTCACGGCCGCTGGCGATAGTCGCATCCGCTTGGCCGCTCCAGCGAAGCTGCCTTCACCGACGACGTTGGCAAACACGGTCATGCTGGTCAGCCGGTCCAACTGCAATCACCTCTTTCATTCACGTTTCGTGAGTTCACCATCCATATTTCCCTCGATTATCAATCCACAGTGGACAGATTATCTGAAGCCAGGCCGGGATCAATTGCCCGATCCGTCTCTCTAACATTTGCCCGAAACGTCGGCGTCGAGTGCCTTCTCGCGGGCTGGAGGTGATCATGTCTCTGACCAAAGCAGCCCTTCAGGAGAAACAGGGAGCCACTGTTCGCATGTGGCTCTCCGTGCTCACCGTATCGCTGGGTATTTTTTCGATGATCACTGCGGAGCAACTCCCTGTGGGGCTGATTCCGGCAATTTCTTCCGAGTTGAATGTCTCTATTGGGAGTGGCGGTCTCACGGTGACGATACCCGGCGTAATTGCGGCGTTCGCTTCTATCGGTTTGCCGTTGGCAGTGGGGAGGCTCGACCGGCGTATTCTGATGGCGGGCCTGCTCGCGGTAATGGCTGCGGCGAGCGTGATTTCAGCGCTCGCAACGAACTTTCCCGTTCTGCTTGCGTCCAGGCTGCTCGTCGGGATCACCATCGGTGGCTTTTGGGCGATAGCCGGGAGCATCGCAGTACGCCTTGTTCCTGGACCCTCCGTGCCGCGCGCCATGACTATTGTCTTCGGCGGTGTAAGTGCCGCTGCGGTGCTGGGCGTGCCGGCCGGCACGATCATCGGTGATCTAGTCGGCTGGCGCGGCGCGTTCTGGTCTCTCGCCGGCCTGAGCTTTGCCATACTGCTCGCCGCCCTGCTTGTGCTTCCGAAGCTGGAGGCGGCGCAGCCTGTGGAGGTGAAAGCCCTGCGTGCGCAATTGCGCAATCCCGCCCTCCTGTCGGGCGTGGTTGCGACCGCACTGCTGGTGGCTGCCCACTACGGTGCCTACACTTTCGTGAGCCCGGTGTTGCTGGAGGTCTCGGGCGTCACTGCAGGGAGCATAGGTTGGTTACTGTTGGGGTATGGCATTCTCGGAATGATTGGCAACGCCGTCGCAGGCGTCTGGGCCGCCAAATCCGTCGGTCGCACATTGGCCTGCATCGTCATTGGGCTCGGCGCCACGCTGGCTCTCTTCCCGTTGCTCGGGGTCACGCCGCTCACAGGAACCATCCTGCTGCTGGTGTGGGGCTTCGCGTATGGCGCGGCGCCCATCACGCTGCAGACGTGGGTGCTGAGTGCAGCACCAGAAAGCGCGGAGACCGCGACGGCCATCTACTGCTTCACTTTCAATCTTGCCATCTCCGTGGGTACCCTAGCGACCAGTCAGATCGTCGACACGATGGGCGTGAACAGGGTCCTCTGGGTCGACTCCGCCATCATCCTGCTGGTGCTGCTGCCGGTGTGCCGCGCACCCATGCTTAACCGGAACATCGGAAACTCGTAGACAGCAAGCCATCCTGTGCCGCCCATCCGACAATGATGTGATAGGTTGAAGTAGATCTTCGTTTCCTCTGTCTTGAAAGTCACGCGCGTCACATCAAACGCGGGTTCCGCCGCACCGTGCGGGTGCCGATGCTTTGCGCCCCCGGAGGACAACTGGCTACTTGAAAAAGGACTTGATCCCCTCGTCGATATGTGTGCTGATATGAGATCGATCTCATGCCGCGCTCTCAATTGCTATTTCTCTACGGGAGCGCGCTCTGGGAAGCATGTCTGAATAACGATGAAGAGGGAGGTTCAAGTGAGGAAATTGATCGCGTGGCTGGCCTTGGCCACTACCACGCTCGCGTTCGCGTCTGCGGCGTCGGCGGGTGAAACCATCGACCGGGTTACCTCGAAGAAGGCAATGGTGGTCGCCACAAACAGCGGTTGGCCGCCGCAGAGTTTCCTCGACGACAGCAATCAGTTGGTCGGCTTCGACATCGACGTCTCGAAAGAGATCGCAAGGCGCCTCGGTGTCGAGGTCAGTTTCGACACGCCGGACTGGGCGACGATGACGGGCGGCCATTGGCAGGGACGCTACGATCTGGGTGTCGGCTCGGTGACGCCGACCAAAGCGCGGGCCAAGGTGATCGATTTCGAAGGCATCTATTATTATAGCCCCTACGTTTACGTGGTTCACAAGGACAGCCCGGCCAAATCGGTCGCCGACCTGAACGGTAAGATCATCGGCGTCGAGACCGCCACCACGTCGGAGGATTTCATCCGCAGACAACTCGAGATCGATGCTCCCGGCCTGCCGCCCATCGAATACAAGCTGGAGCCCGGTGAGATAAGGACTTTCGCCGACTCAATGCTGCCGTTCGACGATTTGAGGCTCGGCGACGGCGTGCGCCTCAACGCGGTCATCGCACCAGAACAGACGGCTCAGAACGCGATAAAGAACGGCTACCCGTTGCGTGTCCTGGAAGGCGGCTATGCCTTCCGTGAGCCGCTGGTGGTGATCGCGGAAAAAGGTGATGCCGAGTGGAATGCCAAGATCGGCGGCATTCTCGACGAGATGAAGAAGGACGGTACCCTCGCGAAACTGACCACCAAGTGGTACGGCAAGGATTACAGCGCCGACTGAGGAGCGTCGTGGATAAGCGTGAGCGGGATGCATTCAATTGAACATCCCGCTCCATCTGTTTTTGTTTCAGCCGCATTTCCACGACACCGGGCGGCTCCGCCTGCCTGCAAAATGCTCTAGTGCCGCCACCTCATCGTATTGATCATGACATGTCCTGACACCTATTACCGACGCACGCTTGCTGACAACACCATCAGACCGCCGCTGAGCGGCGTTTCCGAGTGCGAGACAGTCGTTGTCGGCGGCGGACTGGCCGGCCTGACGACGGCGTTGCAGCTGGCTCGCGCCGGCCAGCAGGTCGTCGTGCTTGAGGCGCAGCGGATAGGCTTCGGCGCTTCCGGTCGCAATGGCGGCTTCGTCAATCCCGGTTTCGCCACCGGCACCGACCACATCGCCGCGATGGCCGGCGTCGACGCGGCACAAAAACTGCACCGCCTGTCCATCGAAGGCGTCGACTTCGTGCGGCAGACGATCCGCGATCTCGACATCAAGGCGGCAGAGCCGCGCTCCGGTATATTGAGCGTGCTTCGCCACGATGGCGGCGCCGCGCTCAAGGCATATGCAGAGCAACTGGCGCGGGATTTCGACTATCGGCTCGACTATCTCGATCGCGACCGGGTGCGAGCGGTGCTGCATTCCGATCGCTACCACCAAGGATTGCGCGATCCCAGCGCCTTCCACATGCATCCTCTTAACTATCTGCGCGCCGTTGCTGGCGAGATCGAGCGGCTGGGCGGCAGGATATACGAGAGAACGGCTGCCGTTGAAGCCAACCTTGACGGCGCCGAAAAGATCTTGCGTACCGACGGCGGCGAAGTGCGCGCCCGCCAGGCCGTGGTTGCCACCGGCGGATATACGGGGCCACTGGTCGGCCGGCTGCAGCGGGCATTCCTGCCTATCGCCACTTACGTTATGGTGAGCGAGGAGGCGCCTGACCTCATCGCCAAGGCGATTACGACGACCGACGCCGTCGGCGATAACCGTCGCGCAGGCGATTATTACCGCGTTGTCGAAGACGGCAGGCGGCTGCTCTGGGGAGGGCGCATCACCACCCGGGCAGCCTCATCGGGCGTGTTGGCGAGGCAATTGCGCCGTGAGATGGTCACCACTTATCCGCAGCTCGAACACCTCAAGACCGAACTCGCCTGGTCCGGGCTCATGTCTTATGCCCGACACATGATGCCCCAGATAGGCCCGTTGCAGCCGGGCGTCTGGTACCTCACGGCTTTTGGTGGCCATGGCATCAACACCACGGCGATCGCCGGCAAGTTGATCGCCGAAGCATACTGGGACAATCGGACCGCTACCGGCTGTTCACACCCTTCGGCCTTGCCTGGGCGGGCGGCCCGGCTGGACTTGCGGTTGCGCAACTCACCTACTGGAAGCTGCAGGCGCAGGATTGGTGGCGCGAGCGGGCCCGCTGACCGCAGGGAGATCGAAGACGTGATCGGCCGACTATTGCTCAACCACCCGGACGCGGCGCGCCGCGTTGGCGTATTCTTCGTGCTCGCCGCCATCGCCGCCGGCCTGTATGGGCTCGGCATCAAAGCCAGTTGGCTCGGCAAGCTCGTTCCGGGGTCGGTCGAGTGGCTCGCCGCCAACCCGGACGTCGGGCGGGCGGTCTCGGCGGTGCTGATCGCATTGATCTTGGTGGCGAACTGGAACGCGCTGCGGTATCTCAGCCGCAAACAGCAGATTGTGGCAGTTTGGATAGAGCTGTTCGTGTTGCTAATGTTGTTTTTCTATTCCTTCGACCTGTCCTTCGCGTTCATCGCCAAGAAGATCGGCTTCCTTGTCTCGAAGGGTGTGGTGACGACCCTCTACATTTCGGCCATTTCGATCGCCATCGCCACCCTCATCGCCTTCGTTGGCGCCATCGCCAAACTTTCCCGCAACGGCGTGGTCTATGGCTTGGCGACCTTCTATACCTCTCTGTTTCGTGGCTTGCCGTTGTTGATGCAGATCTACATCATCTATCTCGGCCTGCCGCAGATTGGCTACGTGATCGGCGCCGTGCCGGCCGGCATCATGGCGCTGTCGCTCTGCTACGGCGCGTACATGACCGAGATCTTCCGCGCCGGCATCGAAAGCATCTCGCGCGGCCAGACCGAGGGTGCTACGGCACTCGGCCTTAGCGCTAACCAGACGATGTTCCTGGTGATCCTGCCGCAGGCGATGCGGGTCATCGTGCCGCCAACCGGCAACCAGTTCATTGCGATGCTGAAGGATTCTTCGCTGGTCTCGGTGGTCGGGGTCTGGGAGATCATGTATCTCGCACGCACGCAGGGCCAGACCGAGTTCCGCCACATCGAGATGCTCATCACCGCCTCGATGATCTATTGGCTGCTCTCGATGGGGCTCGAGTTCCTGCAGTCGCGGATCGAAGACCGGTTCGGGCGCTCACTCAAGCGCTGATCGTCATCCGTGATTTTCGCCAAAGCGAGTTGCACAGCACCGCAACAGCCAGCTTCGGAGAGCAGCTGCAGATTGTACGCCACAGCACGCCGTTCGGCGACGCCGTCAAGGGTGAATCAACCCGGTATTTCATCGGCTTAGCCCGATCGGAGGGCAGAATAGAGCAAGTGCTGGACGAGCATGGTCGTTGGCCGACTGCCCGGCAACTTCGACCGATTGCTGGATTTCACCCGCGCCGACAAATCGATAAAATCAACGACTTTAACATGTCCTCCGGGCCAACCATTATCGCTATGTATCGATGGTAGCCGAGTTCGCCACGTGGTTCGCCAATAGGTTTGTCAGGCAGTGGTTTGCGCGTTACCAGCCGCACGACTCGGTCCATGCCCTGCACAGCCAAACGCACCGGCGAGGTTCCCGGGAATGAAGCTCGGCATGGTGTTTCGTTCCTTTGAAGTGGGCGTGTTTGGGGGAAGACCGTAGTCGGCGCGTTCGCGCCCGGTGGAATTTTCGAAGAGTTGTTTCCAACGGCGGGAACGAACCAAACTTCCATGCATTTAGCTCTGGCTTCGTTCATTCACTCTTTCTTCTGGGAGCTGGACCATTGTCATCCGGAGGCTATCTCTTGGCCGATCAACAAACCAATGACGTTTCCATCGTTGATCTGATACCTGCCCTGCGGGCTTTCGCGCGCACCTTCTGCCGCGTTCCAGACGATGCCGACGATCTGGTGCAGGAAACGTTGACCAAAGGGCTCGCCAACATCGACAAGTTCGAACCTGGTACACGCATGAAGTCGTGGCTCTTCACCATCATGCGCAACACCTACTACACGCGGATCAAGATCGCTGCACGGGAAGCGCCAGGCCTTCTCGACTGCGCGTCTTCGAGACCGATTTCGGAAGCTACCCAGGAATGGACCGTTCAGAGCAAGGAAGTTCACGGCGCCATCCAAAAGCTGCCCGAACATCAGCGCGAGGTGCTGATGCTGATTGGCGTTTTAGGAGTGGGCTACGAGGAAACCGCCGAAATCTGCGGCTGCGCGGTAGGGACGGTCAAGAGCCGGCTGAACCGTGCCCGCGCCAACATCCTTGAGCTACTCGGGGAGAGCTCGTTGCAGACATTGATAGAAAGGCGAAATCAGCTGTCGGATGGTCAGCTCGATATAGAGGTCGACAGCCGCAGATAATCAGCTCTTCACGTCTCGCCGACGCTTCTCGACGAGAGCGTTTTGCAATTCGATCGCCAGCTTGGACAGGCGGTCCGGTATCTTTTCCTGCTCTATGGCGGCCAGCAGGGAAGCAATCTCCTGATCCACTGCCATCTCGACAAGCAGACCCGTGGTATCGTCGCTCGAATGAGACATCACGTTCTCTTGATAGCATCCCTAGATCCAAGTCTGATGATGAGCGCTCGGCACTACAAGGCGTTGTCGACCGCCGAGAGGCTCACCGGCGGCCCTTGCACAGTTTTTCCTCCGTGCCGCGGCAAGACGCGGCGCGGTGGCGTCAGTCCTTCAGCAACCGGTTTGCGGCGTGATCCTGAAATTGATCGGACTTGATTCGATTGCCGTCCAGCCCGCGCTCTCGGCTATGTTGCTTCCTGTCGCGGTTGGACAAAACCGCGTTTTCTTCGATCTTGTCCTTGTCCAAGGTGGTCATTGCGCCGGCGCCGGCACCTTTGCCTTGGCTGCCTTGGCCGAAATGCTTTTTGCCGCCGGATGCCATGATCTCCTCCTTCGAATCCAGGACACCGATCGGTGCCGACGCCCGAACCGGCATCGCGCTGTAATGTTCCGTCTCACCCAGCAAGCAGGAAGGCGTCGCCATCCCATGACCGAAACGGCTTCTCGCCGTCGATGACGACCCGCAATTGGTGAGCTTGCGCAAGACGGCCAATGTCGGCCCGGTCCAAAGAAAGCGATCCGCGATAAGAATAGTTCAGCAATGCGAGCCGGCCCGGCCGTTTGAGAACGCGCGCAATTTCATCGAAAAGCCGCTCAGCCATGCCGGCCAGGACCAGGTAGGGAAAGCTGTCGACCGCCAACACGCAATCGAAACTGTCGTCGTCGAAGTCGGCCAGATCGAGACCGGAGGTTTGGCGCAGTTCGACATTGCCGAGCGCTTCGCATTGCTCGGAGGCGATAGAGATCATCCGCGATGATATGTCGATGCCGACCATCCGCTTG
Organism: Mesorhizobium sp. LNJC391B00; assembly: GCF_000502535.1. NCBI lineage: Bacteria > Pseudomonadati > Pseudomonadota > Alphaproteobacteria > Hyphomicrobiales > Phyllobacteriaceae > Mesorhizobium > Mesorhizobium sp. LNJC391B00. Next base: position 90,866 of record NZ_AYWI01000008.1, read on the forward strand.
AAGGAATTGGACAGCGCGCGCTCGAAACGTCCGATGCCGCAACCGATGTCGAGAATGTCTCGTTCAATTCCGGTGAATTCTCGCGCCTCGAGCCATTCAACGATTTCGTCGGTCATGGCTGTCAGCCGCTCGTCATCGCCAAGGGATCCTAGCTGGACACTTGCGGCTGTCGAAATTGCTGCCGCGGCATCAAAACTCGAGGCCAGCCGCGTGACGACTGCGATATCCGTCTCGCCGTTACCGCGTTCATGCCGAACGGCGCCGCCTGTCGCTCGCAAAGTGGCAAGGACGCCCGGTTTGTGGCGCAGCAGTCCAGCGACCTTTCGCAGTCTTTCAGCATCGCCGGTATTCGCCGGACGGACTTTCAGCACGACCTCCGCCAATTCCGCCGCTTCAATTGTGGGCGGCAGGTGAAGCGCCAGCCTGACGAGAACAGCTTCGGCGCAGGCACCATCGGCCACACAACCTTCGACCGCCCGTCTGACCGATGTCCGGCGCTGCGCGTGCACACTCATGACATCAACTCCGCGTCCAGATCCTCCGCATCGTCCACCTGTCGACGGCGCCCCAGCCATATTTGTAGGCTTCCTGGCCGCGCAGGAAGTCGAACTCGCGCGCATCCTCGCGGATCGACTCCGCGATCGCGTGGCCGATCAGGATCGCACCTGGGCTCTCCTCGGCATAAGCAGGATCGAGGCCGCCGAGATAGGCATAGGCGCGGCCACGGTGGTGAAATCCGTAATAGGCGGCGACAGTCGTGCCATCGATCGCGAGCAACCAGCATCGGACCAGACCGTGAGCATCGAGCAAGGGAAGTGAAAGCCCATGGAACTGCTGCACGGTGGGATCGGCCAAGACACCACCTCCATGTCCAACCCAGCGCGCATGGTGCAGACGGATCAATTGGTTCAGGAAGTTCTGATCACCCCGAGCTGACGCCAACGCGAGCCGGCCGCGTCTGGACGCCGCTTGGCGCGCCCGGCGCAACTGGCGCCTGCGCCGAGCGGGAACGCAGCCGGCCAACGTTTCGTCGCCGGCAACAGCAAGTACGGGGCAGGCTGCATGAATTACCGGCCTCTCGACCGTTAAACCGGGATGCGCGATCGTAAGACCGGCACTGTTTTGCGGCAGATCAGACAAGATCCATTGTGACCACCCGACCGAGCAGATCGTTTCGGCAATTGTGGACACGACCGCCGCCTCGATATCCCGGACAGCCAGGATGTCCAGATAATCGCTGAGCGAAATACCGACCGGAAGCAGCTTCGAACCGGCCGTTCCATGCTCGAGATAGAGTGGCGCCAGCCCGACCAGATCGCCGCCACGCCAGACCGCGACTGTCGCCAGTTCACCGGGTGCGAATGCGCGCCACCATGGCACCAGCCAGGCGGGGGATTGGAACGGCGTCGCAGAGGAACTCTGCTCCCACAGTTTCCACCAGTGCGGCGTCAAGGCATCGAATTTTACGGGGTCATCGATGATTTCGCTGCGCAACACTGCTTTTCTCACGGTGCCGCAGCGAAGCGCCTGCAATCGGTGCCAAGTTGTGCCAGGGCCTGATAGGCAGCCATATACGACGAGATCATCCGTTCCAGCGAAAACCGCCGTCGCGCTTCAACCCGGCACGCCTCGGCGTCCAGGCTGGGCGCCGCAAGAATGGCTTGGGCCATCTCGTCGACTGTGTTGACGAGAAAGCCCGTCCTGCCGTGCTCGATGACATCCGCAAGCGCACCATTCGGGAATGCGACCACCGGGGTACCGCAGGCGAGGGCCTCCATGGCGACAAGCGAGCTTGTCTCGGCGGCGAGGCTTGGAATGACCAGACAGCGGGCTGCGTTGAGAAAGCGCCTCTTGGCGTTAAAACCGAGCGGGCCCAGGAAGCGGCGGCGAGCATCAAGACGGGATTGGACCTCGTCGCGAAAGTAGCGCGTATGTGTTTCGTAAGGATAGACCTTGCCGCCGATGACCAGGGGCACGCCCGCCTGTTTGGCCGCGTCCAGGGCCAGGTGAATGCCCTTTTCCGGGCAGACCCGGCTGAGAACCAGGGCAAAGTCTCGCTTCGGCTGCACCAGGCTCAGTGCTTCGATGTCAACGCCGTTGGGAATCGGCGCCACCAGTCTGGCCCCTGGTGGCGCCGTTTGCTGCTGGGTGGGCGAGACCGCATGGAGCCACAGGTCGTCGCGCGTCGGTCGCAGAGCCTCGGCCGGATACCAGTCCAAGGGCAGGTGGAGGCTCACCAGGGTCGGACCATCGTCGGGCAGATAGGCATGAAAATCGATGCCGTGCAGATGAACCACATCGATCGGCCATCGGGCGCGGGCAGCGGCGATCGCTTTGCGATGAGCCTGCTGCGCGCGGCTCTTCGCCGCCTCGTCGAGCACGCCGTTTTCAGCCGGTATTTCCACAAGGGTACCGCTCGCGCTGGAGCCGCGGCAGCCAATGACGATAGAGCGGTGGCCGGCGCGAACCAGCTCCCGATCGAGCATCGACAGAACCTGTTCGGCACCGCCGACAGCATCGGGTCCGACGGGTGCGAGAGGGTAGGCGACATTGAGGACAGTGAGCGCCGCGGCTGGTTGCGCCTCAGTCCCGTATGCCGCACCACCTGTCGATGATGCCGCTAATTCGTCCAATGTGTCAGGCGTCTGATGCATTGGCAGCATGACACTTTCACGCTGCCGAGGCCCGCCGCGTCGGGAGCGAAGCGGACGTCATGCCGGGCGCATAGCGGCGGATCATGGTTGCGCAGAATTCCGCGAACTCCTCCGGCGCCAGTGGCGGGCTGGTGTGGTGGGGCATCATTCCCCGATGCTGCGGTGTAAAGCAAAAGGTGACCGTCACGTCGAAATCGGCGAGTGCCTCCATCTGCCGGTCGAACCAGTCCAGCGCGTTCGGCCGGAAGCTGTCTGCCCAGGAAAGCCCCGTGCGCATATTGGTGACGCCCAGCCGCTTCATCCAGGCGACGGCATCGTCCAGCCGGGGGTCCTCGAAATGAAACCACTGCACCAGCCCCATTGCGGGCGTGTAGCGCAGGAACTCCTCCAGCGCAGGTTTTGGCGTACCGTCCTGGCGCAGCAGCCCCATGTGGAAATGTCGATAGTAAGAAGAGCCCTCCGCCTCGCGATGCCGCGTCGTTGCTTCCCATTCGCGCGGAAGATCGTAGAGGCTGTACCACTGGATGCGTGGTGCGTTGCCAATCAGCAACTCAGCGGTGCGCTTGAGCCCCCAAACCTGGATTTCTTCCGCGCCGAAGGTCGATACGCCGACTTCGCTGACCCAGATGGGAAGGTTGGTGACGGTCGCGATCTCGCCAATCTTCTGTGGCCATTCGTGGATCTGCCACAGGTTCCAGTCGAGCGGAAAGCCGTGCACGGCGACGGCATCGACATGGTCCAGCACGCCGAATTCCTTCATGCGGGTGATAAAGCCCGGATCTATCGGCGAGATGCCACCGAGTACTTTCGTCAAAGACGGGTTCTCCGACGCGATTGCGTCAGCCGACAAGATCGCCATCCTGGCAAAGCGGCTCCAATCGGGATCGAGCTCTGGGTCCCAATGCGATTTGTTGTTGGGCTCGTTCCAGATCATGGCGGCTTCAATCATGGAGCTGTCCTTTCGAGGGGTAGATGGCGCCGCCGCCGGCCGGGTCCCCGGCTGCGCGGCAGAAATAGACCTCCTGCTCGGGGTGCAGAACGATCTCGAAACCGGCGCTGCGCAGCATCGCTTCGGTGCAGGCGCGGTTTGGAATCCACCAGTTGGTGGGATCGTCGGCATAGCGGTGCTCGATAAAATGCAGCTTGGGAAACTGCGGCTGGTCGAACAGGTCATGCGTCCAGAAATGATAGTTTTCTTCCAACTCGGGCAGATCCGCGCTGCCGCGCTGCATGGACTGGAAGATCATCAGGTCACGGGCGACATGTTCGCGGATCAGGTCGAGCGCGAGCAAGGGGTGGCGCAAATGGTAAAGCACCCCCATGAACAGCACGACATCGAACGTCTCGCGCAGCGAGCCGACGTCGTAGACCGAAAGCTTCTGGAATTCGATCTCGCAATCGGCAACCTCGGCGGCAAAGCGAGCCTGCGCCAGGTAGGCGTCATCGAAATCGATGCCGAGGACACGGTCAGCACCTCGCCGTTTCATCTCGATGGAGTAAAATCCTGCATTGCAGCCGATATCGAGTACGGCCTTGCCCCTCAGATCAGCGGGAATGGCATTGGCAAATTTGCGCCATTTGATCAGCGGGTAGTTGCCCAGAAAATGGTTGGGAGCGGTTTGGACGCCGGCAAGTTCCATGTTGTGGAACCATGGGCCGAGCGCATCGATGCGGCGGCGGATTTCGGCATGGGAATGCAGCATGGCTCAGGCTCCTTCGCCAGGAACGACGGGTACATGCGACTGCGCGCCGGGCATGATCATGGTGGGCCGGCGCTGCGCGGATGAGGCGTCGTTTTCAAGCAACCGCAGAGCTGTTCGATAGCCGTTGAAAGTGCCGACATCGACATAGTCCGACCCAGCCCTGACACCAAAAGCTGTACCGCCGGCCGCAATATAGGCGTTGACCAATGTGCCGATATATTCGTCACTGCGCTCGCGCTCACGCCAGAGTGCCGCAAGCTGATGCAGGATATGGCCCGGCATCTTGAACGCACCCCAAACCCAGTTCGTGGTGGCATCCTGTCGTTTGACCTGGATTTCGATCACGCGCTCGTGGACGTCGGTGACGACGGCGTCGAAGAATTCCGGCTGATCCACCGGGAAAAGCAGAAATGAGAGCTGATCGTCGGGCAAATGGCGGAAACCGTCCTCGGGAAACCAGATCGTATCGGGAAGGCCGACCAGGACGACCTCGTCGGGCGCGACGAGGGGCGCCGCCCGGAAGATCGCATCGCACAGACCGACGGGGTTCGGCTGCACCACGAAGAGAGCCGCCGCGTCACCGTAGCCGGCGGCGTAGTATTCAAGGATGTCGGATTTGCCCGATCCGATGATGAAGCAAATCTTGTCGACGCCGGCCTGCACCATGCGCCGTACCAGATACTCGCTCACGGCGCATGGACGCTCGGTCTGTCCATCGATCCGGCTACCGACCGGCAGCAGCTCTTTCGAGAAGCCGAGCGGCTGAATGCGGCTGCCGCGCCCGGCAGCGGGTACGATGCCCAACATCAGACCGCTTCCCTCATCGGTTCGCCGGGAGATCTTTGAAAGGCCTCGTTCAGGATGCGATCCAGTTCCGCCGCGCGCCGTGCGGAAGTGTGTTCGCCCAAGACCCGGTCGCGGGCACGCCTTCGAATGCCGTCGAGCTCGCGCTCCGGCAATCGCAATGCGGCGACCACATCATCGGTGTCATGCGCCAACAAGATTTCGCGGCCGGGTTCGAAAAATTCGGCCAGGCCCGGCCATGCATCGGTGACGATGGCAGCCCCACACGCGGCCGCTTCGAAGAGCCGTCCCGACGGGCACCAGCCCTTTTGCGCCATCGCCTCTCGGGTGACGTTCAGTGTCAGGCGAGATGATGAGAAGAAAGCCGGATGGTCGGCTGGCGGAAGATGCCTGACAAAGAAGATGTTGTCGCTCCATGGGAATTCCTGCGGATATTGCGCGCCGCCAATGATGAAGCGGTGGTCAGGCAGGCGCGCGGCCGGGCGGACCAGCAGCTTTTCGACGCCGGCCTGGCGATCCGCCGCGTAAGTTCCGAGATAGGACAGATCACCGGCGAATTCGGCCCGCTTCTCTGCCGGCCGGTGTTGGTCGGGATCGACATGCCCATAGAGAGGTACCACGTGACGCGCGCCTAAAACCGACTTAAGCGCCTCGATCGCAGAGCCGCCGGTGTAACTCAAAACGAGGTCGAAATCCGCAAGACCCTCAGGTCCGAAATAGGGCGGACGCTCGCCTTGCTCGATGCGGGCAAGCGTGACCGGAGTGTCGAGATCGTAGAAGACACGCAATCCGCGACCTGTCTGCTGCGCCAGCCGCGAGGCCTCCACGGCGTCGGCACAGTAGGAGGTAACGACGACGACATCCGCTTGCTTCATTGCCCGCTCCGCAACGCGACGGATGTCTTCCCAGTCCGGATAAATGACGACGTTGCCGCCATCGAGCCGATCGAGATCACGCGTCCCGGCATAGTAGGGGGTATCGCGTTCGAAGAAGGTGATGGACCATCCCAGCCGACCCAGGGCGCGGATCAGTCCGCGCCAGAGCGTGGCATGGCCGTTGCCCCATGATGATGTAACGGTGAGACCGAAAATGACCATCTGCATCCGGAAAGTCCTCGTCAGGCAGCTTCGTTCATTCGCAGGAGCTTGGAGCCCCAGTCACCCGACACGATCGTCGTGATCGAGGCTGGATCGATGTCGAAGCGGAAGCAGTCGCCGACCGGCAAGCCAAGCACCTTGCAGACGGCGGCTTTGATCACGTCGGCGTGGCTGACCAGGGCGACACACTGATTCGGATGCCGCTCGCGCACTGCGTTCATCAGTGCGACGATCCGCTCCTGGACATCCAGCATGGTCTCGCCGCTCGGTGTCCTGGCCTCCTGCCGCTGGTCGTTCCACGCCCGCCAACCGGCATCGCCATTCAACTCGTCGAAAGTCTTTCCCGACCAATCGCCGAAATCGATCTCGTCGAGTTCGGCGCAGATCGCGATTTCGCCGACGCCGCAGGCAAGCGCGATCGGCACGGCCGTCTCTTGCGTACGCTCACGCGGGCTGCACAAGATGGCTTCAATCGGCTCCCGGGCCATGCGGCCACCAAGATGCGCGGCCTGCGCCTTCCCAGCCTCGCCAAGGCAAACGCCGTCCATCCGTCCTGCAAGATAGGAGCCGACATTGTCGTGCGCTGCATGACGGATCAAAAAGAACGTTGTCGTCATTCCGCGGCATCCAGCAAAGGCTCGTCCTTGCCGGCGATGAAAGCGAGCGTGCGCTGCCGCGCTTCGGCGTCGGTGAACTGTTCGGGAGGCGACTTCATGAAATAGCTGCAGGGGCCGGTCAGTGCTCCCGCTATGCCGCGATCGAGCGCAAGCTTGGCGCAGCGTATCGCATCGATCACCACGCCGGCTGAATTTGGAGAATCCCAGACTTCCAGCTTGAGCTCGGCGTTGAGCGGCACGCCGCCGAAGGTCGTCCCTTCCACTCGGATATAGGCCCATTTGCGATCAGTCAGCCACGGTACGTGGTCGCTGGGTCCGACATGAATATTGCCCGGCTCCAGGGGAACATCGAACTGGCTGGCCACGGACTGGGTCTTGGAAATTTTCTTTGATTCCAGCCGCTCGCGTTCCAGCATGTTGAGGAAGTCGGTGTTGCCGCCGAAATTCAGCTGATAAGTGCGATCGATGCGCACGCCGCGCTCGCGGAAGAGATTGGCCAGCAGGCGGTGAACGATGGTCGCCCCGACCTGGCTCTTGATATCATCGCCGACCAGCGGCAGCCCTCGCTGCTCGAAGCGCCGGCGCCATTCCGGACGTGAGGCGATGAAAACGGGTATGCAGTTGACGAAGGCGCAGCCGGCCTCGAGCGCGCATTCGGCGTAGAAGCGCGTCGCCTCCTCGGAGCCCACCGGCAGGTAAGAGACCAGCACGTCGGCGCCGCTGTTGCGCAGGATTTCGCTGACGTCGGCAACCGGCTCCGGCGCCTCCTCGATTTCGTCGCGCAAGTATTTTCCGATGCCGTCAAGTGTCGGTCCGCGCTCGACGCGAACGCCGTTTGCCGCCGCATCGGCAAAGCGGAACGTGTTGTTGGGAGCGGCGTAGATTGCTTCAGCGACGTCGAGGCCAACCTTGCTCCTGGCGACGTCGAACGCGCAGACAATCTCGATGTCGTCGACATGGTAGCCGCCGAGGTCGGCATGCATCAGCCCTGGGATTGGTTCGTTGCTTTTTGCGTGACGATAATAGGAGAGGCCCTGCACCAGGGAGGATGCGCAATTGCCGACCCCGACGATACCGACACGAACCTTTTTCGATCCCACGAAACTGCCGCCCTATGCTGTTCAAAGGTAAGTTCCTGCCGCCGAACCACCAGCGTGCCGGAATGTTCCTTGGCCTGCCGAAAAATTGCGCAAGACAGCATGGATCGAAGCAGCGCCCGCTGCGTTGCGCAGGGCAAAGCATTGGAAAACCGATCGATGATCGTTTACGGCGACCAGAAGCGGAGGCAGAGCGCAGAACGGCTTCGCGAAGCTGCCAGCGAGATTGCTCAAAGTCTGGACCGCATGGCTCATGGCGTCCGACGCCATGCCGCGTTGGTTGGGCTGTTCATCAGCGTATCGGAACTGGTTCGCGCGCTTGCCGATGTCGATTTCGAGACCAGCGGCATCGACATCTTTTCGCCGCGGCAACAGCAAGGCGCCAGATTGCTGGTTGGTCTTGCGGCAGAGGTGGCGAAGTCGTGGCGAAGCGGTTTCGCCGTGGGCGGTGGCATCGAGCCGGGACTTCTCCAACTGCTGGACGGGTTGGATTGCGAGGCTGAGGTTCTGACCGGTTCTGCCGAGGGTTACGCGCATTACGCGCTTTATCCCGAAAGCTATTTGGGAGCGGCGCAGGAGTCAGGTCTCGATGCGAACACATGCGTGATCGGCATCCGCAGCATCGGCCTGGGGCTTGCCGCCATAGTGGCTGCCGCGATTGGCGCGCCGGCGCCGTTCAGCGTTCGTCCGGTCGGCCATCCTTTCCGCAGGCACATCAATGCCGATCCGCGCTCGATCGCTTCCTGGAAGAACAATCCATCGGCACGCTTCGCCGTTGTAGACGAAGGTCCCGGTCTGTCCGGCAGTTCGATGCACGCCGTCGTCGCGTGGCTGCGGGAACTGGGTATTGGTATGGACCGCATTCACCTGTTTCCCAGCCATCCTGGCAACCCGGGCATCGAAGCGTCACGGGAGGCCAGGGAGACATGGTCGCGCTGTCCGAAACATGTGGCGACGGCGCTCGAATGCACCTTCCCCGAAAGCTCGAACATTCCCACGCTGCGCGACTGGGTGGCCGAGGCGGTCGGCAGCCCCGAATTACGCCTGACCGAACTGTCTGGTGGCGAATGGAGGAGCGTCCACTACGTCGACGAAAAGCATTGGCCGCCGAGCCCGCGCGGCATCGAGCGGCGTAAATTCCTGGCGTCCGCGGGGTGTGGTCGCTGGCTCGTCAAATTCGCCGGCCTCGGCGAAACCGGACGGCATAAGAAACGAGCCGCGGAAATGTTGGGGAAAGCCGGGTTGGGATCGCAAGTGGTCGGGCTTTGCCACGGCTTTCTGGTCGAACGGTGGATTGACGGCACCACGATGGACCAGGCGCCGCTGCCCAGAGGAAGGCTGGTCGCGGAGTTGACGCGCTATCTAACCTGGCGGGCGCTCAATCTCCGAACCTGCGAACCGGGTGCATCATTGCTCGCACTCGCGGAAATGGCTGCTTCCAATACATCTGAAGCCCTGGGCGAGAACCGAGCGGCGACGTTGCGCGGTTGGCTCTCGAAAAAAACCCCTGCGCATGTTCTGCGGCCGGTGGAAATCGACGGAAAGCTTCACGCGTGGGAGTTTCTCGTTTGTGCCGACGGCACGGTGGTCAAGACAGATGCCGTCGACCATTGCCGGGCACACGATTTGATTGGCTGCCAGCCGATAGAGTGGGACATTGCCGGCGCCCGTGTCGAATATGGACTGTCCGACAGCGATGTGACGACATTGGTCGAGGGGATGGGGCTCGATATTGACAATGGCCACATCGATTTTTTCGAACCCTGCTATTTGGCGTTCCAAATCGGGCTCTGGAGCACGGCTGCGCAATCCGAAAATGGCCAGGAAAAAGCAAAGCTGGCCGCGACCGCAGACCGATACAGGGCGGGGCTGATACGATTCCTGGACGAATCTCAGGTGTAGCGTTTCGATCAATCCAGCCTTCGTAGCATGTCTGCTTCCTGCTCGAGAATAGCGGCCACTTCCTCGCGCTGCAGATGCGTCATCATCAGGCTGACGCAGCACTCGAGATAGGTGATCGAGGAGCGCCGCAGATAGGCAGCCGCCTCGCGTTCGGCAATCTTGTCGACATCCTTCGCGGGTCGCTTGGGTTGCATGAGGATGATCCTCCGTATCGGGTCCCTCCCGCCAAACTACAAGGTTGGATGGATGTTCCGCACGATCTCCGGGCAGGTCCGGCCGCGGCCCACGTCATGCAGGAAGGTTCTGCAGCCCGCCTGCGGGTCTCCTTTTGGCAAGGCCTGTCATCTGATCGCCGATGCCGGTGCCTTCGAGCGCCGCGAAATAATCGATCGTCAGCTTGAGCCCTTCGTTGAGCGGCACTCTCGGCGACCAGCCGAGCAGCGTTTTCGCACGCGAAATATCAGGCTGCCTGCGCCGAGGATCGTCTTGCGGCAGGGGCAGAAATTTCAGATCCGACTTGGTGCCGGTCATCGCCTTCACCAATGCCGCCAGTCGCACGATGGTGAATTCTCCGGGATTGCCCAGATTGACCGGCTTGCCCGGATTGGGGTCGATGTTCATCAGGCGCATCAATCCATCAATCAAGTCGGAGACATAGCAGAAGGATCGCGTCTGCTGGCCGTCGCCGAATATCGTCAGCGGACGCTTCTCGAGCGCCTGCATGATCAAATTCGAGACGATGCGACCGTCGGCCGGATCCATTCTCGGACCGTAGGTGTTGAAGATGCGCGCGACGCGGACGTCGGCCTTGCCGGCCCTTAGATAGTCGAAGCAAAGCGTTTCGGCGGTGCGCTTGCCCTCGTCGTAGCAGGCGCGTGGGCCGGTGCAGTTCACATGACCTACGTAATCCTCCCTTTGCGGGTGTTGTTCCGGATCGCCATACACTTCGCTCGTCGAGGCCTGCAGCAGTCGCGCGTCATTGCGGACAGCGAGTTCAAGCAGGTTGAGGGTTCCGATCACGCAGGTACGCGTGGTGTGTATCGGGTCGGCCTGATAACGCGGCGGTGAGGCGGCGCAGGCCAGGTTGAAGATGTGATCCACGGGCTCGCCGAGATCCAGTGGCCGGCAGATGTCCTGCTCGATCAACCGGAAACCCGGCCGGTCCATGATCGAGATGATGTTTTCCATGCGCCCGGTCAGAAAATTGTCGACGCAGATCACGCGCCAGCCGTTGCGGAGCAATACTTCGCAAAGATGCGAACCGAGGAAACCCGCGCCGCCGGCAACAAGCACCGTCTTTGCCCTGTGCGCCTTTCTTGTCTGTCGCATCGCTGTTTTCTCCTGTCTGCCGTTCATGCTGCACTTCCAATGTCGAGATCGAGGGCCGTCGCCCTTGGTTGGGTCAGCGCCGCCACGAATTCGCGAGCCCTGGCCGCGCCGGTGTGGGAAGCGAGGACGAGTTTGCGAGCCCGGCCGGCCATGGCCAGGCGTGCGCGCTCGGACTCGCCAACGAGGATATCGATGACATCGTCCGTCTCCGCGGCGGTGTGGATCGCCGACGCGGGAAAGAAGCTGTCGAGCCCTGGCCAGCGGTCGCTGACGATGGGCGTGCCGCAAGCCGCCGCTTCGAACAGGCGCACGCTGGGCGACCATCCTGCGGTGATCATGGAACTGCGTGTGACATTCAGCGTGTAGCGCTGACGGCTATAGAACGCGGCGTGATCGGCTGGCGGCAAATGTTCGATGCGTTCGACATTGTCCGGCCAGATGATGTCGGATGGATATTGGGAGCCGGCCACGACGAAACGGAGGTTCGGCATATGCCGTGCGGGCTCGAGCAGCAGAGCGTTCAGCGTTGTCTGCCGGTCCATGCTGTAGGTGCCGAGATAGCCGAGATCCCAGCGGATCGGATCTCCTGTCGGGTGATGCCGTTCTGGATCGACCGAACAATAGAGAGGTTCGGCATGGCGCGCGCCGAAGTCTTGCGCCAGATGGTTGAGCGTTGGTCCGCCAGTGAAGGAGAAATAGACATCGAAATACGGAATTTGCCGCGAACTCAGATAATCGCAATCGTCGGCTGAAAGCTTGGCCAGGGTCACCGGGGTGTCGATGTCGTAAAAGCAGAGCTGCCCCTTGCAAAGCGAGGCGACGATGTCGATGACCTGGCGTCCTTCTGGAACAAAGGATCCGATGACGATGATGTCGGCCTGCTCCAGGCACTGTGCGTAGTCGCGTTGCAGCTCCGCAGTGGTTTCGTAGTAGCGCAAGGCGCAGAACTCCGGATCGCGCAGATCGCGGTGATTGGCGTACCACGGCACGTTGCGCTCCAGAAAAGTCACGTGGTGACCGAGTCCGTGCAAGCCTTTCAAAAGACCCCGGAAAGTCGTGGCGTGGCCGTTTCCCCAGGATGAGGACAGCGACAGGCCGAGAAAGACGATGTCCAGTTTCTTGGTCATTCCGCTGCCTCCACGGCCCCGTGCTCGAAATGACGTTTGAAGACGGCATCCGCCACATCCGCCCGAAGCGCGTAGGTATGGTCCGCCAGCACGCGGTGAAGTGCGGCTTGGCCGATTGCCTTGGCCCGCCCGGGGGTCAGCGAGCGCATTATTTCGGCGACATCGCCGCCGTCACGCGCGACCAGGATCTCCTCGCCTGGTTTCAGGAACAGTTCCACGCCCAGCCATGCATCCGTGATGAGACAGGCGCCCGCGCCGGCCGCCTCGAACACTCGCGTGGCCGGTGAAAAACCGTTGGCGGCCATGCTGTCGCGGCTGATGTTCAACACGGCTTTTGGGGTGACATTGAAGGCGTTGTGATCGCGGGTGCCGACATGGCCGAGCCAGCCTACATTGGTGGGGAGCGGCTTGTCGCCCCAACCCGAGCCTCCGAGCAGGAAACGCTGTTTCGGCAGCTGGCTGGCGGGATCGAGGAAAAACGATTCGACACGCGCTTCACGGTCCGGCAGCCGGTTTCCGAGGAACGCCAGGTCGCAGGCAAAACGCGCTTTGCTGGCGACCGGATGGTGCGTTTCGGGATCGAGCGCATTGTAGATGGGCACGCACTCCTTGGCGCCCATGGCACGATAGGCCCAGACAACGGGATCGCCGCCACCATAGGTCAGCACGAGGTCGATCTCCTGCAGTGCACGATGGAGCGGGTGGTCCGGCTCGTCGCGCAACTGGGCAAGCGTGGCTGGCGCATCCACGTCCCAGAATACGACAAGCGCGTCGCTGCGGGCGTGGTCGAGAACGGCGCGAAGCAGCGCCTCGTCTTCGAAACCGACGCCACTCGCCTTGACGACGATGTCGGCGCCGGCGGCACGTGCCGCGACCTGCATCAGCGCATGCTGGGTCGCCTCATAAACGACGACAGTGCACCAGTCGGGAGCTTCGATGTCGCGGTTCTTCTGCCGGTCGTAGACATCGGGTTCGTAGAACGTGATCTCGTAACCCAATTGCGAAAGTGCCTTGAGCAAACCGCGATAGTACGTCGCGGCACCGTTCCAGTAGGACGACAAAAGGCTCGATCCATAGAATGCGATCTTCATGCGACGGCTTCCTTTGCGGCTGTCGGGACGGCGGTGTGTCGGCTCGCGCATTGCGTGAGCACGCCGAGCAACTCGTCGACGCGGTGGCGGCAGGTGTGCCGCGAGCGGATGGTCTCGAGACCCGAGGTCACCAGGGAGGCCGCAAAGTCCTCGTCGGACAACACCGTCCGAAGCTGTTGCCGCATTTGCGAGCCATTCTCGGCAAACAGGAAGTCGACACCGGGCCTGAAAAGCTGCTCGACATCGGACCATGGCGCTGAAATCAGCGGAATGCCGCAGGCGAGTGCCTCGAACATGCGGATCGTCGGGATTCCGGGCAACCTCTCGCGATAGGGGCGCCGTGGGATGTGAAGTGTGACACGATGCGCGGCGAAGGCCTTCGGCACGTCGGCATTGGCGATCCACCCCTCATAGCGCAGTCCTGCGGTGGCCAGATCCGCAAGTGCGGTCTTGGGGTAGCGTACGCCGTGAACAGCGGCATCAAGGCCGAGATCGTGCACCGGCTCGATCAGAAACTCCTTGAGTTCGGCGGTCCGCTCATCATCGCCCCAGTTGCCGATCCAGACCAGATCGGAGGTGGGGTGGATCTCCGGGTGCGGCTTGAACAGGCGATCGTCCGCCGCTTCATGCCAAGTGAAGACGCGCTTGCCCCAGCCGGCGCGCAGATAGCTCTCGCGCAAGGTTTCGCCAAAGGCGAGAACGCCGTCATAGTGCTCCAGCCGGAGCGCCGAGAGTGCCTCGGTCGCAGACACGGCCCGGTGGTGGGTGTCGTGAAAAAGAAGGATGAAGTTGCCGCCGGCGGCCCGGGCACGGCCAATACGTGCGACAAGCTCCGGATCCGTCCACTCATGAACGATCACAACGTCGGCCTCGGCAATCCAGGCTTCGTGATCAAATCCGGCATCGTAGGTCACCGGCATCAGTTCGGGAAAATCCTTGCGGAAGCGTTCGATGGCGAACGACCCCTTCTCAGCCAGCAGATTCGACCGGCTCCAGCCATTCGCCGGCTCCAGCGCAATCGCCTGATGCCGGCGCTGGACCAGCTCTCGCATGACGCCGCGCAGGAAATGGGCATTGCCATGGTTCCAGTCGGAAACGACCGAGTGGGTGTAGAACACAAAGCGCATGATCAGCGCTCCGCCATCGCTAAGGCCGCTTTGTCGTAGACGCCGCGCATAGCCGCTGTCTGCTTTGTCAGCCTAAACCTGCGGCTGCGTCGGATGGCTGCCTGGCCAAGCTCTCGCCGGAGCTCGGCATCGCTGGAGAGACGGTTGAGGCAGGCAGCGAGATCGTGCGGATCGCGCGCGTCAAAGAATATCGCGGCCCCGTCCCATAGTTCGCGATAGGTGGCGATATCGGAAAGCACCAGGGGCGTAGCCGACATGGCGGCTTCCAGCGCGGCCAGGCCGAATGGCTCGTAGAGCGATGGCGATACGAAAATACCCGCGCGAGCCATCAACGAACGCACCTCATCGGACGGCACTGCTCCCAGAGGAACAGCATGGCTGAAGCTGACATGCTCGCCGTTTGGACCGTTCGTCGACCCGGCGGCAAACAGAGGCCATCGCGTCAGGGACGCCGCCTGATCGACCACCGCCGCATTTTTGCCCTCGTCCCACCAGCGGGCAGCGGCGAAGACGAGCGGTTGATGCTTTTCGGCCTTCGGCAGAGGACGGGCACCATTTCTGACCACACTCAAGCGCGCGATCGGGCCGTAGCAGGTCTCTAGCATGTCGGCATGGCTGCGGCTCGGCGCGATGACCGCGTCGGCCCGATCCATGCCGCGTCTGTTGCGCTCCTTCTGCCAGGCCCATGCGCCATCCGCCGCCTGTCCTCTGACCGCATGGAACCAAGTCGTCACGCAGGAATGGGAGACCACCACGACCGGGCATGGCGCGTCGAATCCCGCCGCCTGCGAAGGCGCGTTGAAATGGACAAGGTCGATGGCGTGGTCGCGCATGGGCGCATGCAACTCTCGCGTCAGCGCGTCGAGATCACCGCCGTTGCGGGTCATCCAATCCGGCGGCGTGTTCAGCCAGATCAGCTTCGCGAAAGCCTCCGCCTCGTCGGCCTGCTGCCTGGACGGTGGCGGACCGAGACCGGCAAGCACTACGCTATCGCCGCCGTTGACAAGTTCCCTGGCCAGGTCGAGCGCATAGCGCCACACGCCGCCCACGGCATCGACCGTCATCAGGATGCGCCGCGATCGCGGCGTCAGTGTCCGCAACATGTCGCCTCCAGTTCCGCCAGCGGACGCGGGCGCCTTTCCTGGATATCGCTGAACTTCTGGAATGATGCGAGATAGTGATCATGGGCGCGCTCCCAGGCGAGGTCGTCGGGTTCGCCCCAAAGCTCGCGATAGCTTGGCGAACTCGGATATGGATAAAGCGGTACGGGTTCATTGGCCCACACGCCGTTGTCGATGAGGTGCGTTCGCCAGTAATCGACGAGGGCAGGGTCATCCTCGACGACGCCGATCAGATTGGCCTGTACGAACGGAACGTGACGCCTGGCATTGACGAGCAGCGCGGCGAGTTCCTCGGTACCCAGCCGGCAGCGCTTCGCGAGCATCGCACGACCTTCCACGGTCAGGCTTTCGAGACCGGCCTCGATGGAGACGCAGCCGGCCGCACCAAGCAATTCCAGCAGCTCGGGCTTCCAAAGGTCGATGCGGGTCTGCACACCGAACTTCACGTCGCGATGGATCAACGCTTCCAACAGCGCTTTTTGCGGCAGGAAGATTTCATCGATGAAATAAATGTAGCCGACGCCCTGGGCAATCAGCCGATCGATTTCCGCTATGACCGCCTCGTGGTTGCGGCGGCGATAGGCATCGCGGAAATCGATCTTGGCGCAGAAGCTGCAATTGTAGGGGCAGCCGCGCGATGCTTCGACCTCCGCGCCGAACCCAACCTGCTTGTCATCGAACCTGTGATGGTGATGCGAATGGGCTGCGATCCAGTCTGATGGCCATTGGAGTGGCGGATGATCGACAAACGAGCTGGCGTGGACGCCGCCGTTCAAAACCACCTTGGCGTCGCGCAGGTAAGCGGTCGAGGGGACCGCGCTCCAGTCGTCGCGCCGGGCAAGTTCCGCGACGATTTCCTCGCATTCGCCGCGCACAACAATGTCGACGCCAAGCTTGCGCAAGGTTGGCGCGGGCGTAGCCGAGCCATGCGGCCCGACCGCGACTGTGCGTCCACCGCGCCCGGCGAGACGGTTGAGGAAATCGGCCGGCACGCGCAACTCGGGTGGTGCGCAGCGCCAGAACAGATAAGTCGGGGCGGTACTGACGACCGTCATTGCAGGCGCGAAATCAGCCACACGCTCGGAGAGGTCCGAGTTGTCGAGCTTCTGCAATTGCCCATCCAGCATCAACACCTCATGGCCGGCTGTTTCGAGCAGGGATTTCGAATAGCCGAGTTCCAGCGGGAGATGTGGTTGGCGGCAGCCGAAATAAATGCTGTCGTCGTAGGTCCAGAACGGGTTTACCAGGGCGATTTTCATGCGACGTACCTCACGACTTCGGGGCGAGGCTGGAGCCGGTGTTGTTGCAGCCAGTCTGCGAGATCGCGAATGCCTTCGCGCCATGAAACACGAGCTTTCCAGCCAAGCATCGCTTTGATCTTGCGGGTGTCGGCGACGAAGAAGGGCTGATCGCCGGTGCGTTCGCCATCATGGCGGATCGAAAGCTCACGGCCGGTCAAGCTACGGATCTCGCTCAACAGCATGCGCAGGCTGATCGCATTATCGGGGCCGCCGCCAAGATTGAATGCCTGGCCTTTGGTCGTCTCGATACGATCGAGCGTGGCCCTGTAGGCGGCGACCGCATCGGAAACATGCAGTATGTCGCGCACTTGTCTGCCGTCGCCGTAAATGGTGATTGGACGTCCCGTCAGCGCACTCAGCAGGAAGTGCGCGACCCAGCCTTGATCCTCGGTTCCGAACTGGCGCGGCCCGTAAATGCAGCTCATCCGCAGCACCGCCGTCGGCATGCCGTAGGATTTGGCATAGTCGAGCACATATTGGTCCGCCGCGCCTTTGGAGCAGCCATAGGGCGTGCAGAAATCCAGGCCGTGGGTCTCGTCGATGCCATTCGCTTGGATGATGCCGTCGCAAGGCAGGTAACGATCGCCGTCCTCGCGAACCGCGACGTCTGGCAGGCTGCCATAGACCTTGTTGGTGCTGGCGAAGACCACCGGAACAAACTCACTGCTCAGCCGCGCCGCCTCGAGGACATTGAACGTTCCTCGAAGGTTGATGTCGAAATCCTCGTCCGGTTGGACCAGGCTCGTTGTGACGGCGGTTTGCGCGGCCAGGTGGAAGATCGCCTTGGAACTCTTCAGAACGGGCGCAAGCGCGTTGGCGTCGCGCACGTCAATCGTTTCGACCATGAGGCGGCTTCCGTGTTTCTGCGCCAGCCATTCAAGGTTCTGTTCGACGCCGGGGCGGCTGAGATTGTCGATCACCAGCACCGGCTCGCCATCCGACAACAGGCTGTCGGCCAGGTTCGATCCTATGAAGCCGCTGCCGCCGACAATGGCGACGGGCGCGTCGCGTCGATTGCGCGTATTCATGACACCAGCCCACGTTCTTCAAGCTCGCGTTTCATGTCGGCGCCGCGGTCGATGGCGGACGAGTTGCGCACCCAGGAAACGAAATCGGCGAGCGAATTCTCCAGTTGTTGCCTCGGCTCGAAACCGAGCAGCTCACGGGCCTTGGAAATATCGGCGAAGCAGTTGCGGATATCCCCGGAGCGCGCCTTGCCGAGCAACTCTGGCGAGCGGTCCGGCGTTCCCATGGCCTCGGCAAGTACCCGCGCGACGTCGCTGATAGCATAGGCTCGGCCGCTGCCGATGTTGATGACGTGACCCCTTGCCTGGCGTTGCTGCAGCGCAAGACGAAAGGCGCGGGCGACGTCATCCACATGGACGAAATCGCGTTTCTGTTCGCCATCCTCGAAGATCATTGGACGTTGGCCGTTGGCGAGACGCGAAGCAAAATTGGCCAACACGCCGGTATAGGGGTTCGATAACGCCTGGCCGGCGCCGAAGACGTTGAACAGGCGCAGCGCGACCGTATCGATGCCATAGGCTTCGCCGAAGATCAGCACGGCGCGTTCCTGGGCGTATTTCGTCAGTGCATAGATAGAGGCGAGATCGACCGGCTTTTCCTCGTCCGTCGGCAGGGGGGAGAGGGGCTCGCCTTCCGGCGACAGCGGATTCCACTGCCCGTTTTTGATGTCGCTCGCCTTGCGCCGGGCATTGTCGATGCGCCGGCCGTCCGATGTAGCATAGAGGCCCTCGCCATAGACACTCATCGATGAGGCGACGACAATGCGCTCGACCGGATGTTTGATCAGCGCCTCGAGCAGCGTCGCGGTGCCGAGATCGTTGGTGCCGACATAGCGCGCGATCTCGTACATCGACTGTCCGACGCCGACTTCCGCGGCCAGATGAATGACCGCGTCAACGCCTTCCAGCGCCTTGGCGACCGCCTCCCGGTCCCGAATGTCGCCCTTGATCAGCTCGGCCCCGGCGGGAAGGGCGACTGTTTCGCCTGCGTGCACCTGCTCCAGCAGCACATCCAAAATGCGAACCGAATAATCCTGCTCGATCAGTTCCTGGGCGACATGCCGGCCGATGAAGCCGCAGCCCCCTGTAACCAATATCCGTTTCACGACCACTCCTCAGACAGGTAATCTTGGCGACCCGAACTTTTCGGCAAAAGGTTTGTTCCCTTGGCTTCAACAAAGTTCCTTTGGCCGGCTTCGTTCGGAAGCAGCCACATCGCGCTCGCCGCGCCGTGCCGGAACATTGCCGCCCTTGTGCTGTTAGGACGCCGGCAGCCCCGACGATGCCCGATTTTGGCAACGCCGATGATCAAAGGAGATTTCAATGTCCCAGTCGCAAACGACCACCAATCACGACGAAATCCGCAAATGGGCCGAGGAGCGGGATGGACGGCCGGCAGTGGTTCGCACCAAAGGCGCGGGCGGCATCCTGCGGATCGACTTCGGCAAACCCGAGGAAGCATTCGAGCCGGTCGAATGGGACGAGTTCTTCCGCATATTCGACGAGAACGATCTGGCCTTTCTTTACCAGTCCAAGACTGGTGACGGACAAACCAGCCGTTTCAACAAGTTCGTTGAGCGCAACCAGAAAGGCGAATGACGCATTTCGAGCCGGCCGATTTGCCCGACCTGGTTCTCGGGCCAATTTTTCTGGATGCGGTGGAACAATAGGGGCTCCGATCCTTCCGTCGCTGAACCACAGCCGCAGCAAGGATCGAAGGCCTTGGCCCTGAGCTCAGGAGGCGGCGGGGCTGGATAGGCGTCAAAAGCTGGAAACCCGCTACTCGTCCTGCCGTGAAACCAAAACGCCGCTCATCAGTCGTCCTGCTGCCTGCGGTGGCGGTGTTTTTCGATTTCCTCGGGCTCTTCATCGTCGATCCGCGTGATGTTCGAGGCATTGTGGTCTGATCGCAGGATCTCATCCAGTTTGGCGTGAATGGCCTGAGTGTCGCGGTGCTCGGCACGCTGGATGAACAGCGTCATGGCCCACGTAAACAAGGTAGCCGCTCCATGCCAGTCCAGGGTCTGTCGCTCGAAGATCATCCAAAGGATTGCGTAGACCAACAGGATCAGGAATGCCGCGGGGCGGGAGGTTAATGTGCCGATTGAGGTAAGCACGCCGGTGACGGGATGATTGGCCATGCGAAAGAACTCGCGGCAGTGACCGTGGTTCCCGACCGCAGTGCATCGCGCCGGCACGAGCCAGCTAGGCGCGACGGATGAATTCACGGCGCAGTGCTTGCCGATCGCAGCTACAACGATGACCACACGATTGCCGGGCGCGCAATCATCAGCCAGAAGATGGCGAGCACGGCGCCGAAAGCTGGGAAGCCGAAGACAAACCAGCGTCTGAACAGCTGATGGTAGCGCTCGGGAGGAGGTTGGTTGGAGAGTGCGGCCTGTGTGGCTAGATTTCGCATCTCGATCTGTATCCACACGACAGGCAGCCAGAACAGGCCCGTTAAGATGTAGAGCAGGATCGAGAGAACGATCCATCCTTCGGACAGCGAATACCCCGCAACCCTAGCGAGGCCCAGTCCGGTCAGAGGTTGTGCGACAACGGCCGTAGCCGTGAACAGGAAATCAGCCAGCACGACAATTCGGGCGACAGCTGCGATCGTCGCGGCATTCCCGGTCCGGTGTGCCAAAAGCATGAAAAAAGCAATGCCGGCACCAGTTCCGAGCAGCACAGCAGCGCCGATCACGTGCAGGTATTTAAGCACGAAGTACGTCATCAGCGTTCCTCCAGAATGGCCAGCGCTGCAAAATGCAGAACGAGGATCGGGAGGATTTTGATCAACGGCCCGAGTGGCTCAAGCCAAAGATCCGGCCGCAGAATGCTCCCAGCGATCGCATAGAAAAGCGATACCGCGATTGCGCCGAAAAGACCAAGCCGGCTGGTTGGGCGCCAGGCGATAAGCGCCCCGACGGCGATGTCAGCCAGCGCGCCGGCGACTACCGCCGGTTCGGCCAAGGGGCCGGCAGCAGTGCCAATCAGCAAGTCAACTCCGCTGCGCCAGCCGGCAGTGAGGGAAATGATGCCCGTCATGATCCAGAAGAGCGGCAAGATGACAAAGAGCGCCGGCTTGACGAAGTAAAGACCGGCGAACCATCGCTCCTGCACCGTCGCAGGGTTTAAACGCAGTGCAGATGTAAGACTTGATGGTTGAATGCCGGTCGCCGTCATCCAGGGTTGGGGATCGCCGACAGCGCCACGGGCAATCTCTTTTGCTGCATTGCTGCGCATGGGCGGGCGCCAGCCCAGCTGAGCCGCGGCATCCCCGAACCTGTACAAGATAGCTGCGGCCCAATTCGGCAAGATGAACTCCCGAGCACTGCTCCATCCGAACCAGCGGCGATAGCGACCCACGACCTCGCTCATCGAAAGTGCCTCGGGCCCAGCCAGGTCCAGCGTGAGGTGCGATGGGCTGCCGGGTTTGAGGAAGAACAGGACGGTGGAGATGACGTCATCGAGCTGGACGACTTGGAGACGGCCCGTGCCGGGCATCAACGGCAAGAGCGGCAAAGCCGCGAGGCCGCGAAACAGTGCACTTGCGCCGAAGGCCGGCCTTCCCAGCACTACGGAGGGGCGCAGGATGACCCAGTCAAGGCTACGTGCCATCAGTGCTTCATCGCCAGCAAGCTTGCTGGCGGAAAAGGCGGACGGCTGCTGGCGATCGACCCCGATGGCAGAAAAGTGAATCACCTTGTTCACACCTGCTTGCTCACACGCGGTGAAGAGAGCCGAGGCGCCGGTAGAATGGACATGCCGGGTGTTTTCCCGGGCACTATCCTGCAGGACGCCGGCACAGTTTACGACGGCGTCCACACCGGCGAGATAGGGGATCCAGTCCTGAGGTCGCAAGGCCCGCGCGATATCCAGGGAAACGGTTTGGATCTCCGGGTGGACGCCAGTGTCTGGGTGGTGAAGCACGCGAACCACTTCATGACTCTCGCCGGCCAGGCGCGCGCAAAGCGCGGCTCCAATCAGACCTGACGCGCCGGTGACGAGAATTTTCATTCCTTCCTCCAGCCGTTCGCCAGCGCGTGCCCGTCCATCAACCCAGCGGCTGCGCCTGGGACAACTCTAGCAAAGCCGAAGCCGGTAGTCTCACGCCGGGTGGAACAGGTTCCGGGCATCAACGCAGCCAAAGATGAGCCGGTAGGGTGCGTTCGCATCTGTAGGTCAACTTCGCCGGAATTTCGTCGCCGGCTCGGCGCAATCGCGGAGGTCGTTATGAATGTGAGTTGCAGCCTTGGCGGCGTCTCCGAACGCAACAGCAATTTGATTGAGCCCCTCGGCCACGTCGCCAATGGCATAGAGTCCTGGCGTTGAAGTCTCAAGGTGTCGGTTGACCAGGACATAGCCTTCTGCGTCACAGTTAGCCCCCAGAGCAACCGCGAGTTCGGAGCGTACGTCGCTGCCCATCGAAGGGTACACCACATCGATGTTGCGCATCGGGGCGCCCTCGGCCATGACGACATCGAACCCGGTTCGTCGAGGGATCAGGTCATCGACAGCGTCCCAGATTTCAACTCCGCCTGCCAAGGCGGCGCCGCGGGCAGCTTCGGAAACATCATCCTGGTTATTGGCGAGCAAGGCGACCTGACTGCCATATCCCTTCAGGAACAGAGCCTCCCTGACGGCGAGATGCTCCGGACCAACAACGCCGATGCGGCTACCCCGGGCCTCATATGCATCGCAAACCGGGCACAGTCTGACAATGCCGGTTGCGATCGCCTCCTCCAGTCTTTCAATGGGAGGTGCCTTGTCCACAATGCCCGTTGCCAGAATCACGCGCCTTGCTTGGACAATCCCGCAGGTGGTCGTCAGGACAAAAAAACCCTCGCGTTTTTCGGCGTGGCCTACGCAACCATGGACAAGGCTCGCGCCGTACAGCTGTGCCTGGGCTCGTAGGCGGCCGAGCAGTTCTTCCCCGCTGATGCCGTCGGGGAAGCCGGGACAGTTGCGGGATTTTGGGATGAGCTTGGCACGCGCATGCCCCGCATCGAGCGAGATCACCGAACGCAGAAACCTGGCTAAATACATGGCTGCAGCGAGCCCCGCGGGGCCGCCGCCGACGATGGCAACGTCAAAAACTTGTTCGCCCGAAAAACTTGGTTCGCCCGAAAAGCTTGGCATAGGGCCTAACTTCAACTCAACAAGCTTGTTCCACAGGGTCGAAATGGACGCAATCAGGATGCACACTGCGCGATAAGAGTGAACTCCAATCGAGTCGTGAAGAGAAAGGCCACTGCCTCATCAAGCTGCAAAAACCTCGTGGCTCCCAACGCTGTGAGTACAGCGCCACTGGGAAAGTGAATGCATCATGGAACTTCGGCTCATCGTCGCGCTTAGTTTGGCGAAAGGGTGGTCTGAGATGAGCGCGACCAGAGAGTTTTTTCAAAACTGGCTACAGGAGAATGTCGGCACACTTCCTGGTCGAGAGGAAGTCAGCGTCGCGGTGCTCGCTCAGCAATTCGAGCAAGATGCCGAGGTGGCTGGTTATGGGCGTGAAGTAAGGGAGGACGAACTCGGAAACATCGAAGATGCTATCGTGCAAGCGATCGAGAACGCCGGGTCCGGGGTGCAGAGCCCGAGCTCCGAAAAGAGCGATCCGGCACCTGTAATGGACGCGTTGGAGGTCGATGATGCCAAGAGCGGACCGTAGCCCCTGACACCTTCTTCTGTTCGCCTGAACAAGCCCCCCGGGCTGCTATACGAGCTGAAAAACGGACCTTAGGTGCTTCCCGTTAGTTCCATGCACCATTGAGGAACATTCCTGCCGCCACGGCGTTAGGAAAGTTCCTTCACACCCGGTGCGCCCGTGCTGACTGCTACCCTTCCAGGCGAATGGCTGACCCGGCATGATCAGGGTCACATCTCGCGGCGGGCCGCTCTTGCGGGTATTTGTTGCTGGCTATTGGGTGCTTCCGCAGAAGCCGCGCCACAGCCATCGCCGCTCGTGCGATTTGGCGTGCTGGGATTTGGCACCGCCGCCTGGGAAGTTGACGTCATGCGGCGACATGCGTTGGACACTGTGCACGGCGTATCAATCGAGGCTCAGCGGCTTGCCGGTACCGAAGCCGGTAAGACCGCATTGCTGGCGGGCAGCGTCGACGTCATCGTTTCGGATTGGGTTTGGGTCATGCGCCAGCGCAGCGAAGGCGCCGATCTGGTCTTCTATCCCTATTCTCGTGCCGTCGGCGCGCTGGAACTGCCGCAAGGCTCGCCCATTCGAACTCTTGCGGACCTCAAGGGCAAAAGGCTGGGGATCGCAGGTGGTCCGCTGGACAAAAGCTGGATCCTGTTGCGCGCGCTCGGCCTCCGTCAGGTGAAGCGCGATCTTGCTGAAGAGGTGGAGCCAGTGTTCGGCGCGCCGCCCTTGTTGGAGCAGGAATTTCTGGCGGGGCGACTGGATGCACTGCTGACGTTCTGGAATTTCGCCGCCCGTCTCGAGTCAGAGGGGGCAAGGCCTCTGCTCAGTGTCGCTCAAATCCTGCAGGGGCTTGGCGTTTCCGTGGACTTGCCGATGCTCGGCTACGTCTTCCATGAAAGCTGGGCGCGGGCCAACCCGATCGCCCTCGAGCGATTCACGAGCGCCACTGCGGCAGCGAAGTCGCTGCTCGAGTCTTCGGACGACGAATGGCGGGTGCTCGCGCCTCAATTGGGCACGGACGATCCTCACCTCCAGGCGGCGCTACGCGCCGCCTATCGTGCCGGAATCCCTCGTCGGTTCGGCAAAGACGAACGTGATGGCGCGGCCCGGTTGTTTGCAATCCTGGCCGAATTGGGCGGCGAGGATCTGGTCGGCAAGGCGACGAGCCTCGATCCTGGTGTCTTCCGGGCCATACCGGCTTGAGCTCGCGCCAATGACCGATGTCCCAGCGTTCCCCATCACAATGCAGCGTTGGCAATCGACTGCGGCATTGCTGACCATGGTGCTCGTCTGGCAGATTGCATCATCGATCGCCGCCGATCGCCTGTTTCCTGGTCCGGTCCAGGTTGTTTCGGTTCTCCTGCACGAAGTGGTTCGGGGCGAGCTGCCATACCATTTGGGCATCTCGCTTGCGCGCGTCGTGGCAAGCCTCGGGTCGGCAATCGTCATCGGCGCGGCCCTTGGCTACGCGGCAGGCCGCTCGCACAGAGCCGACATATGGATGAGGCCTTGGATCGTGTTACTCCTCAACATGCCGGCGCTGATCACGGTCATTGTAATTTATATCTGGCTTGGTCTTGCCGAGACTGCGCTTGTCCTTGCGGTCGCGCTCAACAAGATCCCCAATGTCGTGGTGACTATTCGTGAAGGCGCCAGCCGGCTGGACAAGGACTTTGCCGAAATGGCTGAGCTCTATCGCTTCGGGCGTGCTGCAAAGCTGCGGCATGTCGTGCTGCCGCAATTGGCGCCGTTCTTTCTCGTCACCCTGCGCAGCGGGCTGGCATTGACGTGGAAGATCGTGTTGCTCGCCGAACTGCTCGGCCGCTCCAACGGCGTCGGGTTCCAGCTACAGGTCTATTTTCAGAACTTCGACGTCACCCACATCCTTGCCTATGCGATCAGCTTCGGCGTTGTGATGCTTGCCATAGAGTATGGACTGCTTGTGCCGTTGGAACGTCGTCTGTTCGCCTGGCGACGCTGATGCTGAGGATCAGGATCGAGTACAAGACTTTCCCCGGTGACGACGGCCAGCGCCGGACGATCTTTCGCGCGCTGTCGCTTGATATAGCCGACGGACAGGTCTGCGTCCTGACCGGCCCTTCCGGTGTCGGCAAGTCGACGCTGCTGTCGATCGTTTCGGGCGTCGACCGCGAATTTCGCGGCAGCGTGAGCGGACGACCGCTTCCGATAGGCATGCTGTTCCAGACACCGAGGCTGCTGCCCTGGCTCACCGCCTTGCGCAATGTAGAGCTGGCCATCCCGGATCGCGCGCCCGATGCGGCCCGGTGGCTTGCCGCTGTCGGTCTGAAAGGCAATGAGAAGAGCTATCCGCAGCGACTCTCGGGCGGTATGGCGCGGCGCGTAGCGCTTGCCCGGGCGCTCGCCATGGAGCCTGCGCTACTCCTCCTCGACGAGCCATTCGCTTCACTCGACGAGGCGACCGCGCAAGCCATGCGCTGCCTGCTGCAGGATTGTTTCGCCAGTCGGCGGACTACCACGCTGCTGGTTACGCATGATCTCGCATATGCCTCGTCGCTGGGTGATCGGGTTATTGTCCTGGAGGGATCGCCGGCGCGCATCGTGCGCGATGTCGCAATCTCTGGTGGCGATGAAGCGGGATCGTCGCGGTTTGGGCTGGGGGCGACACAATGAGACTGTTGCTGGGCCTTCTCTTTCTTTTGCTGATCACCGGCCCTGGCGCCACCGAGCAACAGACGATGGTGATCGGGTATATCGGCCAGGAGCGCAAACCGGCTCTGCCCCTTGGACCCCTTGATGAAGCCGTCACCGATGACGGCCTGCAAGGCGCAAGGCTCGGCATTGCCGACGACGAAAGCACCGGCCGGTTTCTTGGGCAGAAATTTCGGCTGGAGGAAAGAATATTGAAACCAACCGAAACGCCGGACGACGCGGTAAGACAATTCGCCGATGCCGGCATCGCCTTTGTCGTCGCCGATCTCGACGCCAGTCAGCTTCTACAGGCCAGTGCCGCGCCCGGTGCCGAGCAGATGACGTTGCTCAACAGCCGGGCGCCGGACGACGTGCTTCGCCAGCAGGACTGCCGTGGGAACGTGCTGCACACGATCCCGAGCCGCGCCATGCTCGCCGACGGGCTGGCGCAATATCTCGCCTGGAAGCGCTGGCAGCGTTGGTTCCTGCTTGTGGGGCCGCATTCGCAGGATCAGGCGATGGCTGCGGCCTTTCGACGGGCGGCGGCTCGCTTCGGAGCCGAGATCACGATCGACCAGCCGTGGACATTCAGGCCCGCCAACGGACGTGCCGATACAGGGCATGTCACGCTGCAGACCGAAATACCCGCGGTCACGCAGGTCAGCGACTATGATGTGCTCGTGGTCGCCGACGTGGCGGATGAATTCGGCGCCTATCTGGAGGGCCGCACCGCGCTGCCGAGAATCGTCGCCGGCACGCAAGGGCTGGTCGCCACAGGCTGGAGCGCTGTCAGCGAGGAATGGGGCGCCACGCAACTGCAGGACCGTTTCCACAGGCAGGCAGGGCGCTGGATGTTGCCCAGCGACTACGCGGCCTGGCTCGCTGTGCGCAGTATCGGCGAAGCGGCGACGCGCCTGCACAGTCTCGATCCCGCGGCAATCGGCAGATATATACGCGGCGACGCGTTTCTTCTCGCTGGCTTCAAGGGGCAGGGGCTTAGTTTCCGTCCCTGGGACGGACAGATGCGCCAGCCCATTTTGATCGCCGGGCCTCGCCTCTTGATTTCCAGCTCACCGCAACCGGGCTTCCTGCATCAGCGCACGCCGCTCGACACGCTGGGCATAGACCTGGAGGAGAGCACATGCAAGTTCTGATGACGCTGTTGTTGGCGGCGTTCGCTCTTGCTGCTCCCGCCGCCGCCGAGACCATCTACGTTTCCAATGAGCAGGATAATACCGTCGCGGTCGTCGACGGCGTGACAATGACTTTGCTGGCGACGATCGATGTCGGCCGCCGTCCGCGCGGGCTGGCACTGTCGATCGACAACAAGATGCTGTTCGTCGCGGAAGGCGACGACAACCGCATCGACGTGGTCGACGTCTCGAAGCGGCGGGTCGTCGGGGAATTGCCTTCGGGAGCCGATCCGGAATTCTTCGCAGTCCATCCCGATGGCAAGCGGCTGTTCGTCGCCAACGAGAATGACAATCTGGTGTCGGTGGTGGACATCGCCGCGGCCAAGGTCATCGGCACCGTGGATGTCGGCGTCGAACCGGAAGGAATGGCGGCCAGCGCCGACGGCCGCTATGTCGCCTGCACTTCGGAGACCACCAGCATGGTGCATCTGATCGACGCAGGCACGCTTGAACTCGTCGACAATCTGCTGGTCGATACCCGGCCGCGCGCGGCTTTATTCTCGCCGGACGGTAAGCAATTCTGGGTGTCCTCGGAGATCCGGGGCACCGTCACCGTCTTCGACACGGCAACGCGCGCGCAGACCGGCAAAGTCGAGTTCGAGGTGCCGGGTATACGACGCGAGGGTGTGCAGGCGGTCGGCATGGCGACGTCCCGCGATGGCACGACGGTCTATGTGGCGCTCGGCCCCGCCAACAGGATTGCGGAAGTCGATGTTAAAACGCTGACGGTCCGTCGGCTCTACCTTGTTGGTCAACGACCCTGGCACGTTGCGCTCTCCGGCGACCAGAAGCGCCTGGTCAGCGCAAACGGGAATTCCGGCGATATTTCGTTTATCGATCTGGAAAACCAGGAGGTGGTGAAATCGCTGCCGGTGGGGCGGGGACCGTGGGGCGTCGTGATCGGGCCATGAACGCCTTGTCGGTCGAGAATCTGGGCCATAGTTTCGGAAGCCGGCGGGTTCTCGACGGCGTCTCCTTCTCTGTGGCCCAAGGCAGGATGTGCATCTTGCTAGGCCGCAACGGCGCCGGCAAGACAACGCTGTTCTCGCTGATCACCGGTCTTTATCACGCCCGCTCCGGCTCGGTGCATGTCTTCGACCAGGCGATGGATGTCAACCCGTCCGCCGCGTTGGCGCAGATGGGCGTCGTCTTCCAGTTGCCGACCCTCGATCTCGATCTGACAGCCGGCGAGAACCTGCGTTACCACGCGGCCTTGCATGGCCTTAGCCAGGCCTTGAGCAAGGAGCGCTCCATCCACGAACTCGGCCGGCTGGATGTGCTGGACAGGATCGACGATCCTGCCCGAGCGCTTTCCGGGGGGCAGCGTCGCCGTGTCGAGATAGCACGCGCTCTGATGCATAGCCCACGCCTTTTGCTGCTGGACGAGCCGACCACCGGGCTCGACGTGCCGGGCCGCCACGCGCTCGAGCGGCACGTGCGGGAGCTTTGCCGCCAGCGCGGCATTGCCGTCCTGTGGGCAACACATTTTCTGGAGGAACTAACGGCGGATGACGATGTGGTGGTGCTGCATCGAGGCACAATCCGGTGGGCCGGCCGCGCCGATCGGCTGGCTGCCGATCTCGGTGTGGCGAGCACGGGCGAGGCCTTCGCGTCGCTGACGGAGTCCGAATGAAAACGTCTCACGCAGTGCGCGCGCTCAACGGCATCCTGCGCAGGGAGATGCTGCGCACGTTGCGGCAACGCGGCCGGCTGCTCTCGGCGATGGTACGGCCGCTGGTCTGGCTGGCAATCTTTGCCGCTGGCTTCCGCTCCGTTCTCGGTCTGTCGATCACGCCACCCTACCAGACCTATGTTCTCTATGACTTGTATGTGGTGCCTGGGCTAGCGGCCATGATGCTGCTCTTCCATGCCATGGCAAGTTCGCTGGCCATGGTCTACGATCGCGAGATGGGCAGCATGCGCCTGTTGCTGACCGCACCATTGCCGCGCTGGTACCTGCTTGCGGCGCGCCTGCTGGCCAGCGTGATCGTCGGCGTGCCGCTGGTCTACTTGTTTCTGTTGATCGCGCGTTTCTGGGATGTGCGGCCGCCCGTTTTCGGCTACGTCGCGGTATTTCCGGCGCTCGTGCTGGCGGGCCTCATGCTTGGCGCGTTCGGACTGCTTGTCTCCTCGGTTTCGACACAGATGGAGAACTTTGCCGGTGTCATGAATTTCGTCATCTTTCCGGTGTTCTTTGCCTCGACGGCGCTCTATCCGCTGTGGCGGCTTGCCGAGGCGGGACCGGTGCTGGCAACAATCGCCGCCTGGAACCCGTTCAGCTCGGCGGTCGAGCTGATACGCTTCGCGCTCTATCTGCGGTTCGATCCTGTCGCGGCGGTTGTGGTCCTTGGCTGCCTCATCGCCTTCTTCCTCGCGGCGGTCATCGGCTATGACCCCGGCCGGGGCTTGTGGTCCCGGCGCGGCGGCGAGGGATGAATTACCTCAACGCATAGAGATAAGCGGCGATGTCCCGCGCCTGTTCATCGGTGATCCTCGTCGACGGCATGGCCGTGTGCGGATTGACTTCCCTCGCCGAGCGTATCCAGCGGATCATGTTCTCCGGATTGTTTGCCAGCAGGCCACCGATAAAGACCCTGTCGGCAAGGCCACCGTCCAGGCGGGGTCCGACCTGGCCTTGCGCACCCGGCACGCCGGGTATCGTATGGCAGCCGGAGCAGCCATTCGCCGTCATGATCGGAATGGCGCGAGCGCCTACGCCCCCGGTCGCCGCATCCGACTCGTGCCGGACACGGTCGCGCCGGTCGGACCACAAGGTCGCCGCTGCCACAGCCGCGGTCAGCAGCAGGATTGCGGCAAGGGCGCCCCCGATCAGCCTACCCAGGTCGGAGCGCATGTGTTGCCTCCCTGGTTGCGCTGCTGCTTATCCAGAGGCCGGCGAGCAGCAGGGCGGCGCCGCCATAGATCAAGCCGGCCGGAACCCACATTACCAATCCGGCGAGCTGCTGGTCCTCGATCGCGGTCATTCCCCACAATGCCGCGCCGGCGCCATTCTCCGGATACCAGAGTTTGGGCGACATCAGCAGCAGGACACCGAGCAGGCCGGTATGGAGCGAGGTGAAGAAAAGATGCATG
Organism: Mesorhizobium sp. LNJC391B00; assembly: GCF_000502535.1. Lineage (NCBI taxonomy): Bacteria > Pseudomonadati > Pseudomonadota > Alphaproteobacteria > Hyphomicrobiales > Phyllobacteriaceae > Mesorhizobium > Mesorhizobium sp. LNJC391B00. Next base: position 121,476 of record NZ_AYWI01000008.1, read on the forward strand.
ACGGAGTTGCCATAGGTCTGCTGTCGACCGGGGCGCGGTAGGAGCGCCCACCAGAACAGCAAGGCTGTGCCGAGGAAGCTCGCATGCTGGGCATAATGAAGAAAGCCCTGCTGGAGCGCTGCCTGGAACAACGCCGGAATGTGCCAGATCCAGATGGCGACGCCGTGAATGATCGTCGCGTTGAGGGGACGGATCACCAGGGCCCAAACGGATTGCAGCGTCTTTGCGCGCATGAGCTTGCCCGTCCCGCGGCGAAGTGCGGCCGGCAAGGACCAGAGCAGGACTGCGCCTGGGCAAGCGGCGACAAGGAGGGGCGCCGCCACCGCCATCAGCAGTTCATGCTCGATCATATGGGCGGCAAACACCCGCTCGCCGAGCGCATGGATGGGGCTGACCAGTGCTGCCGTCAGCACGCCCCAACCGGCGGCGAAAAACAACGCCTGCCGCATCCGCTCGGGACGGCCTCGGCTGCTGCGGCGCCACAACCGAGTCGCTCCGATGGTATAAAGGAAGGCAATCGCGGCCAGCGGAAACGTGATGGGAAATGCGAGCGTCCATCCGGCCTCGGGCGCGCCGGCGCCGTAGCAGATCGAGGTCGAGAAGAACGCGTCGAAGCTCATCGCAGGCACTCGTCGAGAATGAGAGCCGCGCTGCCTTGCATGATGATGACGAGGGCAAACAGCAATGCCGCAAGCATGCCGAGATCGGCGACGAACTGCTCGGTGCTGCGCGTGCGCTCAGGCTTGAAGGCGGCGCCGCCCTGCCGCTTCGCCCGCCATGACAAGGCACCGCCGAGCAGCGAAAGCACGGCGAGCACCAGTGCCACGGGAAGCACCACCGGCACCTGGCGGTTGCACTGCCATGGTACGAGTGCGTAGTTCAGCTGCGTCGAGATTGCCCAAGCCATCGGCCCCGACAGAAGACCACCCCAGGACGTTCCCATTTTCAACGCACGCATCAGCCTAGCCTCGGCATCCAGTAGATGAGCAGATAGATCGGGATCCAGGTCAGCACCACGAAATCCCAATAGAAGACATTGTCGCCGACATCGCCGAAGCGCCGGCCGCTATAGCCATGGCGTGTGAACATCAGCACCGTCAAAACGATGGTGTCGCCGACATCGGTGATCAGGTGTGTGGTATGCAGCCCGAGCAGCACCCAGAGCATTGAACCATAGGCGTTCGTGTCCCAGTAGATGTTCAGCGCCGGGAATTCGAACCAGCGCACGACAAGCGGGGCCAGACCGAGCAGCGACATCACCACCAGCCCGATCCGCACCGGCACGATCGCGCATTGCTTGGCATGGCCGTGGAGGATGTGATTCGGCACCACGCTGATAATGAACAGGATGGTGACGATCGTTCCGGGCCAATGGTTGGGGTGCGGGGCGCTTAGACGCCAGTTGGGCCACAAAGTGGCGAGATAGAGATAAGCGCCGGCGGCCAACGCAAAGCCCATGCCTTCCAGCGCCATGAAGCCGAGCGTTCCCCACCAGGTCGGGCTGCGCGGACCATGTCCAAAGGTTGGGAGGTCCGAAAGATCCAAGCTGGGACGCTCACTCATCCCTCATCCTCCGGGTCGTCCTTGGGCCAGAACCAGCCGATCAAGGTGATGGCGATCGGCGCGGCGCCCCAGACGATCGCCCAGGGCGTGAAGATCGAATAGACAAACGTACCGCCGACAGCGATTGCCGCCAGCAGCGGCCAGATCGACGGTGTCGCCGATTTCTCGCGAATGTCGGGGTGGGCTTCCGCCACGGTTGAGATCAACAGCTCACGGACATCGACGCGGAGACCGGTCGCCACAGGCAGCGCCTCCCGTTCGGCCCAGAGCGGCTCGACATGCGTGACAATCGGTATCCGCGCGAAATTATAGCTTGGCGGCGGCGAAGGCGTCGCCCATTCGAGCGTACCGGCATCCCAGGGATTGTTTCCGGCCAGCGCGCCCTTCAACGCGCCGTGTACAAGATTGAAAGTGAACAGTACGAAGCTGAGGAAAAAGAGCACCGCGCCAGCGCTGATGAACAGGTTGATGTTGCCCCAGCCAAGCTCGGCCGGATAGGTGTAGACCCTTCGTGGCATGCCCCAGAGCCCGACGAGATGCATTGGAAAAAAAGCTGCGTTGAAGCCGATGAAAGCCAGCCAGAAATGCCAGCGCCCGAGACGCTCGCTCATCATGCGGCCGCTGATCTTGGGGAACCAGAAATAGGCCGCGCCCAGCAGCGGGAAGACCGAACCGCCGATCAGCACGTAATGGAAATGGGCGACGACGAAATAGGTGTCGTGCACCTGGAGGTCCAGCGGCACCGAAGCGAGCATGACGCCGGTGAGGCCGCCGATGACGAAGATGAAAAAGAAGCCGAACACGAACAGCAGCGGCGTGCGGATCACCGGCCTGCCGTCCCACAAGGTTGCCAGCCAGCAGAAGATCTGAACGCCATTGGGGATGGCGATCAGCATGCTCGACGCGGTGAAGAAGCTGGCGCCGAGCTTGGGTAGCCCCGTCGCGAACATGTGATGGACCCAGAGGCCGAACGAAAGGAAACCGACGGCAATCAGCGACAAGACCAGCCCGAGATGCCCGAACACGGGACGCCGGGCGAAGACCGGGATGATCGCGGAGACCATGCCCGTCGCCGGCAGGAAGATGATGTAGACCTCGGGATGGCCAAAGAACCAGAACAGATGCTGGAAGAGCAGTGCGTCGCCGCCCTCGGCGGGGTTGAAGATATGTGTGCCGACCAGCCGGTCGAGGATCAGGAAGGTCGAGGTGATCATCACCGCGGGCATGGCGAAGACGACGACGAAGGAGGTAACCAGCATTGCCCAGACGTAGAGCGGAATCCTGTCCAGCGACATGCCGGGGGCTCGCTGCTTGAACACGGTGACGATGGTTGCCACCGCGACGGCCAGTGAGGAAACTTCTGTGTAAGTGATCATCTGGGCCCAGACGTCGGCCCGCTTGCCCGGCGCGAATTCGGGGCCTGACAGCGGCACATAAGCAAACCAGCCGACGTCGGGCGCCATGTTGAGCGCGAAAGACACCCAGGCGAATATGCCGCCCGAAACATAGATCCAGTAGCTGAACGCGTTCAGGCGGGGAAAGGCGATGTTGCGGCTGCCGACCATCAGCGGCACGAGATAGATGCCTGTCGCCTGCACGATGGGCACGGCGAACAGGAACATCATGGTTACGCCATGCATCGTGAACAGCTGGTTGTAGAGGTCCGGGTCGATCAGACCGCGCTGCGGCCCTGAGAGCTGGATGCGCATGGCGACAGCGTTGAGCCCGCCCAGGCACAGAAACACGAAGGCGGTGATCAGATAGCGCCGTGCGACGACCTTGTGGTCGACGCTCGACAGCGCGCCGATGATGCCGGGAGGCGTGCGCCATGTCCGCGCCAGCCAGCGATCCAGGTTGGCATCGTCCATGCCGGTGTCGCGCGGTCCGTCATGCTCGGGTGCGACGTCGCCTGTGGCGGGCGTTTCGCGCGGCAGGTCGCGTTCGCTTGTGAGATCCGCGCTGCTCATTTAAGCGCCTCGAGATAGGCGACCATGGCGTTGAGTTCGTCGCCGCTGAGCTCCACCACCGGCATGTGGGATCCGGGCTTGATGCCCTGTGGGTCGGCTATCCAGGCGGCGAGGTTGCCGCGGCTCATCGTCAATGTCCCGGCGGCAAGCGTCTGCCGGCTGGCTATATGGGTGAGGTCGGGGGCGACCGTACCTCCGGCAGGCGTGCCGCCTATTCTGTGACACATCACGCAAGGGCGCTTCAGAAACAGATCCTGGCCGGCCTTGGCCTCGTCCCCCGTCGGAGTAGCGGCCGGCTGCAACTGGTCGTTCCACCAGGCGTCGAACTTCGCACGCGGCTCGGCGATGATGAAGGTGCCCATGTTTGCGTGCTGCGCCCCGCAGAACTCGGCGCATTGACCTCGGTAAACACCAGGCTTGTCTGCCTTGAGGTCGAGCACGTTCATGTGGCCGGGAATGAGGTCGAGCTTGCCCGAAAGGCTCGGGATCCAGAAGGAATGGATGACGTCGGTCGAGGTCAGAAGAAGCCGCACCGGCTCCCCGGCGGGGATATGGATCTCGTTCGCCGTGGTCAGGATGCGGCTTGGCGTGGCATCCTCATAGCGCACCTCCCACCACCATTGATGGCCGGTGACCCGAATGGTCAGTGCGGCATCCGAGCCGATCGCGGCGAGCGTCCTGTTGGCGAAGAAGCTCAGCAAGGTCAGTCCGATCAGGACAATGGCGGTCAACCCGACGGCGGTCATCACCGCGCGCAGCTTCCGGTCGTCGGCGCCGGCCTTGATCGCGAGCGGCTCCGCCTGCGCGCGCGACCGCATCATCAAGGGCACGACGAGGGCGATCATCACCAGCACCCACACCACGGCGCAGAGCGCGGTGAAGAACCAGATCAGCCATGCCAGTTCGCTCGCCGCAGGACCTTTCGGGTCGAGGGCGGATTGCCAGCCCGCGCATCCCTGGAGCAACAGAGCGCCGGCGGTGGCGAACGCCATCGAGACGAGACGTTTCACGGCGACTTCCCCAGCGTGGCCGCGTCGGGCATGCGGTTTTCCGACGGATGCGCCATCATGTCGTCATTGCGTTGCGGCGCGGCGGAAGACGGCGCGTTGCCGCTCAGCGAGCGCACGAAAGCCGCAAGCTCCCAGATCTGGTCGTCGGGAATCTTGTCGCGGAAGCTCGGCATGCCGTTTGGCCGACCGTCGCGGATCGTGGCATGGATGCTTTCGATCGAGCTGCCATAGAGCCACTTCTGGTCCATCAGGGCCGGCCCCATGCCGCCGCCGCCATTGGCGTGGCATCCCGAACAGTTGAACCAGCCGAAAAGCCGTTTCCCTTCGCTCATGTGGAAGGCGTTGGCCTCGAAGCTCGCCGCCTTGTTGTCGCTGGCGGGGGGGCGCTGTCCGCCGGGCTCCAGCGTGGTCACAGGCGTCGGCTGCTCGCCCGATCCGAGCGCCGATTGCGGGCGCGTGTCACGTTCCTCGCGCTGGCAGGCAGCGAGCGCCAGGACTGGAAACAGGAGCATGGCCACCGCGGCTCTCATCGCACCGGGCTCCCCGAGGGATCGAGGCGGGGCACGCCATACTGTGACAGCAAGGCATCTATCTCGCCCTTGTGCCTGGACAGGGCGCCATTGACATCGCCGCGCAGCGCATCGTCTTCGCGGCGGACGCCCATCGAGATGTCATAGATCATCGGCAGTTGCGGTCCATCGATGCGGGGCGCAACCGGCGTGATGCGGAGCGGCACCTTCTGCCTTGCGGCGAAGTAGCCGGCGAGGGGGCCCCAGACCACGGCAAGGTCGATCTCGCCACTCGCCACCGCTTCGACGATGCGCGCCGGCGGGTTGGGGGCGGAATAATCGCCATAGACCGGATAGCCAACGAGGTGCCCGACGATACCGCGGCGGCCAAGCGCCTGGACCGGAGGCGAATTGGCGCCATCGTCGCCGATGAGCTGAACACCGATCCGCATGTCGCGCAGCCGCGGATCATTGAACGATGCTACGTCGGGGCCGTCCCTGCGGGTGACGAAGACATAGGACGATCGGTAGTAGGGCGTGGTGGTGCGCAGCATTTCGAGGTTGCTCGGCGTGCCCGGCACGAGATCGCACAGGCCCGCCTTCAGCGTGTTGCGGATGAAGCCGCGACGCTGCGCCCACCAGGTATAGGTCAGCTTGGCGCCGAGATCGGACGCAACGATTTCGGCGATCCTGTTCTCGAAGCCCTGACCTGCCGCGTTGGAGAACGGCAGGTTGTTCGGATCGGCGCAGACCCTCAGCTCACGTGCGTCGGCTGTGGCCGTCAAGAACACGAAGGCGATCGCGGCCATGCCGATCGCCAGCCGTTGACACCCCTTTCGCGCCGGACCTACGGTCAAGTACAATCCATCAAGGCAGCCGGAACACATAAAGCGTGCCTCCCGAGGTTGTCGCGTTCTTCAGATCCTTCATGGCATTGACGAAACCGAGCGCGGCGGTGGCGTCACGCGGGTCAAGATCGCCCGATACAATGGCGCCGGCCCAGCCGCCGACGCCTGAGAGGATGGCGACATATTGGTGCCCGTCGGGACCGCGATAGGTGATGGGCTGGCCGATGATCCCGGACGAGGTCTTGAACTGCCAAAGCAGGTCTCCGGTCTTGGCGCTGACCGCCTTGAACCAGCCTTCCATCGTGCCATAGAAGACAACGTCGCCGGCGGTCACTACCGCGCCGCTCCACACCGGGAAATTCTCCTTGAGGCTCCAGGCCGGTTTCTCTGCGGCGATGTCCCAGGCGGTGAAGGCGCCGCGATTGCCGCCAGGCCCTGGTATCATGCGGACGTTCATGCCCACATAGGGCGTGCCGGCGATGTAGTTCACCTCGACGCCTTCTTCATCCATGCACAGATTGTTGTGCGGGATGTAGAGCAGGCCGGTCTTCGGCGAGAACGCGGAAGGCTGCCAGTCCTTGAGGCCAGACGCCGTCGGACAGATATCGCGAACGACCTTGCCGGTGCCGGTCTTCTTGTCCGGATTTACGATCAGCCGGCCGGTTTTCAGATCCACGCCTTTGCTGGAGTTGACCGGACCAAAGGGTTTTGCCGACAGCACCTCGCCGGTGGTCCGGTCGAGGATGTAGAGATAGCCGTTGCGCTCCGGCCGGATCAGCACCTTGCGCGGCTTGCCCTGCCAGGTCATGTCGAGCAGGATCTGCTCGTTGATGCCGTCATAATCGTGGAGGTCGTGCGGGCTCCACTGATAGAACCATTTCGCCGCGCCGGTGTCGGGATCGCGCGCGAAAATGCCAGACGTCCACTTGTTGTCGCCCGGCCGCAAATCCGGATTCCATGGTCCGGGATTGCCGGTGCCGTGGAAGATCAGGTTCAGATCGGGATCATAGGAAATCCAGCCCCACATGTTGCCGCCGCCGATCTTCCAGGCTTCCGGCGGCCACGTCGTGACGCCAAGATCCTTGCCTTTGTCCATGTCGTAGTGCGGCTTGAAGTCCGGTCCGATCAGCACGTCCTTGTCCGGCCCGGTGCTATAGGCGATCCAGACGACATGACCGTCGCCGGCGTCGAGCGCCTTTACCCAGCCGCGAACGCCCATCTCGCCGCCGGAATTGCCGACCAGCACTTTGCCCTTCACCACAAGCGGCGCCATGGTGATGGTCTCGCCGATGTTGATGTTGCCGACATGAGTGTTCCAGATCGGCTTGCCCGTGTTCGCATCAAGGGCAATCGTGTGGCCGTCCAGCGTATTGAAAAAGATGCGCCCGTCGGCGAATGCCACCCCGCGGTTGACGACGTCGCAGCAGGCCACTCCCTGTGCCGCCGGCTCGGGATTGGGTTCGTACTTCCACTTCATCGGGGCGCCGGGCTTGGAGAGATCGAGCGCATAGACGAAGTTGGGAAAGGGCGTCACGATATACATGGTGTTGCCGACGACCAGCGGCGCTGCTTCCTGGCCCTTGTTCACGCCTGTCGAGAACGTGAACGCGACCTGCAGGTTCTTGACGTTGCCTTCATTGATCTCGGAGAGTTCGCTGAAGCGCGTCGACGCGTAGTTCTTGGCCGGCATCGTCCATTGGCCGTCATCGGGTGGCGAAGCTGCGGCTGGCGGTACGATCGCTGGTGTTTTAGGAGGCTCGGACGCAGCGCCCAGAAGCAGCAGGCATGCGAGCAGCGTCACCAGAAGGATAGCGCCAAAGGAATTCCCGGCTGCCAATTTGCGGGTACGTCGTTCTACGTCAACGCGCGTTAATGCCAACTGCGGCATAGCTTTCATTTATTGATCGAGCCTCCCACGCCGGCGCCGAGTTCGGCGGCGATGTCGGCCTCCGTTCCGGCGCAAAGCGGATGGCCCCAGCCCGAAGCGCTTTTGCCGCCGGGGTCCAGATCGTAGACAATGGCATCCTTGCGATTTGGATTGACGCCTGCCGGGACCTTGTCGAAGCCGAGCGCCGCGCGGATACGCCAGGCGACATTGTGATCGGCGCATGAGGAATCGCCTGAAACGCCGAGGCCGCCGACAATGCTCTTGCCGTCGTAGAGGGCAAGCCCGCCGCCAAACACCACGACGCCTCCGATCGGCTTGCCGACGAGCGGGTCGCCGGCGCTACCGAACGTTTTGGGATCGCCCGTATAGGCCGCGGCCTGGTTGACGGGATTGGTCTCCTGCAGGCCAAATAGCGGCCCGCCCGGCTGCACCCCCGCATAGAGATTGGCCGTAGAGAGGGCCATCTGAGCCAGGCTGAGACCGTTGGCCGTGTTGGCTTTCTCCGCTGCTATGAGCCGACTTCCCGGCCATTGCGAGTCGGGGGTGGGGCCGCTGAACGCAATCGCGCAGACAGTGCCGTCACGGGCAACGATGGCTGCCCATTCGTTGGTTTCAAAGCCGCCATTGGCTGGTCCGCCGCTTGCCTTCACGTTGGCTTTGAGGGCTGCAAGCAGCTTATCGTGATCGGCCGGACAGGGCTCCTGCGCCATGGCATCGTGCCCATGGAACAGGCCACCCATCAGCACCAGCAGGCCAAAAAGAGGTACGAAAAGCTGCGAGCGATACATTGTCCTGGCATTCGTTTACATAACAAGGACCACCCCGGCAGACCGCAGAATGCGAGGATACGTCCAGTGCGTCAGTGCCTAACTCGCGTAATGCTTCTATGTTCCTGCTTTGCATAAAATTCATGCAGTTGGATTTGGGTGCAGGTGTTCAATCAAAGCATGGGACCTGGATACCCGTGGCCACAGGCCAAGCGGTGAGGCAACGCGGCTGATCCAGGAAAATGCGATCGGGATGGCGCAGACGCACCCGCCCTGACAAACGCTGTTGCCTTGTCACGGCGTTCGACGATGGATGATCTCTTCAATAAGTTTCGCGTCGGCTTCGTACTCCGCGGCCCGCGCAGCCATTTGGCTGGCCAGGCTGTGTCTTTCCCGCGCGGCTTCGCGTTTTGCCGTACGTTTCGCCAACTCAGCCCGCTGCTGGTGCGCTCTTAAAAGGCTCCAAAGAGCCTGCTCCGCATCGTCAGCCTGGGCCTGCATCAAAACGTCTGCCCCGAACGCATGTCCGGTGTGGCAGCGGTAACGGGTAATCGGCCCGTCTTCTATCTCCCATAGGGGGCCATGACATTCGGGGCAGACAAATGTCGAGGGGGCGCCAAGCTGGCCTTCGGTCAGTTCCATTGTGCTGTGCTCCTGAGCTGCAATCGCTGCCTCAAGGCGGATGCCGGACGGGATTTCTGGTGTCGGTCCTGCGATTTCGGAAGCAAGCCTGTGCAACAGGCCAGCCATTTCGGACAGAGGGACGCAATGGTCGATTTCCACATTCTGCAAGGCGCTCAGCGGCATGTCGGGTACTGCAGCGTCGCCGGGGTCCTGGACTACGCTGACGCCTCCGCACATCTTGATTGCGTGCAGGCCGGCGGTGCCGTCGGAGAGGCTGCCTGTGAGCACGACGCCGATCACGCTGCCGCCAAAGCTGCAGGCCGCCGATCGAAACAGGGGGTCGATGGCGGGGCGCGCCAGGTTCTCGCGCGGCCCGCGCCGCAGCAGCATATGATCGTCATGTAACAGAAGGTGAGCTCCGGGCGGTGCAACGAAGATGTGCCCGTTTTTAACCTTCATGCCGTTGGAGGCATTTGCAACGGGCATGTTGGCAGCGCGACCGAGAATGTCGCCGAGGTAACTCGTGGGACCAACGTGCTGTACGACGAGGAGAGCCGCCGGAATGTCCGGCGAAAGATCGCGGACAAGTCTCTTCAGCGCGTCGACGCCGCCGGCCGATGCTCCGATTGTCACGATGCACCGGTTCTTGCAACCGTCGGGACGGACCTTGTCCGGCTGGCCCGCACGCTCCGAATCTGATCGTGGTGCGGCGGTGGCCATGGTTGCTTCACCCACATTCAGCACAGATGTCGATGCGAGCGCTCCGGCCAGTCCGTTGCTGGTCGGGCGCCCTGCCTTCGTCGGTGTTAGCTTCCGGCCGCATCGCGGAACATAAATGCCCGCAATGATGTCGGCTCTGTACTAACGCCTACGTGCGCGTTTGACAGCAGCCTCTGCCACGGCCGGGGCCTCCTGAATGCTTGCCGCGCCGCCGAAATCGGCGTTCTTGGTACGGCCAGCTCCCGGGCCCGCTCCTAGATCAGCGCCTGTTGTCGGATCGGAAGCCGGATCGGAAAGCGTACGGTCGGCCATCCTGGCCACCACCTTCATGTCTTTGGCCCCCAGCTTGACAGTTGCCAGGCCGTCTCCGCCGTCGACGGGCATCACCTCTTCAAGGTCATCGATCCGATCCCACTCTTCGCCGGAATTCCATGGGCCAGCGACATCGCCGTCGCCTTGAGAGGTGTTGACATACATGCTGGCGTACTTCTCTACGCCTGGGAGCTTGCCGGAAGGGAAATTGTTTTCGATCGCGTAGAGTGCTTTCTCAAACGACTTCTGGTGCGCGATCTCGCGGGTCATCAGGAAGCCGAGCGCGTCCTTGATTCCCGGGTCGTCGGTGATGTTGATGAGGCGTTCGTAAACGATCTTGGCGCGGGCTTCGGCGGCGATATTCGACCGCAAATCCACCGTAGGTTCACCGCGCGAGTCGACATAGGCCGCGGTCCAGGGAACGCCGGCTGAGTCGCACAGCGCGGGAGCGCCGCCGAACAGAATTGATTCCTTGGCTGTTGTGCCGCTGGCGCCGATCATCAGGTAAAGGTCGGCTTCCTTCATTTGGCCCTCGGCCAGCTGTGCCTTGAGCCCCTTGTTGAGCATGGTGACGATTGATCCCACCACTTCGAGATGGCTGAGTTCTTCGGTCGCAATATCGAGCAACATGTCGCGACGGCCAAGATCGTCCTCGCCAAGCCCTTGCGTGAAATAGCGCATGGCCGCTGCAAGCTCGCCATCGGCGCCGCCGAACTGTTCCATGATCATGCAGGCCAGGCGAGGATTCGGCTCCGAGACGCGAACGGTGTATTGCAGGCGCTTGTTGTGCATGAACATGGACATCTCTCCGGTTAGATCATCCGAACATCCCGGCAAGTTGATTGTTCCATCCGGCCATCGGCCAGCGAGCATTTTTACGGTAACTTCAGTGTTGAGCATCGCAGGGAGCCAGAGGCGGCATTTATTTCTCCGACCGGTGACCGGCGGCAACGAGACTTCGATCGTGCTGCGCCATCACAGCAATGAGCAAGGCCGCGGATGGGCAAGAGGTAGACAAAATCTGGAGGGATACTGGCTCGGAAAAGTGAAGCCGGGCCATATTAATACGATGTCGGTGTCGACACCTTCGGCCCGTTTCGCCGCACACCTTACGCGGCAAACGCCGGGTTCGGTCACACGGCGAGCGTCGCGGGCTGTTGCCCGTTCACTTTCGATCCAGCACCTTCCGGACTTTCTCTGCCAATTCGTCGATCGTGTAGGGCTTGGTCAAAAGTTCGGTTCCGAAATCGAGCGTGCCGTTGTGGACAATCGCATTTCGTGTGTAGCCGGTGGTGTAGAGCACTTTTAGCGACGGGTGCATTGTCTTGACCTGATCCACCAACTCCCGGCCCGACATCTCCGGCATCACCACGTCGGTGAACAGAAGCGACGGCACTTGCCCGCTTTCGACGGCCACCAGCGCTTCGCGTGGACCTTGCATTTCCAGCACGGAGTAGCCCAGTTCCCGCAGCGCTTCCGCGGCCATCAGCCGGACGCGATCTTCATCCTCGACAACCATGATGATCTCGTCTGCACAGCCGGGGTGCTCGCCTGCCACGACGTCGATTTGGCTGTCGAGCACGCCATGGTGCGAGCGCGGCAAATATATTTTCAAGGTGGTTCCGATGCCCTGCTCGGAATAGATCTTCACACTGCCGCCGGACTGGCGAACAAACCCATAGACTTGGCTGAGTCCCAGCCCGGTGCCTTTGCCGACCCCCTTGGTGGTGAAGAACGGATCGAAGGCTCTTGCGACAACATCAGCAGTCATGCCCGTTCCTGTATCGGTGACCGCTATCATCACATACTGGCCGGAGGGGATCGCGTTCTCCCTGGCATAGCGATCGTCGACGTGGGCGTTTGATGTCTCGATCGTCAGCTTGCCGCCAGCAGGCATGGCATCCCTTGCGTTGACGCAAAGGTTGAGCAGCGCGCTTTCCAATTGCCCTGCGTCGGCCTCGACATGCCATAGCCCCGCGGCGAGCACGGTCTCGATCTGGATGGTCTCGCCAAGCGTCCGGTTCAGCAATTCGCTCATGCCGGAGACGAGGCGATTTGGATTCAGCCGCTTCGGCGCCAGTGGTTGCTGGCGGGAAAAGGCGAGCAGTCGCCTGGTAAGTTCTGCGGCACGTTGTGCTCCATCGATCGCGCCGGTTACGAATTGGTGGACGTTGGTATCGCCGTTTCTGAGCTTGCGCTGCACAAGGTTCAGGCCGCCGATGATGACGGCCAGCATATTGTTGAAGTCGTGCGCGATGCCACCGGTGAGCTGTCCGACAGCTTCCATCTTCTGGGCTTGGCGCAGGTGCTCTTCTGCTCTGGCGCGTTCCGCTACTTCATCTTTGACACGCTGTTCGAGCGTGCCGTTGAGTGTCTGCAGCGCCTTGAACAGTCGGGAGTTGTCGATTGCCGTCGCGGCATGGCCCGCAAGCCCCAGCAAGGCCGCCTCTTGCTGTTCGGCGAAGACGCCGATTTCTGTATGGCCAAGGAAGAGGCCACCCAGCACCTCGCCCGAACGCGAGACGACCGGCACGGCGAGATAGGAACGCACCGGCAGATGGCCCTCCGGCATGCCCTTGCGGGGCCAGTTCTTGCCGTAACGCGGATCGGTGAGGATATCGTCGGAACGCACCACGCTTGTTCCGCGGAAAGTGGGCTCGAACACCGCGGTGTTGCGCGGCATGGGAAAGTTTTCGAAAGCAGAACGAGGTGCCCCCGAAAGGGCGTAGAGCACATAGCTGTCGCCCTTGTCGTCGATCACATTGTAGAAGAAAGCTCCGAATTGTGCGCCCGACAGCACCACGCCGGCATCGGTTACCGTCTGGACAATTCGCTCCACGTCAAGCTCGGCCGCCACGGCTGCCGCAGTGGCGTTCATCAACTGAAGCTGATGCTCCACCCGCTTTCGCGCGGTGACGTCGACCACGGTGCCGATGAAGCGGATCGCACGGCCGGACTGGAAAAGCGCTTCCCCCGTTGCGGCAATCCAGCGCTCCTTGCCATCCCGAAGGCCGATCGTCCGGTATTCGATGTCGTAGCGGGAGGGGGTGCCCGGCGCGAGCGACTGGCGTACGGCCTCGTCGGCCCGTGCGCGATCTTCCGGGTGGAGGCCCGCCAGGAAGGCGCTTTCATATGTCACCTCCGCGTCCGGCGGCAAACCAAAAAGGGCTTTGCACCGGTCGTCCCAACGCAGCACTCCGCTGATGGGATCGTAATCCCAGGTGCCAATAGCGGCCGCGTCGGTGGCAAGCCTCAGCCGCTCCTCGCTCGCCCGTGCCGCCTGTTCCGAGCGAACGCGCTCGATGTGAGCCCAGGACCGCTCCGTCACCTCGGTCAGCAAGGACAGTTCGCGTTGCGACCAGACGCGGCGCTGCTTGTCGTGGATGGCCATCAGGGCAGTCAGTCGGCCTTGTTTGACCAAAGGCATACAGATGGTTGCCGTTATCCCGATATCCTGAAAGGTCTTCGCTTCCTCGGGAGCAATTTCCTCAAGGTTGTTGTTGATGATAAGCGGCTTGTTGGCGCTGAGGTTGGTGACAGCCAGGCGACCGAAATCGGCAAGACTGTAATATCCCCTGATGCTGGGCGAGCCAGGTGCGCTCCAATCGCCGCGGATGGTGAAATGGTCTTGGTCCTGCTCCATGTCGGCATAGGCGCAAATCGAGACGCCAAGATGTTCGCCGAGGAGCCGACTGGTGATCTGCATGACAGCATCGGCGTCGGCCGCGAGGGCTATCTCCCTGCCGAGGCGGTCGAGAAAAGCAAGGCGTTCGGCGTTCTCACGGAGGGCCAGTTCGGCGCGAAGGCGTTCTATCGCCGTACGCGTCCGGTCCGCCACTGCCGAAATGAGGGCTATTTCCTCCGTCGCCCAGCGTCTGGGCGCGGAGTGGTTCAGGTATAACAGCGCCACCAGCCCGCCATGCTCGGTAACGGGCATGTTGATGACGGATTGGGCGCTGATGGCTTTGAGTGCCTCCGCATGGCCGCTGGTTCGCGGATCTGTCTCGGCGTTTTCAAAGACAACGGTTTCGCCTCGCTTCAAATCCTCGATATACGAGCCGTAGTTCCTGAAATTCAGCGTCCCAGCCAGGCTTTTGATGCCTGGCGCGTTCCAGTCCCTGTCGATGGTGATCGATTCTTTCTCTAGATCGATCGTGCCGTATCCGGCTCGGCTGATGCCAAAATGGTTCCCCAGCAGTTCCGCGGCTGCGTAGGCCAGTTCTGCGGGATCCGTAATCTCGCGAATACGGTCGCCCAGCGCTGCCAAAAGCTCGAAGCGCTGCAGTTCAGATCGCGGATTGCTTGAAGTGGCCCCCATTTCGCCCCCGTTTTGCCCGGACTTAAATGCAGTCTGCGGCCAAGAGTTCCCCGCAGGACGGCAGTTTCTTTGGCGGGCCGGTCAGCCGAACACGCCGCACCGGTCATAGGTTAATGACAGCTTGGCGCGCTGTGGCGGATAAAGGGGAAACCAGCGGGCACTTGACGAGCTCCCGCTGGCTGGGTGCCCGAACCGCACTTCACTCGTTTGGAGACGTTTGATGCTTGACCGACCCATTCTTACGAATACGGACGCTCTCTATCCAGACGACCTGAAAACGCTTCGGTCGGTCTTCGACGCGCTGTGTCAGGAATTTGAGATTTCGTCGGACACTACCGCGGCAGAATCCATCGCGAGAGAGCTGGTCAGACTTTTCCAGACCGGGATGACGGAAGCGGCCATGCTGATGATTGCCGTGCGCGCACGTTGGCAGGGTGATTGGAAAATGGGAGGCAGCAGCGCTGCCCAGGCTTAATGGTCCCAACTCAATGGAGAAGGCCTACTTTAGCCGCTTGAGCCGGTTGTACAGCGTTGTCTTGTCTGGCGGAACAAGCTTTCGCCCCGAGAGTTGGGGTCGGCAGATGGTTTCCAACAGGCACGTGCATGGCGTTCGACAGAGATGGACCGAAACTCGCGACCGGGTTGCTCGCGGCCTCGTTGGCGGCGCTGGCGGCATACAACGCCATCCGCGCCAAACGTGCGATTGCCGGCCGGGCGTGCGGACGTGTGATGGAGATCTATGGTGTGCGCCTGCATTTTATCGAAGCCGGAACCGGCATGCCGCTGCTTCTCCTGCATGGCAATGGATCTATGGCGGAGGATTTCAAGTCGAGCGGCATCTTCGATGAGGCGGCAAAGACCTACCGGGTGCTTGCATTTGATCGTCCCGGTTTTGGGCGAAGCTCACGGCCGCGCGGCCGGCGTTGGTCCGCTCGCGACCAAGCCGACCTTATACATGCCGCGGCCTGCGGGCTGGGTATAGAGAAATACCTCGTGCTTGGACATTCCTGGGGAGCTTGGATCGCCCTCGAATTGGCGCGCAGGCATTCTCAATCGGTCGTCGGCATCGTGCTGGTCTCGGGCTATTACTATCCGCCACCGCGGCTGGATCTTGCACTGGCCGCACTCCCTGCACTGCCTGTGATCGGCACCGCGTTTCGTCACACCTTGCTGCCGCCGCTTGTAAGGCTTGCTTGGCATTGGGCAATGGAGAAGATCTTTAAACCCGCCATCGTCGCCAGCGAGTTCGCCGCACTCGCCAAAGATGTCGCCAGCCGCCCTTCCCAACTGCGGGCGGTTTCTCTGGAGACAGCATCGATGCTGGCCGCGTCCCTGTTGGGAAAGGCCAACTATAGGGACATTGCCGTGCCCACCGGCATCATGGCGGGATCCGGGGATCGGTTGTTCGACGCGCAACGCGATGCACGACGCTTGCACGCGGAAGTCGGTGGGTCTCTCCTTGAGGTGGTTCCGGGCGCCGGCCATATGGTTCATCAGAGCGCCCCCCAAGCAGTGGTCGGCATGGTGCACACTATTGCAGGACGGCACGCCTTGTTCCAAGCGGGCCGTGGGCAGCGACCCAAGTCGTGTGCCGACGAGTTCAAGGCAGATCCGGCCTCGCGGGAGCCACCGGCGATAAGCGACGCCGCTTGCACGGAATGATCTCCAAACGGGGCTTTCAAATGAGCGACCAACGTCCAGCCGACATGCAGTCGGTGCTCCACCAGAACATACAGGCCCTGGTGGAGCACAGGCGACAGCAAGAGGAGCACCAAGGCGTTCAAGCGTGGGTCGCCGGCGCCGTTTCGCGCTTCGCGGGAAGCATGACTTTCGTCTATCTGCACCTTGCAATTCTTGTCGTCTGGGTCCTCGCGAACCTTGGCGCGATACCAGCCGTCCCAGCTTGGGACCCGACTTTCGTGATCCTAGCCATGGTCGCCTCGGTTGAGGCAATCTTCCTGTCTACTTTCGTGCTGATCAATCAGAACAGAATGGCCGCACACAGCGAGCGGCGAGCCGAACTGGATTTGCAGATCAGCCTTCTGAACGAACATGAAACCACGCGGCTGATCGAGATGGTGGCTGCCTTGACGGCGCGTCTGAATATCTCGACCCCGGCCGACAAAGAGCTGCCGGAACTCGCCGAGAATGTGGATCCCCAAAAGGTGATGACGCAGATCCAGCAAGCTTCTGGAGATCAGGAGAACGCTTGATCAAAGCGACCTCGTTGGCAACGGTTAAGCGTCGGCTACAACCTGTAATTCAGCCTCATTGTCCAAGGCTGTCGAAGCAGCTAAGCCGGTGTCGGCCTTTTCCAGGGTGGCTTCCCGACGTGACAAGTCCGCCGCGCAATCGAGGCAGCGTAGAGCTTCGATACCAACAGGCTGCTGCGCGTCAGATGGAACCAAGTTGACGCCGAACTCGTATTAGCGGTGGCGGCTTGGGGAGATTCCGGATGAGCGAAGGTGCTGTTCTGATCGTCGAAGATGAGACAATGATCCTGCTCGACCTCGAGTCAGCTTTGGAGGAGGCCGGCTTCCAGGTCGTCGGCACTCGGAGTGCCGCCGAGGCGCTGGCGGCTTTCGACCCCGATCCGACCAAGTTCAAGGCCGTGCTCACGGACATCCGTCTGGGAGCAGGACAGTCGGGGTGGGAGGTCGCTCGGCACTTGCGAAGGTCCAACTCGACCATCCCGGTTGTCTATATCAGTGGCGACAGCGCGGTACACTGGGGAGCGGAAGGTGTGCTCAACAGCATAATGATCACCAAGCCCTTTTTTCTGCCGCAGATCATAACTGCCGTTTCTCAACTTTTAAACGCGCAGCAAGGTGCAGAAACTCACCTCTAGGAATCGGACCGCGGCTCCACGAAACCACCGAACATTCTTTCTTCGGCCAATCGGCGCCGTCCGGCGTAAAGCGTTCGCGTCTGCTTGGGTCAAATGTCGGCGGCCTCAACCAGATGTCGACCTCAGCTCCTTTCCCTCGCCACCGGCTCGCATCCACTCGGAAGCCCTCCCGAAAGCAGGGGCGCTCATTGGTTGAGCTTTCGGTCGAGTTCGTCAAGCAATGACCGATGCTCGCTGGGCATGTCCGCATCTGTCGGCAGATCCAGCAACTGGCGAAGCTGGCGACGATTGGCGTCCGATGAAATCCACTCCCGTATGAGGCGGGCTATGACCTTTTGTTGTGCCTTGCCGATTTCTTCCATGTTAGATTCCGAGCTTGTCCGTTGGACGAACTCGGCGGCTCTTTGATGGTTCCCCGTCCTGTACACAAATCGAGGCGAATCGAGGCACAATCTATGGGTTAATGCATGTCGCTCAAAAGTGGCCCTGGTTTTGAGACACGACATGCCAGTGGATGTTTGCAGTCCCAGTCCGCTCGCCTAACGCTGCGCGTAGAGTGCAAATTTATACGTTCGATTTTACCCGAAGCGAGAGGCTCAGCCGCAAAATCTTGGCGCCGTTTTCATCACGCACTTCGATAAACAATTGCTGCCCGTCGACGCTCTTCAGTGACTCTCTCGTGAGGTCGACAAGGCCCTCGAATCCCGCGCGGCGGACCTCTTCGAGGCCAGCGCATTCGACACCTATTTCGTCCTCGAAGATGAGATCGCCATCGCCGCTGTCGAAGAAAAATCGTGCCATCGGAGAGCTTCCGTCACTGCTAATCTGCGGGGTTCCTTTGGTGCAGGTAGGTCGTGTCGAAATCTCCTGCGTGAGTGAGGCCAGCCCAGTCCAGTGCGTGAACTTTTGATCCCGAGGTGGCAATGAGGCCTCTGCGTCGTAGTTCCTGGAGCATCCGGTTGACGTGGACCGTGGACAAACCCAGCGCATCGCCAAGGGCCGCCTGTGTAATGGGGATATCCGCCACGTGATCCTCAATGCGCCCCATGGAGCGCAAGCGAAAAATCAGTTCGCACAGGATGTGAGCCATGCGGGTGTATGCCTCGCGTCTTCCCACATTGATGACCCACTCCCTATAAATCGCGGCATCTATCAACGTCGACCGCCAAAAAGCGGTGGCGATGCGAGGGTGCTGGTCGCAAACGGCACGCAGGGTGTCATGCCGCATGAAACCTATTCGCGCCGGCGTAAGGGTCGAGAAGTTACAATCCATGACCGACAGATGCAGCCCATGCAGATCAGGAATGTCGCCGGCGACGAAGAATGATGTGATTTGTCGCTTTCCTTCGCCCGTATGTTTGGTGGAACCGACCAAGCCATCAAGAACGACAAACGAGTAAACAGGACGGTCGCCCTCACGCACCAGATCGTGGTTAGCCGAATATTCCTTCTCCTGGATCGGAATGCCTTTCAGAACGCCGATGTCGGCCTCTCGAAGATCCGAGATGGTCTGAAGCTTGCGAATGAGTACATCCGAGGATGAGGTGGGGAACAAATTGACTACCTGGCTGATGTTGGTGATCGAACTATTATCCGCGCCAAAAGTTCCGACTGGCATGGGGACATATGCGCGGCGGCAGAAGGCGCCGCCGTGCGGCATGGTCCCATGCCTGGAGCGTTTTGCCAGCGTCGAGCGTGGTTGAAGATCCCGGAATGATCGAAGCACCAGTTTTTTAGGACAGCCATAGGTGAGCAAGGCAGCAATGCATTAACCTATGACATAGGCTCGGTTAGAAATTTTCCCGCTGGGCAGCCAGCCCCAGGAGTTCGCCGATCACGGCGCAGCTTTGACCCTGTCGCTCCGCCCATTCAAGGGCTGCACCCGCAGCCCGTCCTGGAACTCTTTGATGCGCCGCCAGGAACGGGGTGGCTCCGCTGACGTTGTCTCAGTGGCAAGGTGAGATTTCAGTGAACAGGCATATTTCGCGGACGGATGTCGAACAAATCGATCACACGGATGACAGCGGGTTTGCGATAGAGCACGGCGGACCGCCATCCTCAGCAATCGCGGTAGCGCTGGCCCGTGGCCTGGAGACCAGTCGGGACAAGCACATCATCCATATAGCTCCCTCGGAACGCAGTGCCGAGGAGATCGCCGGCGCCTTGCGTCAGTTCCTGCCTGACGCGGATATAATCTTGCTGCCGTCCTGGGATTGCCTGCCTTACGACAGGGTGTGGCCCACACGCGCCAATATGGGGCGAAGGCTTCGTGCGTTGCGTGAGATCGCAACGAAGCCGGATCGCCCGCGCATCGCTGTAATGTCGCTCGAAGCCATTCTGCAGCGGGTGCCGCCTGCTCCGGTCATCGCTGGCGGTTTCACAATTCTGGAGGTGGGACAAAAGCTCGACCGTGACGATTTTAGAACCTGGTCCGAAGCCATTGGCTATGTCGTCGACGAGAGGGTCGACGAACCGGGTGAGATAGCCTTTCGGGGCGATCTCATCGATATTTTCCCTGCTGGCGCGGATGGCCCCGTTCGCGTCATCGTTGATCCCGATGCCTGCATCCGGCAGCTCAAGACCTACGACCCGCTCAGTCAGCTCAGCGATCAGGTTCGAGACTCGATTACGGTCGGACCGGCATCCGAGCTGATCTTTAAAGCTGGTGAGCATCCTGAGTTGACAGCGATGCGCACGACGTCGATGGAGGAGCGCCTGGTCGCATCGTATGGCGCTATGCCATCCGTCTTCGATGCGGCATCCAGCGCTTCGATCTCCTTCCTTGAAGGGACCGACGGGCAGCCGCTCGGCAGAATTCTGGATCTGGTCGAGGATGCACGTCGTGCCAGGCAGGAGGCAGCCGGAACGAAAAAACCTTTGCCGGGACGATTTTACCTATCCCGTGAAGAGTGGGACGCTGCTCTGCTTAACCGCTGCTGCGTGAGACTAGCCGTTTCTGCCGTGGGAGTTCCCAAATTCTTCCGCCAGGCCCGACCCGGGCATGATTTCGCGGAATTCATCAGAGGGCAGACGAGTGCCGGAGTCAGAGTAGTGTTCACCGGCGATGCCTCTGAACTGCAGCGAGCAGATCGCCTGCTCGATAGGAGACTAGGCCGGCGGGCAGAGGAAGCGGCCGACTTGCCGCAAATCCTTTCGGCCGCGAGGGGCTCTGTTCTCAAGGCTGAATTCGTCCTCGACGAAGGGTTTGTCGACGCGCAATCCAATATCGCCGTGGTGGCCGCATCCGACCTGTTTGGGCCCGCGTTAAAGGCGAGCGGGAGCGCGACCACGGGCATACTCGAACCCGAGTTGCGCATTGGCGATGTCGTCGTCCATGAAGACCATGGCCTGGGCGTGCTCGCCGCGGTCGAACAGGTCGAGTTGGCTGGCCAGCAACAGGATGTCGTCAGACTGGAATATCATGGCGGGGCTTCCTTGCTGGTTCCGGTCGACGACTTTGGACGAATATGGCGCTACGGCTCGGAACCGGAGGCAGTGTCGCTTGATCGCCTCAAAGGCGAGGGCTGGCCGAAGCGACGCGAAGCTGCGTTGCGCGAGATCGACAGGCTGGCCAAACGCCTCTTGAGTCTTGCCAAAATCAGGTCCAGCCAGCCTGCCGAGATCATAAAGCCCTCCCGCACGGACTTGGCCCGTTTTGCGGCGAGATTTCCCTATACGGAGACGCCCGACCAAGCGGCCGCCATCCGCGCTGTGCTCGATGATCTTTCGTCGGGAAGAACAATGAACCGGCTCGTCTGCGGCGATGTCGGCTTCGGCAAGACAGAGGTCGCCCTGCGTGCTTGCGCCGCCGCGGCTTTCTGCGGGAAACAGGTTGCTATCATAGCGCCGACAACGGTGTTGGCACGACAGCACTATGAGACGTTCAGCCGCCGCTTCGCAGGAACCGGCCTGCAGGTCGCCCACCTTTCTAGGATGGTCGGGGCAGCGGAGGCGAGAGCGGCAAAAGAGGGTCTGCGGAGCGGCCAGGTTGCGGTCGTTGTGGGTACTCAGGCCCTGGCGTCCAGGAGCGTCACCTTCGCCAATCTTGGACTGCTGGTGATCGACGAGGAGCACCGGTTCGGGGTCAAGTTGAAGCGGGCCCTGCGGACCATGACGCCTCGCCTCCATACGCTGAGCATGAGCGCCACACCGATACCCCGGACGCTGCAATCGGCGTTGTCGGGCATCCAGGACGTCAGCGTTCTAAACTCTCCGCCCGCCAAAAGACGTCCCGTTCGCACGATCTTGGCAGCGTTCGATCCAGCATCGGTGCGCGCGGCCCTTCTGCGTGAATTTCACCGGGGTGGACAGAGCTTTTTCGTGGTCCCGCGGATCGAGGATATTGCCCCGGCCTGTGACCAACTGGACAGACTGGTGCCGGAACTCGGGGTCAAGACGGCGCATGGTGAAATGAAGGGGAGACAGCTGGACGAAGTCATGGTCGGATTCGCCGACGGTGATGGCGACATTTTGTTGAGCACCGACATCATCGAGAGCGGCCTCGATGTGCCGCGGGCCAACACCATCATCGTTTGGCGCCCCGACCGGTTCGGTCTGGCGCAGTTGCACCAGCTGCGGGGCCGGGTCGGAAGGGGGGCGGTGCAGGCCGTTGCGTTTCTTCTGACCCAGCCTGGCGTTGAACTGGCCGACAGCACCAGGGCCCGGCTTTCGACGATGCTTGCGCTCGATCGGCTCGGCTCAGGCCTGGCAATCAGTCAAAGGGACCTCGACCTGCGTGGCGCCGGAGATCTTTTCGGAGAAGACCAGGCCGGGCATATGAAGCTGATCGGAGTGGGCCTGTACGAGCACTTGCTGGAGCGGGCGGTCTCGGCGGCTGGCGGAGGGGCCGGCTCCGACCAGCAACTTGCCGAGATAAATGGCTCGGGAAAGGGGGCTTTTCCCGAGAGCTATGTCGAAGAGCCTACGGTGCGTGTTGGCCTCTATGCGCGGCTCTCCCGCATGCGCTCGGAGCCGGACCTCGATACATTCCGCGAAGAGCTCGAGGACCGCTTTGGAGACATGCCTGGCGAAGTAGCCCTTTTGCTGGAATTTACCAGGTTGCGAATAGCCGCGTCGGAATTGGGCGTCGGCAAAGTCGATGTGGGTCCCGAGGCCATCGCGATCACCCTTCGGAACAAGCCGTCGGCGTCCCAATGGCGGAACAGCAAGGCGTTGGGCCTGGAGTACCGGAACGGCCGCCTGATTTTCAGGCCGATCCCGCCCGGCGTCTCTGGCGTCGACGCCGTTCGCTTAGCGCTTGATGCCATACGTGCAGCTCAGCCAAAGCACGAGATCTGACTAGCCTTTTCTCTCCATCCGGCGGCGGCACGACAATGGGAGTGCCGCAGCCACGAGTCTTCACCTCGGAATTGCAGTGCCAGTGGTGTTCAGCCACCAGTACCGCAAGTCCGGATGTTCCGCAGGGGTCGTTAGTTGCGGCCGTTCTCGTCCATGGCGAGGGAACTCGAGAGCTCGCGATAGGCACCGATCTGCTGCTGCAGAATGGCAATCTTCTGCTCTGCCGTCGCAATGGCGTCAGTACCGGCAAGCAAACGCTGGGGGAGCACGTCCCCAGACGTGAGCGTGATCAGGGCGCGCGCGAGCTTGGCCGGATCACCCCCCTGCTTGCCGTTCTGAGAACGCCAGAAGGCGATCTGCGCCGTCCGCCGCTCATGGTAGTCCTCGACGGAGGGGGCGGCATAGTTGGTCGACTCTTCCGTGAGAAGCTCGGTGCGGAAGAAGCCCGGGTTCACGATCATCGTCTCGATGCCGAACGGCACGACTTCGGTCTGCAGCGCCTCCATCCAGCCGTCGAGGCCGAACTTCGAGGCTGAATAGGCCGTGCAGAACTCGAAACCCATTAGCCCGGCCGTCGAGGAGATCGAAATGACCCTGCCGGACCGCTGCTTGCGCATCGCTGGCAGAAAGGCCCGCGTCACATTCATGGGTCCGACGAGGCTGGTGCTGAGCTGCAGTTGCATCTGTTCGGCGGTCAACTCTTCGAAGTACCCGGCAAAGAAACTCGCCGCATTGTTGACCAGCACGTCGATGCGGCCAAACCGGTCAAACGTGGCCTGGGCAGCGGCTTCGGCGTCGGCCGCGCTCGTCACGTCCAGCTTGACGATAAGGAGGTTCTCGGCGTTTCCCACGGCCCTTGCGACTTTTTCCGTGTTGCGGCCGGTTGCCACCACCTTGTGGCCCGCCGCCAATGCGGCCTTGGCGATATCCAGACCGAGGCCCCGGCCTGCGCCGGTGATGAACCAAACACTCATATTGGGCTCCTGTTCTCTAGGCCGCAGCTCGGCCCCGGACTTGGACGCGATGGCCAGCAGGGACTGATCCCCATGTTGATCCATCCGCCGGCGGACTGCGTCACTGCGGAAGGCCGGCGCCTTCGGTGATGATGCGAAATCCTTCGGTCGACCTGGTAAAAAACTGCCGGGCCGCTGTGTATTCCGGCGAGTTGTAGTAGCGCTTGGCGTCAGCAAGGCTCGGGAACTCGGCGATGGCGATCACCGATCTCGAGCTTCCTTCGATGGCAGTGACATTGGGATTGTAGACGATCACGCGGCCGCCATACTTGGTGACGAGCGGCGACGCCGCTTCGATGTACTGCTGAAACACCGCCTGATCCTTGATGTCATAGCTGCCGATCATGTAGGCGCGGGGAGCGACGCCCGTCGCTTGCTGAGCAAAGGCGGCCGGGCTCACGATCATGGTGAGGGCGGCGAGCGCGCCCACGATTACCTTCTTCATATTGTTCTCCTTCAGTGGGCCAGTGGGACGGTAGGCATTGCGCGGAGAGTTGCTCCGGTTGACCGTCTGGCCTTGAGTCAGGAAGTTAGCTCCTTTAGCGACATGCCATTAGGTTGTATAATCTGCATGGGCTTAGAAGTAGGATTGATGAATGCGTCGCGATAGTCTGGATGACTTCCTGACCTTCATCGCCGTCGCCCGCGAGCGCAGTTTCACCAAGGCGGCCGCCATGCTCGGCGTGTCGCAGTCTGCCCTGAGCTATTCGATCCGGACGATGGAAGAGCGCCTCGGCGTTCGGCTGCTGACCCGCACGACCCGCAGCGTCTCGCTAACCGAAGCGGGGGATCGCCTGTTTCGAAGCATCGCTCCCAAGTTAGATGAGATCGCAAGCGAGATTGCCGCCCTCAGCGCCCTGCGCGACAAGCCGGCCGGTACAGTCCGGATCACCACCGTGGAGCATGCCGGCGAGACCATCATCTGGCCCGCCATGGTCGGGCTCATGCGCGACTATCCCGACATCAGGGTCGAGATTATCCACGACTACGGCTTGGCTGACATTGCGGCCGATCGCTTCGATGCGGGTGTACGGCTCGGCGAACAGGTGGATAAGGACATGATCTCGGCGCGCATTGGGCCAGACTTCCGCATGGCGGTTGTGGTAGCGCCTTCATACTTTGTAAGCCGCTCCCGTCCGGTCACGCCTGAAGATCTTGCCGATCATGCATGCATACCCCTGCGACTGCCCACAGGCGGCTTTGCACCGTGGGAGTTTCGCAAGGAGGGGCGGGAATTGAAGGTGCGCGTTCACGGACACGCCGCCTTCAACACCCTCGCGATGGTCTGCCAGGCCAGCCTTGAAGGGTTCGGGCTCGCCTATCTGCCCGAGGATCTAGTGACCTACCTACTCGAACAGGGTCGCCTAGTGCGCGTTCTTGAGGACTGGTGCCCCCTTCGGCCGGGATATCACCTGTATTATCCAAGCCGGCGCCAACACTCGCCGGCTTTCGCACTCGCGCTGGAAAGGCTGCGCTACCGCGACTGAGTGCGATTGAAATAAGGATCGCCAGACCTCGACGACCATGGCGCCTATCAAAGCCGCCCAGTACAGGAAGTCCGGAGCGCCCGTTTCCCACCGATCCCAGTCTCCCCAATTTATGAGTTCACTGCCTAGTATCATCTCAGCGTTGCCGCCGCAGCTTGGCTCGGGCCATCGGTGCGAATGGTGCACTGTGGGCGGCCGTGCGTTCGCAGGGCAGCGTTCAAGGCATCGTTCCGGCTTGATGGGGTGTCATGGCAGCCATGTTTTGATTCAGATGGGCCATGATCCAGATAGAGCCCAGAACCACCAGCGCGACGATCAGCACGCCGAAGGCCAGGGCCAGGATGTTGTTGGTGTTGTCCGGCCCGGTGGTCAGGTGCAGAAAGAAGACAAGATGCACGCCCATCTGCGCAACAGCGAGCACCACCAGGGCCGAGATGACCGCGGGCTGGTAAATCAGATCGGTTCGCGCCGCCAGGAATGTCGCCATTGTGAGCAGGATGGCCAGGCCGAAGCCGAGCACATAGCCCGAGAGGCCCCCAGCCGTTTCGTGCTCGCTTATGTGTTCCTCGCCCGGCGCTGAATCGCGGGGGTCCTGCAACTCGCCGGTCTTGCTCTCGATCTCGGTCATGGCGATGCTCCCAGCAGATAGACCAGGGTGAAGATGGCAACCCAAATGATGTCGAGGGCGTGCCAGAAGAGCCCGAAGCAGTGGAGCCGCCGCAAGATGTCGGGCCGAAAGCCCTTGACCCACAGCTGCGCCATCATCGTTCCCAGCCAGAGCAGGCCGAGACCGACGTGGGCACCGTGGCAGCCAACGAGCGCAAAGAAGGCAGAAAGAAATGCGCTGCGCGAGGGGCCTGCCTGCTCGCCGATCATTGCCGCGAACTCCTGCAGTTCCAGGAACAGGAACGCTGCCCCGAGCAACCCCGTGACGAGAAGCCAGAACTGCGTGGCAGCCATTGATCTGCGAAGGGTGGCGAGTGTTGCCACGCCGCCGGTGAAGCTCGAAGTGAGCAGAAGGCCCGTCTGGACCGCAACGCGTGTCGGTTCGAACAGATCCTTGCCTGTCGGTCCGCCGGCGGTTGCCTTGGCGAGCACGGCGTAGGCGGCGAAAAATGCCGAGAACATGATGATGTCGGACAGGAGAAAGATCCAGAAGCCGTAAGTCACTGTGACGAACTTTGAGGCCGGGCCGCCTTCTCCGTGGCCGGTCGCAGAGCGCACCGCGTGCCGACCGGTGTGATTGAGCCGATACGGGTCCCGTGCCTGGGTGCCGACGCTGGAGAATGCATGATCGCTCATGCCGGGCGCTCCCACCCGCGCAGCCAGGCAAACTGGGCTGCCTTGTGGTCATGGTCGATGCGGGCGACCTCGTCGACAGGGATCTGGTAGTCTCCATGATCGCGCCAGGCGAATACGACGAAGGTTGCGTAGGCGCCGATGAAGCCGACGATCGCCAGCCACCATATATGCCAGATCAGCGCGAAGCCGATCAGTGTGCTGAAGAAGGCGGTGACGAAGCCAGTCGGGCTGTTGCGAGGCATCTCGATCGGCTCATATGCCTTTTCCTCGTCCGAGCTCTGTTCGATCCCTCGTTGCTTGATGCTCCAGTAGGGCTCTTCGTCTTCCACGTGAGGCAGCCGTGCATAATTGAAGACAGGAGGAGGAGAAGATGTCGACCACTCCAGCGAACGCCCGTCCCACGGGTCGCCGGTTTCGTCGCGAAACTTGTCGCGATGCCGGATCGAAACGAAAAGCTGTGTGATCTGCAGCGCCGCGCCGGCGATCATCACCACCACGCCGAAAGCGGCCACCACCAGCCACGGTGCCCAAAGGTCCATATCGATATGTTGCAGGCGCCGCGTCATGCCGAGCAGACCGACAATATAGAGCGGTACGAAGACCAGCATGTAGCCGGCCAAGGTGACCCAAAATGCCGCTTTTCCCCAGCCTTCGTGCAAACGGAAGCCGAACGCCTTGGGGAACCAGTAGGTGAAGCCGGCGAATGCTCCAAACAACACGCCCGAGATGATGACGTTATGGAAATGCGCGACGAGGAAAAGGGAATTGTGTAGCACGAAGTCGGCCGGCGGGACGGCAAGCAGGACGCCAGTCATGCCGCCGACGGTGAAGGTGGTCACGAAAGCCAGTGCCCAAAGCATCGGCGTGTCGAAACGAACGCGCCCGCCATACATGGTGAAGAGCCAGTTGTAGATTTTCACACCGGTTCCCACGGCAATGACCGACGTGGCGATGCCGAAGGCGGCATTAACGTCCGCTCCGGCACCCATAGTGAAGAAGTGATGCAGCCAGACCATGAACGAGACGATGCAGATGAACATCGTGGCCGCGACCATCGAACGGTATCCGAACAGCGGCTTCGATGAAAAAGTCGAGAAAATCTCGGAAAAGATTCCGAAGGCGGGAAGCACCAGGATGTATACTTCGGGATGGCCCCACGCCCAGATCAGGTTGACGAACATCATCTGATTTCCACCGGCTTCGTTGGTGAAGAAGTGGAAGCCGAGATACCGGTCCAGCGTCAGCATTGCGAGCGTGGCGGTAAGGATCGGGAAGGCTGCGACAATGAGCAGGTTGGACGCGAGCGAGGTCCAGCAGAACATCGGCATTCGCAGATAGCCCATTCCCGGCGCCCGCATCTTGAGGATAGTCGTCACCAGGTTGACACCGGTGAGCAGCGTGCCGACGCCGGAGATCTGGATCGCCCACAGATAATAATCGACACCGACGCCCGGCGAGTAGGTGGTTTCCGACAAAGGGGCATAGGGCAGCCAGCCGGTGCGCGCGAACTCGCCGATCACAAGCGAGATGTTGACCAGCAGGGCTCCGGAAGCCGTCAGCCAGAAGCTGACGGAATTGAGCGTCGGAAAAGCGACATCGCGTACGCCAAGCTGCAGCGGCACGACGAAATTCATCAGGCCGATCATGAACGGCATCGCGGCGAAGAAGATCATGATCGTGCCGTGCGCGGAAAAGATCTGGTCGTAATGCTCCGGCGGGAGGTAGCCCGGCCCGTGAATCGCCAGCACCTGTTGTGTGCGCATCATGATAGCATCGATAAAACCACGAAGAAGCATGAGCATCGCCAGCACAATGTACATCACGCCGATGCGCTTGTGGTCGACCGAGCTTATCCACTCGCTCCACAGATATGGCCAGTACCCCTTCACCGTTATCCAGCCAAGCACGGCGGCTGCTGCCAGAAAGACGCCAAGGGCTGCGCCGAGGGGGATGGGTTGATCGAAAGGAACGGCCGACCAGTCGAGCTTGCCCAGCATCGTCATTCTGCGCCTTGTGGATGATGGGTCATCGTTGCTGCCGCCGCGGGTAATGCCCTTGGGCTCACCTGTGGCTCGCCGCTGGCTGCGCTCTCAGCAGGCCCCGGACCCGGTGGGAGCGTCTGCTGAACGACCGCTTCGAACAGCCCAGGCTGGACATGACCGAAGGAAGCCGGCGCCACATTTGTGCTTTGCCGGGCGAGTTCGCGATAGGCGTTGGCGTTGAGCACGCCGCCCCCGCCACGCAGCGATGACGCCCAGCGGGTGAAGGCATCGGCTGAAACCGCGCTCACACTGAAATTCATATCCGAGAAGCCGTCGCCGCTGAAGTGCGCCGACTGGCCGAAAAAGCTGCCCTCGCGGTCGGCCTGCAGATGCAATTCGGTCTGCATGCCGTTCATGACGTAGACCATGCTGCCAAGCTGGGGCACGAAGAACGTGTTCATCACGCTGGCCGAGGTCAACTTGAAACGCACTGGAACACCGGCGGGAATAACCAGTTGATTGACAGCGCCCACGCCCTGCTCGGGATAGAGGAACAGCCATTTCCAGTCGAGCGCCACCACCTGAATGTCGAGCGGCGGCTGGCTAGAAGGGATCGGTTTGCGCGGATCGAGCTGATACGATCCGTAGTAGATCAGACCGCCAATGAACAGGATGGTGAGCGTCGGGATCGACCAGACGATCAACTCCACGCGTCCCGAATAGGTGAACTCCGGGTTATAGCGGGCGTTGCTGTTCGAGGCGCGGAACTTCCAGGCGAATGCCAGAAGTGCAACAAGCGTGGGAACAACGATCACCAGCATCACCGCCAGCGAGTTCAAAAGGATCGTGCGATTACCGACACCAATTGGTCCTTGGGGATCGAGCACTCCCCCCGCGCAACCGGGCAAGAATGCGCCTCCGACGATCCAGAGCAGTTGGCGTGTCAACTTAGGGCTGGATGGCAAGAACACCGGCTCTGCAATCTCTCTTTGCGGGAACGCGGGCTAGAGGCATGCGTTCGTCGGGTTTCCATCTGAGCCTCCCCATGGCGCGGAACCTCGCGGCACTTCGCAGGGTGTCGCCACCTGAGCGAGTGCCCCAACTGTCGCCGGCCGGGTTTGTTCCGCTGGACCGAGTTACTCTGTCCGATGGTCCCGCCTTGGCCCAATCTGGCCATTCAGAACGATGGCGGCTCGATTGGCCTAGCTATCGGCGACGCTGGCTCCCGCACGAATTTCAATTTCGGCGGGACGGCGAATACCCTGAATCGCTCAGCCAGATTATCGAGAGCCTGACGCATGCCCACTCCCGCAGCAGCCGCACCGTGTCCACTGATGACCATCTGGGGGCCCAAGGCAGCCAGATGCTTCACGGACCTTTCCGCTGCATCCCAGTCTGGCGTGAAATAGCGCGGCGGACCGTGCATCTCGAGATCCTGAATGGCGACTTCATAGACCGACTCCTGACCGGTGGTGATGAAAGCGTCTCCTACGATGAGCGAGCGGTCTTGCTCGCGCCAGAGCGAGATATGCCCAGGGGCATGTCCGGGTGTGTGCAGCCATTGCCATCCGGGCATTCCGGGGATCGATCCATCGGCGGGCAAGGGTTGCAAACGGCTGCCAAGATCGATTGGCCCGCGTGGAAAAAGCGGTGAAAGCAGCGCCATCAGTCCACCCCCAACCCAGGGATCCGGTGGCGGATAGGATGTGGTTCCGTCCAAATAGGGGTGCTCGAGTGGATGGGCGAAGACAGGCACGTCCCAGCCATTTGCGAGTTCTAGAACCGTTCCCACATGGTCGAAATGGCCATGGGTCAGGATGATTGCAGCCGGCCGTGCGTTGACGCCGAACCGCTTTTCCGCGACCGCTAGAATGCTGCTGCGAGACGTCGGCAACCCGGTATCGATCAGCACCCAGTTCCGATCTCCGCTGCCCGGTGCGCCGAAGAACACGACATTGACGATTGCTAGCCGCAAGTAACCCAGGTCCGGTGCGATGCTCCAAGCGCCGTCGCCACGATCCTCGCGCCTGGCGTGGTCGATCTCGGAAAGTCGAATCTGAACGGTCATGTGATCCCATGCCTCTGTTGTTGCCGAGCAGCCGCTCGAGTGGATGACGGCGGCTGTACATCGCCCCGAACTTGGGACGGGCCTCCTTGTTCCTCATTTGCACGCGGCGCCCGGACAGTTCACCACCGGAACAAAGGCTCTACCAATGGGTTCGGCACTACCCGGCCACGCAAGGACGAGCTGGACTGAGCAACGAACATGGGGCGCGCCCGACTGAACTCGGTATTTCGCCAACGCGGTTCCCGGTCCGGACAAGGCGGCCGAGTTCGAAGCCGATTGCCCAAAGGAGACTTCGAAAAATGAGCGAAGTGGGACGCCAGACGGAGGCCTCGGTTCCGGAAGCTTCGCGCTTCGCCAGTTTTTTCATGGCAGGCTTTGAATGCTCCTCGCACCGGCGCAAGGACGGCGTTCGCCTCGATCTTATTCGTGCGACCTCGCATAATTTGCATGCCCTGGGCGACTACCGCGGCTGCGCCGAACTCGGCCTTCGCACCATCCGCGACGGCCTGCGTTGGCATTTGATCGAAACCGCTCCCGGAACCTATGACTGGTCAAGTTGGGCGCCAATGGTCGAGGCAGCCCGATCGGCAGGTGTTCAGGTAATCTGGGACATCTTTCACTACGGATCTCCGGACCATGTCGATCAGGGCTCGCTGCATTTCATCGACGCCTATGCCTCGTTTGCGGCAGAAGCCGTCAAGGTACACCGTTCGATCACTGGAACATCGCCTCTGTTGTGTCCCATCAACGAAATCTCCTTTTTCGCATGGGCTGTTGAGGTCGGCTATTTCCCGCGTGTGGGGCCGAACAAACGTGGATGGTTCAAGCGGCACCTCGTGAAGGCCGCCATCGCGGGTGTTCGTGCAATGCGGGAGATCGATCCCGCCTGCAGATTTGTCTGGGCCGAGCCGCTTATCCATATCGCCCCTCGTGACCGGACCCGCAGCGAACGGCGCCGGGCCGAAAACGCCCGACAGGGGCAGTTCGAAGCTTACGACATGTTGCTGGGCCGCGTCGAACCTGAGTTGGGCGGGAGCGAAGATGTTGTCGATGTCGTGGGCTTGAATTTTTACCCGCACAATCAATGGTACGTAAACGGGCCGACGATTCCGATGGGACACCACGAGTACCGCGCCCTGTCGGAAATGTTGCTAGAAGTTGCTCATCGATACGGCAAGCCGATGTTCATTGCGGAGACCGGCTCCGAGGGATCCGGCGGGCCGGCTTGGCTCCATTATGTCTGCGACGAGGTGCGTTCCGCAATCAGTCTCGGAGCGCCGATCGAGGGTATTTGCCTGTACCCGATAACGGCCTACCCGGGCTGGGACAATTCGCGACATGCCGAGGTCGGTTTGTTTTCCGTCATCCAGGCTGATGGCAGGCGACACCTGCGCAAACCCACAGCAGATGAACTGGCCCGTCAGCAAGCTCTTCTCGTGGCGGACACGACGCCTTGAAGGGGCCTCAAACGGGGGAGGGGCGGGCGGGCGTCTGTTTCGAAACGCCGCCCGCGCCGGTGCGGTGCATCAGCTTTTTGCAGTCGCCCCAGCCTCGCGCAGCCTGGCATATCGCATGGTAACGTCGCTCAGATTTTCCTTGAGCCAGTTGGCCATGGCTTCCTCTTCGTTCAGGTTCTGCTTGAGGGCCCTTTCAGCATCCTGGAAGCCCCCGGCGTCGGCCAGTACCAGCAGCGAATTGTAGGCAGCAATCTCGTAGTTCTCGAATGCGAAATTCGCCAGGCTGTTCTTGATGATCTCGTCGCCGGCCATCGAATGTCCAATGGCGGCCACGCTGCCAACCATCGACAAGGCAGTGTCCTTGAGGGTGGAGTGCTCCTCACCAAGGCCCTCCAGGACGGACTCGAGTCTCGTGATCTGGCCTTCGGTTTCCTGAATGTGCCGGCGCAAGCGATCGGCCACCTCCGGATAGTTCTCTATACGCTCGACCTGAGGCTTCATGATCGACAGCGCTTGATTTTCCATGGCGTGCGCGTTGCGCAAGCCGACGATAAATATCTCACGGCTTTCCGAGTTGAAGTTTGTATCCATCGAGTTTCTCCTTCTGATACCCGCCCGATCTTCCGTCTTGGAAGAAACTATCTTCTCGGCTCGGCCAACAACGGCTCCTCCGTGCGCGCCCAGGCCGGGAGGCTTTTTTGGATGCGCGCGAAAGTGGCCAGAGCCTGTCCGACTACCTGGTCCATGTTGTAATAGCGGTAAGTTGCAAGCCGACCGACAAACCACACGTCTGGGCAGCTTGCCGCGAGCGCTTCATAGCGCTTGTAGAGCACTTCGTTTTCGGGCCGGGGCACGGGATAGTACGGGTCCCCGATGTCCGTGGGATATTCGTAGGTCAGGCTGGTCCGCGAACTCTGCTGGCCGGTCAGATGTTTGTACTCGGTAATGCGCGTGTAATCTTCCGTCTGGGGATAATTGACCACGGCAACCGGCTGAAATTGCTCGCGATCCAGTGTAACGTGCTCGAAACGAAGCGAACGGTACGGAAGGTGCCCGAGCTGCCAGCCGAAATATTCATCGATCGGGCCGGTATAAACCATGCGCCTGAACGGTATCTTCTCACGAATTTCACGGAAATCGGTCTGCAGCATGATCTTGATATTCGGATGGTCGAGCATGCGCTCGAACATCCGCGTGTACCCGCCGGCCGGCATTTTCTGGAAGCTGTCGCTGAAATAGCGGTCGTCACGGTTGGTCCTGGTCGGCACTCGTGCCGTCACGGATTTGCTCAGCTGACTGGGATCGACGCCCCACTGCTTTCTTGTGTAGCCGCGGAAGAATTTTTCATAGAGCTCGCGCCCCACGGTGCTGACGACGACGTCCTCAGCCGTTCGGACATCCTCCACCGTTTCGCGTCGCGACGCGAAGAAATCCTCCAGCTGTGCCGAGGTCAGGTCCAGCCCGTAAAGCCGGTTGATGGTGTCGAGATTGATCGGGATGGGAACCAGTTGCCCGTCCACGGCCGCCAACACCCTGTGCTCGTACGGCCGCCATTGCGTGAACTGCGAAAGGTGGTCCACGATCGTTTGGCTGTTGGTGTGGAAGATGTGCGGGCCGTAGCGATGGATGAGGATGCCGGCTTCATTGTAGCAGTCGTAGGCGTTGCCTCCCACATGGCTGCGGCGATCGATCAGCAAAACGCTTTCCTGACGCTGCGACGCTATCCGTTCGGCAAGCACACTGCCGGCGAAACCCGCGCCGACGATCAGCCAATCGAACATGGCTATGCACTCCTGCGAAGGGGCACGACCTTCTTGCGTTGGTAGGCGCGCTCAATGTGAGCTGCCATGGCATTCCATGTCCGTTCCCAGGACATGTCCGCAAGATAGGCATCGACCTGCTGCAGGAGCATCTGACGCGGTCGCGAAAGAACGGAGCGCAGCTTGATTTCCAGATCGTCACAGTCGGCGATTTCCACCAGCCCGGCAGCACCGTAACTGCGCACCACGTCGACGATTGCCGTCGAGATCACCGGCAGACCCGCAGCGAGAAATTCCGGCGTCTTGGTCGGGCTGATGAAACGCGTGGCCTCGTTGAGGGCAAACGGCATCCATCCGGCGTCCCAATGGCGCAGATAGTCGGGCAGATCGCAGTAGGCTTTCGGGCCAAGCCAATGCAGGTTTTCGGCTTGCGGCAGGCTTGCAGGGTCGATCTTGACAACCGGACCGAGCATGACGAAATGCACGTCCGGCATTGTCTTTGCCGCTAGCGCCACGAGATCGACGTCCAGCCGCTCGTCGATGACGCCGAAATATCCAACCCTCGGGGAAGGAATGCCCGCCTGGTCGGCTGGGTCCCTTCCTGGCCGTCTTGCGATGTGAAAGTGCCTCACATCGATGCTGCTCGGAAATGGAAAGATGGCAGGATGCAGGTGACGCTTGGTCTCGAACAAGCTTAGACCACCGGTGAAAACGAGATCCGCGCGGCGCAGAAGCGCCTTTTCCATCTGGCCAAGCTCGGGAGGCGCATTCCTGAACGCAGAGAGTTCGTCCATGCAGTCATAGACGCATATGTCTGGGTCGAGGAATTCCGTAAAGCGAAGAGCCATTGGGGTGTAGTACCAGGCGATCAGCCGGCTATGCGGCATAGAAGCGATGGTCTGCTGCACAAATCTCCGCTGGACGGCATCTGCTTTCGCGGCCGACGTGCCAAGCGGCAGCACTGGTGTGACAATCAGAATGTTTTCCGATGCCACGCTCGTCCGCATCAGCGGCTGCGCCAATTCTTCGAAAACGGGTTCTTCAAAGTAGACCACTCTCTGCTGAGCGGATGCGAGAGTGAGGAGATGCTGCGGACGCTGGTGAACAAAATTCCATCGTAAGTGGGAGAAGCAAACCAGTATATTTTCGCGACGAACATATTGACTGCCGGTTACCCCGCCAAAGGCCGCTTCCATTGACATACTCCCTCTGTGACACTATTTATGTTACGATTAACATTTGTTAATCGCGAATGGAGAGAACTACTTAGTTCCAGCTCCTAACTTTCGATCAGGTGAGTTGTTCCAACTGAAATGAAGAAGGCCCGGTCGCCCGCTTGGTCCACGCACGAAGCGGGATCTGGTTGCGGAGGCGAGGGCGGCTGTCGGAACCCGGCCGCCACTGAAAGCGTGGTTGAACGACGAATGCTGGTGGACAGCGGCATTGCCGTATTTGCGTTGAACTCGTTGGCTATAGAATGTGCCTAACATCAATGATTCGCCTGTATCTCTGCGCGTCTCCGACTGCCGAGGCGAATTCCGGGGCTGACATGAACATCAACTTTGAAACCAACGTTTTTCCACTGTTTCATCCGCAAAGCGTGGATGATCTCAAGGACCCGTGTCCTGTCTTCGATGGCCGTGTCTGGCACGTCTTCGGGTCAAGCGGCACGGTCACCACCGAGACGTGGAGAATCTTGCATGCCACGGCGCCCGATCTTTATGGGCCGTGGGCCGAGCATGAGCCGATCGAACTTCCAATCAACGGTACTGGTGTTGCGGCTCCCGGTGTGACCCACGAGTGCGGCGTCTTCCACATGTTCATCCAGACAGAATTCATGAAGTCGGGTGGCCGTTGCGAGCATGCGGTTTCCAACGACGGGTTCCATTGGGTAGTCCTCAGTCCGGCCATTCTGGCCATCCCGGACACGGAAGAGGACGGCATTTACGATCCGCATCCAGCAGTCATTGGCGGTGGGCGCTACCTGGTTTATTCGGCTATGCCAAAATTCACCAGGGTGCCTCAGCCCGACATCTATCTGGCACGTAGCCAGTCCGACTCGTGGTTCGGTCCGTGGAAGCGGATCGGCAAAATCCTCGACCACAACGATGTTCCCCACCATAACACCAGAGATGATCCCGACTACGAATGGGGCATTGAGGGCGCGCAACTGATCGAGCTGCCGGACGGCCGGGTGCTTCTCAACGCCACTTGCTTTCTTCCGAATGGCCTTCGGGGAAACCGGCAACGGGTGTTTTTTGCCATCGCCGACGAGGTCAGCGGGCCTTACGTTTCGATCGGCCCGGTGCTGGAGCCAGGTCAACCGGGCGAGAACGGCCACTCGACGGTGATGATCGATGGCAGTCAGCTTTCACTGTTCTACCAGAGCCGGGTTGCCACAACCGATCACCGATGGCGCTATGGTTTAGCCAGATGCGACGTCGCTCTCTTTTCAAAGGTCGCGTGATTTCCAGGCTGCCATTAGCGCCTTGAGGCCGATGCGCGTCATGCAACTCCGGAGGGTTGAAGGTGATCCGCGTCGGTGACGGTAGCAAAGTGTCATCCGACGCAGTAGGAGACACGACATGGCCGACGCGGATCGACGATTGCCGCGATCGCACTGGCGGGAGGCAAGTCGGGAAGGCCGGCCTTAACTCTGTCGCTTTTAGCGCAATGACTTGAGCCGTTCGTCAATTTTCTCAGTGGCATTGATGACACCGCCAGATGCCCTGCCAATGAGCTCATAGCTATTTCTTCGGTCCCTTGACAGGGAATGTCGCGTCGCCGTCTTTTTTGCCGGAGATCACCCGCGGATCGGCGCTGGCGACGCCATCGCTCCCCCCGCCCTTGTGGTCCTTTTCCGACTGACCCTTAGCGTCCTGCTCGGGTGTCCGTTTTGATGTTCGAAGCGTCTTGTCCGCCATCATGGCCTCGCGTTTGCCATCCAAACTTCCGGCAATTTCGAAAGTTCCACCGCTTTAGCAAGCCGAAGGACCCAGTGAGTTGGAACGTCGTGGCGGGACGTGAGTTGTAAGCGAGGATATTCACCCGCAGGAGGACGCTTATGGCTAACCGCCGAGAGCAGCAGACGAACCTCACGCCCGCCGAGGCAACAGACCGCATCTGGGAACTCGCCGAGGACATCGACGTCTGCATGTTTGTGACCTGGGACGGCGAGTACAATCGAGCCCGTCCGCTATCTGCGCGTGTGGTCCGTGAAGAAAACGCCATATACTTCCTCGTCAATGACGACAGCGCCAAGAGCAAGCAGCTGTCGACCTATCCAAAGGTCACATTGGCCTGGAGTGACAGCAGCCACTACAAATACGTCACCATGTCAGGCCTGGCCACAGTGACAAATGACAGGGAAAAGATCGCCGAGCTCTGGGAGAAAACTGACTCAGCCTGGTGGGATAATGCCGATGATCCCGAGATTCGTCTGATAACGGTGAAACCCGAGGAAGGCGAATTGTGGGACAGCCCGGGGCTAATGATGGCTACCGCAACGATGGTGTTTGCTGCCGTTACCGGCGCCAAGCCGAATGTGGGCGACAACGCAAAGGTCGAGCTCTGAGCGAGCGGCTAACCTCTGCTTTCCGGCCGCGTATCCATGCAACGCTTGTTTGACCCTGCGGAACCGAGCGATTCCGGTGCATGTTGACTAGAACGTGTTCGATATTTTCCGCAAGAGGCAGCGTCGATGAGCATTTTGGAAACCAGCAAGAAGTGATCGAGAACGTCACCGGTTTCGCAAGACCGCGCAAGGAAGCTGTCGCCGGATTTTTGAGGCAGCGAAAGTCGAATGAGTTCTGGTTCAAGGATGATGGACTTGTGCCCAATCATCCTGCATGGCCGCTCGTCGTTTATCGCGGCGCCGTCGAATTGCCCGAAGGACTTGATCCAGCAGCCGTCATGGAGGTGCTTTTCGATGCAAACGGATGGGGCGATAGCTGGCGAAACGGCATCTATGATTACGTTCACTATCATTCGCAAATACACGAGGTTCTGGGAATTGCGCGCGGAAATGCTGAAGTCCGGTTTGGCGGCAAGAAAGGACGAACGCTGTCGCTGAAGGCTGGCGACGTCGCGGTCCTCCCGGCAGGCACCGGGCACCAATGCCTCTCGGCATCCGATGATTTTTTGGTTGTCGGCGCGTATCCTCCATTTGGGACTTATGACGAATGTAGGAGCAAGGATCAGCATAGCGATGCGCTCGCAACCATCCCCAAGGTGGGGCGTCCGCGCAAGGATCCTGCATATGGTAGCCAAGGTCCGCTGCTGAAAAGTTGGAAGCGCTAATTTAGTCGTCGGGGTCGAAAGCCTTGGCAACTGCGTCTTTCTCAGCCTGCGGCAGGACTGTCATTGTGAGAATGAAGGCTGACAGCAGGAGACAGACGCCATTCGTGATTATGATCGGCCACTCTGCCTTCATGATGCCGAAGGCCAGCCACAAGGCGAAGCCCAACACAGTGATGGCATACATCGGTGCGGAGATGCCGCTTGTCTCTCGTGTCCTGATGATTTTCCAGGCTTGCGGGGTGAAACTGCTCATCGAGCAGACGGTCGCGAGATAGCCGATGAGCGTGACTGTCTGCATGGAAGCGGCCCTGACCTACGTCGCAGATACGCGCTTGAGATCAGATACGCGGACCACGCCGTGCTGGCTGACAAAGGTCAGGGTGAAGTCCGTGCTCTGGCTCTGCGAAACACCGGATATGCGATGGTCGCCTGTGTCATAAATCTCCATCTTTCCATGATCGTCGATGACCAGGCGGCTTTGCTCAGGAAACGCTGCGTAGCGCATATTGTTTTGAGAACCAGCGGCAGACGGGCTCCCAAACTCCTCAGGCCACCATGAGCCGGCGTGGGCCATAGCTGCAGAACGATAGCTCGTGTCGTCGCGTTGTGGCTTGGCGGGATGATCGCGCAGGTAGGCCGAGAGCTCCGCCGCGATAGTGTTGAGCTTCGCCTTGAGGCTGTCATCGAACATGTCGCCGACCATCGTCATGCCGGAGGACCATTGTGACATTCCTCCGAAGTCGACGTGGCTGAACTGGGCCATGGTTCCACCACCACGCCGCAACGCCTCAAGGACAGCCATGACAGCGCCATCAGTGACGCCATGCTGGCGTGCAAGGCGCGCAATCAGTTCAGCTTCCTTTTGAGTGTTTGTCATCATTGCGTCCTTTGAATCGCTTGGCGCCGGCAGTCCTCATTGTTGGCGATAGACATGCGGCCAAATCTAATCACGAAGGAGCGCCACCAGGTCTTCAGGCTCCTTGCCGAGGAAGCTCAATCAAGTTCTATCCAGGCTGGCGCATGATCGCTCGGCTTGTCCCATGCACGCGTTTCGGCATCTACTCCGGCATTCTTCAGGCGATCCAATAGGGATGAACTCAGCAAGAGATGGTCCATCCGGAGCCCGGAACTCCGATCGTACCCGCCGCGGTAGGAGAAGTTCCAATAAGTGTAAATTCCTTTTTCTGGATGAATGCGACGAACCGCATCGAACCAGCCCTGAGCAAGCATTTCGGCGTACGCGCTCCGGCTCTCGGGGAAGTAAACGGCATCGCCAACCCAGCGCCCCGGCACCGCCGCGTCGATCGGGCCTGGAACG
Organism: Mesorhizobium sp. LNJC391B00; assembly: GCF_000502535.1. Classification (NCBI taxonomy): domain Bacteria; kingdom Pseudomonadati; phylum Pseudomonadota; class Alphaproteobacteria; order Hyphomicrobiales; family Phyllobacteriaceae; genus Mesorhizobium; species Mesorhizobium sp. LNJC391B00. Next base: position 160,834 of record NZ_AYWI01000008.1, read on the forward strand.
ACGTTATAGTCGCCGCACAGGATGGTCGGTGAGCTATCGCCGAGCAGCACCTGGCCATAGGTGATCAAACGTCGGAACCAGCGAAGTTTGTAGTCGAACTTCGGCCCCGGCGCTGGATTGCCATTAGGCAAATACAGGCAGCCGACAACAAGCCCATTCACATCTGCCTCGATGTAGCGGCTGTGCGAATCGTCGGGATCGCCCGGCAGACCTCGACGACGTTCCAGCGGCTCAATCCCGCGAGCGAGGATTGCCACGCCATTGTAGGACTTCTGTCCGTGCCAGATTGCGCCATAGCCGGCGTTTCTAATCGCATCGACGGGAAATTTTTCGTCAGAGGTCTTCAGTTCTTGAAGGCAGACGATGTCATTGCCGGTTTCGCCAAGCCACTTGAGAAGCACTGGCAGTCGGCCGTTGACGCCATTGACGTTGAAGGTTGCGATGCGGGTCATCTCGACGATTTAACGTCTTTGCGCCGCTTCGATGCGACATAGGGTCGGTAGCCAAATCTTGCCTTTTGTCATCGTCCATCTGCATTTTTGCTCGAAGCATTGGTGCTTTGACCGGAAGCAGCGGATGTCTTTGCATCTTTGGAATGCGCGGCAATTGCCGGACCCGCGCCGGTAGCTTTCCGCATATCGCCGCTCCCCTTGCCGTCAGTCGATTTCTTGCTCAACAGTCCTGAGAAATATTTTCCAAAGAAGCCCATCCGACTCTCCATCTTGGCGCTCATTCGGCGGCTTTGCGGGCCCTGAACTCATCTCTGCGCTCTTCTCGCAGCTGCCGAGGATCGCTGCGCGAACCGCCAAGGGCGCGGCGCCTGACCAGCGCGGCCGAACACTCAAGCAGGAAACATTCCAGTCCTTTGTAGATATGCGTGATCATGTCCTTCATCTCCCGGGACCGCCTCGGCACATGGGTCGCCGAGGCGGTTGGGTAGGCGATCAATCAAGCCGCTTTCCGTTCTGCCGCTCGTTCGTTGACGCCGGCTTCACCGAGGGCAGTCAACGCCTCGTCGGTGGCCTTCTCCTCTTCAAGTGTCGCATTGAGGAGCGCAACCACGTCGTCCTTGCCGAGCGTCGTAGCCCAGGCGATCAGGGTTCCATACCTGGCGATCTCGTAGTGCTCCACTGCTTGCGCGGCACCGACGAGCCCTGCATCGAGCGAAGCCGAACCCTTGTACTCCTGAAGGATTTCAGATCCTTCCTCCAGGATGCCGTCGATCGCCGGGCAGGTTTTGCCGCGCGCGGCAGCGCCGAGAATCTCGAAGACCTCCTCCAGACGTTCGACCTGCCCCTCGGTTTCAGCGAGGTGCTTCTCGAATGCTGCCGAAACTTGCTCTTCGGATGCGCCTTTGGCCATCTTCGGCAAGGCTTTCAGAATTTTCTTCTCGGCATAGTAGATGTCTTTGAGGCCATCGAGGAAAAGGTCCTCCAGGTCCTTGTTGTTGCCATTGGCTTTCTTGGCAGTGGGCATTGTGCCGTCTCCTCTGTTGAAAATTGCCCGTCGCGAGCATTTTCTTAACTCGGAAACCCGAACCCGGTTCCGGCATAATGGAGATATCTAAATTTAAGGGGTCGTGCGCTTCAGTGAGAACAACGACCACGTCATTCTCGTCGAAGAGCCGCGGCGGGGCGCACGCCATCGGGCTGTCGCCAACAGTTCACGGTGTGAGGGGCTGGCACTACAGGAGAAGCAAGTTCCGCGGCGGCAGCAGAGCAGTCGGGGCAACGCCTCTCAAGCCTCCTTACCGCTCTGCAGCCGCTTGATTGCTGGGCCCCGCTTGCATCCAGGAATTGGGTGATTGGACGCTGCGTATGCAACCAGAATACCTCAGAATGGTTCTAGCTATGATTTAAGCGGGATGGCGCGAGCGCCGTCCAAAGGTGGCAATTTTCATGGACGTATCGGTTTCGCGAACCGCAGACGACAACATCAAGGCCGGCAAGAGCGGCTTGCTGCTTGTCTCGGACAATTATGACGCTTTCGCCGTGCGCGTGCTGGCGGCAAGGAGCGCTGAGCGCAGTCTCGACCTGATGTATTACCTTTGGCATGATGATCACACCGGCCGCTTGCTGCTTCGCGAGGTTTTTCGAGCTGCTGAGCGCGGTGTTCGGGTGCGCATGCTCCTTGACGACGTCAATCCGCGTAAAAATGATGCGGCATATCTGGCGCTGAACAACCATCCAAACATCGAATTGAAGTTGTTCAATCCGAGCGGTATCAGGCGCGGTCGGATCATGCGTGGTGTGGAAGTGCTGTTGCGGCTCTTTGCATTGACGCGACGGATGCACAACAAGGCTTGGATCGTTGACGACAAATTTGCCATTGTCGGCGGTCGGAATGTTGGCGATGCCTATTTCGATGCGGCAGAAACCAATTTCCGGGACCTCGATCTGCTGCTCCTGGGGCCTGCGGTACGGCAAACCGCGGCGATATTCGATGCCTTCTGGGCTTGCAATGAAGCCAAGCCAATCAAAACCTTGGGATCAGTGGCTGAGCATGAGCATGCCAAATGGCTTGAAGGAAGCGATACCGGCCCCGATCCCAAATTCTTGAACGGCATCGGCAACCGGGGCTCGATCACAGAGTTTATTGCGGCCAGCAACGACGTTCATTGGGTGGATGGCGTGCGGGTCATTTCCGATCCGCCGGAGAAGGTTCGTGGTTGGAGACGTCGCAACTGGCTTATGAAAGAGCTGCGTCCCATCATCCAGTCGACGCGCGGGTGTCTGGAGATTGTGTCGCCCTATTTCATTCCCGGCAAAAGGGGCACAGCGATCTTGCTGGACCTTGTCGGCGCCGGTGTTGACGTTTCGGTTCTGACCAACTCCCTGGCCGCCACAGACGTCGCCGCAGTCCATGGCGCTTACGCAAACTATCGCAAGCGGCTGCTGAGGAATGGCGTCAAAATTTTCGAGCTTCAGCCGTTCAACCGGCGCTCGGCAATCTCGGTGTTTGGCTCGAAGGGCGCCAGTCTGCATACGAAAGCTTTCACCGTCGACGACAAGATCGGTTTCGTCGGTTCCTTCAATTTCGATCCACGGTCAGTGTCCTTGAATTCGGAAATGGGCGTGCTGTTTGAGGATCCGAAATTGGTCGCCGAGCTGCGGCATCGATTCCAATCAGAGATCTCTCCGGAAACAAGCTATCGGCTCGAACTGAAGCACAATGTTCTGCATTGGCATGGATGCGGCGAAGGCAAGATTCAGGACTATACGCATGAACCAGAAGCCGGATTTTTTCGCCGTATCCTGGCGGTCTTCGTCCGTCACCTCCCGATCGAATCTCAGCTCTAGCATCTGACGATGGGCGAGGACCTCGCGTTCTCAGCGAATTGCCGTGCCGGGGATCGCGTGAGCGAAACGTGAAACCCTGATCTACCACGGGTCAGCCAGACCGCATCACACCCGGTTCTTCGACAACCGCGTCGCCAATCCCATGCTGTCCGGCGTCCGGATCACTCGGCAACACGTCGGAAAAATTGACTGTGGCGACCAGGTATCCGGCTTCATCGTAGACCTTGATAGTCGATCCCGATTGCTTGGTTCCTGACCCAGGATCCGCCGCCACCGCTACGCGCGCCATCTCTATTGCTCTCGGACTGGCCATCTCCGCACTCGCTAGCTCTTCCTCGAGAGCGGTAGTCTGGCCGGATACTGTCGTCTCAAAGCGGAATTTTGGCATGGGCAACCTCCTGTTCCTATGCAATTCCGGTGTCCGGGTTGCGTTCCAAAGAAACAGAATTGGTGGGAAGCAGCTAAGATCGCCGCGATGGCCAGACCCGTGTCGCCACGAAGGTCAGCAAACCCGTGATCACAATCCAGGCCTGCACCTCGCGCTGGATGGTTGGCCCAGGGTTCGATGTCTGTCGCGACGGGCTCTCTGCCTCCACTATCGGTTGAAGGTCGGACCGACTGCCGAGACGGACGGAATAGGCCCGCGTGAACTCGGCGCCGAGCAGGAATATCTCAGACGAATAGTAAACCCAAAGCAGCACGACCAGCAGTGCACCCGCCGCGCCATAGGAGGATGCGATCGCGCTGGTTCCGATATACCAGCCAATCAGCGACTTGCCGATGGTGAAGAGCAAAGCGGTCACTGCCGCGCCAATTGCGACATCGCGCCAAGCGAGCGACCGGTCCGGCAGGATCTTGAAGATCGCGGCAAACAGAGCGGAAATCAGCACGAATGATACAATGCCGTTTATCGACGCGAGAATGATCGTGCCGAACGGCAGATGGGCGTTGATGACAGCGCCAAGCGCGGAAATGGCGGCACTCGCCGCCAACGACACAAGCAGTAGAAATCCCAACGCTGCAACCAGACCCAGGCTGGCCGCCCGCGCCCGCACCAATCGCGACACAGACATGGGTGGTGGGTCAATCTTCCAGATTGTGTTGAGCGAAAGCTGCATTTCGCCAAACACCCCGGAGGCTGTCACGAAGAGGGTGACGATGCCCACCAAGGTGGCAACAGTGCCGGCGGTTCTGTGAGAAGCGCTTTCGATGGTGCTGCGCAGAAGGTCGCCGGTTTGCGATCCCATCACGCCTGCGATTTCGGCCGACAGAGCGAGTTGAGCTGCTTCATGCCCAAAGACAAGTCCAGCAATCGCAACAACGATCAACAAGATCGGGGCCAGGGACGTAACGGCATAGAACGCCATCGCCGCACCGTGGCTGAGGGCATTGTCGTTGATGAATCCGAGGATGCTCTCCTTGCCAAGAACCCAGGCTTCGCGTGCCACCCGCATGGGGAATTCCTTTTGCCTCACGAGCAACCTAGTGCTGTCGGCAACGAAAGCGAGACCTGCCGCCAGTGCGCGAGGCGCGATTGCCGAGACACGCCCGCTTGTCTCTGCACGAACGGCCAGAAATGTTCCATGCGGCGCCGGAACTCGCCGGGCTCGTAATGGTTATCGGTCATCCGATTGGAGTGATCAAAAATGCCTGATAATGAAAACCGTCGCGAGACCGGCGCAACGAAGTACCCGGCTAGAACAGGTCCTGATCCTTCGGATGCGTTCTCTCAGGATGCGGCCGGCAACAAGAAACCCAAGAGTGGGGTCGGTCTGACGCGGCCAGTCAATGAGGTGGATGACAAGACGCACCAATCCGATGGCCAGAACGCCCCGGCGAGGCCGGGCGGCGGAAACACGGTCAAGCCATGAACGTTGCCAATCTTCAGCTTGAAGGGTTGATGATGGCGGTCGCGTCAATCAACAACCTGCTCGTTCACAAAGGTCTGCTGTCAATTGACGAGATCGATACCGCCCTGCGAAAGGCAGAGGCGTCCATGACAGGTGACGAGCGGACCTACGAAGACATGTCACCGGCCAACCGTGACGCGATCTGCTTCCCGATCCGGCTTCTGCAGATCGCAAACAACGCGCAAGGCGAACTGGACATCCCACCATTTTCAGAGCTTGCAAAAATGGTTGGGCAAACCAAGGAACCTTAACGTCAGCGGTGACGACACCTGTAGTCTCCGTGAAGGCCTCATTTGACGCCGATGCCACTCTGAGCGGAAAAGCAGCATCGGCGTCGTCTCGGCTATGAACCGAACCAAATCTCACCCACTGCGTTGAGTCCCGGCGTTGCGTCATTAGTCGGGGCACTTCCATGAAAACGGGCGAGCTTTCAACCTACCGGGCCAAAAGGGATTTCGCGAAGACGAAAGAGCCCAGCGGCGAAAGCTCGATTGCGGGTTCGAACCGACTCCGGTTCGTCATCCAAAAACACGCGGCCACGCGGCTGCACTATGATCTTCGCCTCGAGCTTGGCGGGGTCTTCAAATCATGGGCTGTGACCAAAGGTCCATCACTGGATCCTCACGACAAACGACTTGCCGTGGAGGTTGAGGACCACCCGCTGGAGTACGGCGACTTCGAAGGCACAATTCCCAAAGGACAATATGGTGGCGGCACGGTGCAGTTGTGGGATCGCGGATATTGGGAACCGGAAGGCGCCATGTCTCCCGAAAAGGCGTTGGAAAAAGGCGACCTGAAATTCACGCTGCAGGGCAAGCGCCTGCATGGAAGCTTCGTCCTTGTGCGCATGAAGCATGACCGCAATGGCGGGAAGCGGACCAACTGGCTGCTGATCAAACACCGCGACAAATACGCGACAGAGGGCAATGGCGATGCGGTGCTGGCTCAGGACCGATCCGTCGCCTCCGGTCGGAGCATGGAAAGGATTGCAGCGGGAAAGGGGGCAGGTCCGAAGCCGTTCATGATGAAAGGTTCATCGTCGGCCGATGCGGATGCCGTTTGGGACAGCAAGCGCGGCCATGCCGACAAGCGCGCCGCCAAGTCGGCAAAGCCTGCTCCGCGGCCGAAGCGAGCCGCTGGTGCCTCAGCGGCGAAGATGCCCGACTTCATCCCACCACAGCTTTGCGCAACGCTTTCCCGGCCGCCGGCCGGGACGAACTGGGTTCACGAAATCAAGTTTGACGGTTATCGCGTCCAGTTGCGCGTGGAAGACAAGGACATCGCCCTTAAGACCCGCAAGGGTCTTGACTGGACGGAGAAATTTGGCGCCATCGCAAAGGAGGCCGCCAGCCTCCCCAACGTCATCATCGACGGCGAAATCGTAGCGCTTGACGAGAACGGCGCGCCCGATTTTGCCGCACTGCAGGCGGCGCTGTCGGAGCGCCGGACGAAAGACCTGATCTACTTTGCTTTTGACCTGCTCTTCGCAAATGGCGTCGATCTGCGAAAGATGCCTCTCTCACAACGGAAGGAACGTCTGAGCGAGATGCTCGGCGAAGTCGATCGCGGCGCGCAAAATCTCATCCGCTATGTCGAGCACTTCAGCAATGGCGGCGACGCGGTGCTGCGTTCTGCCTGTCGCCTTTCGCTTGAGGGGATTGTCTCCAAGAGGGCCGATGCAACCTATGTTTCGGGGAGGACCGACACCTGGGCCAAATCGAAATGCCGCGCCGGGCATGAGGTGGTCATCGGCGGCTGGTCGACGACCAACGGCAAAATCCGGTCATTGCTCGTCGGCGTCAATCGCGGTGAACATTTCGCCTATATCGGCCGTGTGGGGACCGGATTCAGCGAGGCAAAGGTCAAGCAGCTGATGCCCAGGCTGCAGGAGATGAAAGCCGCGACGTCGCCGTTTACCGGCGACGGCGCACCGAAAAGGAATTCAACCGTCTTCTGGACGAAGCCGGAATTGGTCGCGGAAATCGAGTTCGCCGGCTGGACCGGGGGTGGCAATATCCGGCAGGCCGCCTTCAAAGGCCTGCGTGAAGACAAGCCCGCAAAAGACGTCGAGGCCGAGCGTCCAGCCGATCCTCAAGAGACGCCGATTGCCGACCCTGCCAAGGTGACTGGCAAGACAGGAAAAAGCCCGGTTGTCATGGGCGTCATCATTTCCAAGCCGGACAAGCCGCTTTGGCCGAATGCCGGCGACGGTCAGCCCGTCGACAAGCTCGATCTTGCAGAATATTTCGAGACCGTTGGCCCCTGGATGATCAGACATATCAAAGGTCGTCCCTGTTCACTCGTGCGCGCGCCGGATGGCTACGCTGGCGAGCAGTTTTTCCAGCGCCACGCAATGCCAGGCACATCCAATCTGCTGGAACTGGTGAAAGTCTTCGGCGACCACAAACCGTATCTGCAAATCGACCGCGTCGAGGGTCTGGCCGCGATCGCCCAGATAGGCGGCCTTGAGCTTCACCCCTGGAATTGCCAGCCGGGTCATCCCGAAATACCTGGCCGACTTGTCTTCGACCTTGACCCTGGTCCGGAAGTCCCTTTTGCGAAGGTGGTCGCGGCTGCCAAGGAAATGCGCGATCGTCTCGAAGATCTGGGCTTGGTGAGCTTCTGCAAAACCACGGGCGGCAAAGGCTTGCATGTCGTGACGCCATTGGCGGCCCGCCGCAGCAAGACGACATGGGCCGAGGCCAAGGCCTTCGCAAAGGCCGTCTGCATCCAGATGGCGGCAGACAGCCCGGATCTCTACCTCGTCAACATGGCCAAGAAGCTGCGGACATCCCGGATTTTTCTCGACTATCTCAGGAATGATCGCATGGCGACAGCCGTCGCCCCTCTCTCCCCTCGCGCCAGGGAAGGCGCGACTGTATCCATGCCGCTGACCTGGAGTCAGGTGAAGGCGGATCTCGATCCGAAAAAATACACCGTTCGCACGGTTCCGGGCCACCTGAAAAAGACCGTCGCCTGGGCCGACTACGACGATGGCGAACGGTCGATCAGCATCGCCATCAAACGGATCGGTTCAGCAAAGCTCGCCGCATGACGACGTCGGTTCGCGCAAGAACGCCATGACAGCTGCGGCTACCGCGTCGGCTGCTTCTTCGGCCATATGATGTCCGCTATCGATCCGTTGGCCCTTCAGTTCGGTGGTCCAGGGTCGCCAAACATCCAGCACGTTGCCGTAAAGTGCCTCAAGATCATCGCGGGCGGACCAGAGCGCCAAGGTCGGGCACGCGACCCGGCGACCAGCTTTCCTGTCATCGGTATCGTGCAATTGATCGATGGCCAGACCTGCCCGATAGTCTTCAAGCATGCCGTGAACAACATTCGGATCGTGGATTGCGTCCTTGTAGTCGACATAGGCCTCAGCCCCCATGGACTCGGCTGAGCCGCCATACCACGCGTCAGGATCGGCCATGATTGCGCGTTCGGGCTTGTCCGGCTGTGCAAAAAAGAACCAGTGCCACCAGAGCTTCGCAAAGCGGGCGTCGCAGCGTTCGAGGGCTTCCAGGATAGGGACGCTATCCATAACGATCAGATGGCTGATCGCTGACGGGTGATCCATCGCTGCTCGGAACGCTGTGTAGCTGCCGCGGTCATGGCCTGCGATCGCAAACCGGCCAAAGCCGAGATGTCGCATGAGAGCGATGCAGTCCCTGGCTTTGGCACGCTTGGAGGATCCAGCATGGTCCACGGCGTCCGCCGGTACCGAGGACCGGCCAAAGCCCCTCAGATCGGGGCAGACAACTGTGTGGTCGGCGGCGAGAAGTGGGGCTACCCGGTGCCAGGTAACGTGCGTCCGAGGATGGCCATGCAGCAAAAGAAGCGGCGGGCCTGAACCTCCATACCTGACTCTCAGTGAGGACTCGGGCAGATCCACGGTCTCTAGCTTGAATCCTTCAAACATCCGCTTCTTTGTCGTCAGACTGTGAAAACAAGTCCCGCATGTCCATCTTCAACCCACCCCGGTGAAATTGGTTTCGGGCATTTGTCCGTTTGGACATTTCTCTCATTCCAATGGTTCGGCCGCCGTTCAGGATCCGCCAGCCCTGGCGCTGACGCCCGGATCCAACCTCCTGCCTCACCGGTCTCTGGGATTGCCCAGGGTGGGGTCGCGCGCTCGGGTGTAGCCCTCGACGCGAGGCAAACCGTCATCCATCCTGATAAACGGCAGTCGCATTTCCCAATAGGCTTGAGCTTGGGGATGGAACTTCTCGGGCGCGTCCATGAATCCGATCGAGATGTAGAACTCATTTGGCAAGCCTTCATCGGTGTACCCAATCGAGGTGCCACATTCCGAACAGAAGGAGCGCACGACCCCCCTGGTTTTCGAAAATGTTTTTGGTTTGGAGCCGAGCCAATCGACCTGATCTGGACGATAGCCAATCCAGATCGTCAGTGGGCTGCCGATCGCTCGTCGGCAGTCATCGTCATGGTCGAAACAAATCCAAAAGGGATCGCCACTGAATTCAGCTGTGATGGCTCCGCAAAAGCAATGCCCTCGATCAATCCGGGCCGGTTTTCTGATCGTCGTTCGGGGTTTGTCGTCCATGGTAATCTTCCGGCCAGCGTGGTGGCGTAACGCCGCGGACGGCAAGCAGTTCCTTTGGACGTCACAGAGCCGCAGATGCGCGCAACCGGCGGGCTGCTGGTCAATATCATTTGAGGCAGATCAGGCCTTGATTTGTTGGGAACATTTTTTCAGGTCCGCACTTTGTTCGCCGTCTGACCAAAGGAGGCGACCTTGAAAACACGACGCGTCGACAGGGAAAAGATCGAGAGGGCGGATCGAGAAGCCAAGTTGCTGTTGGAAGCGGAGCGGCATGCCAGGGAAGCCAAGACGGCGCGGCTTAGAGAACAGCGACAGTTGTTGGAGGCATCGATAGCGCAGACCCCGCCCGCGCCCGTAGCCGCAAAGCAGCCGCCCCGCCAACGAAAGCCGACGCGCAAGGTAATCGAGGTGGACTGACGGTTTGGTCACTTGGGGCTTTTGCCAAGGTGGGGAGTTGATATGACAGGGCAGGGGATCCGGCAGCATGAATACCAAAGCGGTAAGTCCGGCCGTCGCCAAAGCGGCTGCTCGGCGTGCTGGATCGGGGTCTCATCACCGGTGTGTCCGACGACGATCCTGCGAGAGCCGCTGAAAAAGGCGCCCGAGCGGGCCGAGAACCAGCGAATCCGGCTGGACACTTACGTCGGGAACAATCGCACGCGCGGACCGTTCCCCAAGCGATCTTCACGCTCAGGATTTGCTCTTGTTGCAGCGACCGGATGAAATTCTCAACGAGGCTTCGCAAACGGTTGGTGACCCTCTTGAGCGCGACGCAGTAGGTGGGGAGCCAACTGGCGATCGCGCCATCCCGCGTCGTCTGGTTGTCGTCTCGAACAGGCTGGGGAACATTCGCGATCTGTCGCAAGCCGGCGGACTTGCTGTAGGCATCGGGGATGCGTTGGCCGAGCGTGGAGGCCTGTGGCTAGGAGCAAGCGCCGAGTATCAGGACTACGCCGCGAGCGACGAACCGCTAATCCGCTTGGAACGCGTGGGAAAGATCGAGACGGCTGCGCTTACCCTGCCCTATGAGGAGTATTCGCTCTATTACAATGGCTATGCCAACAGCACGCTGTGGCCGCTTTTTCATTACCGACTCGACCTGGTGAACCACCGGGCAGAGTTTCTACACGCCTACCGGCAGATCAATGCGCGGTTCGCGAAGGCGCTCGCAGGACTGCTGTCGGGCAACGACGACCTGGTGTGGGTTCACGACTACCACCTTATCCCCTTGGCCGCCCAGTTGCGGCGGCTGGGAGTCCGGAATCGGATCGGTTTCTTTCTTCACATACCCTTCCCGCCGCCTGACCTGTTTGTAGCCACGCCCGACCATGAAGAACTCATCGATGATCTGCTTCAGTATGACGTCGTGGGATTCCAGACCGAAACGGACGTGGGGAATTTCCGGCGCTCAGTGCAGGCGGCCAACTCCATTACTTTTGATATCAATGGTTCGGCTGAGATGAACGGCCGCACGTTGTTATCGAGGTGTTTTCCGATAGGCATCGACGTCGATTCAATCGCACGCATGGCCAATGAGGCGGCGGAGGATGTGCAGATTGATTCCATGCGCCGCCAGATTCTGGGCCTCAAGCAAATCATCGGCGTCGATCGGCTGGACTACTCCAAGGGTCTCCCCGGCCGCATGCAGGCTTTCGCGCGTCTTTTGGAAAGGCATCCGGAACACGAGCGGGCGGCAACATATTTGCAGATTGCGTCGCCGACGCGCGAGGAGGTCAGCGCCTATGCCGACATCCGGGCCCAGCTTGAGGCAACCGCCGGCGCGGTCAACGGAAGATACGCGGATTTGGCTTGGACCCCGATCCGCTACATCCACCGTGCCGTATCACGCTCTCGGCTTGCTGGCCTGTTGCGCGCTAGCCAGGTCGGATTGGTCACGCCCCTGCGTGACGGAATGAACCTCGTCGCCAAGGAATACATAGCCGCGCAGGACGAAGCCGATCCCGGAGTGCTGGTATTGTCGCGTTTTGCGGGTGCGGCCGAAGAACTTGCCGAATCCTTGATCGTGAACCCGTATGCGGTCGACGAGGTTGCTGACGCGATCGCAAAAGCGCTCGCGATGCCGCTTGAGGAAAGAATTGCAAGGCATAGTGCACTGCTCAAGCGCATCACGCGCAATGACGCAGCAGAATGGCGGCGGTCATTTCTCGCCACGCTCGCGGGCGAGAACTAGCGCCTGGCATCGATGCCTGAATCCGTCCGTGTGTCACGCGTCCCACACGGTCATAGCCCGGCCATAACCCGGCTGGCCGGAGCAGTTCGAAAGGCCTTGAAGCTGATCATGTACCTTGTCAGCCCGCATCAGAAACTTTTCGCTCATTGACGGAAGCGCGATAGCCCGCCTCAATCGGTGGACTATCGAAGGCTCCAGGGAACACACCGCCGGTCCGGTCGTTTGGGCTCTGATAGGAGATCTGCGATGACAAGGAACCCCACGCGAAAGGACAGTGATCTCTCTGAACAAGAGGCAATCAAGTTGGCCGAAGCCACCGACGTGTCACCCGGGCAGGCCAAAGAGCTTGCAGCCGAGCACGGCAAAGACGGCGCCAAGAAGGAAGCAAGAAATTACAAGGCGGAGGGCTGACTATGGCGGCCAGTGGATCCGCAAACGACAGAGACGCACGAGCCACTCTCTACGCACAAGGCGTAATGGAAGCCGAGCGTAAAGCGCGGGAAGAGAAAACGGCGCGATTGCGCAAAGCCCGTTTGGCGCGCGAGGAGATCAATCCGCCTGCACCCGAGCGGAAACCGGCAGTGCCGAATGCGCCAAAGCGGGCCGCCAAACCAGGCAGCCGAAAAGGTGGAGAAGATTAGCTTCAGCTTCTTCGGCTGTGCCGGCGGCACGCGTCGGGGAAGGGCAGACCGTGCGGTCGATCTGCACGATAAATTTGTACCTCATCGAACGACACAAAGGAGTCCAGTGATGACGGAGCATGTGTCCCGGAAGGAAGAACAGCGTGGCACCCGAAATGTACTCGGGTGGGGCGTCGTCATTGCGGCTGTGATCTTCGTCGCCCTGCTAGCCTTCTTTGTGTTCATACCCCTTTCAGGCGGATCGTGGCAGACATCGCCAGTAAAGCGCACCCCGGAACAGAACCAAGGCGGCAATGCCCCCGCCGAGACATCACCCGCGCCCGGCGTTAAAAAGAACCCGCAAGAAAATACCGAGATGCCAGGGCAGCAGTGATCGACCTTGGGCTGCGACCCAAGTTGGCCCTGATCTTCCTGGTCTCATCGGCGTCATGATGGGATCAGGGCCTTCTGGGCGCAGGAACCGCTGAGCTATTGAGACTGGGGTTTCGCCCACATCGAGCGCAGAAAGATTACCGCAGCAGCATCGGTCTGGCGAACGAGGCGATGACGCCATCGTGGAACTCGAGGCAAATCAAGATGCCTAGCTGCAGGCCGTTCAGTTGGGATTTTTCAGCTGCTTTGACAACAGCAGTTGCTGCTGCAGCTCAAGGGCGAGCTTCAACAGCCGTTCAGGTGTTTCCTCTTCCGCGATTTCGTCGAGCAGCGCTGCGAGTGCGTCGCCTTCAACAGGATCGCGGAATGAGTCAGGTTTGGTTTGCGGAGGTTTGGCCACGAGGATTTCTAGCAGGAATGCGGCCGTATTTGCAAGACGAAGCGAAGCGCTCTTGGGGAGGGGTACCGTAGCGGGGGGCGGTCGACAGGGCGGCCTGCGGCAAACTATCGGACAATCTTAATTCATGATGCCAGACCTGTCGTTGCGGAGCACCTCCTCCATGAGTGTATTGAGCCATTCGCTCAAGGGAAGGTCATGCCGCGTCGACAACCGCTCCTCCAGCGCCGCCTTCAATGTGCGTTCCACGAGGCGATCGGCCGCCTGTGGGTCGCCCAGCAGCAGCCGCGCGGACAGCCTCAGTTTTGGAAGAGCGCGGAAAACATTGTCTTCACCAAGCGCTGTTGATTGCGCGGCGAGGATCCCGGCAACCGTCCTGAACCCGGCCGGCTTGGAGAGGTTTTGGGTGTACCGGAACCGCTCCGGCAGGGTGATCTGATCGTTTCCGGAGAAGAATACGAACGGGATGCCTCTGTCCGTCAGCTCATCGGCGAGGGGAAAAACAGTCTCACCGTTAAGATCGATGTCCAGCACCGCCCCGTCCGCTGAATCGATATATCGTCGAGCCCGGCTGACTGACGACACCGGCCCCAAAACGGTCGCCCCACAATCGCTGAAATAAGAGGCAAGTTCGCTTGCCAGCAAGAATTCGTCCTCGACGAGCAGAATTCGCATGCCTAATAACATAGCAGCCCTCCGGGCTTTAAACGGCGGTCGCGTGCATCGGTTCCGTGGCTATCGGCGGTGCGGGATGGGAATTCGACCAGGAACGGTTTACACATTGGATCGAAATCAGCGCTGCCGCGTTGCATTTCACTGAAGCAGGACAATTGATGCAAAAGCTGCCGAGGTTCCCCATAGTCGGTATTGGCGCCTCTGCGGGCGGCATTGCCGCCATGGAGGGATTTTTTCGCGGGATGCCGTCTTCGAGCGGGATGGCGTTCGTGATCGTCACGCATCTCAGCCCGGAACGGGAAAGTCTGCTGCACGAAGTGATTGCGCTTTACACCGGAATTCCGGTTCGTGTCGCTGAAGATGCAATGGATATCCATCCTGACACCGTCTATGTGATGCCGCACAACGCGATCCTCACCATCGAAAATTCCAGCCTAAAGCTGCGCCAACCGAATTCGGTGTCCAGGGAGCGCAAGCCCATCGATATCTTTTTCAGCGCGCTGGCCGAGGATCAGGGCGAATACGCCGTCGGCGTCGTCCTGTCGGGCGGCGATTCCGACGGTACGTTGGGCATCAAGGCAATCAAGGAGCATGGCGGCCTGACGCTGGCGCAACTCTCCGACGAGTCGGGTCCGAGCAATCCCGACATGCCGCGCAGCGCGATCAGTTCCGGTCTGATCGATATCGCCATCCCGGCCGATGAGATGGGTGCGAAACTCATGGAATTTGCCCACAGCTTTGAACTGCTCGACGAGCTTGAAGCTGACGATGGCAAGGCCAGTGCTTTGAAACTCCGCAAGGGCCAGGAAGAAATCTACGCGATCCTGCGCAGCCATTCGGGACATGATTTCTCGGGCTACAAGGCCAAGACGTTCTTGCGCCGCGTCAGGCGACGCATGCAAATAACGCAGAACACCGCGATCGATGCCTATATAGAGTTGCTTCGTTCAAATGCGGAGGAAGTGCGGTCGCTGTTTCGCGACCTGCTGATCAACGTGACAAATTTCTTCCGCGATACGGACGCTTTCAAGACCCTGGAAGAAACCGTCATCCCCAAACTTTTCGAAGGCAAGGACGCCAACGATACGATCCGCGTCTGGGTGCCCGGCTGCGCAACCGGCGAGGAAGTCTTCTCGATCGGAATGCTGATGCGCGAGCATATGGATACACTTTCGGCTGTGCCGCGCATCCAGATTTTCGCCACGGACATCGATGACGCGGCGTTGGGCATCGCACGTTCGGCGCGCTATCCGGAGTCATTGCTTGCGGGCGTTTCGCCTGAACGTCGCGAACGCTTCTTCAGCAATGACGGCACAAGTTTCATCTTGAGCAAGAGCGTACGTGATCTCTGCATCTTCTCGGCGCACAGCGTCATCCGCGATCCACCCTTCTCGCGCATGGACATGGTGTCGTGCCGGAACCTGCTGATCTATTTCGGCCCCGATGTGCAAAAGCAGGTTATTCCGACCTTCCACTATTCTCTTAAGCCCGGCGGCTATCTGTTCCTTGGCACCTCCGAGAGCATAAGCCAGCATGCCGATCTGTTTGCCCCGGTCGACAAGAAACAACGGATATTCAAGGCACGAGAACATACGGCGCCGCCGCGGCTGCCGATCTTGTTGAATGCTGCGCCTGCAAGCAATTTTTCCAGCGCCAATGACACTCATGCCCGCCGCGGCTTGTCTTATTCCCTAAGGCAAACCGTTGAAGCCCATGTTCTCGAACGCTACGCTCCGGCCCATGTCGTCATCAATGGTGATGGAGATGTCGTCTATTACTCGGTCAGAACCGGCAAATATCTCGAGCCGCCGCAAGGGGTGCCGAGCAGACAATTGCTCACAATGGCACGCAGCGGCCTGCGTCTGGAACTGCGCGGCGCTTTGCGGGAAGCGGCCGAAGGCCGGCGCACGGTTGTGCGAGAAGCGATAGCCATTGAAGAAGATGAAGATCGTGTCCAATTCGTCACATTGACGATCGAGCCCTTGACTGATCGCGGCAGCGGCGAGCCGCTGTTTCTCGTCCTGTTCGAGCCGGTGGGCCAGCCGCAGCCGCGGCTGGAGGCTCTAAAGGTTCGACAGCCGGTGGCATCTGGGATTGCTGATTTCGAACGCGAGCTCCGCGATACGCGCGAGCGCCTGCAATCGACGATCGAAGAATATGAGACCGCGTTGGAGGAGTTGAAATCTTCCAATGAGGAACTCGTCTCGGTCAACGAAGAAGCCCAGTCCTCCAATGAGGAGCTCGAGGCCTCCAAGGAAGAAATGCAGTCCCTCAATGAGGAATTGAACACCATCAATGCCGAACTGGTTTCCAAGATCGAGGATCTCGATCGTGCCAACAGCGATCTGAAGAACCTGTTCGAGAGCACACAGATCGCGACTGTTTTTCTCGATACCAAGCTGGTTATCCGCAGCTTCACGCCGGCGGCGTCTTCGTTCTTCAACTTGCTGCCGACCGACATCGGAAGACCGCTGACCGATCTTGCCAGCCGGCTCGATTATCCGCACCTGCGCGACCATATTGCCCAGGTTTTCAGGGCCGGCGAGATGATCGAGCACCAGCTGCCGCGCGATAGCAACGGCATCCACTATCTCGTGCGGCTGATCCCCTACCGCGACAGCGCGCGGAAAATCCAGGGCGTGGTGGTGACCTTTGTCGATGTGACGACCATGGCTGAAGCCGAAGCCCACCAGCGGGTATTGATCTCGGAACTCAACCATCGGGTCAAGAACATGCTGGCTGTTACGGTCAGCATTGCCAGTCAGACCCTGAAAAATGCTCCCTCTTCGGAGGCTTTCGCCGAAGCGCTCATCGGTCGCCTGCGCGCCATGGCGCGGGCCTACGGAGTGCTCTCGCGCGAAAGCTGGAAAGAGGTCTCGGTCGAGGAAATCGTGCGGCAGGAAGTCGAGCCGTTCGGGCTGGAACGCATCAACACCACAGGCGAGGACATTCGGCTCAAGCCTCAGCAGGGCCTGTCGCTTGGCATGGTGATCCATGAACTTGCCACGAATGCTGGAAAATATGGCGCCTTGTCCGTGCCAAACGGCGTGGTGTCCGTGACTTGGTCGGCGTCGGATCACGGTTTTCAGCTCGAATGGTTAGAAAGCGGCGGTCCCGCTGTCAGTCCGCCTGAGAAGACGGGATTTGGTCTTTCGCTGGTGAAGGGCGAAATTGAGTATCGGCTTGGCGGAAATTTTGAAACATCTTTCGGTTCCGATGGTTTGAGCTTGCGGATTGAGTTTCCGTTTGATCATCGGGAGAGCGAAACGTGACTGCATCTCGTATCCTTGTCGTCGAAGATGAATGGCTGGTCGCGGAGGAGCACCGCGCAATCCTGGAAGAGGCCGGCTTCGCCATCGCCGGGCCAGTGCCGTCCGTTGCTCGCGCGAAAAAGCTGATCGAGAGTGAAGTCATATCTGCTGCGGTCCTGGACATTGGTCTCGGCGGCGAGACCAGCGCTGCCCTTGTCCCTCTTCTAGCGCAACGCGGAATTCCGTTTGTTTTCGTCAGTGGGTACACGGCATCCGACATCCCGCAAGATTTGCGTCATCACAAGATGCTGTCAAAACCCGTGTGGGCTGCCGCGCTGGTCGAGGCCGTGCGAAATATGCTCGGTGTTCAACCGACAGCTTTGGCAAGACACCAGGACAGCGGAACGGTGCCAACCCAACGAGAAGCCCGATAACTGCACAAAGACACTGGTTTTTCACCAGAGATGCGACGACATTCGGGTCCAGGCCCGAGCCGGCGTCGCCGGCAAGTGCCTGCGATCCGGCCGGCACGATTGGCATGCTCGCGGTCTGGCGTACTCCAGCGCTGGGCGAAAGTTCGCCACCGCGCGACGATTGGTCAGCCGTGTGAGCTTATCAAACAACGGGCAGTTCGCCCTCGGTTTTCCTCGCGTCGAATAGGACGCCAAGGCCGTAAGTGACGGCGCCAGCGGCAATCATCTCTGCCAACGCTGCGCTCGACACCGGGCAATGCGGCATGACAGCCTTGATCGCGAGTTCGGCATTCGCGATCGACACGAAATCGTGCCGTCGCTTACGGGTCTCCAGATATTGTTCGATCAACATCTGCAGTCGCCTTCTTTCTATTTCATCGCCAGCCATTGGTTCCTCCTGTAGACAGTCTGAAAGCCCACCACGCCTAAGGAGCGGTGGGCTCGGCGGCCCTTTTTTGAGGACCGTGGACTCTAGTGAGGCGGGCAGCGTTGCTGACCAGGATGTCGAGACCGCCGAGGGGCGTTGCTGCTTCATCGGCCAGCTTTCTGCAAAAGGCCTCATTGCGGATATCGCCGGCAAGCCTTTTGACCTGCCGCTTTTATTAGGTCCACCAGTTCGTCGGCGTCTTCCTGTTCTTCGGGGAGGTAGCCGAAAGCAACGTCCGCACGCTCGCGCGCGAATGCAATCGCCGCCGCACGACCAATACCGGAATCGCCGCCGGTTATCAGCGCTTTGCGACCGGCAAGCCTGCCTGATCCCTTGTAGGTCGTTTCGCCGTGATCCGGGCGCGGCACCATCTTGCTCGCCAAACCCGGCCACTTCTGTTCCTGTGGCTTGAACGGCGGCTGGGGATATTGCGTCACCGGATTCTGTTTGAGCATCGGACTCGCAGGGCCTGCTTTAGCAGGCACTGTTCCCGTATCGGCTGACGCCGTGGAAGCATAAGCGGCGAGAATTCCTCCTGCCATGCTTCCGACGACAAGTCTACGCGCTGCATCTGGTACATTGTCATGCTGGTCGTGGTTCATCATGGGCTCGCTTTGACGGCAGGTGACCGTTACGGAAGTGGCACCTAACCGGCCGTCGACGCGAATGTTCCCTTGTGATTGCAGTGAGGTGTGGGTCGCCTTTGCCCGTCTCGGCCGTGAGGCCGCATCACCACTTTGACACAACCTCCTGATTGTCGCGGAACGTCTTGTAGAGATCCGGCGCTGCTTTCAGATCTGTCCGGTGGGTAATCACAAGGAGGGATCGATTTCGCCGTTCTGGACCATCGCCAATAAAGGTTCCAGGTAGCGTTGCGTATGCGTCTGGCCCATCCGGAAAGCCGGTCCCTCATTCATCGCCGCCAAACGGGATGTGATCGACCAGGCCAACACAGACGCCGGGAACCGAGATGGTGCCGCCCCTGCGGCAGCGATAGATTGCCTCGCGCAGCACATGCGGCCTTGGGAATGCCAGCCCTTTTGATGACGCGAATATTGGCTCAGTCGCTGGACGCCGACCCCGGCTCGGCCATCCTACGGTGCTGTTCGGCCAAGGTGGCTGCCGGCGTGACATGCGCGGCGGCGACCTGCAGCTTGTTTTTCCAACCGCTGACGACCTGTTCATCACCGGCCATCATCGCCTCGTAACCCGTCTTGGCGACATCGGCCGGATTGTCCTTTTCATCGGAGCCGACCTTGGTATCCATCATTTCAGCGCGCTCGAAGAATCGCGTCTGCGTGGGGCCAGGCATCAGCACGGTGACCGTCACGCCGGTATCTTTCAGCTCATGGCGGAGCGCGATCGAGAAGGAATCGATGAACGCCTTCGTGCCGTTGTAGACGGCCTGGAATGTTCCGGGCATGAAGCCGGCGATCGACCCGGTGAACAGGATGCGCCCGCGACCTCGCCGGGCCATCTTGGCGCCGAGTTCATGCGCCAGATAGACCGTTCCGGTGACATTGGTGTCGATGATCCGGCGGACTTTTCGCCAGTCCTGGTCGACGAAGCCGTTGCCGAGCCCGCGTCCCGCATTGAGAAACAACAGGTCGATATCGCGATCGCCGATCTGGGAGATCAACCGATCGGCGCCCTCGACGGTCGCCAGATCGGCCTCAATGGCTTCGACCGTTACATTGTGGGTCTCAAGTGCCTCTGCCGCCTGCCGGATAGCCGGCTCGTCGGCGGCGATGATCAGGTCGTAACCGTCTTTAGCGCACAGCTTTGCGATTTCCCTTCCGATGCCACTCGAGGCGCCGGTCACCACAGCGAGTTTGGCGTCCGTCATCATATCCTCCATCTTCGTGCCATCGGAACCACGAGCGGGCACAATTGTTCCGCGGCGTTTGGGCTGGATTGATAGTGCGCTGTCATGACGGTCAGGCGAAGGTCGTCGTCGCGGTCGTCGCGCATTCATGGATGGGCCGTTGCGACAAAAACCGTTCTACGCCATGAGAACTCGCGATGGCCTACCTTCAAAAAAAGGCCCCCCGAACGCATGGATTGAGTACTCAGAACGGATCAGTTGAAGTTGGAACAAGTGGCCCGGTTGGAAGTTCGAACCGTGCAGCGTTGTTGCCCTCCCATGTTGATGCTGCGCGATCGGGTCATCCCCTCAGCCCGATCTGCCCGCGCTTCTCCGCGCCAAAGAGAAGCGCGGGCCCCCCCCACTTTCACGGCTGTCCGGGATGGAGCGTTTTGTTACGTTGAACTAGCCGACCTCACAGGCTCGTCGTCGGTTTCGTTTGACGAGCTCTCCGAGCGCTCTAGATCATTGATGCCGGACGCAGTTGGTTCGGGCCGGGGAGGAAATCCGCGTGGCGCATCCAACGCGCGCTGTACCCCATAACGACCGTCATTTTCCGGTTGGCTGCCTGTGCTTGCTTCTGATGCTAGCCGGGTTGGCCGGATGCTCGTCTTCCAATCAGGTGGCGCAGCAATCACGAACAGCGGCCTCCGCGGCACAGACCGTATCGATGGTGCTGGATGCCTGGGTGGAGGGAGCGGCACCGTCCGCCTATGCCACGGCCGCACTGCACTCGGTCGGAAAAACGCTGGCCGATGTCGAGGCGCAAATTCGATCGGCCGAGACCGCTGAACCAGCCGGGCGAGCAGGACTGACGGCAGCAGTCAACAGTTTGTCGGTGGCGGTGGCGCATGCCGAGGCGGGATTGCGGGTGAACAATCGCACTGAGGTGGAAAGCGCACAACAGGATCTTCGGGCGGGCATGCGCTCGCTCGCCGCTTACACCAGCGCTTTCGGACCAAAGCCGTGAAGAAGCTTCTGGAAATATCGCTTGGCGTCGTCACCAGTGTCGGAGGTTTCCTCGAAGTCGGGTCGATGGCTACGGCGGCGCAGGCGGGTGCCGCCTTCGGATTCCAGCTAATCTGGGCCATAGTTCTCGGCACCATATGCATCATCTTTTTGGTTGAAATGGCCGGTCGGTTCGCCGCGATGAGCCATCACACGATCTCAGAGGGCATTCGTGAAAGGTTTGGGTTCAACGTCTTCCTATGGCCGTTGCTCGTCGTCTTTCTCGTCAATTTCATGGTGCTGTCCGCTGAGATCGGCGGTGTGGCCATCGCACTCGAACTTGCCACCGGCATAGGCTTCCAGTGGTGGGCACTGCCGGTGGCGTTGCTGGCATGGCTGCTGCTGTGGAAAGGCACGTTTGGCTTTATCGAGAAAGGCGTTTCGGTCCTCGGCCTCGTGACGCTGTGCTTCGTCGTTGGTGCGGTGATGTTAAAGCCCGACTGGACAGCGGTCGCTGGCAGCGCCGTGCCTTCGCTGCCGGCTCACGATGCCATCAATTACTGGTTCATGGCGGCCAGCATTCTCGGCGCGTCGATCTCGCCTTATCTTTTCATGTTTTATTCCTCGGGAGCTATCGAGGACAAGTGGGATGAAAGCCACCTTGGGGCCAATCGTGCCATCGCCGGGCTGGGCATGACCTTCGGTGGGACCATTTCGATCGGCGTGTTGATCATCGCTGCTCTCGTTCTCGCGACGCACGGCATCGACCAGGTGGACGACTATCACCAACTGCCGTTGATGCTGATCCCTATATTCGGCTTCTGGGGGTTCGTTCTATTCGTTGCCTCGCTAGCCATTGCCTGTTTCGGCGCCGCACTCGAAGTCGGGTTGCAACAGGCATATCTGGTGGCACAGGGCTTTGGCTGGACCTGGGGCGAGGATCGCAAGCCGCGCGATGATCCGGGCTTCAGTGCCGTCTATACGGCATCATTGTTTTTGGCCGCCATTCCGATCATGCTTGGCCTCGACCCACTGAGGCTGACCATCTTTTCCATGGCGGTAACGGCGGCGAGCCTTCCGCTGACGGTAGTTCCATTTCTCTTCCTGCTGAATGACGAACGCTATGTCGGCGAACATCGCAACGGCATCATTTCGAATGCCGCCGTTGTCTTCATTATCGCGCTTGCCTTCGTGCTCGCCGTGGTGACAATTCCGCTGCAGATATTCGGAGGCACATGATGGAATTGATGCGTGATCTCCTGGACAAGCAGGTGTTCGACCGCCGGCGGGCCAAGATCGGCAAGGTCGACGGAGTGGTGGCTGAGTTGCGGCTGGGCAAACCACCAAGGATTGTCGCGATAGAACTCGGCTCCATCACTTTGGCGCGCCGCCTTGGCGCGCGGCCCGGGGAATGGATGGCGCAACTGGCGACGAGGGTGGGTGGCAAACGCCACGCCGAGCCACACAGGATTGCGTGGAAAAAGGTGCAGGACAACGGGCTCGACATCGAATGTGACATCGAGGTGGGCGAGACGTCGATTTTCGCCTGGCAGGACTGGTTGCGCGATCATGTCATCGGGCGCATCCCAGGAGCGTGATGATGAGGACAGTCAACCTCGAACATCTTGCCGGGCGACGCGTGCTCTCGCAGCGTGGAAAGAGCATCGGTCACATCGAAGAGATTCTCGCCGAACAGCGTGGCGACGAGCTCGTCGTTACTGAATTCCACGTTGGCATCTACGCCGCGTTCGAGCGTCTGTCGGCTTCGACCATCGGCATCGCGATGCTCGACCTGTTTCGGCTGCGCCGTCGCGACGGCCTGTACCGCATTCCCTGGGATAAACTCGATATCTCCGATCCGGCGCGACCGCGGCTGCTATGCCCGATGACCGAGCTTCCCGGATGGAAAGGGCAAAAGGACCTTCGGGAGTAGATGGCTACGGCTGGGAGGGCTAAGGCGCCGGCGTTTTGCCGGCGAACAGCCGTTCGTGCAGATGGCGCCTCCGCAAAGATTACTGCAGGTTCTTGCGAAGGAAGATGCGGGCGTGTCCTGGAATAACGAATTCGACCTTGCCGAATTCCTCAAACCCATGATGCCGGTAAAATTGAGGCGCCTGGAAACTGCTCGTCTCGACGACGGCTCTCTTGCATCCACGCCTAACGGCTTCCTCCTCAATCGCCATAAGAAGCTGTGATCCATAGGATCGGCCACGCAATTTTTCAGGCAAGAAGAACATGTCGAGAAACAGGAGCCCCAGTTCCGTTCTGCCCCAAATTCCACCCCAGATCTTTCCCGAGGGGTCGGTAAGCTCCGCGCCGATCACTGCCCGGTCATCGATTCCGGTTTGTTCGATGTTGTGTCGATAGAGCGCAGCGGCCGCCTGCGTTCGTGCATCCCCGTTGTGAGCCAGAGCGATTGTAAATCCTTCGGATCGAGCCGGCATGCGTTCTGCTCCTGCGTCGGAATGGTCTTGAGATTCAACCGTCAGATTAACATCAAGGCGGCCGGTTCGCTCGCAGCTCTGATCGCCGCTTCTGTTGTAACCCGTCTTGCCCACATTCCGCATCGCGATCCGCGACGGATGCATGCAGCCGCGCCCAACATATCGCTTTGGTGTTGAACAAAGCCCATCCTGCCCTTGTCAGGTCTCATCACAATTCGTGCGCCGTCAAGAGTGTCCACCTCGACGAAGGCTGCTGCGGATCACAATCCATTACGCCGGGAACAATGAGAAAAACCTGTCGTTGGGAAAGCGATCGCAATTCGGCGATTCAAACACGGAGACTCCAATGTTGAAGAAAATTCTAGCCGCGTCGGTGCTAACTATTGCCTTGGCCGGTTCCGCCCTGGCGCAGACAAATGGAACGGGTGCTGGCGGCACGGCTGGCACGGGTAATGGAACTGGTACTGGAACTGTTGGCAGCGGCGGCGCCGCTGGCAATGGCACTGGCAGCGGGAATGCGGCCGTGCCAACCGATCCGAATTCCACAAACTCGACTACAAAATCGAACGGTATGACCGACCGTTGCAAGGACGCCGCAGGCAATGACATCGATAACAACACTGCAAGTGGCGCAACGACCTCGACCGTGCAAAATTGCAACAAGTAGCCGATGGACCTAGCGGCTTCGGCCGCCCGAAGGCCCGCCATCAAGACAATGGCGGGCCTCCGAATACGTGCCTCGCGTGCTGCCTGGATACATAGGAGCACATGTGTCCAAAGAGACCCGGCGGGCCAAACTCGATCGCTTAGCCGCCTCGATTCCGAAGCACGAATTCGAATTCCTAATGAAGATTGCAAAGCTAAGCCGTCATGACCTACTTGGCCTGATCGCTAAACACGATGGCGGCAGGGACAAGGTCTATAGGGACCTTGCGGCCCACTTGGCAGCAACTGAGGCCGCCCCGGAGCCCGTACATGAGGCGGCAGCTGACGACGGCCAAACAGCTGGAGCATCTCCAGCCACGAACTCGCCCGCCGGCAAGTGGCGGCGAAGATCATTTCGGTGCCAGCCCTGACGCTCCACGGAAGCGACGACCGTGTCGTCCTTCCAAAATCTTCGAATGGGTTGGACGTGCATTTTACCGCGCCTTACCGACGAGTACTGCTGGATACGGCAGGCGGTAGGCGCTTTAAGGCCGGCTGCCATTCAGCTTCATCGGACATGCCGGAACCTGAAGCGCCGCCGCGCATTTCGTCTCCAGGCATGACCGATCTTGCGGTAATCGCCAGGGAGAAATTCAGATGCAAACTTCAGGCGCAACTTCACAGCAAAACCTTGGCCGATTGGCCATAGAACCGTTTTCCGGCACGGTGACGGTGCGGTTTTCCGACGCCATCGTCGCAGCTACGGAGCGGGCGAAGGTCCTGCGTGAAGACGGGCACGAGCCCGTTTTCTATATCCCGTTCGAGGACATCTATTTCGATCTTTTCGAAAAGACCGACACCACCACCCGGTGCCCGCTCAAAGGCACCGCAAGCTACTGGCGTGTCCACGCCGTCGGCAGTTCTTCCGACGATTTCATGTGGGCCTACGAAACGCCCGATGCGGCTGCTCTGGCTATTGCAGGTCACGGCGCTTTCGATCCGGAAAAGGCCCGTATCGATGTCGATCCTGCCGAGGACAAGCGACACACGCCACATATCGTCGAATAGGTTTCATCAGGCAGAGACAATCACGGTAACGACAGGCGCGATGAGCATTTTCTACC
This sequence comes from Mesorhizobium sp. LNJC391B00, assembly GCF_000502535.1. Classification (NCBI taxonomy): domain Bacteria; kingdom Pseudomonadati; phylum Pseudomonadota; class Alphaproteobacteria; order Hyphomicrobiales; family Phyllobacteriaceae; genus Mesorhizobium; species Mesorhizobium sp. LNJC391B00. Next base: position 186,059 of record NZ_AYWI01000008.1, read on the forward strand.
AGGCGGCAAAGATTGCGGAGGAGGTTCACGCGTCTCAGCGCGATAAGACCGGGCGGCCCTACATCGAGCATTGCCGCCGTATCGTCGACGCCGTCGAGACAATCGATCAGAAGACTGTTGCCTACCTTCATGACGTTCTGGAGAAAGGCGAAGGCTGGACCCGCGCCAAGCTCGAAGAAGCAGGCTTCGGACCGACAATTGCCGCGGCGGTCGATGCCATGTCGCGCAGGCCGGATGAGGAGTATTTCGCCTTTGTCCGGCGGGCTGCGTCGAACCCAGTGGCGCTCCCCGTAAAACGCGCCGATCTGGAGGACAACATCTGGCAGTCGAGGCAGGTCGGAGCGTCGGCGGCCAAATATGAAGAGGGCCTTCGCATGCTTGACCAAGAGTTCTCCCGACAATAGTGCGCGCCCGACGCTGGCATTGCATCTGCCGAGGCAGCCATCGCCTGCGAGAGCTTGCGGCGCACAGCACGTTTCGGCTCTCCTGGCCGTCAGTTTTTCCGCGCCGGCGTGCGCCTGAGGGTCCTCGCTGGACCATGGAACGTGTGATCGGGTCAAAGCTCCTCCGGAGATGGACCGCAGCGTCTCCAAAAGGAGTAACGGCCGGCTCGGAATCAGGAACTCCTCCAGCACCGGTGCGTTGACCAGCAAGCCGGGACGAGTTCCCGGCCTCCGCGGGTGGCGGGCAAGCCGCCGCCGAACCCGAACTTCTGCACAATGAAAGGTAAGGCCATGGGCTTCTTTTCGAAGGACATCAAGACACTCGACGATCTCTTCGTGCACACGCTGCGCGACATCTATTACGCCGAAAAGCAGATCGAGAAAGCGCTGCCGAAGATGATCGGCAAGGCAACCGATCCGCAATTGAAGGCCGGATTCGAAAAACACCTCGAGCAGACCAAAGGCCATATCGAGCGCGTCGAACAGGTGTTCGAATTGCATGGCGTCAAGGCCAAGGAGGTCAACTGCCCGGCGATAGACGGCATTCTGGAGGAAGCCGACGATGTGAGCGGCGACGTCGACGACAAGGAGGTTCTAGACGCGGCGCTGATAGCGTCGGCGCAGGCGGTCGAACACTATGAGATGACCAGATATGGCACGCTCATCGCCTGGGCCAAGCAGCTTGGCCGCAGTGACTGCGCCAACGTATTGGCCAAGAACCTGAAAGAAGAGCAGGCGACCGATCGCAAGCTCACCGAAATGGCGGAAAGCAAGATCAACATGCAGGCTGCCGAGTAGACCGTCCCAGGTCATGATGAGATTGGTTGAAATCTCATCATGACCTAACCCTGTTGGAGCATGATTTTTTCCAAAGCCGGCACCAGTGCTGCGTTGAGTCGATCTCCATCGTTGTCCACGGAACTTTCATGACGGGCGAATCTGCCATCTCTCGCGATCTGCCGACGAGTGTAAAATCGTCTTTCGGCGTGGCGTTGAGCACGGCGCCGATGGAAGCAAAGGCTGCCGACACGTTGCCGGCCGATGCTGGCCGATGGCAATACGAACCCAAATGGGACGGGTTCCGCTGCCTGGCCTTTAAATCCGGCGCGGCCGTGGAGTTGCGTGCAAAATCCGGCAAGCCGTTAGGGCGGTATTTCCCGGAAGTCGTCGCGATGTTGCATGAACTGAAAACAAAAGAGTTCGTGGTCGATGGTGAGATCGTCATCGAAATTGCAGGCTCTCTTTCTTTCGACGCCTTGCAGATGCGGCTGCATCCGGCGGAAAGCAGGATCCGGAAACTGTCGGTCGCGACGCCGGCAAAGCTGATCCTCTTTGACATGTTGGCGACCTCCGAGGGCGTCTTGATGCAGCAGCCGCTCTCGGTTCGGCGCGCTGCACTCGAACTGTTCGTAAAGTCGGCCGGGCGAAAGGATCTCGAACTGTCTCGGGCAACGCTTGATTTGGCGGCGGCAGGCAGATGGCTAGGCCAATCCGGACAAGGTTCGACCGACGGGGTCGTTGCCAAGCTTCTCGATGACGAATATCGACCCGGCGAGCGCGCCATGATCAAAGTCAAGCGCCTGCGCACGGCCGATTGTGTCGTCGGAGGGTTCCGCTACCTGGCGAATTCGCGTGAAGTCGGCTCCCTGTTGCTCGGCCTGTACAATGACCAGGGGCAACTCGACCACGTCGGGTTCACTTCGACGATCGCCCGGGAGGACAGGGCCAAGCTTACGCGACAACTTGAAGCTTTGCGATCGGCTCCTGGCTTTACGGGAAAAGCGCCGGGCGGTCCCAGTCGGTGGAGCACGGAAAGAAGCGGACAATGGGAGCCATTGCGGCCCGAACTGGTGGCGGAGGTGCGGTTCGATCATGTCACCGGCGATCGTTTCCGTCATGGCACCAAATTTCTGCGATGGCGTCCTGACAAAAGCCCGAAGCAATGCACGTTCGAACAGATACTTGGAAAATGAGGCTTGGCGAGGCGTCGATAGGTCCACACCATCGAGACCAAATCCGTCAAGCATTCGGCGCAGCCAAATCCAGTCGCATTTCACTGGCGATCTTGAACCCGGCGGCGAGATAAACGCCTTTGCAGGAGGATGCCGGACCAAACTCGTTGTTCAGTCTGTCACCACGCCTCGCTTTGGCGGATCACGGTTCTCGTCCGGATTAGGAACTGGCACTTCGTCGGGAAGAAGATCCGGCTCAGGCTCGCGTATGTCCGGCGTCCACGTCGGCGCATCCACTGGCGGCTCTTCGGTTGGCTCTGGTTTGGGGGGCACATCTATTCTCCGGGTTTCGCTTGGGCGTGGGGTTCGGCCCGCCACCGGTCGCGCGTCGCCGCGTCTGGAGGCGAAAGGGTCTTTTCACACCCCATGTATTTTTACCGATGGCCAGCGGTCCTGGGGCTTCTCGGCGCCCGATCAGAGTCCTGCGTTCCGGCTCCTTTGAGCGCAATGTTGGCATCCGCTGCCTCTGGCTCTTTGAGGACTGCCCTGTCGACGTTCTTGATCTCGGCCATAAGGCATCGTCCTTGGTGGCCAACGGGCAACCGCGAGAATTGTTCCGAGCGATTAAGGGCGGCTGGAGCTGCTGTGCGGACCTTCTGGCTGGGCAGTTATCAACTATGCTGTCTTGCGTTTCGGTGAGGCTCTCTTTGTGGATCTCGCCAGCCCTTCCTGTTTGAGGCTCTTCTTCAGCACCTCAGCGAGGTTGATGACATTCTCCTGTGGCCTTGGTGCGGGCTTCGGCAGCTTCTTGCCTTTGCGCTTTGCATCGATCATGGCGATCAGCGCGTCTTCATAGGTGTCTTCAAATTTCGAGGGATCGAAGGTCGTCACTTTTTTGTCAATAAGCATGCCGGCGATTTCGAGCAGATCGGGGTCGTATTTCTGCTTGGCCAATCCATCGAACACAGTGCTTTCCGAAACCATTTCGTTGTGGTTGCGAAGCTCGGTCATCACCATCCCCTTGCCATAGGGCTGAATCAGCACATCGCGGCCGCGCTGGTAGAGCACCACGCAGGATCGAGCGGCCACGCCCTTGTTCTTCATGGCGTCGCGGATCACTCCGTATGCTTCGATTGCGGCGCCGTCGGCCGGGATCAGATAGTAGGGCTTCTCGAGATAGCGCGTATCGATATCGTCAATCGATACGAATTCGCCGACTTCGAGCGTGTGCTTCGACGTCAGCTTCAACGCCTTTATGTCGTCAGGTTCGATCTGGAGAAATTCGTCCTTTTCGATCTCGAAACCCTTCACCTGATCCGCTGCATCCACCAGCTTTCCGGTCTCCTCGTCGGCGTAGACGCTCCTGACCGGCAGACCGTCCTTGCGGTTCAAAATCTTGAAATGGATCTTGGATGCTTCGCTGGTTGCGCCGACAATCTTCACGCCGCAAGTAACCGAACCAACCTTCAAGAAGCCCTTCCAAGCAGCACGTGGCGCGGCCATTTTGCGCTTATCCCGTTTCCAGCTAGGGCAACGCGTTTCCGTTCGAATTGTTCCTGCGGCGGGGGCTCGGTGCACCGTGAATGTCCGGTGGGCGAAATCCTGTCGGTCTCGACAGCCGGGCCGACGCCCTGCATCCGCAGGAACCGAAACCGCACCATGAACATTGTCAGACACAGGCAGGAGAGTGTCATGCAAGTCGTTCGAACCGAAGTGGTGAATGCCAGGGCGCCAGACGGGCAGTCGGTTCGCCGGGTGATATTTTGCGGCGAGGGCGGCGACTGCGTTACGGTGGACATGGCAAACGTCGGGATACAAGCTGAAGATGACGTGCTTGCCCGCGCAAAGGCAATCCTGGTCCAGACAGCGACCTTTGATCTCGCAGCCAATGAATATGACGCGAGCAGCAACGGCAATTTCGACCAGGTCGAGATAACCTCTGCAAGCGACGGCGCCGGCGACGTATATGTCTTTGAGTATCGCGATGGCGGAACCAGCCGACGCATACCGCCGTCGAGGATGGCGAGCCTTGAGGCGGCCCGGTCCGAAGCTATCCGCTGCGCAATCGATCTTCTCGCCGACCTGCAGCCTGGCACGGACGCTCTGTCCGGCTGGCTTGTGAGGGTATCCAACGAAAACGGTGAATTGCTTTACACTGTTGATGTGGCTGAGGCCGATGCAGCGCGGCAGGCAGGCCAGTAACCCAAACCCGACGGAATCCACCAGTGGCCGCCCAAGGATTGATTCACGGACCAATAGGCGACGATGGCCTGCATCTGTGCGTCGACATGCAGCGCCTGTTTGCGCCGGGTGGACCTTGGCCCGTGCCGTGGGCTGAAAAGGTGGTCCCGGCGATCGAAGAACTGGTCGCCAGACATGCCAGCCGTACCCTGTTCACGCGCTTCATTCCTGCCGCCCGCCCGGGCAAGGCGCCGGGAATGTGGGCAAACTACTATCGTCGGTGGGCGGAGGTAACCCTTTCCAACATCGATCCGCGCCTGATCGAGCTGATGCCTCAACTTGCACGATTTGTACCGCCGGCGACGGTGGTCGACAAACATGTCTATTCGCCCTGGACCGAGGGACGGCTCGACGCGCTGCTGAGTGGCTCCGGCGTGCGTGCGCTCGTGATCACCGGTGGCGAAACCGACGTTTGCGTTCTCGCGACCGTGCTTGGCGCCATCGATCGTGGCTTCCGCGTCATTCTCGTCACCGATGCCATCTGCAGCTCTGCCGACCAGACCCATGACGCACTGATGGAAGTATACCATTCCCGCTTCAGTGAGCAGATTGAGGCGGCCAGCATGGCGGAGGTGTTGGAGTGTTGGCCACAACTCACTCGCTGACCTGGGGGGCTTGAAGTGAAAGGGCCGACAATCGTCATTCTGGTCGGGCGGACTGTTTCAGTTGGCGGACGGCACTACAGTGAACCGGAAAACGTATATGAACGGCACGATTGCCTGATTGGGTCGCTCGCGTGAATCAGTGTCTGGAAGCGTACAAAGCCTTGCAGAGCTATCGACAGCGCGGCCAACCGTCATAGAATGAACAGGATACAGCGCCGAAGACTCGATGCCGGCGTCTAGCAATCTTTGCGAGACATCCGGCGCCTCTGCCGTCGGCCTTCCGCACGGAGGGTGATGTGCTGAAAACCGAAGTCATTGACCTTGAGACCTATAGCGCAGTCTACGCGGTGATCTCTGGCTATCGCGCTGACGACATTATCTCGACGGCGTTTGCGGTCGATGAAATCCGCGCAAGGTTTCCTGAGTGTCGCTGCGACGACGAGGAATTGGTCGGGCTTATGGTCCATGCCATGTCCGGCAAGAAAATTGCCGTGAGCTTCGACCACCGGGTGGAACCGGTCAGGCGGCGTGCTGCGCTGCCGATCGCTTCGGAGAGCAAAGGACTGCGATAATTGGACCACCATAGGTCCGTTGCGATTTTGGAAGACGAGGCGTTTATCGCGCTCGAACGAATAGCTACGTTGCTTGACGCCCGAAACATCCCCTTTGTCGTCCATTCGGCAAGCTACGCCAATTCGGGTTTTCACGATCCGATTTTCCTTCACGGGACATGGGTCGCAAAGCCTGCCTCGCCTTCCGAGTTGCGCAACGCAATTCATGCCTCTCTGGCAATGGCAAACGGCGATGACGTGTCGTGGTCGGCTAAAGCCCGATAAATCCACAACCGCATCATGAAATCCGGCGTTCAAACCAAGGCGCAATCGTCGGCCTGGAATTCACGGCACGATGGAACAAAATTGAAAATGCCGCGTTTGGGGTCTTGCGGCGTGATCCACCATTAGCCGCGGGGGCAACTTTATCCGTATAAATCCATAGGGCTGGGAGTGGCGCTGTGACCGTGCAGGCATCCAAGAAGCAATTGGACCGTCGAAGCATCCTGAATTCTCTGAAAGCCTTCCGGCGCGGCGATTTCTCCGTCCGCATCGACAATGTTTATGAAGGCCTCGATTCCGAGATAGCTGAGACTTTCAATGAGATCGCTGATCTCAACGACCAAGTGACGCGCGAGTTCGAGCGCTTGAGCCGGGTCGTCGGCAAGGAAGGGCGGATAGGCGAGCGCGGCCGGGTTCGCAATGCCACCGGCAGTTGGGAATCCAGTGTCCGTTCAGTCAATGATCTCATCGAAGACATGGTTCAGCCGACGGCTGAGGTTGCGCGCGTTATCGGCGCCGTCGCCAAGGGCGACCTGTCGCAGACCATGATGGTCGAAATTGACGGCCGACCGCTGCGCGGCGAATTCCTGCGCATCGGCAAGATCGTCAACACCATGGTCGGCCAGTTGGCCTCCTTCGCCTCCGAGGTGACGCGCGTCGCGCGCGAGGTCGGTACGGAAGGCAAGCTCGGCGGCCAAGCCCGGGTCAAGGGCGTCGCCGGCACGTGGAAAGATCTGACCGACAACGTCAACGCGATGGCCACGAACCTGACCGGGCAAGTGCGCAACATCGCGGAGGTTACGACCGCAGTCGCGTCGGGCGACCTGTCGAAGAAGATCACAGTCGATGTCAAGGGCGAAATCCTAGAACTGAAGAACACCATCAACACGATGGTGGACCAGCTCAATTCCTTCGCTTCGGAAGTGACGCGCGTGGCGCGCGAGGTCGGCACTGAAGGCAAGCTTGGCGGCCAGGCGCGCGTTGAGGGTGTTGGTGGTACGTGGAAGGATCTGACCGACAATGTGAATTCCATGGCCGAGAACCTGACTGGCCAGGTGCGCAACATCGCCGAAGTGACGACCGCGGTGGCTTTGGGCGACCTGTCGAAGAAGATTACGGTGGACGTGAAGGGCGAGATTCTCGAGCTGAAATCCACAATAAACACGATGGTGGACCAGCTGAATTCATTCGCGGGCGAGGTCACGCGCGTGGCACGCGAGGTTGGCACCGAAGGCAAGCTTGGCGGCCAGGCGCAGGTGCGCGGCGTCGCCGGCACCTGGAAGGACCTCACCGACAACGTCAACTCGATGGCCGAGAACCTGACCGGTCAGGTGCGCAATATCGCCGAGGTGACGACGGCGGTCGCGTCGGGCGATCTGTCGAAGAAGATCACGGTCGCCGTGCAAGGCGAAATCCTGGAACTCAAGGACACCATCAACACGATGGTCGACCAGCTGAACTCCTTTGCCTCGGAAGTGACGCGCGTGGCGCGCGAGGTCGGCACCGAAGGCAAGCTGGGCGGCCAGGCCGAGGTGAGGGGCGTCGGTGGCACATGGAAGGATTTGACGGACAACGTCAATCTCATGGCCGCCAACCTGACTGGCCAGGTTCGAAACATCGCAGAAGTCACCACCGCCGTGGCGCGCGGCGACCTGTCGAAGAAGATCACCGTCGACGTCAAAGGCGAGATCCTGGAGCTCAAGGACACCGTCAACACGATGGTCGACCAACTGAACTCCTTCGCCTCTGAGGTCACGCGTGTGGCCCGCGAAGTGGGATCGGAAGGCAAGCTTGGTGGCCAGGCGCATGTCGAAGGCGTCGGTGGCACCTGGAAGGATCTGACCGACAACGTCAACGCCATGGCCGGCAATTTGACGGTGCAGTTGCGTGACGTGTCGAAGGTGGCAACGGCCATTGCGACCGGCGACTTGACCCAGAAGATCACCGTCGACGCGCTGGGCGAGATCTTGCAGATCAAGGACGTCATCAACACGATGGTCGACCAGCTCAATTCCTTCGCTTCGGAAGTGACACGTGTGGCGCGCGAGGTCGGCTCCGATGGCAAGCTCGGCGGCCAGGCCCAGGTGCGCGGCATCGGCGGCACGTGGAAGGATCTGACCGAAAACGTCAACGCCATGGCGGCCAACCTGACCGGCCAGGTGCGCAACATCGCCGAGGTGACCACCGCCGTGGCGCTCGGGGACCTTTCGAAGAAGATCACCGTCGATGTCCGCGGCGAGATCCTGGAGCTGAAGGACACCATCAACACAATGGTGGACCAGCTCAATTCCTTCGCTTCGGAAGTCACGCGCGTGGCACGCGAGGTCGGCACGGAAGGCAAGTTGGGAGGCCAGGCGCAGGTGCGCGGCGTTGCCGGCACGTGGAAGGATCTCACAGACAATGTGAACTCGATGGCCGAGAATCTGACCGGCCAAGTGCGCAACATCGCCGAAGTCACGACCGCCGTGGCGCGCGGCGACCTGTCGAAGAAGATCACCGTCGATGTGAAGGGCGAAATCCTGGAGCTCAAGTCGACCATCAACACCATGGTGGACCAGTTGAACTCCTTCGCCGGCGAGGTCACCCGAGTCGCGCGTGAGGTTGGCACCGAGGGCAAGCTTGGTGGCCAGGCGCGCGTCGAAGGTGTTGCCGGTACCTGGAAGGACCTGACCGACAACGTCAACCTGATGGCGACGAACTTGACCAATCAGGTGCGCGGCATCGCCGATGTCGTGACGGCGGTCGCGCAAGGCAATCTCAGGCGCAAACTGACGGTCGACGCGAAGGGAGAGATCGCCCTGCTGGCCGACACCATCAACGGCATGATCGAGACGCTTGCCACCTTTGCCGACCAGGTGACCAACGTCGCCCGTGAGGTGGGCATCGAGGGCAAGCTCGGCGGTCAGGCGCGTGTGCCAGGTGCCGCCGGCCTCTGGCGCGACCTCACCGACAACGTCAATCAACTCGCTGCCAATCTGACCACCCAGGTGCGTGCCATCGCCGAGGTTTCGACGGCGGTGACCAAGGGCGATCTTACCCGTTCGATCAGCGTCGAAGCGTCCGGCGAGGTCGCCGCGCTGAAAGACAACATCAACGAAATGATCCGCAATCTGAAGGATCAGACGCTGAAGAATGCCGAGCAGGACTGGTTGAAGACCAATCTCGCCCGGTTTTCGCGCATGCTGCAAGGCGAGCGCGATCTTGCCACCGTCTCGCGGCTCATCATGTCCGAACTCGCTCCTCTGGTGAACGCCCAGTATGGGGTGTTCTACGTCACCAATCGCGACGAGGAGGAATCCTATCTTGAGCTGGCGGCTTCCTATGGCGCCGAGAGCAAAGCTGCCATCAAGCAGCGGCTTGATCTGCGAGAGGGCCTGGTTGGGCAAAGTGCCGCCGACAAGCGCGCCATCATGCTGGACAATGTGCCGCCAGAATTCCTTCGGGTCACATCTGGTCTTGGCAGCGCCTCGCCAGCCAATGTCATCATCCTGCCTGCCCTGTTCGAGGATGAAGTCAAAGCCGTCATCGAGCTCGCCTCGTTCGGCGAGTTTCGTGACACACACCAGTCGTTCCTCAACCAGCTCATGGAATCCGTCGGCATCGTTCTCAACACCATCGCTGCGACGATGCGCACGGAGGGCCTGCTCAAGCAGTCGCAACTGCTGACGTCGGAATTGCAAGCGCGTCAAACCGAGCTGACAAAAAAGCAGGAAGAGCTGCATGCGACGAACGAGGAGCTGCAGGAAAAGGCGCAGTTGCTCGAGAACGAAAAGAAGCAGGTCGAAAACAAGAATCTCGAAATCGAGATGGCGCGACGCGCGCTGGAGGAGAAAGCCGAGCAACTGGCGCTCACGTCGAAATACAAGTCCGAATTCCTGGCCAATATGAGCCACGAACTGCGCACGCCGCTCAATTCGCTGCTCATTTTGTCAAACCTGCTGGCGACCAACCAGCACGGCAACCTCAACGAAAAACAGGTAGAGTTCGCCCGCACCATCAATTCGGCAGGAACCGATCTTCTCAGCCTCATCAACGATATCCTCGATCTGTCGAAGATCGAGTCGGGCACTGTTTCCATCGACATCAACGATATGCCGGTGACGCATCTTCGCCAGCATATGGAACGAACTTTTCGTCAGCTGGCAGCCGACAAGGGACTTGGCTTCACCATCAAGGTCGATCCGGCGCTTCCCGACACGGTCCGCACAGATGAGAAACGCTTGCAGCAGATTGTCCTCAACCTGCTTTCCAACGCATTCAAATTCACCTCGGAAGGCGAGGTCAGCCTGAACTTCCGGGTTGAGAAGGCCGGCCGCCGCAATGGCGCGACGCAGCCGGTGAAGGCTCTCGCGATCGCCGTCACCGACACCGGCATTGGCATTCCAGAAGACAAACAGAAGCTGATTTTCGAGGCCTTCCAGCAGGCCGACGGCACCACCAGCCGCAAGTATGGTGGCACCGGCCTTGGGCTCTCGATCAGCCGCGAGATCGCTCGCTTGCTTGGCGGCGAATTGCGGGTCGAAAGCACGCCGGGTAAGGGGTCGACATTTACCCTCATCATCCCGTTCGACGGCCCCCGCGTGACGACAGTACAGTCGACCTTGGCTCCGGCGGCGGAGGCGGTTGCTGCGACAGCTCTGCTCAGCAGTCCGCCCTCGGCAGAGCTGATCGACGACCGCGATTCAATCCTACCCACCGATCGGATCGTGTTGATCGTCGAAGACGATCCGACCTTTGGCGGGTTGCTGCTTGGCCTCGCCCGGTCGGCCGGGCTGAAAGGCGTTCTGTCGACTGCAGGTTCCGGCACGCTGGCATTGGCCCGCAAGCTCGTTCCCGACGCAATCACACTTGATCTCGGACTTTCGGATATCGATGGCTGGGTGCTTTTCGATCTGCTGCGGCATGACCAGAAGACGAGGGGAATTCCCATCCATGTCATCTCGGGTGCCGAAGACATCGACAGTCTCGCACGCAAGGGGGCGTCCAGCATTTCCACCAAGCCCGTTTCCTCGGACGAGCTGATGAAGGTGTTTCAGGATATCCACTCGAAGAAGCTCCGCGTTCAGCGCCGCGTTCTGGTCGTGGACCCTGACCCGGAGCGGCGTCTGGCGCTGGTCGAGGCAATCCGCGACGGCGTAACGTCGGTCACCGCGATCGGTCGTGTTGCGGCAAATGCAGAAGACGTTGGCCTCGCCTCCTATGATGCCGTCGTGCTCGGCTTTGGACGCTCCGCCAAGGACAACGCAAAGGCGCTGGACGAGATCACCGGCCAATTCGGCGAAGCCTTGCCGCAGCTGCTGTTCTTTACGCCTCACCCGGACGCGCTTGAACAGGTACTGGCATTGAACCCGGCCTTGGCGGAAGCACCGCGGGCGGAGAACTTCGCTCAATTGGCGCTGCATATTTCGGCAACGCTGCCGGGAGAAGGTCGCCAAGCGGCCTGGGCAGGAACTGAACACAACGGCAAGTCCGATCTCGCCGGGGCGAAAGTTCTCATCGTCGACGACGACATTCGCAACATCTATTCGCTCACCAGTGTTCTGGAGACCTATGACATACAGGTTCTGCATGCCGAGCGGGGCCGTGATGGCATCGCGCTTCTTGAACAGGCGCCCGATGTCGACGTGGCATTGATCGATATCATGATGCCGGAGATGGACGGCTACGAGACGATGCGGCGGATTCGCGGCACACCGGCGATTGCTCATATCCCGCTGATTTCCGTCACCGCAAAGGCGATGAAGGGGGATCGGCAAAAATGTCTGGATGCCGGGGCTTCCGACTACATCGCCAAACCCGTCGACCTGGATCTCCTGCTGGCGCTGCTTCGTGTCTGGATCGGGCGTGCCCGATCCCGTGTCGAGAGCCCGGAAAAAATTCTCCTGGCAGCGAACTGACGGCCGTTCGATGCAAAAGCTGGCAAGAAACAGGGTAAGGAAACTTGAGGTGGCAGCTCTTGCCGAAGGGCCGGCAAGAGCCCGCATCCTGGCGGTGGACGACGACGAGCGCAATCTGCTGGCGATCAGCGAAGTGCTCGCGACTATCGGAGAGGTCATCTGCGCCCAATCGGGCGAAGAGGCTCTGCGCTTTCTGCTGAAAGAGGAGTTCGCCGTCATTCTCCTGGATGTCCTCATGCCAGGGTTGGACGGGTATGAAACGGCCGCACTTATCCGCCAGCGCGAGCAATCCAAGCGCACCCCAATCATCTTCTTGACCGCCATCAACAAGGAGGATGCGCATATGCTGCGCGGCTATGATGCCGGCGCGGTCGACTATGTGTTCAAGCCATTCGATCCGATCATGCTGCGTTCGAAAGTCGCGGTTTTCGTCGAACTCCACGAGAAGACGCTCGAGATCCAGCGCAAGGCGGAGGTCGAGCAGGGACTATTGGCGCAGGCGTTGCAGGCGCACAAGGACAAGCTTCAGGCCGAACGCGCGCTGCGCAGCGCCGAGCAACGGCAGGATGCCATCCTGAATTCGTTGCCGGTCTGCTTTCATGCTCGGGCAGCCGAGCCACCCTTCGCGGCGCGCTTTGTTACCGAGGGCGTCGAGCGCTTGACCGGCTTTGCGCCTGAATACCTGACATCGGATCCGGAGTTCGGTCTCAGCCGCGTTCATCCCGACGATCTGCCGCGATTGAAGGAAGCGCTGCTGGCGGCAAAAACCACCGGCTCCTATACGTGCGAGTTCCGCTGGCAATGCGCCAATGGCGAGTATCGCATCTTTCTCGACCAGGGCGTGATGTCGGACGGCTCAGATGGGCGTGAACCGGAAATTATCGGCACATTGCTTGACATCACCGAGCGGCGCGGTCTTGAGGACCAGCTGCTTCAATCCCAGCGCATCGACGCTATCGGCAAGCTAACCGGCGGCCTGGCGCATGATTTCAACAATCTGCTCGCCGCAATTCTCAGTGGGTTGGGGCTGCTTGAACGCCGGGCTACGTTCGATGATCAGGCGCAACAGGTACTCGACCTGACGCGGCGTTCTGCAAAACAAGGCGCTGACCTTGTCGCGCGAATGCTGGCATTCTCGCGGCGCCAGACCCTGAAGCCGGAAGCGGTGCGCCTTGCTGCGCTGGGCGACACGATGAACGGATTGGTGGCGCCCGTGCTGGGGGGGTTGATCCGTTTCGACTGGCAGATCGATGACACGATCTGGCCGGTGCATGTCGATGCAGGCCAACTTGAATTGGCCTTGATGAATCTGGTTTTCAACGCGCGTGACGCCATGCCCTCTGGCGGGACAATAACCGTGCATGCGCAGAATCGATCGATCGGGACGCCAACAGAGGATATTCCGCCGGGCGACTATGTCCTGATCGCCGTCAAGGACACCGGATCCGGCATACCCCCCGATCTTGTCGCCAAGGTCGTCGAACCGTTCTTCACCACCAAGCCGGTCGGTAAGGGAACGGGCCTCGGCCTCAGCACGGTTTACGGCTTCATGAAGCAGTCAGGCGGGACACTTCGCATAGAAAGCGTCGTCAATCGCGGAACTACCATGCAACTCTGGCTGCCACGATCGACCGAACAGCCGGTCGATCCTGTGGTGGAACCCGACATTGAACGAGCGTTCGCCGATGCCGGGATGGAGCACCCATCAATCCTCCTGATCGACGACAGCCATGTTTTGCGGCAGTTGACCGCCGAGTCCCTTCGCCAGCGTGGTTTCGAGGTGACCTGCGCGGGAGGAGGGGCGGAGGCGCTGGCCATGATGGAGCGCACTCCCGACGAGTTCGACGTCATTATCACCGACTTCGCCATGCCGCTCGTATCCGGCGTCGACGTGATCCGCTTCGCGCGCAATTTGCGCTCGGACTGGCCAGCGGTCATGATCACGGGCTATGCCGATGCCCGGGAGATTGCCGATCGGCCAGCCGACGTGCCCTTGCTCGGCAAGCCCTTCCGCGACGAGGATCTGGTCGAAGCGATTTTCCTCGCGATAGAGAATGCGGCCCCCCAAAGGATCAAAACCGGCTAGCGCTTAGAGATTGTCGCGGTCTGGCCACGTCGGCAGGCCGGGCAGATCGAGACCGCACTTCGGGGCACGGCGACAAGGGCCGCATTCCTGATCGGCAATCTGGGTCATTCGCAACAGGCGGCGCTACCAGCGTTCCTCGGTGTCGCGGTCCGGTAGGTCTATTCCGCAGCACACCCAACCAAGGCGCTGCGCTGAACCGTAGTTGTACCGAGGCACCAGGTGAGCCGGATCATCGAAGGTACCGACGTGCAGCGCGATCTCGGTTGGCGACGCGTCGTAGCAAAGGCTGAGCGGCGACCCGCATTCTGGGCAGAAGCCTCTTTGCGCGATCGGCGAAGACCTTCGATATGTTGGCGTTCCGGAATTCCAGGTCAGGCTTTGGCAGGGCATCCAGGCAAGAACTGCAAACGCGCTGCCGGTCGCTCGCCTGCACATATCGCAGTGGCAGTAGTGAACCCTCGGTTCGATCCCGGCGCTGAATCGGATCCTGCCACAGAGACATCCGCCCTTGATGGCCAAGGAGCCGGGTAGGCGCTTGCCAACCTCACGCATCAAGATCGATCAAGGCGGCGCCGAACGCTCCGATCGCAGTCAAAGAGGCACTGCCGAGGTTTTGGTCGGTTGCGAAGGCTGTCAGCGCGCCGAACCCTTCGTCGCCGAGGTCGAGCACCACGACGAAAATTCTGTGCCCGCTGACCTGGTAGCGAGCTTGGGTTTCATCGCGTTCCGAACCTGTTGCGGGGGTGTTAATGGGCATGGTGCTCGGCATTCCGCTTGCGGGTTGCCGCTGCCTTCTTTGCCGATTCCGATCGGCTTGCGGCTGACCGTGAAGCCGATGCCTTGCCGCCGCTTTTCCCACCCTTGTGGGCCGCGGGGTGTCCGGTGTGTTTACCACGACCCGAGCCGCCTTCTTTCTTGCCGCCGCCATCGTCCTTGTTGACGGTCGCCCATGCCCGGCGCTCGGATTCCTTCTCGGAAACACCGCGCTTCTCATAGCCTGCGGCAATGTGGTCGGCCTTGCGTTCCTGTTTGTCGCTGTATTTCGATTTGTCGCCTCGTGGCATGGTCGTTCTCCTGGCTCAATGATGTTTGAACGGGATGCCGGCGGGAGAGTTCCAAGCGGAAATTCAGAAAACTGAAAACGCGGGCGAGGATTTCGACCAACGCGGAGCGCTATTGCTCCGGAGCCGTGGCGGGTGCCGTGTAGCGGCGGCGCACGGCACCGATCACGCGTTTCTTGAAGCGACCGAGCACGGCAAGCGTCTCCCTGGAGACGACGTCGTCGCGTGCCGTCTACTCGGTAGCCCAATGCAATGAAATACGTTCCGCGACCTCAGTAGCCACCGACCACCGGCAGGATCTCTCCCGTGATGTAACTCGAGCAATGCGACGAGGCGAGGAACACGTAAGCCGGGGCAAGTTCTTCCGGTTGCGCTGGCCGTTTCATCGGCGTATCCGCGCCGAATTTCGAGACGTCGTCGGCTTCCTTGTCCGAAGGGTTGAGCGGCGTCCACACCGGACCTGGCGCGACCGCGTTTACCCGGATGCCCTTGCCGATCAGATTGCCCGAAAGCGCTCGCGTGAAGGCATGAATGCCGCCCTTGGTCATCGAATAGTCGACCAGTTGCTTGGAACCGTCGATGCCGGTCACCGAACCGGTATTGATGATCGCGGAGCCCGGCTCCATGTGCGGCACGCTCTCCTGCGCCATGTGGAAATAGCCGTAAAGATTGGTCTTCAGCGTCGTGTCGAAATGTTCCTCGGTCAGGTCGTTGAAGTCACTGGAATGGATTTGGAAAGCGGCGTTGTTGACCAGCACGTCGATCCTGCCGAATTTTTCGACCGTCAGCGCCACGGCGTTGCGGCAATGCTCGCGTTCACTGACATCGGCTTTTATCAGTAAGCAACGCCGGCCTTCCTTTTCGACGGCGTTTTTGGTCGCTTCGGCGTCCCTGTCTTCACTCAAGTATACGATCGCAATGTCGGCGCCCTCGCGGGCGAACAAGACTGCCACCGAACGGCCGATGCCGGAATCACCACCCGTGATAAGCGCTACCTTGTCGTCGAGTTTTTTCGATCCGAGGTAGTAAGGCGCATCGTAGAGCGGAGCGGGCTCGATCGCCCATTCATGCCCCGGTTTGGGTTGATGCTGCTCGGGAAAAGGCGGCTCGGGATATTTGCGGGCGCCGGCTTGCATCGCTTGTTGCATTTTGCCATTGCTCTTCGTCTCGTCTTTGGCGTCGATACCACGCTGGATATGGCGTTGCTTGGCGGCTTCAGCTGAAGTCTGCGACTTAGTCTGCATGGCTTTCTCCTGTGCTCGGAGAACGAACAACGCATGCCGGGCAAAAAAGTTTGCGCAAATATCTCGATCCCGAAAGGGCTCGCCATTGCGAACAGCCCGCGAGGAGCGTGGAGCATTGGTCGTCAATGAGACTGGAATTGCCATGCCGGTGGCGTTCAGACAAACACCACATTCATTACCCGCTCAAAGCACGCTCTTCTCAGAACCATAGGGTTTGGCAATGCGGACCATGCCTTTCGTCCGGAGGCGCTGGTATAAATAGAAAATCGTCATCAAGCCGATTGCTGTTCCAGCGCCAAGACACAGCGCGAGCAATAGTTCTGCACCGACACGAAACGCAAGCAGAGTAACGCCCGCCGCAGCGACGATGGCATTTATGAATGCGATCATAGTCGCTGCAGTGGTCAGGTACGCCAGGAGAGGCCCAGTACGAAGAGAAGGTTCGGCGTCATTTTCGGGCCAGCGACCGAATTCCTTGGAAAACTGGAAGGCAGCCTCGTCGCCCAAAGTTCGATAGTAGGCTCTGATCCGGGCAATGCCGATATGGGCCTGCATGTTCTCAGCGGCGATGTCGACCAACCTCAAGACGGTAAAGGCACCCAGTAAAAAGACCGATGGCAGCACAACCGCGACAAACGGCAGGAAGAACTCGGAGGACTGCGTAACAAAGCCCGTTGCCACCAGAGCGCTCGACAGAGACATAATGTAGATGGTCGTTCGCGACGCCATTTCACTTATAGACGTGCTGATCGCTGTCTGCTGCACGAAATGCTCTGTCGTCAGGGCCGCGAGAAACGAAGCATCGGGTGTCGGCGTGTCAGCCATGGAGTATGCTCCTGTCGGGTAGACCTGAGTTTTTCTTCGATATAGTGCTTGCGAGGCTGGCCGCCACTGGATGCTCCCGACGTCTGACCCATGCCGGTTTTATTGTGCCATATCCAGCGAGCCCGCATCACCGATCAAAAAGGGCCGATCATGTGGTCAGCAGATGCTGGCCATATCGCAGGCGAAATGTCTGCCGTGTTCAATCTGTATGGCCTCCTGTTGGGGATCCGGGTCGATGCGCATTCGCGGCGCGGTTGCAGTTGGGAGCGGTTCTGCGGCGGCGCTGATGCGAGTTCGCGCATTCGTGGCAGCGGCCTCGAAACGAATTCGGTCCCTAGGCCGGCAACGCGAATTCACCCGCAAGTTCAATGGTGCGGGCTTGCGGGCCGACTTTTCGGTGGCGAAGCCCATGACCACGGTCCACCAGACTCATAAATCAGCAGCCCGGATCCTGCCTACTGCGGTATCGCCAGGCCCTGCCGCAATCCTGTCGCCACGACTGAGACCCTGAATTTTCCGGCGAGTGCCCGGTCGAATATGGCGCCGACGATGATGTCGGCGTCGGCGTCGACCTCCTCGCGGATACGGGTGGCGGCCTCATCGACTTCGAACAGCGTCATGTCCATGCCGCCCGAGATCGAGACCAGGACGCCCTTGGCGCCGATCATCGAGGCTTCGTCGAGAAGCGGGTTTGCTATCGCCGCCTCGGCGGCTTTCCTGGCGCGGTCCTCGCCCGTGGCTTCCCCGGTACCCATCATCGCGCGGCCCATGTCGCGCATCACCGACTTCACGTCGGCGAAGTCGAGATTGATCAGCCCCTCCTTGACGATGAGATCGGTTATGCAGCCGACGCCGGAATAAAGGACGCGATCAGCCATGGCGAAGGCGTCCGCGAAAGTCGTCTTTGCGTCGGCGATCCTGAAGAGGTTCTGGTTCGGAATAACGATCACGGTATCGGCGCATTCGCGAAGCTGCTCGATGCCCTCTTCGGCGGCTTGCATGCGGCGCTTCCCTTCGAAGGTGAACGGCTTGGTGACGACGGCCACGGTCAGGATGCCGGCTGCCCGTGCAGCGTTCGCTATGACGGGCGCGGCACCGGTTCCAGTTCCGCCTCCCATGCCGGCGGTCACGAAGCACATATGGGTTCCCGCAAGGTGGTCCCTGATCTCGTCGATCGATTCCTCGGCTGCCGCGCGGCCGACCGCCGGCAGGGACCCGGCGCCCAAGCCTTCCGTGACATGGGCGCCCAGCTGGATCAGCCGCGATGCTTTCGACATGGTCAGTGCCTGGGCATCGGTATTGGCGACGATGAACTCCGCACCCTGCAAATTTTCGGCAATCATGTTGTTGACCGCGTTGCCGCCGCCACCGCCGACACCGATAACGGTTATCTTCGGCCGCATTTCCGAGATGACGGGCCTTGCCGCGGTGCTCATCGTCTTGTCTCCTTGGAATTGATCGATAAAAAAGTTCCCGGAACGCGCCGCTTGAACACGCCAGGTGCAAGAATCACGTTCTATCGCCTTGGCACAGGGAATCAGAGGGTGAACTTTGCGGCAAGACAAGATGTGGGACTTGTACCATATACGCCTGAACGAGCCGACCTTTTGGACGAGTCTCCAGCCAATTTCCGGAATTGGCCCGGCTTCTGGCCAGCGAAAATCCACAATCCGGGATCCAACCCCTTCAAGCTTCACGCGCCCGCCTCACGCGCCAGAACCTTGAGAATCTGGCGGCCGATCGACGCCTGACGCTTAGCGGATCGGCATCTTGCCGCGAAACAACGGCTGATGGGCCCGCATCAGAGCGGCAATCCGGTCGGCAATCTTTCGTACTGGCGGGGAGTGGCGTTCCTCATGATGGGTGACGATCCACTGGTCGGTTTCGAGTTCGGGGATAGGCTGAGCGACGCGAACCAGCCGCGGATCGCTGTCGCCGACGAAACACGGAAACACGGAAAGGCCGGCGCCCGCGGCCACAAGTTCTCGCACCGAATGGGTGTTGTTGCCTCGCACGCCGATGCGGTCGCCGTGATGGGCTTGCAGCCAACGCGCCGAGGCGACGTTTGCTCCTTCGCCGGTGACGCCGACGAACAAGCCGGCAGCGATGCCGTTGATCAGGTGGCGTCCGGAATAAATGGCATACGCGACCTTGCCGCTCTGGCGGCCGGCCAGCCACTGTTCGGTTGGACGCTCGCTGCGGATGCCGATATCGGCGGCGCGGCGACCGATGTCGACCCGGTCGGTGGTGGTGACGAGTTCCACCCTGATGCCGTCATCGACCGTCCAGATTTCGCCGATATGGGCCGAAACGAAGGCCGAGGTCCAAGGCCCGGCCGAGACGCGGACAATGCGGTCGGGGAGGTTTCCCTCGCGCCAGCGGGTCAGCGACTGCATTGCTGCTTCGACGTCTTCGGCGCGCCGCAGCAGTTCTTCACCGACCGGGGTTAGCCGGTAGCCGGTCTGCTGCCGTACGAACAGCGCTTCGCCGATCTGCTTTTCGAGCGCGGTGACGCGTCGTCCGAGTGTGGCTGCGCTGAGGCGCGTGGTTGCCGTAGCCGCGCTCAGGCCACCCAGCCGCGCAACGTCGAGAAACAACCTCAGATCGTCCCAGCCAATATCCATTTTGCAGAAATGAAAAACTCCTTGCGGCCGTGGCTGTAGCGCGAAGCGGCCATCACGCGCAAGTATGCAGCCGTTGGAGGCGCTGGAAATTCCTGCCCTGGTGGGACAATGACAGGCACCTCGGTTGGCCAGGAAGTCAGTCCAATCCTTTGATCGTGCATACGCTTTGCGCGATTGCTTTGCGTTTTCGACCAACTCAAGAGCGTGAGGTATTTCGCTCTCAAGGAGACGATCATGTTGCATGAACTTCGACACCGTTTCGCCCGCTGGCTTGCCTATCGCCAGACGCTTGCGAGCTTGAGGCGGCTTCCAGACAGCATATTGGCGGATGCGGGCCTTTCTCGCGAAGAGCTCCGCGAGCGCGCCCGCGACGCCAGCCTGCGTCGCTGAGATTGGAGGCGGGCATGCAGAGAATGGAGCCGGCGGCGAGAAGCAATCAGGCGTCGTCTCCTCACTGCTGAGCTGCGGCTAGAATGCGCCAATACGGCCGCCATGCTTGATGCGGCCGCAGTTTCGCTCCACATCGTGAGGATGAAGACCGATATATCCGAGCGGCGGCGGACTTTGCTGTGGGCCTTGCCCGCATCGCTGGTCCTGCATGCGCTCATCACCGCGTTCCTGGTCTATGGCCTGCCCGTTCCTGCCCAGCAGCCGCAGGAGGAGCAAGCGGTGAACGTCGCGCTCGTGCCGCCGCCCGAACCGCCAAAGCCGAAACCCGCTCCCGCGCCGCGTCCACCGCAACCCGAAAAGCCGCCGGAGCAGAAGGTTGAAAAGCCGGCACCGGAAAAGCTGCCGCCAATCGAGGTCCTGAAGCCTGTTTTTCAGTTCGGCGACAAAGACACTGGCCCCAAAAAATCCTTAAATGGAGGCAGCGCTCAAGACAATGTGCCATCGCCGGCCAAGGATAACGAGCCACAGTCGGCTGTTGCGCCAAAGGATGCGGAGAGTAAACCCGCCCCAGCGCCAGACGCCGGAGAGCCGACAGAGTCAGCCAAGACTAATGAGAAGCCGGAAGCGGACAAACAGGAGGCTGCGACCCCACCCTCTGACAAACAGGCATCCGCGGCCGCAATGCCTTTGGCTGCCCCTGGGGACGACGGTGAGATCGAGCTTCCCGCGTCGGCTCAGGCGCCTCGGACCAAACCCGAAAACGTGCCGAAACCCCGCCCCGCAAAGGCTACGAAGTCAGGACGCGGAATCACCGAAGAGCCAAACTCCACGGACGTGGCCGCGGCTACACCGCGGCCATATTCGGGCCTTCCGGGCGTTCGCAAACTCTTTTCGCAAGGCGCCACCGGTGATGTGTTCGCAACGAACTCGATGGCCGACGTGCCTCGCGATCAACGGGCCGCCAGACTTTGCGCCAGCGTTCTGGAGCAAGAGTTGAACGACGCCTCTTATTCTCCCCAATTGATCCCAAGCATTCCGCTTAAGGCCGGCAATGTTCTTGACGCCCCCGACACCGCTTTCCGGACGGCAACGACATGGTACCATCTGAGCTTCCGATGCGGTATCGACATCAATGCGACGCGGGTCACGTCGTTCGCCTTCCGTGTCGGAGCCGCCGCCTCGCCCGACGAAAGCGCCTTTCTTGATCGGGACGTTCGTCGGCGGCGCGGTCCCGGCTGAGACGGCTTCCCAGTAGTCTGTCGGGGCGCACATCAAGTTTCACCGCACATATGGATCGTCTTGAATGCCTGCTTCAATCCGCCGGGCGATTGGCTTTGCGCCACTCCTCATATTCGCCGCGGGCATCGTCATGCAGCGGATAGTATCGCTGCAGCGGTGCGCCCTGCATCAGCTTCTCTCGCGAGAACTCTTCCCAATCGTGATGCTTCTGGGATTCCTCGATCACCTTTGCGGCCATTGCGACGGGAAGCACAACCGCCCCGTCGTCGTCCGCCACTATGATGTCGCCGGGGATCACTGTGACACCGCCGCAGGCGATCGGAACGTTGACGGCGTTCGGATAGATGCTGGTTTGCACATGGTAGTTGGGCGTCCAGCCGCGCAGCCATAGGGGCAGATCGAGCTTCTCGACATTGGGCCGGTCGCGCATGCAGCCGTCGATGACGATGCCCGCGCCGCCTCTGCCCTTGAAATAGGTCGACATCATATCGCCGAAGACGCCCGAGCTCATGTCACCGCGCGCGTCGACGACGACCACATCGCCTTCCTGCGCGTGATAGAGCACGTGCCGGTGCAGTTGCGTTTCCGGGTCGGCGTATTCTCCCTCGCTGAAGAGGTCCGGCCGCTGCGGCAGGAACTGCAGCGTCAGCGCCGGCCCGACGATCGACTTCCCATGGTTCTGCGCCACCGGACCGACCATGTGAGGATTGCGGAAACCCATATGGCCAAGCGTGCCGGCGACCGTCGCGGCGCCGATTTCCCTCAGGGCGTCAATGAGGTCTTTGGGCGGTCGCGTGATGTCAGGGATATGCGTCATCGTGGACTCCGGTTGAGATGGAACTACCAGTTCGTAACAGACCCGTCCCGGCGCCTGAGGTGAGGCGCTTCCCAGAAACGAAAAGCCTCCGCCTGGACCGCCGCTTCGTTGACCTCGACGCCGAGGCCCGGCAGGTCGCTGACCGGATAGTCGGCACCGTCGAGCCGTGGCTGCACGGGGAAGAAGTCGGAATTGTCGAAGCCCAGCTTCGTCTCGGGTTCCCTGGTCTCGAGCCACGCGAAGTTGGGTACGGCGGCGGCGAGATGCAGGGTCGCGGCCGTGCACACCGGACCAAGCGGATTGTGCGGCATCAGGTCGACATAGTGCGCCTCGCTCCAGCCGGCGACTTTCATCGCCTCGGTGAGCCCGCCCACATTGCAGACATCGAGACGGTTGAACTGATGGATGCCGCGCTCGATGTAGGGCAGGAACTGCCACTTGCTGGCAAATTCCTCGCCGATGGCAAAGGGAATGTCGGTCATCCTGCGCAGGGATTCGTAGGCTTCAGGTGTCTCGTCGCGGATCGGCTCCTCGAGAAAATCAAGCACGCCGCGGCCGAGCTTGTTGCAGAAGCTCGCCGCCTCTGCCACCGACAGCCGATGATGATAGTCGATGCCGAGGACGACGTCGTCGCCCAGCGCCTCGCGCGCCTTCTTCAGCATGCTTGCGGTAGCGCCGATCGACTCGCGGGGTTCGAAGATGTCCCTGCTGCTTTGCCCTGCGGGGAAGAAGCGGATCGCCTGCCACCCCCGTGCGCGCAGCTCCCGGGCTCGTTCGACGGCGGCATCGCCCTCGGCCTCGTCTCCGGTCGAGGCGAAGGTGGGGATGCGATCGCGCTGCTTGCCGCCCAGCAGTTCGTAGACCGGCACCCCCAGCGCCTTGCCCTTGATGTCGTGCAGGGCGATGTCGATGGCGGAGATCGCCGCCTGCAGAACGCGCCCGCCTTCGAAGTACTGGCTGCGATATGCCTCCTGCCAGATCCGCCCGATCTGCGTAGGATCGCGGCCGATGAGAAATTCGCGATAATGCTCGACCGCGCCGGCAACGGCCTTTTCGCGCCCGCTCAAGCCGCTCTCGCCCCAGCCGAAGACGCCTTGGTCGGTCTCGATCTTGACGAGCATCTGATTACGCGTTCCAACCCATACAGGATAGGGTTTGATCGCGGTGATCTTAAGCTTTTCAGTCATCCCCAACGTTCCCAATGAACCCCGTCTTGTCTCAGCCGGCCTTGAGGGCCAGTTCAGTTTCGCCATCGAACAGATGCAGCCGCTCCTGGTCGAACTCGAGCCAGATCTGCTCGTCAGGTGCGACGGCGATGTTGGGGGACACGCTGATGTTGACGATGGCGCCTGACAGCAACGCCTGCACGAAGGTGACGTCTCCGGTCGGCTCCACTGTATAGGCCCTGGCCGGGACGCTGCCTGGCACCGCGCTCTTGTGGAGCCTGATGGTCGAGTGACGTGCGCCGAGCACGACTTTCCTCGACGTTGCCTTCGCAACCTTCCGGACGTTGAGCGGCGAGAGCTCAAGGCTCCAGCCCTCCGCGCCGGTCAACGCAGTGTTGCCGTTTGCTGTCGATGCCTCCAGTGGAACAAGGCTCATCGCCGGGCTGCCGATGAAGCTGGCGACGAACATGTTCACCGGATGGGCAAAGACCTGCGCCGGAGAATCGTATTGCAACAGGTAGCCGCCGTTCATCACCGCCATCTTGTCGGCCATGGTCACGGCTTCGAGCTGGTCGTGCGTGACATAGATGATGGTCGCCTTGAGGTCCTGGTGGAAGCGCTTGATCTCCGAGCGCATCTGGACGCGCAGTTTGGCGTCGAGGTTGGAGAGCGGCTCGTCCATGAGGAAAACGGCAGGGTCGCGGACGAGGGCGCGCCCCAAGGCGACACGTTGCTGCTGCCCGCCTGAAAGTTCGCGCGGCTTGCGCTCGAGCAGGTGCGTCATGTCGAGCACGCGCGCCGCTTCCTTGACCTTCCTGTCGATCTCGTCCCTGGGCAGCTTGCGCATCTGCAGCGGGAACGCCAGGTTCTTGTAGACCGATTTCTGCGGGTAGAGCGCGTAGTTCTGGAACACCATCGCGATGTCCCGGTCCTTGGGGTCGAGGTCGTTGACCACGCGGTCGCCGATGACGATGTCGCCCGATGTGACCGGGATCAATCCCGCGACAAGATTGAGCGTGGTTGTCTTGCCGCAGCCCGAAGGGCCGACGAGCGCAACGAACTCGCCGTCATTGACCGTCAGCGAAACGTCGTTGACAGCCTTGAAGCCGCCATAGGTCTTGACGAGATCTCTCAGGACCACGTGGGCCATCGGCAACTCCCTACGGCATGATGCCGAAAAGTGTGAAGCGGTTTTCGGACGACATCATGCTCTATCTCTTTGATTTAGAGGCGGATTCAGATTTCAGGTCGAACAGACCTGAAATCATCCGGCTCTAGTGTTTGACCGCGCCTTCTGTAAGGGCGCGTACGAAGTATCGTTGCAGGAGGAGGAACAGCACCACGACGGGCACGCTCATCATGAAGCTGGCCGCCATCAGGCCCGGAAAGTCCGTCGTATTCTCCGAGAAGAAACGCTGTATGCCGACCGGCAGGGTCAACTGCTCGTTCTTGGAAAGGAAGGTGTAGGCATAGATGTACTCGTTCCAGGCGCCAATGAAGGAATAGATCGCGGTGGCGATGATACCGGGCGTCGACAGAGGCATCACGATCAGGATGAAGGCCTGGAACCGGGTCGCCCCATCGATCCGCGCCGCCTGCTCGAGCTGCACCGGAATGTTGTCGTAAAAGCCCTTGAGCAGCCAGATCGCCAGCGGCAGGCCGAAGGTGAGATAGGTGAGAATGAGCGAGCCATGCGTGTTCACCAGCCCGATCGCGCGCATCAGGATGAAGAGCGGCACGAGAAAGATCACCGCCGGGAACATGTTGCGCAAAAGCACGGTGAAGAACAGGAAGTTTCGACCGGGGAAACGAAAGCGCGAAAAGGCGTAGGCCGCAGGAACGGCCACGATCACCGAAAGGATTGTGGTGACCGTCGACACGTAGAGGCTGTTCCAGAAAAAACGCAGGAAGTCCTGACCGACGCTGTTTTGCGGATCGAGCAGCTTCTGGTAGCTGGCCAGGGTAGGCTCTTCCGGCCACCATTGCGGCGGGAACTGCATCGCCGCGAAGCCGGACTTGATCGAGGTGATCAGCATCCAGATCATCGGCAACGCGGTGTAAAGCAGCATGAACACGAGGAAGATGCGCCCGGCCCAACGCCATCCGTCGATGCGCATGCGGCGCCGGGCCGGACGTCGAGGGACTGTCTCGACGATCGTGCTCATGCGCTCCCCTCTTTGCGCTCGTTGCCGGCCAGCGCACGGACGTAGAAGTAGCCCAGCACCATCAGCATGAGGAACAGGAGTACCGAATAGGCCGATGCGACGCCCCATCGCTGCCGGCCGAAGGCGAGCTCATAAATGTGGGTGATCCAGATGTGCGAAGCGTTCGACGGCCCGCCACCGGTCATGATCCACGGGATGATGAAGGAATTGAAATTGGCCACTGCGAGCAGCAGGATCGTCACCGTCGAGACGTTGCGCAGATGCTGGAAGGTGACGTGCCAGAAACGCTGCCATGCATTGGCCCCGTCGACTTCCGCGGCGCGCAGCAACTGGTCGGGGACCGTCTGCAAACCGGCCATCATCATGATCATGGCAAACGGAAACTCGCGCCAGATATTGACGACGATCAAGGAGGGCAGCACCGTGCTGACGTTGTCGATGAAGTTCGGCGGCCGGTCAGCCAATCCGAGGCCGACCAGCACCGCGCCGATGATGCCGAAGTCCGAATGGTAGATCCACTTCCAGATATAGGAGGCGGCAACCGCGCTGATGACCCAGGGAATGATCAGGATAGCGCGCAGGACACCCCGGCCGATAAACTCGCGGTGGAGGGCCAGCGCGGCGGCAAATCCCAAGGCAAAGGCAACGAAGGTAGATGCGATCGTCCAGATCAGGGTGTTCAAGGTGACTTTCCAGAACACCTGACTGGTGAGGATGGCCGTGTAGTTGTCCAATCCGATGAAGGTCTTGTCGCGGAGCTGCAGGCCAGGCGGCGTCTTAAAGAACGACAGCTCGACCGTGTAGTAGATCGGATAGGCGATGACGATGAGCATCACGGCGATCGCTGGAAGCACGTATGCGTAGTCGGCGCGATGCTCCCAGATATTCCGCAGCATGCCGGAGCTACCGGGTTGCAATCTTCGGCGAGCCTCGGCCTTGCCGGTCACGATCGTCACGATGGCGTGCCCTTGTTGTTAGGAGCAAACCGGCTGCACGCATGTCGGCACAGCCGGTCGGATCGCAGGTCAGGCCCGGACTAGAGTCCGTCCATCAGGTTTTTCACCTTCTCGGCCGCATCGTCGGCAGCCTGGTCGACGGTCATCGCTCCGGTCAGGGCGTTCTGCAGCATGTCCGGGACGATGATATTCATGATCTCGGGCGATTGCGGCAGCGCCGGGAACGGAATGCCGTATGGCAACATCGAGGTGGTGACATCGAGGAACTTGATGTTGTCCAGACGTTCCTTCATCCATTTGGTCTTGAAGCCGTTGAGGTTGCCCGGGTTCGAGCCGGCATACGCCATCTTCAACGACCATTCAGGGCTCGTCCACATGCAGATGATGGCCTTTGCGGCCGGCTCGTCCACCTTGCCGCCCTCGACATATTCGGGCTTCAGGATGTGAATGTTCGAGCCACCAAACACGACGGCCCGCTTGCCGTCGGGGCCGGTCGGAATCAGGCCATAGCGCATGTTGTCGATGACAGTCTGCGCCTTGTCCTTGTCGGCGCCCGTTGCCTTCTTCTGCAGGTCGAGCATGACGTTATAGTCGGACGGGTGCGAGACCATCATGCCGAGTTGGCCGGCGACGAACAGGGGCTGGTTATCGGCCTGCTGGTTGGTGAGGGCCGAAACCGGAACCGACTTGTCGCGAACATACATGTCGTAGGAGGCTTGCAACGCCGCCTTGCTCTGCGGGCTATTGAGCTCGACCTCCTTATAGGTCGGGTTCGCGGAGGCTTCGTCGAAGACACCGCCGCCATAGGCCCATAGCTGCGGCATGAAGCGGTACGGCGTGTTGCCGGCGTTCTTTCGCGCCACGAGGCCGTAGCCGGCAATGCCGAGCTTGTCATGGATCTGCTTGGAATATTTGACGACGTCGTCCCAGGTCGCCGGAGCCTTGTCCGGATCGAGGCCCGCACGCTTGAAAATGTCGGCGTTCCAGATGAACGCCATCGTCTCATTGTTGGTGGGAATGCCGTAGGTCACGCCATCCCAGGTTACCGCCTTCATGGCGCCGGGCCAGAAATCCTCTGTGGGATAGCCCACATCTTCCGGCTTGAGCGGCTGCAGATAACCCTTCGAGGCGAACTCGGTTCCGCCCAGGATTTGCAGGCGGACCGCCATCGGCGCGGCGTTGCCCAGCAGCGCCGTGCGGAATTTGTCGAGAAGGTCGTTGTAGGTGAGGGCCTGATCCTCGAGCTGGATGTTCGGATAGGTCTTGCGGAACGTCTCGAAGAAATCCTTGTAGTACTGACGCAGCAGGTCGGGGTCGCCCTCGAACACGCCCTGATACCAGAACGTCAGTCGCCCCTTGTAGTCGAGCGGGGTGACCTTGCCGCAATCGGCGGCCGTGTCGAAATTCTGTGTGCCGGCGATGGAGCGCACATACTCCGGCGACCACTTGCTCAAATCGACCGGCGGCGCACCCAATGCCGATCCCGACATCAGCGACGCCATCAAAGCAGTGGCTACAGTGCCGCGCAGGACGGCACCGCCGAGTGTAATCCTCGTCATAGTATCCTCCCAGATTCTCCCATGCCGCTATGCGCCAAGGGGCTCGTCCGACCGTGCGGGATGCGTCCTTCTGCTCAATGTATCCCTTCGATCATCTGGTACGTTTTCAGATCGTGGATTGCCTGTCAACGCACCCGATCGTACATTGTTTGCGAAACCCGTGTATGATATCGGGCTAAATGATGTACTAATCGGGGGAGCCGGCTTTGGCCGAAACAAGCGATTTCAAAGCAGAGCCACCCGCGGGGATTGATCCCATCGCGGCGTCCAGCGAGGGCGCCTCGCTTTATGAGCTGATCCGGGAAGACATCATCGAGGGACGGCTCGCCGCCAACGAACGGCTTGTGGTCACCGATCTCGCCCGGCGTCACGGCACCTCGACCAACCCCGTACGCGAGGCGCTGCAGCTGTTGCGAGGGGAGGGCTTCGTCACCTTTGTCGCCAACCGTGGCGCCCGCGTCCGACCCATCGATCAGGATTTCGTCCGGGATATCTACGAGATCGGAGTCCTAATCGAGCCGGCCCTGACGCGATGGTTCGTGAACATGGCGACCAGCGAGGACATCGCCGAACTCGAACGCATCCAGGCTCTGATCGAAGAGAACAACTTCACCGACACATTGCGGCACAGTGAACTGGATACCGCCTTCCACACCGTAATGTACCAGCGTCACTACAACCGCCATGCCGCCGAGCTTTGGTGGAAGCATCGCGAAGTGCTGCGGGCCGTGAGCCGCCGTTTCAATTTCACGCTCGCGCGGCGGGCCGCCATCATGCGTGAACACCGCGAGCTCATCGCGCATATCAAAGCGGGAAATGCCGACGAGGCCGCCGAACTCATTGCCCGCCATGTCGAGGGCTCCGGCCGGCACGTTCTCGAACAGATGCGTGCGCGCAATGCCGCTCGGGCCGGATAGAATTCCAGCCCAGAACATCATTGGTCCAGCCATCAGACAGAGGTAGTTGAGAGATGAAAATCACGAGCGTTCGGCCGTGGCTGATCAAGTCCGATGCTTCCTATTGGGGAGAGTTCCTGTTCGTCGAGGTGACGACCGACGAAGGGGTGAGTGGCTGGGGGGAAATCACCACCACCACAAGGCTCGCCAACCGCGCGCTCTGCACGATCCTGCGGCAGATCGGTGTTGCCGTCACAGGCGAGGATCCGGCGCGCATCGAGCATCTCTGGCACAAGATTTTCCGCAGCTTCACCTATATGGGCAGCCGCGGCGCCGCTGTCGAATGCGTGAGCGCTATCGACATAGCGCTCTGGGACATTCGCGGCAAAGTTCTCGGCAAGCCGATCTACGAGCTGCTGGGCGGTCCGGTACGCGATGAAATCGCGCTCTATACCCACCCCAACCAGGCCAAGTTTACCAGCAAGGAGGCTGTGGTCCGCGAAATTCGAGACATCGTCGAATCCGGACACACCGGGCTGAAGTTCGATCCTTTCCCCCACCAGGGTCGCACCGCCGATGGCGTGGCGCGCGAACAGCGGGACGGCTACCTGGATGGCAGCATGACCCGCAAGGACGAGCGCGAGGCCGCCGAACTCACGGCCCTGATCCGCGAAACGGCGGGGCCCGATGTCGACATTCTGATCGATGCGCATGGCCGCTTCGATGTGCCCACCGCCATTCGCCTCTGCCGGAGCCTCGAGGAAGCCGGCCAGATCGACTGGTTCGAGGAGCCTTGCCCGCCCGAGAGCCTCAATGCCCTCAAGCAGGTGCGTGAGAAGGTCAGCGCCGCCATCTCGTGGGGCGAGCGCGGCCACACCAAGTGGGATTTCGTGCCCGTGCTCGAGAACAGGCTTGCGGACTACATCATGCCGGACGTTACCTGGACCGGCGGCATTACCGAACTGAAGAAGATTTCCGCCCTGTGCGAAGCCTACTATATCCCGGTCTCGCCCCATGACGCCGCGGGACCGATCAACGTGGTTGCGGGAGCGCAGGTGATGATGACGGTTCCCAACTTCTACAAGCTCGAAACGTCGGAGTGGAACCTCGATAAATACAATCACCTGATCGACAGACCGCTCGAGGTTTCGAACGGCAGTCTCAAGCTCACGTCGAAGCCGGGCCTGGGCGTCGAGATGAACCGCGACTACCTGCAGGCCCACGAGATAGAGCTTGGCTAGCAACGCTTGTGCCGGCCGGGCGTGCGGGGCGCCACCAATCAGAACGAGGATCAGCCATGGCAAAGACGGGTAGCGCCGGCGAGGCGCTCAATCGGGCAAATACGAACTCCAGGCCGAGCGACCTGCGCATCACCGACCTGCGCGTCGCCGAGATCGTCGGCGCACCGTTCACCTCCGCGCTGATCAAGATCTACACCAACCAGGGCATTGTCGGCCTGGGCGAAGTGCGCGACGGCGCCAGCGCGACCTATGCGCTGATGCTGAAGAGCCGGTTGCTGGGCGAGAACCCTTGCGACGTCGACCGGCTGTTCCGGCGCATCAAGCAATTTGGTGGCCATGGACGGCAAGGTGGCGGCGTCTCGGCAGTCGAGATCGCGCTTTGGGACCTCGCCGGCAAGGCGTACGGCGTGCCGATCTACCAGATGCTGGGCGGGCGGTTTCGCGACAAGGTGCGTGTCTATTGCGACACCGATGCGGACAAGCCCAGCGGCACGGAGACCGGAAAGCGGCTCAAGGCGCGGATGGATCTCGGTTTCACCTTCCTCAAGATGGACCTCGGGCTGGCGCAGATCTCCCATATCCCGGGCGCAGTGGTGGCGCCGGCCGGCGTGCTCGACGGTTTCCGCAGCCATGCCGCTCGCGGCCCGGCACGCACGCTGGACGAGCGCCGGGCGCGCAACGCCGCCTATGATGCGCAGAACGTGCCGCATCCCTTCACCGGCCTCCATTTCACCGAAAAGGGCCTCGACCTGCTCGATCGATATATCCACGAGGTCCGCGAGGTGATCGGCTACGAGGTCCCGCTCGCCATCGACCATGTCGGCCACATCTCGCTGCAGGACGGCATCCGTCTGGCCCGGCGGATCGAGAAATACGCACCGGCCTGGCTCGAGGACGTGATCCCCTGGCAGTACACCGAGCAGTATCGGCAGTTGCAGCAGGCGACCTCGGTGCCGATCTGCACGGGTGAGGACATCTACCTCAAGGAAGGCTTCGAGCCGCTGCTCAACGCCGGCATCTCGGTCATCCATCCGGATCTGCTGACCACCGGCGGCATTCTCGAGACCAAGAAGATCGGCGACGCGGCGCAGGAGCATGGCGTCGCCATGGCCATTCACATGGCGGAAAGCCCGATCGCGGCAATGGCCGCCGCGCATGTCGCGGTGGCGACGGAAAACTTCATGGCGCTCGAATATCACAGCGTCGAAGTCGACTGGTGGGACGATATCGTCACCGGCCTGCCCAAGCCGCTGGTCAAGGACGGCTTCATCACCGTGCCCGACAAGCCTGGTCTGGGCATCGACGACATCGTCGACGAAGTGATCAGCCAGCACCTGCAGCCCGGCGTCACCGGCATCTGGCAACCGACCGATCACTGGGACGACGAATATTCCTGGGACCGCACCTGGAGCTGACTCTACACTTCTCTCCTCGGAGGGAGAGGTGAACAGAAGGATGGACCATGATCTACGAACTTCGCATTTACGACTGCGTGCCGGGCCAGCTGCCGGCGCTGCTCAAGCGTTTCAACGACCATACCTTGGCGCTGTGGGATAGACACGGCATCCGCCAAGCCGGGTTCTTCACCACGGTGGTCGGCGAAAACAGCAATCGACTGACCTATTTCGTCGCCTGGGAATCCCTTGCCGAACGCGAAGTGAGATGGAAGGCCTTCACCACCGATCCGGCATGGCTCAAGGTCCGCGACGAGTCCGAGCGCGATGGCCCGATCCTGGCCAATATTTCCAGCCAGTTTCTCGCGCCAACCGCCTTCTCGTCGGTGAAATAGAGGACATCATGAAGATCACCGATCTCAGGTGCGCCGTCATCGGCAGGCACCCCATCGTGCGCATCGTTACCGACGAGGGCCTGTATGGCCTCGGCGAGGTCGAGTACACCAAGCCTTATCTGAAACCTTGGGTGCTGCATTTCCGC
Organism: Mesorhizobium sp. LNJC391B00; assembly: GCF_000502535.1. Classification (NCBI taxonomy): domain Bacteria; kingdom Pseudomonadati; phylum Pseudomonadota; class Alphaproteobacteria; order Hyphomicrobiales; family Phyllobacteriaceae; genus Mesorhizobium; species Mesorhizobium sp. LNJC391B00. The sequence continues at coordinate 218,234 of NZ_AYWI01000008.1, forward strand.
GACGCGCTGATCGGCGAGGACCCGACCGATGTGGAACGTTGCATGCTGAAGATCCGCCAGCGCGGCTCGTTCAAGCCCTACGGCGCCGCCGTCAGCGCCATCGAGCACGCGCTGTGGGACATCGCCGGCAAGGCCGCCGGCGTCCCGGTCTACAAGCTGCTCGGCGGCAAGGTGCGCGACAAGGTGCGGGTCTACAACGGCTCCATCCGCAAGAAGCGCACCGGCGACAGGCCGGAGGATTACGCGGCCGACGTCAAATGGATGATGGAGCGGCCGGAAGGTTTCTTCATGGTCAAGCAGGGCATCTCCTTCCATTCCAACATGAAGACCACCGTGCCCGACTTCCACTACGGCGTGCGCCAGCCGCCGACCTATCACGGCGCGATGGACCAGGGGCAGATCAGCGAGCGCGGCATGGCGCATATGATCGACTGCGTCATCGCCATGAAGGAGGTGCTCGGCGACAAGGTCTCGCTGGCGCTGGATTGCGGCCCCGGCTGGTTCCTGCCGGACGCCATCCGCTTCGCGCAGGCGGTGGAAAAATACAATCTGATGTGGCTGGAGGACATGTTGACCGGCGACTACGTGCCGTGGGTCAATCCGCAGGCCTACCGCGAACTCACCACATCGACGTCCACCCCCATCCACACCGGCGAGCAGATCTACCTGCGCCATAACTTCAAGGAACTGATCGAGACCCAGGCGGTCCGTGTCATCGGTCCGGACCCCGCCGATATCGGCGGCATCGCCGAGCTCAAATGGGTGGCGGAACACGCCTATATGCACTCCATCATGATGGCGCCGCACGGCACGGCGAACGGCCTGCTGGGCCTCGGCGCGCTGATCAATGTCTGCGCCACGCTGCCGGCCAACTACATCGCCTTCGAATATCCCAGCGCCTCCGACCCGTGGTGGGAGGACATCGTCATCGGCCTGCCCAAGGGGCAGATCGTGAAGGACTCCATGATCGACCTGCTCGAAGCGCCGGGACTGGGTGTCGACATCGATGCCGAAGCAGCGAAGAAGTACCTTGCGGAAGAGGACGCCGGTTTCTTCGACCGATAACGATCCGACGCGACCTGAGCGGCAAGGGCTATCGAAGGGCTCGCATACATGGGTTAGCGTCCACGCGGTGCCGCCTATTTCGTTTCGGGCAGCATCTCGTCCATCAACTGCTTGACGGCGTCGGCAGATCTTTTCATCCCGGTTTCGTCCATGGTCCAACCGGCGAAGCGTTCCAGCAAGGTGGCGAACGTTACCAGGTCCTGCTCATCCCATTGTGCCAGTGAGCCGGCGAAAATCCGCCATTTGGTCTGGCGCACCGCCGCCACCAAGCGCTCGCCCTTGGCGGTGAGTTTGAGGCAGATGCGCCGGGCATCGCGTTGCGATGCGACACGGCACGCATAGCCGCGCTCGACGAGGTCGGCAGAGATGCGGCTGGCGCGCGACGGGTCGATCTCGAGGCGCTCGGCGATGACGCCAACCGTCACCTCGTCCTGCTGGTTATCGCTGAAAACCGGATTGTTCGCGATGGCGCCGATCGCATCGAGATGGCTCACTTCCAGCGAAGGGTCTACGCGCGCCAGGATCATGCGGCCGAAGTTGCGGCGCTGGATAGAGCGACGCACCTTGCTCATTACCGCATCGATGGCGGCCACGGCCTCGGCCGCCGGTTCGGACAGGCCGCTGCCGCGCGCCAGATCGGCGAGATCCCGGTCGCCGCGCGTCTGGAACAGGGCTGGAAATCGGTCCGGACTGCCGGATGCGTTGCTGCTCATCCCATAGCGCGTTAGCAAGATTATATGTAGATGTCAATTATATGCTACGCGCACATATCTGGTTGACACCTCCTGGTTGCGGGCACATAAATCGCGCCCCAAGTTACGGAGACACCGATGACTGTCGAGCAGACGCTGCCGGATGCGCGGCCCGTGGAGGCCCAAGCCAGGCCCGACCTTACGACCTTGATCGTCTATTTCGGCGCGTTGGTCGCCATGTTCATGGCCACCATCGACATGCAGATCGTCGTCACCGCCTTGCCCACCATTGCCGGCGAACTCGGCAATCTGCATTTGTTTGGCTGGGTCGGTGCCGCCTACCTGCTCTCGACCGCCGCGGTCTCGCCATTCTACGGCAAGCTTGGCGACATGTATGGCCGCAAGAATGTCGTGCTGACGGCGATCGGCTTGTTCCTGGTGGGCTCGCTGGTCTGCGGCATGGCTTGGTCGATGGAGAGCCTGATCGCCGCGCGCGTGCTGCAGGGCATCGGCGGTGGCGGCTTGATGGTCTCGGCCTTCGCCATGATCGGCGAACTGTTTTCGCCGCGCGACCGCGCGAAATACCAGGGCTACAGTTCGGCGGTGTTCGCGCTGTCATCAGTGCTCGGCCCGTTGGCCGGCGGCTACATCACCGGCCTGTTCGGCTGGCGCTGGGTGTTCCTGGTCAATCTGCCGATAGGGATCATCGTGCTGGCTGTGCTGGCCTTCGCCATGCGCAGCCGGTTCAACGAAAAACGGCACCGCATCGACTATCTCGGCGGCGCGCTGCTCGCCACCGGCACGACGGCGATTGTTTATTGGGGCTACCACGTGCTCGACCCCAGCGGACCGGACCTCATCACCTTCGCGCTGCCGCTGCTGGCACTAGGCGCCATCACCTTGTTCGTCATGGTCGAGCGGCGGGCCGAAGAGCCGATCGTACCTCTGCGGCTGTTCGGCAATTCGACGGTCAGCATCGTCNGTCATGGTCGAGCGGCGGGCCGAAGAGCCGATCGTACCTCTGCGGCTGTTCGGCAATTCGACGGTCAGCATCGTCTCGGGCGTGTCGCTGGTCGCCGGAACGGTGACGCTGGGCATGTTCTTCTATTTCGCCCTCTACATGCAGACGCTGACGGGTCTCAGCCCGGCCGAAGTCGGCTTCCTGTTCCTGCCGGCGTCGCTGACATCGATGGTCATCTCGATCGTGGCCGGGCGGGTGATCGCGGCAACCGGCCGCTACAAATGGATGCCGGTGGTCGCCATGGGTATTGGCGGGTTTCTGATGCTGGGCTTCGTCCTCACCAACCAGCACACGTCGATCTGGGTGCTGGCGACGATGATGGCAGTGTTCGGCATCAGCATGGGTCTGCAGTTCCAGGTGCTGATCGTGGCGATCCAGGCGGCAGCACCGCTGCAGGATATCGGCGCGGTGACATCGCTGATCACCCAGGCGCGGACGCTCGGAGCATCGCTCGGACTGGCGCTGAACGGCGCGGTGATGATCTGGGCGCTGAACCGGCAGACAGCCGAGCTTCCTGCAGACGCCGCCGCCCTGCTGCCGGGTGGCCTGAACGGGTTGACGCCGCACCTCGCATCGAGCCTGCCGGGCGCGATCCGCGAAGTGGTGCTCGACCATTACTCCAGTGGCTTCAACGTGATGTTCATCTGGGTGGCGGCGCTCTATTTCGTGGCCATGGGGCTGACGCTGCTGCTCGAGGACAAAGAGATCCCGAAGCGGGGCTGAGCCAGAGTATGTCCATGCGCTGGGTTTAGGCATTTGGCGATGATCTGAAATCACCGAGGAGGACAGCCATGATCATCGACACTCATCTGCACCTGATCGACCTGTCGGCGCTGCGCTATCCCTGGCTCAGCCGCGAGCCGGCGCTCAACCGCCATTTCCCGCACGCAGAATATGCGATCCAGGCCCGCCGCGCCGGCATCGAGGTCGCGCTGCATATGGAGGTCGACGTCGATGAAGCCGACATCCAGGCCGAGACCAGCCATGTGAAGGCGCAGTCGCTGGAAAAGGGCACGCTGTTGCGCGGGGCGATCGCCTCCTGCCGTCCGGAGGAGGCCGGCTTCGCCGCCTATCTCGAGCGCCAGCAAGCCGATCCCTTCGTCAAGGGGTTCCGCCGCGTGCTGCATGTCATGCCGGACGAGCTTTCGGACAGCGCGCTGTTTCGCGAAAACATCAAGCGGCTTGCCGGCACAGGCCTGACCTTCGACTTCGTCGTCCTGCCGCATCAGATTCCAAGGGCGGTTGCGCTCGCCGATCTGGCGCCGGATGTGCAGTTCGTGCTCGACCATTGCGGCGTGCCCGACATCAAGGCCAGTGCGGAACATCCGTGGCGCGAGCATATGAGTGAGATCGCGCGGCGTCCCAATGTCATCGGCAAGATCTCCGGCGTCGTCGCCTATGCCGATGCCGGCTCATGGACAGTCGAGACCTTGCGCCCCTATGTCGAGCACACGATCGGCTGCTTCGGCTGGGACCGCGTCGTGTGGGGCAGCGACTGGCCGGTGTGCACGCTTGGCGGTGGCCTTGCGACCTGGGTGGCGGCGACGCATGCGTTGATCGCTGGAGCAAGTCCTGAGGAGAGAACGAAACTGCTGTCGGGCAATGCCAAGCGGATGTGGAAGCTGTAGCGCGGTCGGACACCGATTGCCTGCAAGCGCGCAGAACGCCATGATAGCGCTACTTCACGCCAATACCTGCCGTCAGGCCGCCATCGATCCTGTAGTCCGCGCCGGTGCAGAAACCGGCCTTCGACGAGCACAGGAAGGCGATGAGTTCCGCCACTTCCTCCGGTTCGCCGATACGGCCGAGCGGATGCGCCGCGCCGAAGCGCTTGTAGGCCTCTTCGACATCGGCATCGCTGCCGCCGTCACCGCGCGCAGCCTTCTCCAGGATCGGCGTGCGGATCGAGCCCGGGCTGACCGAATTGACGCGGATGCCTGATGCCGCGTAGTCGAGCGCCAGCGAGCGCGTCAGCGTGTGGATGGCGCCCTTGGTCGTGGCATAGGCGGCGACGTTCTGCTGGCAGGCAAAGCCCTGCACCGAGGCGACGTTGACGATGGCGCCGCCTCCGCGCTTGATCATTTCCGGAATGCCGAAATGCGCGGTCAGGTAGATCGAGCCGACATTGACCGTCATCGTTCGGTTCCAGGTTTCCCAGTCGGTGGTCGTCGCCGTGCCATAGGGATGGACGGCGGCTGAATTGACGATGACATCAAGGCCGCCGAACCTTGCGACGCCAGCCGCCACCGCGTCGCGCACCTGGTCGGAGATGGACACATCGGTTTCGATGACCAGCACCGCAGCTCCAGCGCTTTCCAGTTGCGCTTTCATCGCCGCATTGGCGCTGCGGTCGATGCCGCAGGCGATTATTGCGGCGCCACCGGCCGCAAGGCGTCTGGCGGTTGCCAGGCCAATGCCGGTCGTCCCCGTCACCAGGGCGACCTTGCCGTCGAAATCCATCATTTCTAAAAACTCTTCCATTTTCTATCGACTCCCATCGAGGTCCAACAATAAGTTGCCAACCTCTCGCAGAAGGAAAGCCGAAAATGGAACAATGCTGGCGCTGGTATGGGCCCGATGATCCGGTGACGCTCGATCATGTCAAGCAGGCGGGCGCCACCGGCGTGGTCTCGGCGCTCCACCATATCTATGACGGCCGGGCGTGGCCTGAGGCCGAAGTGCTGGAGCGCAAGCGCATTATCCAGGAAGCAGGACTGACCTGGTCGGTCGTCGAGAGCATTCCGGTCCACAATTCCTTCAAGATCGGCGCGCAGGAACGCGAGCGCTATGCCGGCTATTACCGCGATTCGATCCGCGCGCTGGCCAAGGCCGGCATCGCCACGATCTGCTACAATTTCATGCCGGTGGTGGACTGGACCCGCACCGATCTAGCCTGCCGTCTGCCGACGACAGGCTACGCCCTGCGTTTTGATGCCGTTGATTTCGCCGCCTACGATCTGTTCGTGCTGAAGCGCAAGAACGGAGCTGACAGCTACACGCCGGCGCGTATTGCGCAGGCGGAAGCGCGGCTGAAGGAATTGCCGCCCGAGAAGATCGACCAGATCGAGCGCAATCTGATCGCCGGCCTGCCGGCTACAGAGCGCAAGTATGACCGCGACAGTTTTCGCGAGGCGCTTGCGGACTATGACGGGATCGGGCCGAAGGAGTTGCGCGACAACCTCGCGTGGTTCCTGCGCGAGATCATTCCGGTGGCGGAAGAGGAGGGGGTGCGCATGTGTATCCACCCCGACGATCCGCCGTTTTCGCTCTACGGCCTGCCGCGCGTCGTTTCGACCGCCGAGGATGCGCGTTTCATTCTCAATGCCGTCGACAGCCAGGCCAATGGGCTGACGTTCTGCACCGGGTCCTACGGCACGCGCGCCGACAACGACATCGTCGCCATGGTCAAGGAATTCGCCGACCGCATCCACTTCGCCCATTTGCGCAACATCACCATCGAGGATGACGGCTCGTTCTACGAGGCCGAGCATCTCGAAGGCGGCACCGACATGGCGCATGTCATCCTGGCGCTGATGCAGGAGGAGGCGCGCCGCCGCAAGGAGGGCCGCGCCGACTGGCAAATCCCGATGCGGCCGGACCATGGCCACCTGCTCGCCGACGATATCGGCAAGACAAGGATCAATCCCGGCTACTCGCTGATCGGCCGCCTGAAGGGCTTGGCCGAATTGCGCGGCATCATGCGGGCCGTGGAAACGTTTGGGCTGGCTTGAAGGGGCAACGACTGCGTTCAATGCCGACGCCGGCTCAGCGTGCGTCGCTGTAGATAATGCGGCCGGCGCGGACGCAAGACACCTCCGATTGCCAGGTTGACAGAAAGCTGACAATGTATCATATCCGAAAAAGCTGACTATGTATCATATTATCTAGCGCTAGGAGAAAGACCGGCAAAGCCGGCGCCCCAGGGAGGCATCGTGGGAGAGGCTATCAGCCAGTGGAGCAATTGGTCGGGCTATGTCACGGCCACGCCGCAGGCTTTTGCCGAACCGCAGAGTCTCGATGAGCTGAGTGGTGCCATTCGCAACGCGCCGGGACCAGTTCGATTTGTCGGCACGGGCCATTCCTTTACGCCGCTGGTCAAGAATGACGGCACCATCCTGTCGCTCGACCGCTTCGAGGGCCTGAGGTCGCACGATCCCGAAAAACTGACGGCGCGGGTCGGCGCCGGCACCAAGATCGGCGCGCTGGCAAAGCTGTTGCACGGCGTCGGCCAGGCGCTGCCGAACATGGGCGACATCGACAAGCAGGCGTTCGGCGGGGCGCTGGGCACCGCCACCCACGGCTCGGGCATCACGCTCGGCGCTTACCATACCCAGCTCGAGGCGATGCAGATCGTCGACGGGCGTGGCGCCGTGAAAGAGTTCGACCGTGCCAAGAGCCCCGACATGATCGAAGCCATGGGCGCTTCGCTCGGCGCTTTCGGCGCCGTCACCGAAGTGACGATCCGCAACGTGGCGAGTTACCGGATGCGGCACCGCCGCTGGACGGCGCCGATTGCCGATGTGCTTGCGCAATTCGAAAGCACCATGACGGCGCATCGTTCGGCCGAGTTCTACTATGTGCCGTTTTCCGGCCAGGCGCTGCTGATTGCCAGCGACATCACCGAGGCGCCGGCGACGGTGCGTCCGCCGACGGAAGACGACGATGCGGTGACGACGCTGAGAAAACTGCGCGACTATCTCAGCTGGCTCCCTTGGCTGCGCCGCCGTCTCATCGGCTCGGCCTTCGCCAAGGTGCCGGCCGAGGATTATATCGAGGAGTGGCTGAAGGTCTTCACCTCCGAGCGCAACGTCAAGTTCAACGAGATGGAATACCACCTGCCGTTCGAGGAAGGGGCGGCCGCACTCAGCGAAATCATTGCGCTGCTCGAGACGCGGTTTCCAGAGGTCTATTTTCCGATGGAGGTGCGCGTCGTCGCGCCCGACAATGTCTGGCTCAGCCCCTTCTACAAGCGCCCAACCTGTTCCATCGCCATCCATCACGGCGTCGAGCGCGATCCGATGGCGTTCTTCAACGCCGCCGAGCCGATCTTCAGGAGGCGCGGCGGCCGCCCGCATTGGGGCAAGATGCACAGCCTGACATCAAGGGAATTGAGCGCGCTCTATCCGCGCTGGAACGATGCGATGGCGGTCCGCCGCGAGATGGACCCGGACAACCGCTTCGTGTCGCCCTATATTGCCAGGCTGCTCGGCGTCGCGGCATGAGCCTGACCGACACCTATTTCGCGGAAATGTCGGGCGCGCTCAGGGCAGCCGGGATCTTTCAGCCTTGCCTGGTGCTCGATCTCGACCGGCTCGATCACAACATCGCTGCGATCAAGGCGAAGTTCGCCACGGGCCTCGATCTGCGCCTCGTCGACAAGTCGCTGCCATGCCTGCCGCTGATCGACCATATCCGCGCGGCGTTTGCGACCGACAGGCTGATGACCTTTCATCTGCCGATCAGCGCCGAGATGCTGAAAGTGTTTCCCCAAGTCGATCTCCTGTTGGGCAAGCCGATGCCGGTTGCCGGCGCCAGGCACGCGCTGACGAAGGGCGTTCTCGCCGGGCTCGGCGAAGCTACGTCGCGCATCGTCTGGCTGATCGATACCGAGGAGCGGCTGGCCGCCTATGGCTCGCTTGCCGCCGAGCTCGACCGCGAGCTGCGCGTCTGCTTCGAGGTCGATGTCGGCCTTCATCGCGGCGGTATCAGCGATCCCGACTCACTGGCCCGGGCAGTTTCCGCGTTGGCGAATTACCCGCGGCTGAAATGCGAAGGCGTCATGGCCTACGAGGCGCATATCGGCCATATCCCCAAACTGCTGGGAGGACCGGCCAAGGCGCGCGTCAAGGCGATCAGCCTGTTTCGCCAGTATGTCGCTTGCCTTGCCGCCGACCAGCGCAAGATCCTAAATCTTGGCGGCAGCAGCACCGCATTGCTCTATGACAGCTGGGTCGGCGCCAATGAATTGTCCATCGGATCGGCTTTTATGCTGCCGACCGATTTCGATGTGCCGAGCCTCAGCCAATTGCGGTCTGCCGCATTCATCGCGACGCCGATCCTGAAAGTGGTCGATGTCCAGGCGCCGGGCCTCGACCAGCGCTCCTGGCTGCTGCAGAAGCTCGGGCTGTTGCCGCGGCGCGGCTGTTTTCTCTATGGCGGAAAATGGATGGCGAAGCCCGTCCATCCCGTGGGGATGAAGACCGACAAGACGTTCGGCTTTTCGACCAATCAGCAATTCATGGCGCTGCCCGACAACGTCAATGTCGGGCCTGACGACTACGCCTTCCTGCGTCCGACGCAGAGCGAATTCGTGCTACAGCAGTTCGGTTCGATCCAGGTCTATTCCGGCGGGAAATTCGTCGAGCAATGGGCCGCACTGCCGTTTTTCGTAGAGCAATTCCAGGAAAAGTGTGAAGCGGTTTTCCGTCCGGAATTGCGNCAAGGATCACATCCGCGAGGTCGCCGAGGCGTGGGTCAAAACCGCGACGCGCAAGAAGGGCATCCCGACCGGCTCGCCGCTGGAAGGTGAGGAATGGCTGGCTGGCCCGGCGGCGCTGATGGATGGCTGCAACCAGTTCATCCACACGCTGAGCCTGATGGAGGGCAAGAAGTTCCTTGACAGTCTGCCGGTTCGCACCTTGCCCAACGGACAGGTGGCTGTGACGGTGGTTCCGAATTCGCTCTGGGACAAGGTGCTGTTCACCGGGCTGAAGGCCGAGATCTGGATGCAGCCCGGCGTGACCAAGGCGAACCTCGCCGCAAACACCGCCTCGGCCTATGACGCGCCGCGCACCAGCCGCAAGGGCAAGATCGGCCTCGTGCTCGGCGCCGGCAACGTCGCCTCGATCGCGCCGCTCGACTGCCTGCACAAGCTTTTGGTCGAGCACCAGGTGGTTCTGCTCAAGATGAACCTAGTCAACGACTATCTGATCGATTTCCTGCGGCCGGCGCTGCGGCCGCTGATCGAATTCGGTGCGCTGCGCATCGTGCGCGGTGGCGCCGATGTCGGCGCGTATCTGTGCAACCACGATCTCGTCGACGACATCCACATCACCGGTGCCGCCGCCTCGCATGACGCGATCGTCTGGGGGCCTGGCGAGGAGGGCCGCAAGAACAAGGCGGCGGGCACGCCACGCAACAGCCGGCGTATCACCTCGGAGCTTGGCGGCGTGGCACCCACCATCGTGGTGCCCGGTGCGTGGTCGGATGCCGATATCGCCTACCACGCCGAACTGATCGCTACCCAAAAGCTCAACAATTCCGGTTTCAACTGCATCGCCTGCCAAATGCTCGTGTTGCCCGAAGGCTGGGGCAAATCCGATGCGCTTTTGGCAGCACTCGAAAAGGTGATGCAGAAAGCCCCGTCGCGCCCGGCCTATTATCCCGGCGCGACCGAGCGCCTCGCCGCCTTCGAGGCGCATGCCGACAGCGTACAGAAATTCGAGCGGCCCGGCGGGCCGGCCTGCGTGGTGGTGCCGTTCCGGCCGGGCACGGATACCTATCTCGAAAATGCCGAGGTGTTCGCGCCGGCGCTCAGCGTCATGCGGCTGCCGGCGGGCAATGCGGAATCCTATCTGCGCGCCGCTGTCGCCTACGCCAATGAAAAGCTGCACGGCACGCTTGCCGCCAACATCCTCATCCATCCCAGGACAATCGCCGAGATCGGCCGGCAGCGCTTCGAGGAAATCATTGCCGAACTGCGCTATGGCGGCATCGGCATCAATTCCTGGAGCGGCGTTCTGTTCGCGCTGCTGCGCTCGACCTGGGGTGCTTTCCCTGGCCACACGCTCGACGACGTGCAGAGCGGCATCGGCGTCGTCCACAACACCTATTTGTTCGACAGACCGGAACGCAGCGTGCTCGAAGCGCCGTTCCGCATCATGCCGAAGCCGGCCTGGTTCCTGACCCACAAAGGGGCACACATGGTCGGCCGCCTGATCACCGAGTTCAACTACCAGCCGAGCCTCCTGAAGCTGCCGCGCATTATCTGGAACGCGCTGCGCGGCTAGCAACGAGCATCCGATCTCGAAAACAAAAGCCGGCACAGGAGCTACGACAATGGCTGACGCGGACGCAATCATCGTTGGCGGCGGGCTGGCCGGCCTGGCCGCAGCCGCGGAACTCGGCGATGCCGGAAAGCGCGTGATCATCGTCGAGCAAGAGGGTGGCGGTTTTCTCGGCGGCCAGGCATTCTGGTCGCTCGGCGGCCTGTTTTTGGTCAACACGCCCGAGCAGCGCCGCCTGCGCATCAAGGACAGCCGCGACCTCGCCTGGCAGGATTGGCTGGGTTCTGCCCAGTTCGACCGGCCCGAGGACCATTGGCCAAGGAAAGTGGCGGAAGCCTATGTCGATTTCGCCGCCGGCGAGATGCGGCCGTGGCTCTACGCCATGGGCATGCGCTGGTGGCCGGTGGTCGGCTGGGCCGAGCGCGGCGGCGCGCTGGCCAATGGCCACGGCAATTCAGTGCCGCGCTTCCACCTGACATGGGGCACTGGGCCGGGCGTGGTCGCGCCGTTCGAAAGGCGCGTGCGCGAGCACGTCGCCAAAGGGCTGATCACTTTGAAATTCCGTCATCAGGTCAGCCGGCTGATCAAGACCAACGGCGCGGTCACCGGCGTCGCGGGCGAAATCCTGGAGGCATCCGATGTCGAGCGCGGCAAGCAGTCGAGCCGCACGGCCGTCGGCGATTTCGACCTTTCGGCCGGTGTCGTGATCGTCACCTCCGGCGGCATCGGCGGCAATCATGAGTTGGTTCGCAAGGTCTGGCCGGTCCGGCGGCTGGGGCCAGCGCCGAAGCGTATGGTTGCCGGCGTGCCGCACCATGTCGACGGCCGCATGGTGGCGATCACCCAGGACGCCGGCGGGGCCGTCATCAACGCCGACCGCATGTGGCACTATGTCGAGGGGATCAAGAACTGGAATCCGATCTGGCCGAACCACGGCATCCGCATCCTGTCGGCGCCGTCGCCGCTATGGTTCGATGCTCTGGGACAACGCATGGAGGCGCCGTTCTTCCCGAGCTTCGATTCGCTTGGCACCTTGAAGCGTATCCTGTCGACGGGACACGATTATTCCTGGTTCGTGCTGAGCAAGACGATCGCTTCGAAGGAGTTCGTGCTGTCGGGTTCGGAGCAAAACCTAGACTTTACGGCCAAGGATTGGCGGGCCGTGCTGAAGAACCGGCGCGGCGGCAAGGCGCCACCATCGGTGGCAGCGTTCCTGGAAAAGGGCGAGGACTTCGTCGTCCGCGACAACCTGGCCGACTTGGTCGCCGGCATGAACGCGCTGTCAGGCGACAATCTGCTCGACTACGACCGGCTCAAGGCGCAGATCGTGGCGCGCGATCGCGAGGTCGACCATGCCTATACCAAGGATGCGCAGGTCACAGCCGTCCGCGGCGCCCGCAACTACATTGGCGACAAGATCTTCCGGGTGACCAAGCCGCACAAGATACTCGATCCCAGGCACGGGCCGCTGATCGCGGTGCGCCTCAACATCCTGACGCGCAAAACGCTTGGCGGCCTGCACACCAATCTCAATTCGCAGGTTCTCGACGGCAATGGCGAACCCATTGCCGGGCTCTATGCGGCAGGCGAGGTGGCCGGCGGCGGTGGCGGCGGCTATCACGGCTACAATGCGCTGGAAGGGACATTTCTCGGCAGCTGCATCTTCTCCGGCAGGAACGCAGGCCGGCACGCCGCGGGCAGGTGACGCGGCTGGCGGGCCAAGAAAAGGTCGATGAGAACAGGACATCCGCCATGTTCCATGGATAGCGACTGCTTTCGATCGCTTGCGGCAACCCAGGCGGTCAGCGAGTTGCGGCTTGCCGGCGCCGACGGTTCCCATGCGCTGGTGCTCGGCGCTGCGGCCCATCAGAGGCCTGCGTTACGCTGGCGCCACCGCGAAATCGAACCCGAGGTCCTGAAGGCCTGGCCGCAAGGTCGGCCGAGCTACCACTCGGCGAAGGAGCCGTCCTTGTGACGCCAGACCGGGTTGCGCCAGCGGTGGCCTTCCTTGGCGCGTTCCTTGACGTAGTCCTCGTCGATTTCGACGCCGAGGCCGGGACCATCGGGGATTGCGACATAGCCATCCTCGTAGCGGAAGACGTCCTTGTTGGCGGCATAGTCGAGCAAATCGTTTGCGGCGTTGTAGTGGATGCCGAGGCTCTGTTCCTGGATGAAGCAGTTGTAGCTGACGGCATCGAGCTGCAGGCAGGCGGCAAGCGCGATCGGCCCGAGCGGGCAGTGTGGCGCCACCGCAATGTCATAGGCCTCGGCCATCGCCGCGATCTTGCGGCATTCGGTGATGCCGCCGGCATGCGACAGGTCCGGCTGGATGATATCGACGGCGCCTTGCTCGAACACCGACTTGAAATCCCAGCGGCTGTAAAGACGCTCGCCGAGCGCGATCGGCGTCGAGCCCAGCGCTGCGATCTCCTTCAGCGCCTCGCGGTTTTCGCTGAGCACCGGCTCCTCGATGAACATCAGCCGGTAGGGTTCGAGCTCCTTGACCAGCATGCGCGCCATCGGCCGGTGGACGCGGCCGTGGAAATCGACGGCGATGCCAATGTTGGACCCAACGGCCTCGCGCACCATGGCGACTCGTTCGACAGCCGCATCTATTCTGTCATGGCTGTCGACGATCTGCAGTTCCTCGGTGCCATTCATCTTCAGCGCCTGAAAACCGCGCGCCACCACTTCCCTGGCGCCATCAGCCACTTCCGCCGGCCGGTCGCCGCCGATCCAGGAATAGACCTTGATGCTGTCGCGCAGCTTGCCGCCGAGCAGTTCGTGCACAGGCACGCCGAGCGCCTTGCCCTTGATGTCCCACAGCGCCTGGTCGATGCCGGCAATGGCGCTCATCAGGATCGGCCCGCCGCGGTAGAAGCCGCCGCGATGCATCACCGTCCAATGGTCCTCGATCAGGCGCGGGTCCTTGCCGATCAGATAATCGCCAAGTTCCTTGACCGCTGCCTCGACCGTCAGCGCACGGCCTTCGACCACAGGCTCGCCCCAGCCGGTAACGCCGGCATCAGTCTCGATCTTCAGGAACAGCCAGCGCGGCGGGACGATGTAGGTGGTGAGCGAGATGATTTTCATGCTGGTCTCAGTTGTTCTTGAGTTTCTTGGCGCTGACCAGGTCGCGCGCCGCAAGGTCGAGGATCCGGCCTGCCGCCGCACGCGCCGCCGCGGCATCGCGCATGCGCAGCGCCTCGACCACCTCACGGTGCGCCGCCACCGCTTCCATGCGCCGGGCGAGCGAAATGGTCGCCGTTGCTTCGAGCGAGAATTTCAGCCCGGTGTCGATCAGATTGCCGATCTGGCGGAAGATCGGGTTGTGGCTCGCGGCATAGACGATCTGGTGGAAGGTGATGTCCGAGCGCGAGAAGGCGGCGAGATCCTCGCCGGCATTGGCCATGCCGCGCCAGGCGGCTTCGAGATCGGCGATCTCCTGCAGCGTCGCACGAGTCGCCGCCAGTTCAGCTACCAGAGGTTCGATGGCGCGGCGCGTTTCGAGGATGGCGTCGAACAATTTGTCGTCCAGCGCATGCGGCGCGTGCCAGGCCAGCACCTGCGGGTCGATGATGTTCCAGTTGTCCTGTTCACATACAACCGTGCCGATGCGCGGTCGCGACAGCACCAGCCCCTTGGCGGCCAGCACCTTCAGCGCCTCGCGGATGACGGTGCGGCTGACGCCATATTCGACGCCGAGTTCGTTTTCGGTCGGCAGGGACGAGCCGGCGGGATAGCGTCCGGAAAAGATGTCTGAGGCAAGCGCCTTGGTCACATCGGGCATGACGCGCGGGCGGCGGGTGTCGCCTGATGCCTTCTTCGAAGTTTCGGTCACCTCAGCCCTCCTCCAAGGCGGCGAAACCACTGATCTCGCGTCCCCGGCCTTACCGGATGCGGATGATTTGCGCCAGCGATCCCTGGTCAGAGCATGTAGCTCAATTATCATACCAGATCAATTGACGAGTATGATAAAAAGAATTAGAGACTCTGCATCCGGGCTGAGCGCCCGGCCATCGCTGGGAGGTAATCATGCGACTTCTGAAGACCGCGCTCGTCGCGGGCGCGCTTGCCGTGCTGTCCGTCACGACCATCGCTGCATATGCTCAGGACACCAAGATAGGTTTTATCGTCAAACAGCCCGAGGAGCCGTGGTTCCAGGACGAATGGAAGTTCGCCGACCAGACCGCCAAGGAGAAGGGTTTTACCCTGGTCAAGATCGGCGCCGAGGACGGTGAGAAGCTGATGTCGGCGATCGACAATCTCGGCGCGCAGGGCGCGCAAGGCTTCATCGTCTGCACACCTGATGTGAAACTCGGCCCCGGCATCGTCGCCAAGGCCGCCGCCAACAATCTCAAGCTGATGACCGTTGACGACCGTCTGGTCGGCGCAGACGGCAAGGCCCTGGAAGACGTGCCGCATATGGGCATTTCGGCGACCAAGATCGGCGAGGCCGTCGGCCAGGCGATCGTCGACGAAATGAAGGCGCGCGGCTGGAAGGCCGACGAGGTTGGCGCCATCCGCGTCTCCTATGATCAGTTGCCGACCGCCGTCGACCGGGTCGAAGGCGCCATCTCGGTGCTCAAGGCCAACGGCTTCAAGGCCGAGAACATCTTCGACGCACCTCAGGCCAAGACCGACACCGAGGCTGCGCTGAATGCGGCGACGGTGGTGCTCAACGCCCATGCCGACATCAAGAAGTGGGTCTCCTTCGGCCTCAACGACGAAGCCGTGCTCGGAGCCGTTCGTGCTTCCGAAAGCGTCGGCATCCCGGCCGAAAACGTGATCGGCGTCGGCATTGGCGGCGCGGATTCGGCGATCAACGAGTTCAAGAAGCCGACCGCCACCGGCTTCGTCGGCACGGTGATCATCTCGCCGAAGCGTCACGGCTACGAGACTGCGCTCAACATGTATGACTGGGTCGCCAACAACAAGGAACCCGAGAAGCTCATCCTGACCGCCGGTGCGCTGGCCAAGCGCGGCGACTACCAGACGGTCCGCAAGGGTCTCGGCATCGAATAATCCTCCCTGTACAAACAGGCAGCGGCTCACAGTCGCCGCCTGTTTGGCATGGCAAAAGGATAGGCGCCCCATGTCCTTTCTCGACTTCTCGGAAATCACCAAGACCTATCCGGGCGTCAAGGCGCTGTCGGACGTCTCGTTCGGCGTCGACAAGGGCGCCGTGCACGGCCTGATGGGCGAGAACGGCGCCGGCAAATCCACGCTGATCAAGATCCTGTCCGGCGACCAGCATGCCGATGACGGCGAGATCCTCATCGACGGCAAGATGCAAGCCTATGCAACGACGCGAGATGCCTTCGACAATGGCGTCATCGTCATCCACCAGGAACTGCAGCTGGTTCCCGAGCTCACTGTTGCCGAAAACCTCAGCCTCGGCCGCTTCCCCGCCAACGCCGGCATCATCGCCCGTGCCAGGATGCTGGACGATGTTGGCGCCAAGCTGAAATCAGCCGGCATCGACATCGATATCAGCCGCAAGGTCAAGACGCTGTCGATCGGCGAGCGCCAGATGGTCGAGATCGCCAAGGCGATCATGCTCGACGCGCGCGTCATCGCTCTGGACGAGCCGACCTCGTCATTGTCGTCGCGCGAAAGCGAAATCCTGTTTGCCCTGATCGACCGCCTGCGCGGCGAGGGCAAGGTGATCATCTATGTATCGCACCGGCTGGACGAAGTGTTCCGCCTCTGCGACAGCCTGACCGTGCTGCGCGACGGCAAGCTCGCGGCGCACCATGCGTCGCTGAAAAACGTCACACGCGACCAGGTGGTCGCCGAAATGGTCGGCCGCGAAATCTCCGATGTCTGGGGGTTTCGCCCACGCCCGGCCGGCGATGTCCGGCTGAAGGTCGACGCTGTTTCCGGAGTAAAACTGACGACGCCTGCCAGCTTCGAGGCAAGGGCCGGCGAGATCGTCGGCTTCTTCGGCCTGATCGGCGCGGGGCGCTCGGAACTGATGCGGCTGGTCTTCGGCGCCGACCGGCGCTCAGGCGGCACCATCAGCGTCGACGGCAAGGTCGTTCATGCGACCGATCCGCATGACGCGATCCGCGCCGGCATCGTTTTGTGCTCGGAAGACCGCAAGCATGACGGCATCATCCAGGGCCGCTCGATCGAGGAGAACATCAACATCTCGTCGCGGCGTCATCACACGCGCTTCGGAATCTTGAACCGCGCCAGCGAGATCGCCGCCGCCGAGACCTTCATCAAGAAACTCAAGGTGCGCACGCCGTCGCGCAAGCAGGACATCATCAACCTCTCCGGCGGCAACCAGCAGAAGGTCATTCTCGGCCGCTGGCTGTCGGAGCAGGGCGTGCGCGTGCTTATCGTCGACGAGCCGACACGCGGTATCGATGTCGGCGCCAAAGCGGAAATCTACGAGTTGCTCTACCAGCTTGCCGAAGACGGCATGGCGATCGTCGTCGTCTCGTCCGAACTGCCGGAAGTGATGGGCATTTGCGACCGTATCCTGGTGATGTGCGGCGGGCGCATCAGCGCCGAACTCGCCCGCGACCAGTTCGCCGAAAAAGCGATCCTGGCCGCTGCTCTTCCCGATCAGAAAACCCCCGACGCGATCGCATCCTGAGGATCTTTACCATGACCGATCAGTTGAAGAAGATCCTGCTCGGCGAACAGGGCCTCGTCGTCATCTTCATCGTCGCCTTCGTGCTGGTGTCGCTGCTGGTGCCGAACTTCCTCACCGACCGCAACATGCTCGGCCTGCTGCAGTCGGTGGTCACCGTCGGCATTGTCGCCTGCACGATGATGTTCTGCCTTGCCGCGCGTGACTTCGACCTCTCGGTCGGCTCCATCGTCGCCTTTGCCGGCATGGTCGCGGTAATGGCGTCGAACTATACCGGTTCGATCCTGCTCGGGCTTCTCGCGGCAATCGCCTGCGGCGCCTTGGTCGGCTTCATCAATGGCGTCGTCATCGCCAAATTCCGCATCAACGCGCTGATCACGACGCTTGCCACCATGCAGATCGTGCGCGGCCTTGCGCTGAT
The DNA here is from genome assembly GCF_000502535.1 of Mesorhizobium sp. LNJC391B00. NCBI lineage: Bacteria > Pseudomonadati > Pseudomonadota > Alphaproteobacteria > Hyphomicrobiales > Phyllobacteriaceae > Mesorhizobium > Mesorhizobium sp. LNJC391B00. Next base: position 236,043 of record NZ_AYWI01000008.1, read on the forward strand.
CGCATCCGATGGCCGCGCCGTCGGCATCAACAGCCCGGATTTCTACCAGCTGGCGCTATCCAAGCTGTTCGGCATTCCGACGCCGGTCTGGGTCCTGGCCGTGCTGTTCTGCATCTTCGGTTTTGTCCTCAATCGTACCGTCTTCGGCAAGAACACGCTGGCCATCGGCGGCAACCCGGAGGCCTCGCGCCTGGCGGGCGTCAATGTCGACTGGACGCGCATCTGGATCTTTGCTCTGCAAGGCGTGGTCTGTGGCATCGCCGGCATCCTTTTGGCGTCGCGCATCACGTCGGGCCAGCCCAATGCGGCGGTCGGGCTTGAACTCTCGGTCATCTCGGCCTGCGTGCTCGGTCTCGCTTGCCGGCGGCCGCGCCACCATGTCGGGCGTCATCGTCGGCGTGCTGATCATGGGCATTGCCGAAAACGCCATGAACCTGCTCAACATCCCAGCCTTCTACCAGTACATTGTGCGCGGCGTGATCCTGCTGCTTGCCGTTTTGCTCGACAATCTGCGTTCGTCGGCACTGGGCCGGCGCTGATCCGTCTTCCAGTGGAGTGACAGCCATGGCTGAGCGCCTGTCCGGCAAACGCATCTTCCTCACCGGCGCCGCGCAAGGCATCGGGCTTGCCATCGCCGAGGCCTGCCTGGCCGAAGGGGCAAAGCTGTTCCTGGTCGATCGCGACGGCGCGCTGCTGGACAAAACGGTCGCCGGCCTTGCCGCACCGCAGGGCCATGTCGGACATACCGCAGGCGACATCAGCGGCGGGGCCGCGATTGCCGCTGCCGTCAGCCGGGCGACCGACGCGATCGGGCCGATCAACGCGCTGATCAACAATGCCGGGATGAATGTGTTCTCGACGCCGCTCGAGGCGACCGAGGAGGAGTGGAATCGCAATTTCGATGTCAACGTCAAAGGCGCCTGGAACTGCGCCAAGGCGGTGCTGCCGGCAATGATCGCAAATGGCGGTGGCGCGATCCTCAACATCGCCTCGACGCACAGCTTCACCATCATCCCTCATACCTTCCCCTATCCCGTGGCCAAGCACGCGCTGCTTGGGCTGACCAAGTCGCTGGCGCTGGAATATGCCGGGCAGGGCGTGCGCGTGAACGCGCTGGCGCCCGGTTATGTCGAGACGCAGAAGGCGACCGACTATTGGAACAGTTTTGCCGATCCGGTTGCGGCGCGCGCCAAGACGCTGGCGCTGCATCCCGGCGGCCGCATCGCCTCGGCGCGCGAGATCGCGCTGGCCGCTGTGTTCATGATTTCTGAGGAGTGCCCGTTCATGAACGCGGCGACCCTCGTCGTCGATGGCGGGCTCAGCCAGCTACAGCATCCCGCCTGAACGCTGGAGAGGCTCTATTTCTACGGCGTCGACCGCCGGCCTAATGGCGCAAGCAGTCGCGATCAGAAACGCTCGCGATAGGCGCGCGGATTGGTGCCCAGCACGCGCAGAAAGCCGCGCCGCATGGTTTCTTCCGAGCCGAAACCGCAGCGGCGGGCCGTCTGGTTGACGGGCTGGCCCCGCTCCAGCATCCGTCGCGCCGCCTCGATCCGGATCTCCTCGATCGCGCGGGCGGGTGTCCGGCCCGTGGCCTCGCGATAGCGCCGCGAGAAGCTGCGCGGGCTCATATTGGCGTGGTCGGCCAACTGCGTGAGCGACAGGTCGCCGGCCAGATTTTCGAGGATCCAGCCATGCAGCCGGTCGAAGCGCCCGTCGCCTTGCTGCAGCTTGAGGGTTTGGCTGAACTGCGCCTGGCCACCGGGACGTTTCAGGAAGACCACCAATTCGCGCGCCACGGCAAGCGCCGTGTGCCGGCCAAGGTCGGCCTCGACGAGGGAGAGGGCGAGATCGATCCCCGCCGTTACGCCGGCGGATGTCCAGACATTGCCGTCGCGGATGAAGATCGGATCGGGTTCGAGGCGGACCGCGGGAAAGCGCCGGGCGAACTCCGCGCAGCGTCCCCAATGGGTCACCGCGCGGCGGCCGTCGAGCAGGCCAGCCGTCGCCAGCAGCATGGCGCCGCTGCAGACGGAAGCGGTTCGGGTGGCATCGCGCGAGCGACCGGCGATCCACTGGACCAGCACGGGATCGTCGCAGGCCGCGTTGACGCCCCATCCTCCGGGGACAAGCAGCGTGTCGATCTTACCTCCGTGGGTTGGCAGCACTGCTGCCTCCAGCACGAGACCGGCCGATGTCCGGATGCGCGGTGAGGCGGCGACGACCACGACCTCGTAAGGAGCCGGTTCGCCGGCCTGCCTTTTGAAATCATTGGCGCTGGCAAAGACCTGCAGCGGTCCGCTGACGTCGAGGAGCTGGATGTCGGGATAGGCAAGTACTTCGATACGGCGCATTGGTTTGGCCCGAAGCGAGGGATGAATGGCAATCGTGCCAAACCATGATGCCGTAGATTGCCGGAAGTCAACCCACGGAGATTTCCATGCCCCTTCGTTTCGGCATCCTCGTATTCCCCGACGTCCAACAACTCGACCTCACCGGCCCATACGAAGTCCTGGCATCGGCCAAGGATGCCGAGGTGGAACTGATCTGGAAGGATCGCAACCCGGTGACGTCATCGACGCGCCTCTCGCTGACGCCAACCGCGACCTTTGACGATTGCCGGCCCCTCGACGTGCTGTGCATTCCTGGCGGGGGCGGGGTCAACGCGCTGCTGGAGGACCAGACAGTCCTCGATTTCGTGTGGGAGCGCGCGGGGCAGGTGCGCTACATCACCTCCGTTTGCAGCGGTGCCCTGGTGCTTGGGGCGGCCGGACTGCTGAGGGGCAAGCGCGCGACCACGCACTGGTATGCGCATGATTTCCTTGAGGAGTTCGGAGCGATCCCGGTCGACGAGCGTATCGTCGAAGACGGCAAGCTCATCACCGCCGGCGGCGTCACTTCGGGGATCGACTTCGGCCTGGCGCTGGTTGCGAGGCTGCTTGGACAGGAGGAGGCCGAGATCGTGCAGCTCTCGCTCGAATACGCCCCGGCTCCTCCCTTTCGGTCCGGCACGCCCGCCGAGGCGTCGCCTGCGGTGCTGGCGCAGGCAAAAAAGCGCCTCTCTGGTTCGAGGCGGGTTCGCGAGGCAATCTTCGCTCGCTGGCGCGAGGCTCGCGCCGCCGCTGCGCCAGCGCGCATCCACGGCTGAAGCAGCAAGGCCGAAGGTGCATCCCCTGGCCCTTCGGCCTTGCTGCGTTTCCACTGTTGACAGGTCCCTTCGTCTGTGCAGAAATTGGTTGGACCATTGAACCACTTCGGTAATAGCCCCGGTGACCGAATTCAGCCTTCCGCCGATCCAGACGACGGCCCGCGACGACGCGGTGCTGAAGGCGTTGGCCGGCTTCGTCATGCGCGAGAAGCTGGAACCCGGTGAGAGGCTGCCGACCGAACGCATCCTCGCTGAGCGTCTGAAGGTCAGCCGCAACACGGTGCGCGAGGCGCTGACGCGCTGGGAAGGGCTTGGCCTGGTCGAGCGCCGGCAGGGCTCGGGCACCTATCTCAAGGCCGCCGTCTCGCTCGACATGCTGCACATGCCGCTGACGCTTGCCGGCGGCAATGATTTCACCGGCCTGATGCGCACGCTGGAAATCCGCCGTGCGCTGGAAGCGGAAGCCGCCGCCCTTTGCGCCATTCGCGCCGACAAGGACGACCTCGCCGAGATCGAGCGCAAGCTCGACATCATGGAGGAAGAGTTTCTCAGCCGCGCCGGCATGTCGTCGGAAGAGGACTGGGAATTCCATCAGGCGATCTACCGCGCCTGCGGCAATCCGCTGTTCGAGCAGATTATTGCCGCCATGCACGAACTGTTCCACCGCTTCTGGGAACATCCGCTCGGCGTGCGCGATTTCGGCCACGCAAGCTTTCCCTACCACCGCACCATGTTCGACTGCATCGCCGCGCACGATCCGGAAGGCGCCCGGGCCGAAGCGCTGAAGCTGATCGCCACGGTCGAGGACGATTTGAAGCGCGGCGCCGCCAACCTCAAACTTTCGGTCCGCACATGAACGAGCACAGCTTCGACCCAGGCATTTCCGGCAGCGACTATCTCGCCGAGGCGGCGACGCTTCTGGCGCATGACGACCCGTTCCCCGGCAATGCGGTGGTGCCGCCGATCTACCAGACCTCGCTGTTCACCTTCGCCAGCTATGCCGACATGGCCGACACCTTTGCCGGGCGCAGGAAACAGCCGATCTATTCGCGCGGCGACAATCCGACGGTGATGGAATTCGAGTCGCGCGTCGCAGCGCTTGAAGGTGCTGAAGCCGCACGTGGTTTTTCGAGCGGCATGGCTGCGATCAGCGCGACGTTGCTGGCTTTCGTCGGCGCAGGCGAACGCATCCTTGCGGTGCGCAATTGCTATGGCGACGCCTACCGACTGTTCGAGCGGCTGTTTCCGCGCCTGCATATCAAGGTCGACTATGTCGACGGCTCCGATCCGGATGCGGTGGCCGCGGCACTTCCCGGTGCGAAACTGCTCTACCTGGAAAGCCCGACCTCGATGATGTTCGAGCTGCAGGATCTCGAACATCTGACGCGGCTGGCGAAAGAGCAGGGCATCGTCACCACAATCGACAATTCCTGGGCGACGCCGGTGTTCCAGAAGCCGATCCTGCACGGCGTCGATCTGGTGCTGCACTCGGCCTCGAAATATCTCGGCGGCCACAGCGATACCGTCGCCGGTGTGGTGGCGGGCTCGGCCGCCCATATCAAGCACATCAACGACCAGACCTACTCGCAGCTTGGCGCAAAGCTGTCGCCCTTCGAGGGCTGGCTGCTGTTGCGCGGCCTGCGCACGCTGCCGCTGAGACTGCCGCATCACATGAAGAGCGGGCTCATCATCGCCGAGCGCTTGAAGGCGCATGACAAGGTCGAGCGGGTCAATCATCCCGCCTATTCCAACCATCCCGGCAAGAAGACGCTTGCCGGCTATGCCGGGCTGTTCTCCTTCGAGGTGACGGAGGATGTCGACATTCCCGCTTTCGTCGATGCGCTGAAATTTTTCCGCATCGGCGTCAGCTGGGGCGGTCATGAAAGCCTCGTCGTGCCGGCAAAGGCCTCGCTCGAGCAGACACCGGGTCTCAATTCGATGGCGCGCTTCGGCGTCAGCCCCCGAACCATCCGCTTCAATGTCGGATTGGAAAGCGTCGAAGACCTCTGGGCCGACATCGGCCAGGCCTTCGACAAAGCAAAAAAATGACTGGGTTCAAAATGGGAGTTCTGAACATGAAACGACTGAGCATCATGCTTGCCACCGCTGCCGGCCTGGCGATGTCCGCCAGCGGCGCATTGGCCGACACCACCCTCAAGCTGGTCGAGGTCATCACCAGCCCGCAGCGCACCGAATTCCTGAAGAAGCAGATCGCCGAGTTCGAGGCCGCCAATGCCGGCGTCAAGGTCGAGGTGGTCTCGCTGCCCTGGGGCCAGGCGTTCGAGAAATTCCTCACCATGGTGCAGGCCGGCGATACGCCCGACATCGTCGAGATGCCGGAGCGCTGGATGGGCCTCTACGCCACCAACGGCCAGCTCGAGGATCTCGGTCCCTACATGGCCAAATGGGATGATGCCAAAACGCTCGGCGACCGCGCCAAGCAGTTCGGCTCGACCGTCAACAACACCCAGTTCATGATCCCGTACGGCTACTATGTGAATGCGCTGTTCTGGAACAAGAAGTTGTTCAAGGAGGCCGGTCTCGACGGCCCGCCGGCGACACTCGACGACTTCATCGCCGACTCCAAGAAGATCTCCGCCATTCCAGGCAAGTACGGCTATTGCCTGCGTGGTGGGCCGGGCGCCTTCAACGGCATGCACATGTTCATGAACATCGCCGCTGGCAAGGGCGGCTACTTCAACGAGGACGGCACCTCGACCATCAACGAGGAGGGCTCGGTCAAGGGCCTGCAGATGCTGGCCGACATGTACAAGGACGGGCTGGCGCCCAAGGATGCGGTGAGCTGGGGCTTTAACGAGACCGTCACCGGCTTCTATTCCGGCACCTGCGCCATGCTCAACCAGGATCCGGATGCGCTGATCGGCATTGCCGACAAGATGAGTGCCGACGATTTTGCCGTGGCGCCGCTGCCTGTGGGGCCAAGCGGCAAATCCTATCCGACGCTGGGCTATGCCGGCTGGGCGATGTTCGCCAATTCGCAGCACAAGGACGATGCCTGGAAGCTGATGGCGACGCTGTTGTCGCCCAAGGACAATCTCGAATGGGCCAAGGAAGTCGGCGTCGTGCCGATCCACAATGGCGCCGACCAGGATGCCCACTTCAAGACCGAGCAGTTCAAAGGCTGGTTCACCGAGCTCAGCGACACTTCCAAATATGAAATGGTGACGCCGCCGACACATCTGGAGAACCTCGGCAATTTCGTCGACCAGGTGGCGATCAAGAATTTCCAGGAAGTGCTGCTCGGCCAGAAGTCGGCCAAGGACGTTGCCGACCAGTGGGCTGCGTTCCTGACCAAGGAACAGCAGGACTGGCTGGCCAAGAACAAGAAGTAGTTCTTCTTCCTTCTCCCCCGTTCACGGGGAGAAGGTGGCCCGAATGCATGTCGCCCAAAAGTGCGTAGCGGTTTTGGGACAACGACATGCACACACAGGCCCGGATGAGGGGCAGCACCAGCACCCCAAGGCTAGCGCTGCCCCTCATCTGCCTGCCGGCATCTTCTCCCCGTGAACGGGGAGAAGGGTGCTGTTGCCGCTGTCGGCACCCACCCATGATTGTTGAGCGCTAATGACTTATGCCGTGTCCGAAATACGATCCGCCGGCCGGCCGCGAAAGAAGCGGCTGACGCATGCGGCAATCGAGCCCTGGCTTTATCTTTCGCCGGCGATCGTTCTGCTGGTCGTGGTGCTGTTGGTGCCGTTGATCATCGGCATCAGCTATTCCTTCCGCAAATTCTCCGCCTTCAAATCCGAATATGTCGGTCTAGGCCAATATCAGGCGATGCTGACCGACCAGGTGCTCGGGCAGGCGCTGGTCAACACGCTGTGGTGGACCGTCGCCAGCCTGTTCTTCCAGTTCTTCCTCGGCCTGGGTCTGGCGTTGCTGCTCGACAAACCGTTTGTCGGGCGCAAGTTCGTGCAGGCGGTGGTGTTCCTGCCCTGGGCGGTGCCATCTTTCCTGTCGGGCCTGACCTGGGCGTGGCTGTTCAATCCGATCATCGGCCCGCTGCCGCATTGGCTCTTCACGCTCGGGCTGAAGGCCGAGCCGACCAATGTGCTGTCCGATCCGGCCACCGCCATGTGGGGGCCGATCATCGCCAACATCTGGTTCGGCATTCCGTTCTTCGCCATCACTCTGCTGGCGGCGCTGAAGTCGATCCCGTCGGAACTGCATGAGGCGGCCGCAATCGACGGCGCTTCGCCCTGGCAGCGCTTCACCAAGGTGACGCTGCCGTTCCTGGCGCCGACCATCGTCATCACCGTCATGCTGCGTACGATCTGGATCGCCACCTTCGCCGATCTGATCTTTGTCATGACCGAGGGCGGGCCGGCAGGCTCGACCAGCACGGTGCCGGTCTACATCTATGTCAGTGCCTTCAAGTCGCTGGACAAGGGCTATGCCTCCGCGGTGGCGGTGCTGCTCTTGATCTTGCTGATCGCCTATGCGATCGCGCTGATCGCCATCCGCCGCTTGCTGGTGAGGCACGTCTGATGATTGCCGGACGCTCCACCTCCTCGCGCATCTTCAGCGGCATCGGCCTCTACGCGGCGATTGCCGCCTACATGATCTTCGCGCTGTTCCCGATCTTCTGGACGCTGAAGATTTCGGTAACGCCGGAGCGGCTGCTCTATTCCGAGGGCATCACGCTGTGGCCGTCGCAGACGACCTTCCGCAACTTCATCACTGTCCTGGAAGCCTCTGACTTCCCCCGCTATTTCCTCAACAGCGTCATCGTCTCGGTGTCGACGGCGGCCCTGGTGACAGTCATCGCCACGCTCGCCGGCTACGCCATGTCGCGCTTCACCTTTCGCGGCAAGGCGACGCTGGCGATCATGCTTTTGCTGACGCAAACCTTCCCGCTGGTGATGGTCATTCCGCCGATCTACCGCGTCATGGGCGAGCTTGGCCTGACCAACAGCCTGGTTGGTCTGATCATCATCTACACCGCCTTCAACACCGCCTTCGCCACCTTTCTGATGCAGTCCTTCTTCGACGGCATTCCGAAGGATCTGGAGGAAGCGGCGATGATCGACGGCTGCACGCGGGCGCAGGCGATGCGCAAGGTGATCGTGCCGCTGACCTTGCCCGGCATGGGCGCCACGCTCGGCTTCGTCTTCACCGCCGCCTGGAGCGAATTGCTGTTCGCGCTGATGCTGATCTCCAGCGACGACCAGAAGACCTTTGCCGTCGGCCTGCTCACCTATATCGGCAAGTTCGCCGTGGACTGGGGGCAGATGATGGCGGCGTCGATCCTGGCGCTTATCCCGGTCTGCATCTTCTTTGCCTTCCTGCAACGCTATCTCGTCACCGGCCTCACCGCCGGCGCGGTCAAAGGATAATCGATGGCTTCCGTAACGCTGCAAAACGTCGAGAAGGACTACGGTTCGCTGCGCATCCTGCATGGCGTCGATCTCGAAATCGCCGATGGCGAGTTCGTCGTGCTCGTCGGTCCCTCCGGCTGCGGCAAGTCGACCCTTTTGCGCATGATTGCCGGGCTGGAAGAGGTGTCGGGCGGCGAGATCCATATCGGCGATCGGCTGGTCAACGATGTCGCGCCGAAGGACCGCGATATTGCCATGGTGTTCCAGTCCTACGCGCTCTATCCGCACATGGATGTGTCGTCGAATATGGGCTTCAGCCTGCTGTTGAAGAAGGCGGAGAAGACGAGGATCGACGGCAGGGTAGGGGCGGCGGCCAAGCGCCTCGGCCTCGACAGTTTCCTCGGACGTCTGCCCAGGCAACTGTCCGGCGGCCAGCGCCAGCGCGTCGCCATGGGCCGCGCCATCGTGCGCGATCCCAAAGTGTTTCTGTTCGACGAGCCGCTCAGCAATCTCGACGCCAAATTGCGCGTGCATATGCGCGCCGAGATCAAGGCGCTGCACCAGCAGCTCAAGACCACATCGGTCTATGTCACCCACGACCAGATCGAAGCCATGACCATGGCCGACCGCATCGTCGTCATGCATGACGGTTACGTCCAGCAGGTCGGCCATCCGCTCGAACTCTACGATCGGCCGATCAACACCTTCGTCGCCGGCTTCATCGGCTCGCCCGGCATGAACTTTTTTCCGGCGACAATCGCCAAGGGCGGCAAGGTGGACGCGGTGCTGGCCGACGGCCAGAAGCTGCGGTTGCCTGATGGCTTGCCGTTGAAGGATGGCGATGTGCTCACCGTCGGGCTACGGCCGGAGCACATCCAGCTTGCCGACGATGGTCCGCTCAAGGCAGAGGTCGAGGTGGTCGAGCCGCTCGGCCTGTCGACGCAGTTCTATGTCCGGCTCGCCAACCAGCTGGTTTGTGTCTTCGTCATGGGACGCAGCACTATCCGGCCTGGCGATAAGGTGCGGCTGTCTGCCGATCCGGCGGCGCTGCATCTGTTCGATCCCGCAAGCGGCAACCGCATCGGGTAATCCTATCGAAGGCTGCCCAGGCTGGCATACATGCCGGTGGTGCGGAACTGCGTCGGGTTGATGCCGTAGAGCCGGCGGAAGACTTTCGAGAAATAGTTGGCGTCCTCGAAGCCGCACAGGATGGCGACCTCCTTGACTGGCAGGAAATCGGCTTTGGTTAGCAGCTTCGCCGCCCGCTGCAGCCGCTGCTGCAGCACGAACTCGGCCGGCGGAACGCCTTCGCTCTCGGCGAAGCAGCGCGAGAAATGGGCGCGGCTGAGGCCGCTGATCTGGACGAGCTCGGCCACGGGCAAGGGCTTGTCGAGATTGGCGTTGATATGATCGATGACCGGCTGCATGACGCTCTGTTTCTCAGTGAAGGCGTGCGAGCCGAAGACATCGTCGTAAAGCGCCATCGCCGCCTCATAGGCGATTGCCGAAGCAGCGCCAGGCGAAGCGCCACCCTTGATCAGGCGCAGGCTGCAATCGGCGAGATGATCGATCGTCTCCGGCTGCAGCCGAAACACCGGGCCGGAGACGCTGAGTATGGATTTGTGGACGCGCAGCGCCTCCTCGCCATTCATCGAGATCCAGAAATATTCCCAGCGGTCGCCCTTCTCCAGCCAGTAGCGATGGTTGTGTGGCACCAGCACCAGCAGCGTGTCGTTGGCCTGCAGGCGGTAGTTGCGGTTCTCGTAGCGCAGCTGGCCGGTGCCGCTGATCGTGTGCTGCAGCACGGTGAACGGTGTCTGGCCGCGCTTGCGCCCATCCCAGTCATAGGTCACGCCCTCGCGTACTTCATAGCCGGTGCTGGTTGGCATGGCATGCAGGCGCTGGCGGCCGCGCGGCAGCGAGATGGTGCGCATCAACTGTCCGTTGGCGATCAGATCATGCAGCACAAAATTACCCTCGAAAGCATAATCGTTCTCTGGCCGCGCCCTGGAATAACGGCATAATCCAAATCCTGAGAACGCGAAAGACCCGCGGTCGAGGAGCGGGCGGGGAGGAGAACGAGCCGGAATTCCGGCTCGAATGGCATGCGCGCCGAGGCGAGCCGCCATTCCCTTTCCTGTTGCTCCTTACCCGGCATTTCGAATGCATCGAGGTGAGGTGATGAGTTTCAAAATCGCTATTATCGGCGCCGGCAGCGTCGGCTTCACCAAGAAGCTGTTCACCGATATTTTGTGCGTCCCGGAATTCAGCGACATCGAATTCGCGCTGACCGATCTCAGCGAACACAATCTGCAAATGATCAAGGCGATCCTCGACCGCATCGTCGAGGCCAACAAGCTGCCGACCAGGGTGACGGCGACGACCGACCGCCGCAAGGCGCTGGAAGGCGCGCGCTACGTCATCAGCTGCGTCCGGGTGGGCGGGCTCGAAGCCTATGCCGACGATATCCGCATTCCCTTGAAATACGGCATCGACCAGTGCGTCGGTGACACGATTTGCGCCGGGGGCATCCTCTACGGCCAGCGCAACATCCCGGTCATCCTCGACTTCTGCAAGGATATATTGGAGGTCGCCGAGCCAGGCGCCAAATTCCTCAACTATGCCAACCCGATGGCGATGAACACCTGGGCGGCGATCGAATATGGCAAGGTCGATACGGTCGGCCTCTGCCACGGTGTCCAGCACGGCGCCGAACAGATCGCCGAAGTGCTCGGCGCCAAGTCGCACAGCGAACTCGATTATGTCTGCTCCGGTATCAACCACCAGACCTGGTTCATCGATTTGCGGCTCAACGGCCGCAAGATCGGCAAGGACGAACTGGTGGCTGCCTTCGAGGCGCATCCGGTCTATTCGCAGCAGGAAAAGCTGCGCATCGACGTGCTGAAGCGCTTCGGCGTCTACTCCACCGAAAGCAACGGTCATCTCTCCGAATATCTGCCCTGGTATCGCAAGCGGCCGGACGAAATCACCCGCTGGATCGACATGTCCGATTGGATCCATGGCGAGACCGGCGGCTATCTTCGCTACTCCACGGAAACCCGCAACTGGTTCGAGACGGAATATCCGCAATTCCTCGAAGCGGCGTCGAAGCCGCTCGACGTATCGAAGCGCTCGAACGAGCATGCCAGCCATATTCTCGAAGCGCTGGAGACGAACCGCGTCTATCGCGGCCACTTCAACGTCAAGAACACCGGCATCATCACCAATCTGCCGCAGGACGCGATCATCGAATCGCCCGGTTTCGTCGATCGCTTCGGCATCAACATGGCGTCAGGCATCACGCTGCCGGAAGCCTGCGCGGCCACCTGCATGGCTTCGATCAACGTTCAGCGCATGTCGGTGCATGCGGCTGTTACGGGCGACATTGACCTGCTCAAGCTCGCGGTGCTGCACGATCCGCTGGTGGGTGCGGTGTCGACGCCGGAAGAGGTCTGGCAGATGGTCGACGAGATGGTCGTCGCCCAGGCGCGTTGGCTGCCGCAATACGCCGATGCCGTGCCGGCCGCCAAGGAGCGGCTTTCGAAATCGATGGTGAAAACCCGCGACTGGGCGGGTGCGGCGCGGCGCAAAGTGCGCTCGATCGAGGAACTGCGCGCCGAAAAAACGGCCCTGAAACAGGCCGGCTGAGAATGCTGGCAGGCGGACAGCGGGAGGCCGGTTCGCCAATCAGCCGTCATGAATAGATGCGGCAGCAGCAGACGTCGAAACATCTGGGAGGAACACAATGAGGAACTTTCGTGGAATTGGCATTCTCGCCGGTCGAAGAATTGGCATTCTCGCCGGGCGAAGAATTGGCATTCTCGCCGGGCTGGCGCTGAGCGTCTCGGCATCGGCGCTTGGCAGTGCATACGCGTCCGAGCCGACCACGCCGCCGGCGCCGGCGGCGTTTCCCGCCGAGGGCAAGATCAAATACGTCGCCCGCGATTCCATCCTGGAGTTCAAGGCGCTGCCCGAATATCACGAGCCCGAGTGGGTCACCGAGAAATACGTCAAGACTGGCAAGCTGCCGCCGGTCAAGGATCGCCTGCCGAAGGAGCCGCTGGTGTTCAAGACCGGCAACATGCCGGACGGCATCGGCGTTTATGGCGACACCATGCGCCACGTCATTGGCGGCCGGCCGGAAGGCTGGAATTATGGCGCCGGGCAGACCCAAGGATGGGGCGGCATCGACATCGGCCTTTCGGAATGCCTGACGCGCACCGCGCCTTTGTTCCAGGTCGAGGCCAAGGACACCGAGCCGCTGCCCAACCTCGCCAGGAGCTGGGACTGGTCGAAGGATGGCCACACGCTGACCATGCACCTGGTCGAAGGCGCCAAATGGTCTGACGGCGTTGCCTTCAATGCCGACGATGTCATGTTCTACTGGGACGATGAGGTCGTCGACCCCAATGTCTCGCCGTTGAACGGCGCCACAGCGGAAACCTTCGGTGTCGGCACGACGCTGAAGAAGGTCGACGACTACACCGTCGAGTGGACCTTCAAGGACGCCTTCCCCAAACAGTATCTCTACGCCATGGCCTATGGCACCTTCTGCCCCGGCCCGGCGCATGTCCTCAAGCCGCAGCATCCGAAGTACTCGAAGAATACCTACGAGCAGTTCAAGAACGCGTTCCCGCCGGAATATATGAACATTCCGGTGATGGGCGCCTGGGTGCCGGTGGAATATAGGCCCGACGACATCATCGTCTTGCGTCGCAATCCCTACTACTGGAAGGTCGACGAGAAGGGCAACCAGCTGCCCTATCTCAACGAACTGCACTACAAGCTGTCGACCTGGGCCGACCGCGACGTGCAGGCGGTGGCAGGGGCCGCCGACTTCTCCAACCTCGAGCAGCCGGAGAATTTCGTCGCTTCGCTGAAGCGAGCGGCGGACAAGGACGCGCCGGCCCGGCTCGCCTTTGGCCCGCGCCTGATCGGCTACAATCTGCGCATGAACTTTTCCGCCAATGGCTGGGGCAATCCCGACGAACGCGGCCAGGCGATCCGCGAGCTCAACCGCAATGAGGACTTCCGCAAGGGCATCACCATGGCGCTCGACCGCAAGGCGCTCGGCGACTCGCTGGTCAAGGGGCCGTTCACCGCCATCTACCCCGGTGGCTTTTCCTCGGGCACCAGCTTCTATGACCGCAACTCGACCGTCTACTATCCCTTCGACATCGAGGGCGCCAAGGCGGAACTGGCCAAGGCTGGTCTCAAGGATACGGATGGCGACGGCTTCGTGAACTTCCCGGCCGGGACCGCCGGCGGCAAGAATGTCGAGATCGTGATGCTGGTCAACAATGACTACGGCACCGACAAGAGCCTCGCCGAAGGCGTCGTCGGCCAGATGGAAAAGCTTGGCATCAGGGTCGTGCTCAACGGCCTCAACGGCACCCAGCGTGATGCCTCGCAATATTCCGGCCGCTTCGACTGGCTGATCAGGCGCAACGAGCAGGAGCTGACTTCCGTCGTGCAGAATACCGTGCAACTCGCGCCCGTCGGACCCAAGACCAGCTGGGATCACCGCGCGCCCGAAAGCGGCGTGGTCGACCTGATGCCGTTCGAAAAGGAGCTTGTCGACATCGTCAACAAGTTCGTCTCCTCGTCAGACAATGACGAGCGCGCCAGCCTGATGAAGACGTTCCAGAAGATCTCGACGGAGCATGTCTACAATATTGGACTGACCGAATATCCCGGCGCCCTGATCATCAACAAGCGCTTCTCCAACATCCCGCAGGGAACGCCGATCTTCATGTTCAACTGGGCCGAGGATTCGATCGTGCGCGAACGCGTCTTCGTCGCCGCCGACAAGCAGCAGAAATACGAACTCTTTCCCGACCAGCTTCCCGGCAAGCCCGGCGACAAGGGTCCGACGAACTGAGTTTCCTCCCCTGGCTGACGCCCGGCCGCGCTGCGCGCGCGGCCGGGACGGAGTAAGGTCAGCGGCAACAGATTAGATCCAAGGAGGAGAAACGGTCCGATGCTGCGATTCCTGGCCATGCGCATAGCATCGGCGGTGCCGGTCATGGTCATCCTGAGCCTGGTCACCTTTGCCATCATCCAGGCGCCGCCGGGCGACTATGCCGACTATATCCGTTCGCAGCTCATCAACCAGGGCGGGGCGTCTTTTGCCGAAGCCGACGCGCAGGCGCAGGCCTATCGGGTCGAGCACGGCCTCGATAAACCGCTGCCCGTCCAGTACCTGAACTGGGTCGCCGGCATCATCACCCGCGGCGATTTCGGCTACAGCCTCTATTACAACAAGCCGGTCGCCGCAGTGGTCGGCGAGCGGCTGCCGCGCACGCTGCTGCTGGCATTGGTCTGCCCTCTGCTGGCGTCGGTGCTCGGCATCACCTTCGGCATCTGGGCGGCGACCAGGCAATACACATGGATCGACTCGGTGCTGTCGGCCATCTCCTTCCTCGGCATGACGGTGCCGCGCTTCCTGATGGCGCTGATCATCGTCTATCTCCTGGTCTTCCAGTTCAACGTGTCGGAGATCGGCAGCTTCTTCTCGCCGCAATATGGCGGCGCGCCGTGGTCGTGGGCGAAATTCGCCGACCTCGTCAAGCATGTCTGGCCGGTGGTGGCGATCGCCACCTTCGGCGGGCTCGCCTACAATATGCGCGTCATGCGCGGCAATCTGCTCGATACGCTGAACGCGCAATATGTCGAGACGGCCAAGGCCAAGGGCCTGACCGGCAGCGCCGTCGTCATGCGCCATGCCGTGCCCAACGCACTGCACCCGCTCATCATGTATCAGGGCGTGGTGCTGCCCTACATGCTGACCGGCGAGATCGAGACGGCGATCATCTTTGCGCTGCCGACGGTCGGGCCCGCCATCGTCGGCTCGATGGCGGTCGGCGACGTTTATGTCACGGCGACCTTCATGATGGTGCTGTCGGCAACGCTGATCGTCGGCAACATCATCGCCGACATGCTGCTCGCGCTGCTCGATCCGCGCGTACGCCAGTTCAGGGAGAGCTAGATGCTGGCGCGTGACCCATCCCCGCCGCCGCCCCCGGCTGAAGCAACCGCGATTGCGACCCCACGCGGCAATGAGAGCTATATGGCGCTGGTCTGGCGCCGGCTGAGGCGCTCCTGGACCGGCATGGCCGGGCTGATCCTTGTCGTGCTTCTGGTGCTGATGGCGCTGTTTGCCGATTTCTTCGCGCCGATGGACCCCAAGGTGACCGATGTCGCTTTCGCCCCGCCGCAAGTGATGAGTTTTCACGACAGAGACGGGAATTTCGTGCTCCAGCCGCGGGTCTATGCGCTGGCGGATTCTGCAGACCTCGACCCGGTCACCTTCCAGCCGGTCGTCGGGCCGGATTACGAGCATCCGCGCCTGCTCGGCTTCTTCGTCAAGGGCGCCGACTACCGGCTGCTTGGCCTGATCCCCGCCAACCGGCATTTCTTCGCTTCGGCCGACGGCCAGCCGGTGCATTTTCTCGGCACCGACAAATTCGGCCGCGATGTGTTGTCGCGCGCCATCCAGGGCTCGCGCGTCTCGCTGATGATCGCGCTGACGGTGGTGTTCATCATCACCGTCATCGGCACCACAGTCGGCATGGTCTCGGGCTATTTCGGCGGCCGCTTCGACGTCTGGATGCAGCGCTTTGTCGAGCTGGTGCTCGCCTTCCCGCAATTGCCGCTCTATCTTGCGCTGACGACGCTGATCCCGGTGACCGCGCCGACCAACGTCTTCCTCGCCTTCGTCATCATCGTCATGTCGGCGCTGGGCTGGGCGCAGATGTCGCGCGAGGTGCGCGGCAAGACGCTGGCGCTGGCGCGGATCGACTATGTGCGAGCTGCCATGGCGGTTGGCGCCACCGACATGCGTATCATCATGCAGCACATTTTCCCCAATGTGATGAGCCACGTCATCGTCGCCGTGACGATCGCGATCCCGACGGTGGTACTGCTCGAAGCCTTTCTCGGCTTCCTCGGCTTCGCCGTGAAACCGCCGCTGATCTCATGGGGGCTGATGCTGCAGGACACGGCTACCTATTCGGTCATCGGCACCTATCCGTGGATCCTGTCGCCGGTCGGCTTCGTGCTGATCACCGTCTTTGCCTTCAACGCGCTGGGCGACGGCCTGCGCGATGCCGTCGATCCCTATTGAGGTGGCCGGGATGACCGTAGCGCTCGCAGCCACCTTCGCACCAGCCGTCCGGCTCGACCATGCCGGCCGCCACGACCAACCCATCATCGATGCCCGCAACATCGAGGTCGCCTTCAAGGTCGAGCACGGCGTCGTCGACGCGGTGAAGGATGTCTCGTTCCAGCTCTATCGCGGGGAGACGATCGCCATCGTCGGCGAGTCCGGTTCCGGCAAGTCGGTGACGGCGCGCGCCGTCATGGGGCTCTTGTCAAAGCGGGCCACCGTGTCGCCGAAATCCACCATCGACTATTGCGGGCAGGACATACTGAAATTCCCCGAGAGCGCCCGGCGCAAGTTGCGCGGCAATCGCATCTCGATGATCTTCCAGGAGCCGATGAGCTCGCTCAACCCGATCTATACGGTCGGCAGTCAGATCGTCGAGGCGATCAGAGTGCATCGAAAGGTCAGCCGCAAGCAAGCCTGGGCGCGGGCGCTCGAGCTTTTGCGGCATGTCCAGATCCCCGAGCCGGAAGCGCGCATCAAGCAGTATCCGCACCAGATGTCGGGCGGGCAGCGCCAGCGCGTGATGATCGCCATGGCGCTCGCCAACGACCCCGATGTGCTGATCGCCGACGAGCCGACGACAGCGCTCGACGTCACGGTCCAGGCGCAGATCCTCAATTTGATCCGCAATCTGCAAAAAGAACTCAGGATGGCGGTCATCCTGATCACCCACGACCTCACCGTGGTGCGGAAATTCTCGGACTATGTCTATGTCATGCAGCATGGCGAGATGTGCGAGCACAACGTTACCGAGCGGCTGTTCGCCGACCCGCAGCATGCCTATACCAAGCGGCTGCTCGCTTCAGAGCCGCACGGCAAGCCGCAGCCGCTGCCGGAAAACAGCGGCACCATCCTCGAGGCCCGCAATATGCGCGTCTGCTTCATGCTGCGCCATGGCAGCTTCCTGAAGCCGGACTGGCGCGAGCTGGTCGCCGTCGACGATCTCGGCCTGAAGCTTTGCCGCCACGAGACACTGGGGCTGGTCGGCGAATCCGGCTCCGGCAAGACCACGTTCGGTCTCGCCTTGCTCAAGCTCACCGAGGCCAAGCGCGGCGAGGTCAGCTTCGACGGCCAGCCGATCCACGGCCTGTCGCGCGCCGGGATGCGGCCGCTGCGCTCGCGCATGCAGGTCGTTTTTCAGGATCCGTTCTCGTCGCTTAACCCGCGTATGACGATCGGCCAGATCATCGAGGAAGGGCTGGTCGTCAACAGGATCGGCGCGACACGGCGCGAGAGGGTCGGTCGGGTGCGCGACGCCCTGGTCAGCGCCGGCATGCCCGGCGATATCCTGTCGCGGTTCCCGCACGAATTTTCCGGCGGCCAGCGGCAACGCATCGCCATTGCCCGAGCCATCGCGCTGGAGCCCGAATTCATCCTGCTCGACGAACCGACATCGGCGCTCGACCTTTCGGTGCAGGCGCAGATCATCGACCTGTTGCGCAAGCTGCAGGACGAACGCGGCCTTAGCTATCTCTTCATTTCGCACGACCTCAAGGTCGTGCGCGCGCTCTGCCACCGTGTCATCGTCATGCAGAACGGCAAGATCGTCGAACAGGGGACTGTCGACGAGGTCCTCACCCATCCCAAGACCGCCTACACCGAACGGCTCGTCAGGGCCGCCTTCGACGTGGCGTAGCAAAGTGCCGGAGGTTTAATAGTGGCAAGACATCCCAGGATCACCTTCATTGGCGCGGGTTCGACCGTGTTCATGAAGAACATTGTCGGCGACGTGCTGCAGCGCCCATCGCTGTCAGGCGCGACGATCGCGCTGATGGACATCAATCCGCAGCGGCTGGAAGAGAGCGCCATCGTCGTCAACAAGCTGATCGCGACGCTGGGCGTGAAGGCGAAGGCCGAGACCTATTCCGACCAGCGCAAGGCGCTCGCCGGTGCCGACTTCGTGGTCGTCGCCTTCCAGATCGGCGGCTTTGAGCCCTGCACCGTCACCGATTTCGAGGTGCCGAAGAAATACGGCCTGCGCCAGACCATTGCCGACACGCTCGGCGTCGGCGGCATCATGCGCGGCCTCCGGACCGTGCCGCATCTGTGGAAGATCTGCGAGGACATGCTGGCCGTCTGCCCCGACGCGATCATGCTGCAATACGTCAACCCGATGGCGATCAACACCTGGGCGATCTCAGAGAAATACCCTGAGATCAAACAGGTAGGCCTCTGCCACTCGGTGCAGGGCACGGCGATGGAACTGGCGCACGATCTCGACATTCCCTACGACGAGATACGCTACCGCTCGGCCGGCATCAACCACATGGCCTTCTACCTGAAGTTCGAGCACCGGCAGCCGGATGGCTCTTACCGCAACCTCTATCCGGACCTGGTCCGCGCCTATCGCGAAGGCAGGGCGCCGAAGCCGGGCTGGAACCCGCGCTGCCCCAACAAGGTGCGCTACGAGATGCTCACGCGGCTCGGCTATTTCGTCACCGAAAGCTCCGAGCATTTCGCCGAATACACGCCCTATTTCATCAAGGAAGGCCGCCCCGACCTGATCGACAAGTTCGGCATTCCGCTCGACGAATATCCCAAGCGCTGCATCGAACAGATCGAGCGCTGGAAGGGCCAGGCCGAGGCCTATCGCTCGGCCGACCGCATCGAGGTCGAGCAATCGAAGGAATACGCGTCCTCGATCATGAACTCGGTGTGGACCGGGGAGCCTTCGGTGATCTACGGCAATGTCCGCAACAATGGCTGCATCACCTCGCTGCCGGACAATTGCGCCGCCGAGGTGCCGTGCCTGGTCGACGGCTCCGGCATCCAGCCGACCTATATTGGCGAGCTGCCGCCGCAACTCACCGCGTTGATACGCACCAACATCAATGTGCAGGAATTGACGGTGCAGGCGCTGATGACCGAAAACCGCGAGCACATCTACCACGCGGCGATGATGGATCCGCATACGGCCGCCGAACTCGATCTCGACCAGATCTGGGCGCTGGTCGATGAGTTGCTGGCGACACATGGCGACTGGCTGCCGGCCTGGGCGCGTGGGAGCGCCAAGGTCCGGGCCGCCTGAGCGCTGCTGCGGCGGTATCTACTCCACCGTCAGGCCTCCGGTGGCGCCGGCAACCGGTGGCGCAGTTCCTCGACCAGCACGCGCTCGTTCTCCGAATAGTCGATCGGAACGACGACGAGATGGACGCCACCGCCGGCGAAAGCCTGTTCAAGCGTCGATTGTATTTCTGAGACGGCGCCGACCCTGGTTCCCTTGGCGCCATAGGCCTCGGCATATCTGACGAAATCGGGATTGCCGAAGGTCATGCCGAAATCGGGGAACTGGTCGACCGCCTGCTTCCAGCGGATCATGCCGAAAGCATTGTCCTCGATGATCAGCACGACGAGGTTAAGTTTCAGCCTGACGGCGGTTTCCAGTTCCTGGCTGTTCATCATGAAGCCGCCATCGCCGCAGATCGCCATGACGCGGCGTGCGGGATAGAGCATCGCGGCCGTCATCGCCGACGGCAGGCCGGCGCCCATCGTGGCCAGGGCGTTGTCGAGCAGCAAAGTGTTGGCGACGCGCGTGCGGTAATTGCGCGCGAACCAGATCTTGTACATGCCGTTGTCGAGCGCCAGGATGCCGTCGGCCGGCATCACCGCGCGCACGTCATGCACCAGACGCTGCGGCGTGAAACGGTCTTCGGTGGCGCGGGCGGCAATGCGGCTCAAAATCCCTTCGCGCAGCGGCAGTAGCGCCTGCGCGTTGGGGATCTTGCCCTCGATCCGGTCGGCAAGCAGCCTGAGCGAAGCGCCGATGTCGCCGACCACTTCGGTCTGCGGGAAATAGACCTGCTCGACATTGGCCGGCTGGTAGCCGACATGGATCACCTTCGGTCCCTTGTCGCCCATAATGAAGGGCGGCTTCTCGATCGTGTCGTGGCCGATAGTGATGATGAGGTCGGCCTGTTCGATGGCCTCATGCACATAGTCGCGCTCGGAGAGCGCGGCGGTGCCCATGTAGAGTTCGGTGCCGCCGGGCACCGTGCCCTTGCCCATCTGCGTGGTGAAATAGGGGATGCCGGTCCTGATCACGAACTGGGCGAGGTCGGAGGTCGAGCGCGGCCGCGATGCGGCGGCGCCCAGCATCGCCAGCGGACGTTTCGCCTTGATGATCATCTCAGCGGCACGGTCGAGCGCCAGCGGGCTGGCCAGCGGAAGCTCGACCGGATGCGGCGGGATCAGCGCGACATCGTCGCACTCCTCGGCCGCGATGTCTTCGGGCAGTTCCAGATGCACCGGCCCCGGACGCTCCTCCTCGGCAATCCGAAACGCTTCGCGCACCACGGCGGGAATGGTCTTCGCCGAGATGATCTGGCGTGACAGCTTGGTCAGCGGCTTCATCGCGGCGACGATGTCGACGATCTGGAAGCGGGCCTGGCGCGACGACCGGATGCCCTTCTGCCCGGTGATCATGATCATCGGCATGGCGCCGAGCAGCGCATAGGCGGCACCCGTCGTCAGGTTCAGGGCGCCGGGTCCCAGCGTGGTGATGCACACACCTGGCTTGCCGGTGAGCCTGCCATGGGTGGCGGCCATGAACGCCGCCGCCTGCTCATGACGGGTGAGGATGAGCTGGATCGAGGATTTGCGGATGGATTCGACGACGTCCAGGTTTTCTTCGCCGGGAATGCCGAAGATGCGATCGACGCCCTCATTCTCGAGGGCGGCAACAAGCAGGTCAGAACCTTTGGGCACGAAGCATCTCCTGGGCAAAGCGGCGGCGAACCGCGTCGGGATATGATCAGACATAGTGCTGGCAAAGCCCTAGCGCGAGGCGCGGCCGCCGCCAATATCGCTCTGCCTTACAGATCCTTCCGTTTCCTGAATTGGCCGGGCGAGACGCCGGCGTGGCGCCTGAAGGCGGTGGAGAAGGCGGCTTCCGAGCTGTAGCCGACCGCCTCGGCGACTTGGCCCAGGCTCTTGCCCTCGTGCAGCAGCCGGCTAGCCTGCCGCATGCGGCAGCCGAAGAGATAGGCCATGGGCGCTTCGCCGACGAGATCGCGAAAGCGGGCGGCAAAGGTTGCCCTGGAGAGCCCGACCGCGCGTGCCAGGGTCTCGATCGTCCAGCCGTGGCCATAGGCTTCATGCAGGGTCGCGAGCGCTCTGGCGATCGCGGGGTCCTGCAATCCCCTCAGCCAACCTGGATTGTCCATGCTTTCCAGACCGGAGCGCAAGGCGCGCGTGACGATGGCCCCAGACAGGCGAGCCATTACTACGTCGCTGCCGGGACCTTCGTCGGTCGCTTCCACCAGCAAGGCCTCGACATAGCCACGCAGCCATTTGGGCAGACGGCCATTCGATCCCCGGATGTGAACGATGCGCGGCAGGCCGGCAAGTGCCGGATGGTCGGCGTCGCGAAAGGCGAAGGCGCCGCACAGGATGACGGTCTTTTCGCCTTCGCCGCCGCTGCGAATACGCCCGGCTGCGGTTTGGGTCGCCAGTTCGGCGGCGGGGACGTTCGCGCTTTTGAGCGCGCCGGGCGACCGCAGCACATGCGGATCGGCGCGCGGTGCAATGATCAGGTCGCCGGCATCGAGAGGCTCGACATCTTCCTCACCGAACACCGCCTCGCATCGCCCCTTGATGACGACGTGAATGCCGCGAAGTCCAGCCTGGCTGAACGAGATCGCCCAGGGCGCGGCCAGTTCGAGGCGCCGGTACCCGGCGGCTGCGAAGTGCAATTCGCGCATGAGGGTAGCCAGGAGATCCACGCTTCGCTCCAGAAACAGACGATCGATAAATCAATCCAGACGCTGTCGAATAGCGCGCCGGCCTTACTGGACCTAGCTATGCCCCGACAGGCCGCTTGTCGGCGATAACGAAACTCAGGAGTTATTCATGCCGCCAATCGAGCTTTTTGTCGCGCAGCTTTGTCCCTATGCGCACCGTGTCAGGCTCGCCCTTGCCGAGAAAGGCCTGCAGGCGACGGAAATCGAAATCGATCTGCGCAACAAGCCGGCGTGGTTCCTGAAACTCACGCCGACGGGAAAGGTGCCGCTGCTGCGCCATCAGGGGCAATATGTCAGGGAGTCGGCGATCATCTGCGAATATCTCGATGATGCATTCCCCGAACGGCCGATTTTCCCCAGGGATGCTCATGCCCGCGCTGAGGCGCGCATCTGGATCAGCTTCGCCGACACGCAGCTTTACGCCAGGACGGCAACCATGATGCACAGTTCCGACGCTATGGTTCATGAGCGGATCAAGGCCCAGCTTGCCGACGATCTGCGCTTTGTGGAACAGCATGCCTTCGCCCTGCGAGGGGCGGACGAACGGTTTTTGCTGGGCTCGGAATTCAGCGCCGCCGACATCGCCTTCTATCCCTGGTTCGAACAGCTGTGCGTGCTTGAGAAATATCTGGGCTTCGTCATGCCGACCGAATGCGAGCGCCTGCTGCGGTGGCAGGAAACGGTTGCCGCCAGGGAGGCGGTGCGGACCTGCGCAAGGTCGCCCGGCTTCTACCTGGAATCCTATGGCCCGCTTCTCGCGGCCTGAGACGAGCGGGCAACGGAAAAAAATTCCTCACTATGGTGCTGCAAGGTCAGTCATTTGCTTCTTGCGGCAGGCGCAAGCCTGTAAACATGCGGTATGAAGCGGGCCTGCCCGCCGCGCAAGAGGTGCCAGAATATGCCCAATCCAACCGTCGTCGGGTTTTCCGGCAATTTCACCCGGCCGTCCAAGACGCGCGGCTTCGTCGACCAGGTCGTCAGGGACATTGCGCGCCAGCATGGATTGTCGGCGAGTACCTACGACATCGAAGACCTCGGCCCCTCACTTGGCGCTGCCAAATGGGCGCGCGATCTCGACGGTCAGGCGCGGGCAATCTTCGACAGCGTCGTCAATGCCGATGTGCTGGTGGTGGGGTCGCCGACCTACAAGGGCAGCTACACCGGCCTGTTCAAGCACTTCTTCGATCTGTTCGATCCCGCTTCCTTGCGCGGCAAGCCGATGGTGCTGCTTGCCACCGGCGGCAACGATCGCCACGCGTTGATCGTCGAGCACCAGCTGCGGCCGTTGTTCGGCTTCTTCGAGGCGCTGACGCTGCCGACAGGGGTCTATGCCACGGACAAGGACTTTTCCGACGGCGTGCTGCGGGCCGAACCCATCCTGAAGCGCGTCGAGCAGGTTGTCGGCGAGGTCGGGCTGGTGCTGGCCAATCGCGCAGCTGCCGGCGTCGCGGCCGGATAGCACGCAGATTTTTACGTCATCCGCAAATCAATACCCCGCCGGCCAGGCCTGGCGGGGTATCGCCGTGCAAAGGTTCCCGCGCTTGCGGTCATCCTGAGCGACGATGACAACGCGGCTTGGCCAACTCCGAAATCCATTTCAGACGGATTTATCGCGATAACTAGTTCCTGTCCGCCGGCTTCGAACGCATCCTTGACACGGTCTCGCGCTCGGCGCGCTTGGAGCGCAGCGGCGGCAGGCCGCGGTCGATCAGGTCCATGTCTTCCAGAACCATGTCGCCCATGCGCTTGAAGGCGATGTCGAGCGCGCCGGCGCGGTGGGCGGAGCGCAGGAAGCCGGGGATCGCACGGACCGGATGGTCCGCCGCCAGCGGCTCTTCGGGGAAGACATCGCTGGCGGCAAGGATGTGACCACTCTTCACCGCCGCCATCAAGGCCGGAAAATCGACGACGCCGGCGCGGCTGAGCAGGATGAAGGCGGCGCCCTTGCGCATGCTGGCAAAAGCATCGGTGCCGAGAAAACCCTGGTTCTCCGAGGTCACCGAAGCGACGACGAAGACGAAGTCACTGGTCGACAGCACCTCGTCGAGCGAGGCCGGTTCGACGCCATTGTCGATCAGGATCGATGGCGGCAGCCAGGGATCGAAGACCTTGGTGCGGGTACGAAAGCCCGACAGCAGCCGGTTCAGCGCACGGCCCAGATCGCCGAAGCCGATGATGCCGACATCGGCGCCGGACAGAAGCCGCGCCGTCAAATTGCCATCGCCGCCCCACAGCTCCTCGCCTTTGCGGAAAGCGAGGTCGGCATCGACAATATTTCGGGCAAGGTTGAGCGCCATGGCGAGGCCAAGCTCGGCCACCGGCTCGGCGAAGACGAGGCCGGTGGTGACGACATGGATGCCGCGCGCAAACAGCGTCTCATAGGGCATGTTGTTGATGAGGTTGGTCTCGACATTGAAGACGCAACGCAGCGCCTGCATCTGGTCCAAAGTCTCGGGCGAGATCGGCGGCTGGCCGATAATATAGCGGGCTTCGGCCAGCACGTCGGCGGGCAAGTTCGCCACGCCCTCGGCCGTCGTCTCGACGACGCGGTAATGCGCCTTGAGGCGCGCCAGCTGCGGTGGGGTGAAGATCAGGTCGAGCGTGCGTGGTTCCGGCGCGCTGATGACCAGCGGCAAGGCCTTGTTTGGCATGACGATTCCTCCCCGGCGCGATCCGCATCGCGTATTTTGCTTTGCACTTGTGGTAGTCCCAAAACCACTTGCCGCTTTCCGGCGGCATGTGCTTGAGGGGTAAAATACCCACCATCAAACGATTTACAACTCCGGGAGGGGCCGCCGATCGCGCGGCTCGAGCCTTGCCGGGTTTTGATGCGGGAATCCGTTGGCTCGCCAGGCAACGGCCCTGAGGGCTCCTTTCCTTCTCCCCCTGTGGGAGAAGGTGCAGTCAAAACGGATAGTGCTGCCCCGGATCCTCGATGGTTAGCCAGCGCAGGTCGGTGAACTCGGCGATCGAGGCCTTGCCGCCGAAGCGGCCGTAGCCTGAACCCTTGACGCCGCCGAACGGCATTTGCGCCTCATCGCCGACGGTCGGGCCGTTGATGTGGCAGATACCGGCTTCGATGCGCGCGGCGACCGCCATGGCACGGCGGATGTCGCGGCTGAACACGGCTGAAGACAGGCCGTATTCGGTATCGTTGGCGACACGTACCGCTTCGTCCTCGCCCTTGACGCGGATCACCGGCTTGACCGGGCCGAAGGATTCTTCCGAATAGACGCGCATCGCCGGCGTCACGTGGTCGAGCAATGTCGCCTCGACCACGGTTCCGGTGCGCTTGCCGCCGGCCACAAGCCTGGCGCCCTTGGCGACGGCGTCGGCAACCAGTTCTTCCATCTTGTCGGCGGCTTGGTCGCTGATCAGCGAACCGAGCACGACATGGCCGCGCGGGTCGCCGGCAGGCAGATGCGCGGCGCGGGCGGCGAGCTTGGCGACGAATTCGTCGGCGACCTTTTCATCGACGACCAGACGCTCGGTCGACATGCAGATCTGGCCCTGATGCATGTAGGCGCCGAAGGTCGCGGCATTGACCGCGGCGTCGATGTCGGCATCGTCGAGCACGACCAGCGGCGCCTTGCCGCCGAGTTCGAGCAGCGCCGGCTTCAAGTGACGGCCGGCGAGTTCGGCAATGATCCTGCCGACCTTGGTCGAGCCGGTGAAGTTGACACGCCTGACTGCAGGGTGCGCGACCAGTGCCTCGACGATTGTCGCTGCGTCCTTGGGATCATTGGTGACGACATTGATGACGCCCTTGGGCAGGCCGGCCTCGACCAGCACCTGGCCGATCAGCCGGTGTGTGCCTGGGCACATTTCGGAGGCTTTCAGCACAACCGTGTTGCCGCAGGCGATCGGCATGGCGATGGCACGGGTTCCGAGGATGACCGGTGCATTCCACGGCGCGATGCCGAGGCAGACGCCGGCCGGCTGGCGGATCGCCATGGCCAGCGTGCCGGGCTTGTCGGAGGGAATGACCTCGCCCGAAATCTGCGTCGTCATGGCGGCTGCCTCGCGCAGCATTTTGGCGGCGAGCATGACGTTGAAGCCGGCCCAGGGGCCGGTCGCGCCGGTTTCTTCCATCATCAATTTGGTGAATTCGCCGACCTTGGAGTCCATGACATCGGCCGCCTTGGACAGCAAAGCGCGGCGCTCGCCCGGACCGGTCTTCGACCACGTCTTGAAAGCGGCAGCAGCGGCTTCGACCGCGGCATTGGCGTCGGCGATGCTGGCTGCGGCAGCGCGGGTCGCCAGCTTGCCGGTGAACGGGTCCATGCGCTCGTAAGAGGCTGAGCCGGAGGCATCCCTTTTATCGCCGTCGATCAGAAGTCCGATGTCCATTGTTCTCTCCCTCGCTCGCCGTGGAGCGTCTTTTCTATATTGACCACGATCTTATCCGAACATCGGCTCCCACTTTTCGGGATGATGGTCTAGAAGCCGAGCACCTCGGCATTGATCGATGCTTCAAGCCCACCGTCAACCGGCACATTGGCGCCGTTGACCCAGCGTGCGCCGTCCGAGCACAGGAACAGCACGACAGGCGCGATGTCGCCCGATGTGCCGGCGCGGCCGACACGGGCGATGTCGCTATCGACGCGGGCGTCGCCCAGCACATTGCGGAACTGTTTGAGGATCGGCGTCTCGACCGGGCCGGGGCTCACTGCATTGACGCGGATGCCGCGGCTCCTGAACAGGTCCTGATGCGCGGCGCTCTGCGTCCACAACAGCAGCAGCTCCTTGGAAACGGAATAGCCTTCCTCGTTCTTCACCTGATGGTCGGCGACCACCTCCGCCACATCGGGAAAGCCTTCGATGCCGACCATCGATGCCGCGCGGTTGAGATTGGCGCGCCAGCCATAGCCGGCGATCGAGGCGACGTTGACCACGGCGCCGCCTTCACGAAGTCTGGGTGCGAGGCCTTCCGAGAGCGCGCGCAGGCCGTAGAAGTTGACGGCCAGTGTCGACACCGCACCGGTGTTGCCGGGGAGGCCGGCGACATTGCAGAGCGCATCGATGCGCTGCGGCAGGCGCCCGAGGAGATCGTCGACGCCGGCCTTGGATGAGATGTCAGCCTTGACGAAACTGCCGGCCGATGCTGCCGGTTCACGCACGTCGACGCCGATCACGTCAGCGCCCAGTTGGCCGGCAAGTTCGGCCGTGCGAGCGCCGATACCAGAGGCGACACCGGTGATGAGGATGGTCTTGCCGAACAGCATGGTCACGCCTTTTCACTGTGTGTTGCGGTCTGTTGCGGCGAAGGCGTGGCGTCGCTATCGCCGGCGTTTGCCGGCAGCCTGACGCGATAGCCGACCGGTAGCAGGCGCAGGCCAAAGCGCTCCTCCAGCGTTCCCCACAGGCCGCGCGGCAGGAAGAGCGAGAACAGCACCGCCGTGGCGCCGAGACCGATCAGATACCAGACGCCGGTGCCGCCGAACCAGGTCTCGATGAGGAAGAACAGCAGCGCACCCAGAATGGCGCCCTCGAAGGTGCCGATGCCGCCGACCAGGACCATGAAGATCATGTAGGCGGTCCACTGGACGTTGAAGTAGGTTTTCGGCTGGAAGGTGATCGACGTGGCCAACCACAGCGCGCCGGCCATGCCGATGCCGAAGGCGGCGAGCACGAAGAGCAGCCGCTTGGTTCCGGTGACGCGCACGCCGACCGATGCCGCGGCCTCCTCATTGTCCCTGATGGCGCGGATGGCCGCACCCGTGCTGCCACGCAGCAGGCTAAACAGGGTGGCGAGCAGCGCCGTCATCGCGGCCATCGCCAGCCAGTAGATCGTCGCCCGCCTGACGCCGGCGTCATAGACGTTGAGCGAGATCAGCGACGTCCCGGTCTCGCCTTGCACCAGCCGGTCGAGATTGACCAGGAGATGGGTGAGCGCCGCGATCACCCACATGCCGATGGCGAACTCGCCGTTCTTCAGCTTCAGCATGAACAGCGACATTGGCCAGGAGATCGCGCCGACGATGATCGCCGAGACAAACAGAGAAGCGAACGGGTTGAGGCCTGCATCGGCCAGGCGGATAGTGAAATAGGCGCCGAGGCCGAAGAACACTTGCTGTCCCACCGAAACCAGCCCGCCGAAGCCGGCCAGCGCATTCCACATCGCCGCCAGCATCACATAGATGAACAAGGCGGTCATGCGGTCGACGGCGCCGGCCGACAGGAAATGCGGCGCAACAGCGAGCAGCGCGATGATGACGACAACCGCAATCGCCGAGATGCGCGAGGCGGGTGTGCCGCGCTCGATGACGGGGGCGTTTAAAACCGCGCTCATGATGCTTTCCTCGCGGGCAGGCGCAGCAGGCCGCGCAGGCCGAGGCCGGAGGTGGAGAGCCGGGTGAACAGCACGATCAGGAAGGCGACATGGCCGCCGATCAGAAAACCTTGCGGATGGATCTGCGCGCCGAGCGTCTGGGCGAGCGCCAGCACGATGCCGCCGACCAGCGTGCCCCACAGCGAACCGGCGCCGCCGATCACCGCCGCCTCGAAAGCGAACAGCAATTGCGGCGCGCCGGTGTAGGGATCGAAGGTGGCGCGCATGGCGAGGAAGGCGCCGGCTAGCCCAACGGTGACCATGGCGATGGCGGCGGCGAGGGCATTGGCACGGCACGCATCGACGCCGACGAGACCGGCCGTGTCGGGATCTTCCGACGTGGCGCGGATCGAGCGGCCAAGCCTGGTGTTGGTGAGGAACAGCTGCAGTCCGCCAAGCAAGATGACGGCGGCGGCGAACATGATCACGGCAAGCTTGCCGACATAGATGCTGCCCGGCCATTCCCAGGAATCGTAGGAGAGGCTGCCGATATAGGGCGCCAGCGAACGTGTGTCGGCGCCGAACTGCTCGAACAGCGCATTGTCGATGACGATGGCGAGGCCGAACGTGGTCAGGATCGGCAGGAGCGCGCCGCCGCGGGCGCTGCGCTCGAGCAGGAAGCGCTGCAGCGCCCAGCCGATGGCCGCCATCAGCGGCAGCACGATGAGCAGGCCGACGAAGGGCGAGATATGGAATTGCGAGGCGAGCCACCACAGCGCATAGGCGGAAAACACGGCCAGGCTTCCATGTGCGAGGTTGATGATGCGCATCACCGAAAACATGAAGGAGAGGCCGCAGGCGATCAGCGCGTAGTAGCCGCCGAGCAGGATGCCCTGGACGATCTGGTTGCTCATGCCGGCACACTCCCGGCGCTTTTTCTGTGCAGACCGAAATAGGCTTTCGTCACTTCATCGCGGGACATGCCCTTGCTCGGGCCTTCCAGCGCGACGCGTCCTTCGAGCATGCAGATGACCTTGTCCGAGACCGAGAGCGCGCGATTGAGGTCCTGTTCGACCAGGATTATCGTCGTGCCGGAGCTGATCAGGCCTTGCAGCGAAGCGTATACGCGATCGACCACCAGCGGCGACAGGCCGAGCGAGACCTCGTCGAGCAGCAGCAGTTCGGGATTGCTCATCAAAGCGCGGCCGATGGCGGTGGCCTGCTGCTCGCCACCGGAGAGATGCCCGGTCTTGGCATGGCGGCGCGGCTTCAGATTGGGGAACGTGTCGAGCACTCGTTCCACGCTCCAGTCGCCGGGACGGCCGGCGGTCTTGCCAAGCAGGAGGTTCTCCTCGACCGTCATCTGCACGAACAGTTTTCGCCCTTCCGGCACCAGCGCGACGCCCATGCCGACGCGCTTGTGCGAGGGAACGCCGGTGATATCGGCACGATTCAGCAGCACGCGGCCGGCCGTCGGCTGGTGCGCGCCGGCGATCGCCCGCAGCAGGGTCGTCTTGCCGGCGCCGTTGGCGCCGACCAGCGCCAGCGTTTCGCCGCGCTCGATCGAGAAGTTCACGCCGCGCACCGCCTGCAACAGGCCGTGGCGGACGACCAGATTCTCGATTGCGAGCAGGCTCATTTCGGGCCTCCGCCGAGATAGGCCCGCACGACTTCGGGGTCGGCCATCACCGCTTGCGGCTCGCCGTCGGCGATGATCTTGCCGGCGTCCATGCAGATCAGCCGCTCGGCCACCTGCAGCAGGATGTGGACGATGTGCTCGATCCAGACGATGCCGATCTTGCGGCGGCGCAATTCCTTGATGGTATCGACAAGTTCGCTCGCCTCGCCATCGGTCAGTCCGCCGCCGATCTCGTCGAGCAGAAGCAGCGTAGGCCTTGCCGCGAGCGCGCGGGCAAGTTCCAGCCGCTTGCGGTCGAGCAGGCCGAGCGTTTCGGCGCGCCGGTTGGCCACGCCCATCATGCCGCACAGTTTCAGCGACTCCAGCGCCTCTTCATAGGCCTCGTCGCGGGCGAGACCGGCGCCATGCGACGCGGCAACAAAAACGTTCTCGAACGTGGTCATGCCGCTGAACGGCTTGGGCACCTGGTGCGTGCGCACCAGGCCGAGACGACAGCGCGCTGTAGCCGGCATCGCGGTCACATCGCCACCCTTGAAGGCGACCGTGCCGGCGCTCGGCGGGAAGGCGCCTGATAAGATGCTGAGCAGCGTCGTCTTGCCGGCGCCGTTCGGACCGACGATGCCGACGGCCTCATCGGCATTCATGGCGAAGTCGACATCGTCGAGCACCACCAGCGCGCCGAAGCGTTTCTGGATGCCGGCAGCGCGGAGGATCGCGGCGTTTGCTGAACCGTTCACGATGCGATCCCCGTAACCGACCGTCAGCTTTTATACGGCTGGAGCTTGGCCTCGACCGGAACCTTCGGGTCGGTGGCGTTCTCGGTCACGACGTAGTCGAGCGGGAATTTGCCGCCTTCCTTGGCCGCCACCCATTGGGTGCCGATGATCGGGCCGGGAGAGACATTGGCGACCGGGCCGCTGGTGAAGTCGACCTTGCCGATCATGGTCTCGGTGTTGAGCGTGCTCAGCGCCTTGGCGACGGCCGCCTTGTCCTTGGCGTCGGTGCTTGCCTTCAGCGCCTCGAAGCCGGCGTCGAGCAGCGACATCGAGGCGCCGAGCTGCTGCGTCCACTGCTTGCCGCTGGCGGCCTCATAACCGTCGGCCAGTTCGGTCCCCGAAACGCCGGTCAGCGGCGACTTGTAGGGAAAGGCCTTGTGCCAGTAAGCGGCGCTCGAAATCTTGTTGCCGAGATCGCCCAGCGCCTCGATGTCGGACGGGAACAATCCGGTCTTGGCGACCTGGCAGATCTTGATCTGCTTGATCAGGCCTTGCTGTGCAGCCTGACGCCAGAAGGCGGCGAAGTCCGGCGGGATCGGGAAGGAGTTGAAGATCTCGACGCCTTCCTGCTTGAACAGCGCGATCTGCGAGGAATAGTCGGTGGTGCCGGTCTCGTAGGCGCCGGGATCGACGATGGTGAAACCCTGCTTTGCCAGCAACGGCGCCAGATGGGTGCGGATGGCATTGCCGTCGGCGTCGTTGGGATACATGACGCCGACCTTCTTGTTGGTCTCGATCAGGCTCCATTGCGAGATGTAGGTCCGGAAGAACTCGTCGACGCCGAAGCCGAAATGATAGGTCCATTTGAACGGCGAGGGTTCGCCGGGCTTGGCGCCGCGGCCGAAATACCAGGCCTCCCACGGCATGACGGTGGAGAGGCAAGGCACGCCGGCGGCTTCGCAGGCGTCGGCGACCGGGTTGATCACCTCCGGCGTCGACACCGCCAGCATCAGGTCGACGGCCTGGTTGTTGATGAGGTCCTTGGCGAGCTGGCCGGCGCGCGACGGGTCGGATTGCGTGTCCTGGTCGATGATCTCGACACTGTATTTCTTGCCGCCGATGTCGAGGCCGTTGGCGAGCGCCTTGCGGGCGAGATCGAGCACATAGCCGTCGGTCTGGCCGAAGCCGGCGAGCGGCCCGGTGCGCGGGCTGACAAAGCCGACCTTCAGCGTGTCGGCGGCCTGCGCGAATGCCTGGCCGCGGCTGAGCGCAAGTGCCGCGCCGCCG
This sequence comes from Mesorhizobium sp. LNJC391B00, assembly GCF_000502535.1. Lineage (NCBI taxonomy): Bacteria > Pseudomonadati > Pseudomonadota > Alphaproteobacteria > Hyphomicrobiales > Phyllobacteriaceae > Mesorhizobium > Mesorhizobium sp. LNJC391B00. The sequence continues at coordinate 268,348 of NZ_AYWI01000008.1, forward strand.
GCGAGCGATGTGGCGATGAACTGGCGCCGCGAGACGCCGGATTTGCTTGAGGTCATGCTGGTATTCCTCCCTTTCCTGACGGCACCTGGAGGTCACCGCCGGCCTGCTCAAAATCGATGCCGCCCGTTCTTAAGATCGGAGATCGCCCCGGCATGCCTTGAGGCGGCAGCGGAACGCCGCCAATGCCGATAACGGCACGATTTCGATCCTCCCATCGTCACAGTGCCCTAGGTGTTTGGTTTGGTAAAATGATATTTTGCGGTGTTTCGTTAACCAACAGGTTATGGAAATACGGCTGAAGGCCCGCTCTGCGCCAGATTGGCGAAAGGTGCTCAGGCGTTCTGGCTGGCCGCCTCGCGAATGGTCTGCAGCAGGATGGTGAAGGCCGGCGAAGGCGCAGTGTCGGTCCGCATCGTCAGGCCGACGGGCCCTTTGGTTTCCTCGGTGTTGACGGGCAAGGCGACGAAGGCGCCGCTGGAGAGTTCGTTGGCGACGACGCCTGTCGATATGATCCAGACCGCATTGCTTTGGCGCAGGAAGGCACGGCCGAAGGAATCCGAGACGGTCTCGATCTCGGTCGCAGGCGCCGTCATGCCGTTGGTGATGAACAGGCGGTCGACGAACGGGCGGATGACCGACTCCCGCGTCGGCATCAGCACCGGGAATTCATCGAGCCGGGCGAAGATGTCCTGGCCCGGCTGCAGCAGCGGATGGCCGGCCCTCACCACGAACAGCACCGGTTCGGAATAGAGATGCTCGAAGAAGAAGCCGGTCATGTTTTCCGGCGCCGCAAGCCGGCCGACGACGAGATCGAGCGCACCGACGCGCAACTGTTCCAGCAGGACCGCGTTCTCGCCGGTGACGATCTTGATCGCAGCACCGGTATTTTCACTCAGGAACAGGCTTATGGCGCGTGGCATCACCTTGGCCGACACTGTCGGGAGCGCGCCGATGCGGATCGGATGCCGGTTGATGGCGCCGTCCTGGCGGACGGAATCGACGCCGCGCTTCAGTGCCGTGATCGCCGTGCCGGCATGGCCGAGAAAGATTTCGCCAAGCCGCGTCACCCTGATGCCGCGGCCGTCGCGTTCGACGACAGCGATGCCAAGCGCCTCCTCCAATTCGCGCAACGTCTTGGTCACGGCCGGTGGGCTGACATGGAGAAAGTCGGCCGCCCTCGCCACGCTGCCTTGCCGCGCTACCTCAAGGAATGCCTGCAGGTGACGGAACCTTATGCGGCTTTCGGACATGTTCTCATAACCTAGCAGTTAATGAAACGGCGTAAAATATCATTTTACCAAACCAAATGCCTTGTGCAATGTGAACACGGAGGATCGAAATCGTGCCATTCGTCAACATTGGCGGCATCACGCTGCACCATCGCCATATCAAGGCGAAGGGAAATGCGCGGCCGATCGTGTTCATCAATTCGCTGGGCACCGACTTCCGCATCTGGGACGAGGTGTTGTCCGAACTGGGTGGCGAAATGCCTGTGTTGGTCTACGACAAGCGCGGCCATGGCCTGTCCGACATTGGTGGCGTCAGCTCGATCGACGAGCATGTCGATGATCTGTCGGGCCTGATCGATCATTTCGAACTGAACAATGCGGTGCTGTGCGGCCTGTCGGTGGGCGGCCTGATTGCGCAAGGGTTTTATGCCCGGCGCCCCGAAATCGTCGACGGCCTCATCCTGTGCGACACCGCCCACAAGATCGGCACGGCCGACAGCTGGAACACCCGCATCGAAACGGTCGAAAGCAAAGGCATCCAGGCCATCGCCGATGCCGTGCTCAAAATGTGGTTTACGCCTGCCTTCCACGCGGACCGTGTCGCCGAGCTCGACGGCTACTGGAACATGATGACCCGGCAAGCCGTCGCCGGCTATGTCGGCACCTGCGCCGCGGTGCGCGATGCCGATTTTACCGAGGCTGCGCAGGCGATCGCGGTGCCCACGCTTTGCGTCGTTGGCGACCAGGACGGCTCGACGCCGCCGGATCTCGTCCGCTGGCTGGCCGATCTGATCCCAGGCGCACATTTCGAAATCATTCGTGACGCCGCGCACATCCCTTGCGTCGAACAGCCCGAGGCGCTGACCACCCTGATCCGCGATTTCGTCGCGGCGCTTCCCCTGAGAAAGCAGACCCATGGATGAACTGCCCAAAAACGAAACCAGATACCGAACCGGGCTGACCGTCAGGCGCTCGGTGCTCGGCGACCCTCATGTCGATCGCAGCGAGGATGCCGTCACCGATTTCGACCGGCCGTTCCAGGAGCTGATCACCGAGGCAGCATGGGGCACTGTGTGGGCGCGTCCGGGCTTCAGCAGGCGCGAACGCTCGATCGTGACGCTGGCACTGCTGGCCGCCCTTGGCCATGATGAAGAGGTCGCCATGCATGTGCGCGCCACCGCCAACACCGGTGCGTCGCGCGACGATATCTGCGAAGCGTTCCTGCATGTCGCGATCTATGCCGGCGTGCCGGCGGCCAACCGCGCCTTCAGGATCGCCAAGGAGGTGTTTTCGGAAATGGACGGAAGCAGGGCTGGCCATGCCAGCTGATGCCGGCTCGAACCGCAGGCCCGAGACCGGCGCCTTCTTCCAGCGCGACCGCGGCTGGCACCCGCCGGCGCTGACGCCCGACTACAAGACTTCGGTGCTGCGCTCGCCGCAAAAGGCGCTGCTGGCCTTCGACAACACGGCGTCGGAGATCACCGGTCCGGTGTTCGGCCACGCCGTGCTGGGCGAACTCGACAATGACCTGATCCACAATTTTGCAAAGTCCGGCGAGAGCGCCATCGGCGAGCGTATCATCGTCTATGGCCGCGTGCTCGACGAGCGCGGCCAGGGCGTCTCCGGCGCGCTGCTCGAATTCTGGCAGGCCAATGCGGGCGGCCGCTACCGCCACAAGAAGGACGGCTATCTGGCGCCGCTCGATCCGAATTTCGGCGGCTGCGGCCGCACCATCACCGATGCCGACGGCGGCTATGCCTTTCGCACGGTGAAGCCAGGTCCCTATCCCTGGCCGAACGGGCCCAATGACTGGCGGCCGTCGCACATCCATTTCTCGGTGTTCGGCCACGGCTTCGCACAGCGGCTGATCACCCAGATGTATTTCGAGGGCGACCCGCTGATCTGGCGGTGCCCGATCGTGCGCGGTATCCGCGACAAGGCGGCGATTGAGACGCTGGTCGCCGCGCTCGACATGCAGGCGACGATCCCGTTCGACGCGCGCGCCTACAAGTTCGACATCGTGTTGCGCGGACGCCGCGCCTCGCTGTTCGAAAACCGTCCGGAGGGCAATTGATGGCGCAATCGCTGACCCGGCTGAAGGAGAGCCCGTCGCAGACCGCCGGGCCCTACGTGCATATCGGGCTGACGCCGAATTTCGGCGGTATCGGCGGCGTCTACCCGACAGACCTGGGCGCCACGATGCTCAACGACAACGCCAAGGGCGACCGCATCGGTTTGCGCATTCGCGTGCTCGACGGCACCGGCACGCCGCTCAGGGATGCGTTGATCGAGATCTGGCAAGCGGATGCCAATGGCTTCTACAATTCGCCGGCCGAATTGCGCGGCGATGCCGATCCGGATTTTCAGGGCTGGGGCCGTCAGCCGACCGACATGGAAACCGGCCTGTGCAGTTTTCAGACGATCAAGCCGGGACGCGTGCCGTATGGCGACGGCCGGCTGATGGCGCCGCATATCAGCCTGTGGATCGTCGCCCGCGGCATCAATATCGGCCTCCACACGCGGCTCTATTTCTCCGACGAGGCCAAGGCCAATGCCGAGGATCCGATCCTGGCCCGCATCGAGCACAAGGTGCGCGTGCCGACGCTGATCGCCGAGCGGCAAGGCGACGACTATATTTTCGACGTCCATCTCCAGGGGGAGAAGGAAACGGTCTTCTTCGACAGCTGACGGAGGAAACCAGCACATGACCGTATCGCCCTTCGACCATCCGCTGCTTTCCGGCCTGCTTGGCGACGAGGAGGCGGCTCGGCATTTTTCGGTGGATGGGGAAATCGCCGCCATGCTCGATTTCGAGCGCGCGCTGGCGCAAGCGGAAGCCGAAAGCGGGATTATCGGCACGGATGCCGCCGCGGCGATTATACCTGTCCTGTTGTCATACAAGCCGGACACCGCGCGGCTGCGGGCCGGTGTGGCGAAGGATGGCGTGATCGTGCCCGAACTGGTGCGCCAGTTGAAGGCAGCGGTCGGCGCGCCGCACGACGCCGGCGTGCATTTCGGCGCAACCAGCCAGGACGTCATCGACACTGGCCTGGTGCTTCGGCTGCGCCGGCTCATTGAACATCTCGACCTGCTGCTGACTGAAAACATTCTGCGGCTGGTGAGGCTGGAAGAACGTTTTGGCAGCCGTGCATTGACAGCGATGACGCGCATGCAGCCGGCGATCCCAATTCAGGCGTCGGACCGCGTGGCGGTGTGGCGCACGCCGCTGCAACGGCATCAGCAGAGACTGTCGGAACAATCCGGGCGCCTGCTCGTGGTGCAGTTCGGCGGCGCTGCGGGCACGCTGGAGAAGCTCGGCGACAAGGGGCCTGCGGTGCGCGCAGCCCTTGCCGCAAAGCTCGGCCTTGGCGACGCGCCGCAATGGCACAGCCAGCGGGATGCGCTGGCCGAATTCGCCGGGCTGCTATCGCTTGTCACCGGCAGCCTCGGCAAATTCGGCCAGGACGTTGCGTTGATGGCGCAAGGTGGAACCGACATCAAGCTGTCCGGCGGCGGCGGTTCATCGGCCATGCCGCACAAGCAGAACCCGGTGAAGGCGGAAGTGCTGGTGACGCTGGCGCGCTTCAACGCCACCCAGCTTTCCGGCATGCACCAGGCGCTGGTGCATGAGCAGGAGCGCTCCGGTGCTGCCTGGACGCTGGAATGGCTGCTCTTGCCGCAAATGGCTATAGCGACCGCGGCTGCGCTACGGCTCGCCGCCGAACTCGCCGGACAGATCGAAAGCCTGGGACACTGATGCGCACCCGGATTGTCATTGTCGGCTCCGGACCGTCCGGGCTGCTGCTTGGCCAGCTTCTCGGCACCATTGGCGTCGAGACGGTGATCCTCGAACGTTCGAGCCGGGAGCATGTGCTTGGCCGGGTGCGGGCAGGGGTGCTCGAACAAGGCACCGTCGAGTTGCTCGAAGAGGCGGGCGCGGCTGTAAGGCTGCATGCCGAGGGCCTGCTGCATGCCGGCATCTCGCTTGCGTTCGGCGGCGGCCTGCACCGGCTCGACCTCACGGCACTGACCGGCGGCAAGCATGTCACCGTCTATGGTCAGACCGAAGTGACGCACGATCTGATGGACAAGCGCGAGGCGGCCGGGCTGACCACCGTCTATGAGGCGGCCAACGTCGCGCTGCATAGTTTCGATGGCGAAGCGCCTTACGTCACCTACGGGAAGGACGGCGTCGGCCATCGCATCGACTGCGACTTCATCGCCGGATGCGACGGCTATCACGGCGTCAGCCGCAAATCGGCGCCTGGGCGGGCGCTGAAAACCTTCGAGCGGACCTATCCTTTCGGCTGGCTCGGCGTGCTGGCCGAAGTGCCGCCGGCCGACCACGAACTGGTCTACGCCAACCATGAGCGGGGCTTTGCGCTGTGCTCGATGCGGTCGACGCATCGCAGCCGCTACTATGTCCAGGTCCCGGCTGACGAACAGGTCGACGCCTGGAGCGACGGTCGCTTCTGGGACGAGTTGCGCAGTCGCCTGCCGGAACAGACCGCAGCCGCCGTCGTTACCGGCCCGTCCTTCGAAAAATCGATCGCGCCGCTGCGCTCCTTCGTCGCCGAGCCGATGCGCTTCGGCCGGCTGTTCCTGGTCGGCGACGCCGCCCATATCGTGCCGCCGACGGGCGCCAAGGGGCTCAACCTTGCCGCCAGCGACGTGCGCTATCTCTTTGCCGGGCTTCGCGAATTCTATCTGGACAAATCACCAAGCGGGCTCGAGGCCTATTCAGCCAAGGCGCTGGCCAGAGTGTGGAAGGCGGTGCGCTTCTCCTGGTGGATGACGACGATGCTGCACCGCTTTCCCGATACGGGCGAGTTCGGCCAGCGCATCCAGGAAGCCGAGCTCGACTATCTCGTGCATTCGCAGGCAGCGTCGGCCGCCCTGGCGGAGAATTATGTCGGACTGCCGTATTGATTGGCTGAAGCCATCAAACCCGTTCGAGCGCCACCGCGATGCCCTGGCCGACGCCGATGCACATGGTGGCGAGCGCATAGCCGACGTTGCGTTCGCGCAGTTCCAGCGCTGCCGTGCCTGCAATGCGCGCGCCCGACATGCCCAAGGGATGGCCAAGCGCGATGGCGCCGCCATTGGGGTTGACGTGCTCCGCATCCTCGGCGATGCCGAGTTGGCGGAGCACGGCGATGCCTTGGGAGGCGAAGGCTTCGTTGAGCTCGATGACATCGAATTGCTGCGGCGTCAGGCCGAGGCGGGCGCAGAGCTTTTGTGTCGCCGGGGCAGGGCCGATGCCCATGATGCGCGGCGCCACGCCGGCAGCAGCGCCGCCGAGAACGCGGGCGATTGGCGTCAGGCCGTATTTTTTCACAGCCGCTTCGGAGGCGATGATCAGCGCCGCCGCGCCGTCATTGACGCCGGACGCGTTGCCGGCGGTGACGGTGCCGCCCTGGCGGAACGGCGTCGGCAATTTGGCCAGCGACTCGACCGTGGTACCGGCGCGCGGATGCTCATCCTTCGATACGATAATCGCATCGCCCTTTTTCTGCGGGATCGTCACCGGGGTGATCTCCTTCGCCAGCCGGCCATTGGCCTGTGCTACGACGGCCTTGTCCTGGCTGCGCACGGCAAACGCATCCTGGTCGGCGCGCGACACCTGGAAGTCCTCGGCGACGTTCTCGCCGGTCTCCGGCATGGAATCGACGCCATATTGTTTCTTCATCAGCGGGTTGATGAAGCGCCAGCCGATGGTGGTGTCATGGATCTCGGCATGGCGTGAAAAGGCGGTCTCGGCCTTGGGTATGACGAAGGGCGCGCGGCTCATCGATTCGACGCCGCCGGCGATCATCAACTCGGCTTCGCCCGCCTTGATGGCGCGGGCGGCAATGGTGAGCGCGTCCATGCCGGAGCCGCACAGGCGATTGACGGTCGCGCCCGAAACTTCCTTGGGCAACCCGGCCAAGAGCAGCGACATGCGGGCTACATTGCGGTTGTCCTCGCCGGCCTGATTGGCGCAGCCATAGACGACGTCGTCGACAGCCTGCCAGTCGATGCCGGCATTGCGCTCGACCAGCGCCTTCAGCGGGATGGCGCCAAGATCGTCGGCCCGCACCGACGACAGCGAGCCGCCGAAACGGCCGATCGGGGTGCGGATGTAATCGCAGATGAATGCCTCGGTCATGTCATGCGGCCTTTTCTTTTCCGCTTCCCTCATGCGCCGCCTTGGTGCGGGCCTGCAGGTCACGCAATGTCGTCAGCTCGAGTTCCGTCGGCGCCGGCGTTTCGTCAAGCGCGTCGGCGAACTTTACGATCCAGCCGCAGCTGTCCTGCACCTCAAGCCGAGTCACGCCGGGATGCAGCGACACCACGGTGAATTCCTTGCTCACCGGATCGGGCTTCCAGATGGCAAGGTCGGTGATCAGCAGCGTCGGCCCTGATGTGTCGATGCCGAGGCGCTGGCGATGATTGCCGCCGTCGCCATGGCCGAAGGAGGTGAAGAAGTCGATCTTCTCGACCATGCCGCGCTTGGACTGCGCCATCGTGATGTAGATCTCCTTCGACGAGGTGGCGATCTCCGGCGCGCCGCCGCCGCCGGGCAGGCGGGTCTTGGGACGCGCATAGTCGCCGATGATAGTGGTGTTGATGTTGCCGAACTTGTCGAGCTGGGCGGCACCGAGGAAACCGATCGAAATGCGGCCGCCCTGCAGCCAGTAACGAAACATCTCCGGCACCGAGACGGTCGTGACGGCGGTGCCGCAAAGTTCGCCGTCACCGATCGACAGCGGCAAAACATCGGGCGCGGTGCCGATGGTGCCGCTTTCATAGATCAGCGTGATGTCGGGCGCATGCGTCAGCCGCGCGACGTTGCAGGCGGCCGACGGCGCGCCGATGCCGACGAAGCAGACATCGTCGTTTTTCAGGGCTCGGCTGGCGGCAATCGTCATCATCTCATTGGGAGTAAAGCCGCTCATGCCGCGCTCCTCAGATGCTTTACGCGGCCGGCGAAATCGTCCGCGGTGCGCTCGAGGACATTGGCCTGCACCCAGGCCTGGAATCTTTCACGGTCGGCGGCGATGTCGTCCCATTCGAGATAGGCGGCATTGTCGCGCACATAATAGCCGTGCGTGTAGGAGGGATGCGAACCGCCTGATACCACCGAGATCGCAGCGATGGTCCAGCGCGGCAGCACGGTGAGGTTGGGATGCAGGTCGTCGAAATTGTCGACGACTTCCTCTACCGTCACCACGGCGCGCTTGGCCGCGAGCACCGCTTCCTTCTGGATGCCGATAATGCCTTCGACCAGCACATTGCCTTTTTTGTCGGCCTTCTGGGCGTGGATGAAGGTCACGTCGGGGCGGATTGAGGGAACAGCGGCCAGCACTTCGCCGGTGAAGGGGCAGGTGACCGACTTGATGTTCGGATTGACCGCCGCCAGGCCGGCGCCGCGGTAGCCGCGAAAAATCGCGCAGGGCAGGCCGGACGCGCCCGCCTCGTAGGCGTTGGCCATGCCGGCATGGCTATGTTCCTCGATCTCGATCGCCCGGGGAAAGCCGTTCTCGATGGCGTCGCGGGCGCGGCGCAGCAGGCCGACGCCGGGATTGCCGACATAGGAGAAGATGATCTTCTTGGCCATGCCCATGCCGATCATCTGGTCGTAGATCAGGTCGGGGGTCATGCGGATGAGCGTCAGGTCGCGAAAGCCCTGGCGGATGGCCTCATGCGCCGCCGCCGTCGGGATCAGATGCGTGAAGCCTTCGAAGGCGACCGTATCGCCATCATGCAGGTTCTCAGCCACGGCCTGTTTGAGCGGCAGGAAATTGACCATCGCCAAGAACTCCGAAGTTCAAACAGTTCGTATTGCGAACATTTGTTTTGTATGAGATATTTTTACATCGCGCCGCCGAGACGAGTCAAGGCGGCGCATTGTCTTGCGGAGGCCGCATGGAGGACAAGACAAAGACGCGCGACCATGTCGGCTCGCTGGAGCGCGGCCTTGCAGTCATGGAGATACTGGCCCGGCATCCGGCCGGGATGACGCTGACCGAAATGGCGGAGGAGGCGGGGCTGACCCGCGCCGGCGCGCGTCGCTTCCTGCTGACGCTGACCGCCACCGGCTATGCCACGCAATCCGGCCGGCAGTTTTCGCTGTCGCCGCGCCTGCTCGCCATCGTGCGCTCTTGGCTCGGCGGCGCCTCGCTGTGGACATTCGCGGCATCCATCATGCGCGACGTCGCGGGCCAATTCGACGAGGCCTGTAACGCGGCGGTGCTGTCGGGCGAGGAAGTCGTCTATGTCGCGCGCATTCCTGGCCGCCGCATCCTCAGCGTTTCGCTCGATGTCGGCACCAGGCTGCCGGCGCATTGCACCTCGATGGGGCGCGTCCTGCTTGCGGGGCTGGGCGCGGATGAGCTGAAGGCCTTGCTTGCAGAGGCGAGGATCGAACGGCGCACGCCGAAGACGATCACCAGCCGCGCCGCGCTGGCCAAGGCCATCGACGCGGCGAGGGCGGATGGCTTTGCCGTCGTCGATGAAGAGCTGGAACTTGGCCTGCGCTCGATAGCGGTGCCGATCTATGACCGCGCCGGCAACACCGTGGCGGCGATCAACGTCTCGACGCAGTCAGCGCGGTTCTCCGTCGAGGCGATGGAGCGGGATATCCTGCCAGCGCTGCGGACGGCCAAGCAACGGATTGAGGAATTTTTCTTCGTGTGAGCGCAAGGCTAATCGCCTGAGGGAAGCGCTGCCCCCGCTCTGTCTCGGAGACGGGACGCCCTGCGCGGTTAGCGTCGCCATGCGAACAAACGATGCCCGGGGCACCTGAGCACAATGCGTGAATCCAAATATATCGTTGACGTCGCCCTTCAACTCCAATATAGAACAGGACTATACAGGTTTACTGAACAGGTACCCATATGAAGCGGCGCGCGGTTCAACTTTCTCCCGGCACGGGCAAGCCCGAGCAGATCGCCACCGTTCTCGAACATGAGATCCGCTCCGGCGTGCTTGGCTTCGGCGACCGCCTGCAAAGCGAGAACGAACTCGTCCAGCGCTTTTCCGTCAGCCGCAACACGGTCCGCAAGGGCCTCGAGGAGTTGTCCAGCCGTGGGCTGATCACGACCAAGGTCGGCATCGGCTCCTTCGTCACTTTCGACGGCAAGCCGGTCGATGACAGCATTGGCTGGTCGCGGGCGCTGGCCAATGCCGGCGCCAATGCCGAGACGCGGACGCTGCGGCTTGAAGTGATCGAGGATGCCGAGCTTGCCGCGCTGCTTGGCATCGAAAGCCCGTTCTTCATCGCCGTCGACCGGGTGCGCACCAATGCCAGCGACGGCCATGCGATCTCCATCGAACGCAGCCGCCTGCCGCTGTCGCCCGAACTGGAGGACGTGCCGCTGCGCGGTCTGCGCGAAGGCTCGCTGCACCAGACGCTGCGCGGCGCCGGCCTCATCCCAGACCATGGCGAGGAATGGGTCGGCATCGAGATGCTGAATGCCGAAGACGCCGCCATTCTCGGCTGCCCGCAAGGCACGCCGTTCCTGCGCGGACGCCGGCTGACGCGTGCGGCCGACGACCGGCCGATCGAATATGTAACCAGCCTGCTCAACCCGGCGCATTTCGCGCTGCATATGAGGTTTTGAGCGATGCCAGACAGCACCATTCTCGATCGCGCCATGGGCGCGCTTGTCGGGGGCGCGCTGGGCGATGCGCTCGGCATGCCGACGCAGCTTCTGTCGCCGGCGCGGATCGCCGAGCTATACGGCCATGTCGAGGATTTCGTGGCGCCGTTTGCCGATCATCCGGTGTCGAAGGGGCTCGTTGCCGGCACCATCACCGACGATACCGAACAGGCGCTGCTGCTTGGTCGCATTCTCGTCGAGTCCGGCGACCGCTTCGATCATGCGCGCTGGGTGAACGCACTGCTCGACTGGGAGCGCGAGGTCAAGGCGCGCGGCAGCTATGACCTGCTGGGACCATCGACCAAGCGCGCCATCGACGCCATCAATGACGGCGTGCCGGCGGAAGAGGCGGGAAGCCGGGGCGACACCAATGGCGCGGCCATGCGCATCGCGCCGGTCGGCATCATGATGCCGCTGGAACCGCTCGACGCTTTTATCGCCAAGGTGGCGGAGACCTGCCGCGCGACGCACAACACCTCGATCGCCATTGCCACGGCTGCCGCCGTCGCCGCCGCCGTCAGCCGTGGCGTCGCCGGCGGCGACTGGCGTGCCGCTTCCGACAGCGCGGTAGCAGCCGCGCGGCGAGGCGCCAGGCTCGGACATTGGGTGACTGGTGGCGATATCGCCGCGCGTATCGCCTGGGCGCAGGAGCTCGTGCGCGGCAAGACCACGCGGGATGCGATCGGGCTCATCACCGATCTCGTCGGCACCGGTGTGGCCAGCCAGGAGTCCGTGCCGGCAGCTTTCGCCGTGCTTGAAGTCGCGCAGGGCGATCCCTGGCAAGCGGCAATCATCAGCGCCAATCTCGGCGGCGACACCGACACGATCGGCGCGATTGCCTCAGGCATGGCCGGCGCCTGCGTCGGCTTTTCGCAACTGCCGCAACAACACATTGCCGGGCTCGTCGGCATAGATATGGGGGAGGTGCGCTCGCTTGCCGAAGACCTCGTCGCGGCGCGCAAGGCAAAGGCCAGCAAGGATGCCGCGGCATGAGTGGGCGTCTGGTCCATATCGGCAGCGCCGTCGTCGACTATGTCTACCGCATCGACGCCTTGCCGGCGCCGGGCTGCGAGAAGACCGCGTCGAGCTTTGCGCAGGTCGCCGGCGGCGGCTTCAACATGATGGTCGCGGCCAGCCGCACCGGCATGACGGTTGTGTTCGGCGGCCAGCTCGGCAGCGGACCGAATGGCGATTTCTTGCGCGCCGCGTTTGCGGCCGAAGGCATCATAACGCTGACGTCGCCATCGCCGGTCATGGACAGCGGCAATTGCGTCGCCATGATCTCCGGGGATGCCGAGCGCACCTTCGTGTCGTGGCCCGGTGCGGAGAGCTTTCTCAGCCTCGAGATGATGAGGCCCGTGGTGGTCGCGCCTGATGATTGGGTGTTCACGTCGGGCTATACGCTGAGCTATTCCGGCAGCCGCGACGCGCTGACCGACTGGATCGAGGCGCTGCCAGAAAACATTCCCTTCGTTTTCGATCCAACGCCGGTCATCGCGGATATCCCACGTCCCATCCTTTCGCGGGTGCTTGCCCGTACGACATGGCTGAGCTGCAACATGACGGAAGCGGTCGAGATCGCTGGGCAAGGCGATGTCGAGGCACTCGCCGCCCGGCTGCTCGCCGACCACTGCCCAAAGGCCGAAGGCGTCGTTATCCGCGCCGGCGCCAAGGGCTGTTTCGTGAGGTTGGTCAATGGCGAGACGCAGACCATTGCCGGCTTCAAGGTCGATGCCATCGACACCAATGGCGCCGGCGACACCCATATCGGCGGTTTCGTCAGTGCACTCTCGCGCGGCGTGCATCCCTTCGAGGCGGCGCGCTATGCCAATGCGGCGGCAGCACTTTCCGTCACCCGCCATGGCGGCTCATCGGCGCCGACCGACAGCGAGATCCAGACTTTCCTGAGCCAGGCCGCCACGGGCGAGCCGGGCCAGAACCAGAAGGCCCATCAGACAGCCTGACCCGCCAAGCGGGCAAACAAGAGAGGAACGAACATGCGCATGCCAAGACTGACTGCCCTGCTGACGGCGACCGCCGTCATCACCTCCGCGCTCACGCTGGCCGCCAGTGCCGCCGAAGTGCATGTGCTCAACTGGAAGGGCTACGGCGCTGACGAGCCGTGGGCGATCGAAGCCTTCGAAAAGGCGACCAGCAACAAGGTCGTCAACGACTTCTTCAATTCCGAACAGGAAATGCTGACCAAGATCCGCACCAATCCGGGCCTCTATGACGTGGTCATGATCAACGCCGCCTTCAACGATCAGGCGATGGCGGAAAAGCTGATCCAGCCGATCGATGTCTCGAAGCTGCCGAACTATGCCGACATCAGCAAGGACAAGGCGCAATCGCCGATGCTCGACCATGACGGCAAGGTCTATGGCGTGCCGTGGGTGTGGGGCCTGACGGCGCTGGCAATCAACGAAAAGTCCTTCGACAAGCCACCGACCTCGATCGCCGAAATGTGGGACCCAGCGCATAAGGGCCGGGTCGTCATTCGCGACGACGCTGTCGAAGCGGTGCAGTTCGGCGCCATCGCCACCGGTCAGAATATCAACGACATCAAGGATATGGAAGCGGTCAAGGCGAAGCTGACCTCGCTGATGCCGCAGATCAAGACGTTCTGGAGTTCGGAGAACGACTGGAACCAGATGGTCGCCTCCAACCAGATCGACATCGGCACCTATTGGAGCGGCTCGGCCGATCGCGCCAAGACCCACTTCAAGCTGCCGGTCTCGCTGGTCGTTCCGCAGGAAGGCGCCGTCGCCTGGCTCGACGCGTTCTCGATCCCGGTGGGCTCGAAGAATGTCGAAGGTGCGCAGGCCTTCATCAACTGGATGATCGATCCGAAATTCTATGTCGAATGGGTCACCAAGGTCGGCGCTCCGGTGTCGGCCAACACCAAGGCGGTGGAAGCGCTGCCTGAAGACTCCTTCAACCGCAAGGTGATGGGCGATCCCGAGGTGGCCAAGCGCATCCAGTTCCAGGCGCCGATCACCGACGCGCAGCGCGAGGCCTATCTGGCGCTGTGGCAGCAGCTCAAAGTCGACGTGAAGTAACGCTCACGTCCGGACCAGCCGGCGGTTGGCGCCGGCTGGCCCTTCAATCCTGGGGAGGAGGGTATCATGGCGGTACAGGGTGCGGTCGCGTCGCGCAGCGGGCTGAGATCGGCCCTGCCGCTGCTGGCGCCGGCCTATCTCTGGCTGACGGTGGCGATCTTCCTGCCGCTCTCGGCCATGGTGTTCTTCTCCTTCATGACCGACCTGCCGCTGTCGGGAAAGCCGTGGGCCTTGACCCTTGGCAATTACGCCGCCTTCTTCTCGCAGAGCCTGTACCTGACGCTGCTGCTCGCTTCGCTGCGGCTCGGCCTCGAAGTGACTTTGTGGTGCGTCGTCATCGGTTATCCCGCAGCCTATGTGTTGGCCAAGGTGCTGAAGGGGCGCAGCCGCGAGGCGATCTTCCTGCTGGTCATCCTGCCGTTCTGGTCGAACGGGCTGGTGCGCATCTTCTCCTGGGCGATGGTGCTGCGCGAGGGCGGCATCCTCGACACGGCGCTCAACGCCGTGCTGCCGTTCAATATCAACATCGACCTGATGTATTCCTACCCCGCAGTCATCATCGGCCTGGTGCACTCCTACGTGCCCTACATGGTGCTGACCTGTTACCTCACTTTGCAGGCCATCGACGACTCGCTGATCGAGGCCGGACGTTCGCTGGGCGCCTCGCGGCTGCAGGTGCTGAAGCGGGTGATCATCCCGCTGTCTATGCCCGGCCTGGTGGCAGGTGCGGCACTGATCTTCGTGCCGGTCGTCGGCTCGTTCATGGAGCCGCGCATTCTCGGCGGCCGCACCGGCACGTTCTATGGCACGGTGATCGAGGACCAGTTCGTCGCCGTCTTCAACTGGCCGCTGGGGGCGGCGCTTTCCTTCATCCTGCTGGCGGTGGTGCTGGTGATCCTGGCGGTTGCCTCGCCGGTGCTGCGGAGGGCTGCTTGATGATGAAGACCCGCATAATCGAAGGACTAGGCCGCTTCTACATCGGACTGCTGCTCGTCTTCCTCTATCTGCCGATCATCATCATGGCGCTGATGTCGTTCAACGTCTCGCCCTTCTACCAATTGCCGTTCGAATGGACGACGGAATGGTATGCCTCGCTCTGGCAGAACGACCAGCTGATCGCGGCGACCTGGAACAGCCTCGAGATCGCGGTCATCACCACGCTCATCTCAGTGGTGCTTGGCTCGGCCGCTTCGCTGGCGCTCTTCCGCTACGACTTCCGCGGCAAGAAATTGCTGCAGGCGCTGCTGTTTCCGCCGATCGCCATTCCGTGGCTGATCACCGGCACGGCGATGCTGATCTTCTTCTTCGGCGTCGGCATTGGCCGCGGCCTGTTAGCCATCCTGCTCGGCCATGTGGCGCTGGCGCTGCCCTATGTCATCGTCGTCGTCTCGGCCCGGCTGCAGACTTTTGCACCGGAGCTGGAAGAGGCGGCGCGCTCGCTCGGCGCCAACCAGTGGCAGGTGACCGCGCGTGTGACGCTGCCGTGGATCATGCCCGGCGTCATTGCCGGCGGCTTGTTCGCATTTGCCGTGTCGTTCGACCAGTTTGTCGTCTCCTACTTCCTGGCGACGCCGGGGCAGACGACGCTGCCGGTCGAAATCTACGCCGCGATCCGCAAGGGGTTCACGCCCGAGATCAACGCGGTCTCGACCATCATCATTGTCGTGTCGATGGCGCTGATGCTGTTCACGGCGCGCTTCTTCAAATTCGGCGGAGAGAAATAATGGCCGGCGTGCAGGTATCGAACGTCTCCCGCAGTTTTGGCGCGCACAAGGCGCTGGACCACGTCTCCATCGATTTCGCCGATGGCGGTTTCTATGGGCTGCTTGGCCCCTCGGGCAGCGGCAAGACCACGCTGCTCAGGCAAATCGCCGGCTTCGACTTTCCCGACTCCGGCCGCATCGCCATTGGCGGCGAGAGCGTCGAACGGGTGCCGGTCGAAAAGCGGCGCATCGGCATGGTGTTCCAGAACTATGCGCTGTTTCCCAATATGAGCGTCGCCGATAATGTCGCCTTCGGCCTGTCGGTGCGCGGCGAAACGAAAGCGACGATCGCCACCGAAGTGCAGCGCGCGCTCGATCTGGTTCAGCTCGGCAAGCTCGGCGAGCGCCGGCCGCACCAGCTCTCCGGCGGCCAACGCCAGCGTGTGGCGCTGGCGCGCGCCATCGTCACCAAGCCGCGCGTGCTGTTGCTCGACGAGCCGCTCGGCGCGCTCGACAAGGCGCTGCGCGTCGACATGCAGATCGAGCTGAAGCGCATCCAGCGCGAGATCGGCATCACCACCATCTTCGTCACCCACGACCAGGAAGAGGCGCTGACGATGAGCGACCGCATCGGCATATTGCGGGACGGCAGGCTCGTGCAGGAAGGGCCGCCGGAGGAAATCTACGACCGGCCGAAGAGCGAATTCGCCGCCACCTTCCTTGGCGACGCAAACATTTTTCGCGGCGATGCGACCGGCAACGGCATCCGGCTGCCTGACGGCACGGCGATCGCCGCCGGGGTGGGTGATCGGCTTGCCGCCGGTACGAAGGCCAGCTGCGCCGTGCGTCCCGAACGCATTCGCATCGCGACCGATGCCGGGGTTGCGGATGCGGCCAATGCCAACGCTCTGAAGGGCCAGATCTCCAAGCGCATTTTCGCCGGCAACAACAGCACCTATTTCGTCGAGCGTGCCGGCCAGACGTTGAAAGTCATCGTCCAGAATACCGGCAGTGACCGGCTGGCCGAGGGCCAGAATGTAATGCTCAGCTGGTCGCCGGAAAGCACCGTGCTGATTGCCGCAAACTAGTTCGCACCGTCACCCCGGCATGGTTCTGATGGGAATTGATGGAGCGGACCTTGGCTGATGGGCCGGCCATGGCGTTATATCCTGTCGTCCAAGGGAGGAATGGATGGCAGGCCAGGGTTTCGAGCCGGATGTGAGGGTTCGCACCAGCGAATACCGGATCGGTTGCATCGGCGCCGGCATGATCATGGCCGAATGCCATCTTGCCGCCTATGCGCAGGCCGGTTTCCCAGTCGTCGCCATCGCNCGGCGCCGGCATGATCATGGCCGAATGCCATCTTGCCGCCTATGCGCAGGCCGGTTTCCCAGTCGTCGCCATCGCCTCGCGCACCAAGACCAGCGCCGAGAAGGTGGCGAAGCGCTGGAGCATTGCGACCGTCCACGACACACCGGAACAGCTGATCGAGGATTCTGAGGTCGAGATCGTCGACCTTGCCTTTCCGCCCGACCAGCAGCCGGCGCTGATCCGCCATGCGCTGAAGCAGCCTCACA